>NZ_CM001558.1:1897561-2503064 GCF_000281895.1 Pseudomonas fluorescens Q2-87 | reverse complement strand
TGTCCGAGTCGTCGGCGATCACTGAGTATCTGGACGATGTTTTTCCGCTGATACCGGTTTACCCAAAAGACCACCGGCAGCGCGCGAAGGCACGGCAAGTCCAGGCGTGGCTGCGCAGTGACCTGCTGCCCATTCGCCAGGAGCGATCCACAATGGTGGTGTTCTATGGTCTCAAGTCCGGGCCTCTATCACCCGCTGCCGAGTCGGCGACGCGCAAGCTGATCGGTGCCGCACAAGCACTGCTGGCGGACAGCCCGGAGTACCTGTTCGGCCAATGGTCGATTGCCGATGTCGACCTGGCATTGATGCTCAACCGGTTGATACTCAACGGCGACGCCTTGCCCACCGCGCTGGTGGAATACGCGCAGCGTCAATGGCAACGACCCACCGTACAGGAGTGGGTCGGCCTGCTGCGTCCTGCGATCTAGTTTTGCGGTGCGCCACGCTCAACCATCGCCCGCCATTGCTGCACGCTGGGACGCTCCTGCATCCGGGCGTGCCACGCGCGCAAGGCTTCACATTCCTCAGGCACCGGCAGTTTCACCAGGGAGGCGAAGATCATGCCGCCCAGGACCGCTATATCGGCCATCGAGAATTTGTCGCCGGCAATGAAGGGTTGGGTTTCGAGCAAGTTGTCGAAATAGTGCATGCCTCGGATGGCCTTGTCGCGCATCCGACCGCCCCACTCGGGGTGCTGATAAAGCTCGACCTCCGGCCCCAGCCCGGCGGTGGCGTGATGGAAGTACACACTGACCGCATCGAGAAATTCGATTTCGGCACGTTTGGTCATCATGTGGATGACGCCCTTCTCGACCGGCGTTTCGCCGGTAAGCGTGGGGCTGCCATCCAGCGCATCCAGGTACTGGGTAATGGCGGTGCACTCGGCAATGAGCGTGCCGTCGTTCAACTCCAGCACCGGTAGCGTCCCGGAATAATTGATCGCCAGAAACGCTGGTTTCTTGTGCTCGCCTTTCCACAAATCCACCGGGACAAATTCGACGCGCGAAAGCAGGCCTTTTTCCGCCAGGGCAATGCGTACGCGGGCGGGGTACGGGCCATCGAACCAGTCGTGGACTTTCATCATTGGGATTGCCGAGGTATCTGGCTGAGGTTTTGAAGCGCTCATTTCTTTCACCTGCCTGTCAATTGGTAGGCAAAGCTTGGCTGCTCATTTTTACCCTGTCAACCCCTACCTTCCAATTGGCAGGTAAACGCTTGTGCGAGTAGAATCGCCGTTACCAGATCTATCAGCGAGGAGTTGAGAGTGACCGAGAACGCGCGCGAAGCCATCCTGGAAGCTGCCAAGGCAGCCGCTCAGGCGCATGGCTACAACGGCATCAACTTCCGCAGCATCGGCGAGGCAGTGGGGATCAAGAACGCCAGTATCTATTACCACTTCTCAAGCAAGGCTGACCTGGGCGCCGCCGTCGCCGAACGTTATTGGCAAGACGCCTCCCGCCTCCTGGAGGCGATACGCGAGGCCGATCCTGACCCGCGTCACTGCCTGCAACGCTACCCGTCGATCTTTCGCAAGTCGCTGGAAGACGGCAACCGGTTATGCCTGTCGAGCTTCATGGCAGCGGAATACGAGGACCTGCCCGAAACAGTCAAAGTCCAGATCAAGGCGTTTGCGGACATGAACGTCGCATGGCTGGCGAGCATGCTGGCCGAGCTCGGGTTGGGCAGCCCGCAGGTGTGCGAGCGGCGCGGCCGCGCCATCTATACCGCGATCGCCGGCGCCCAACTCATCGCCCGGACGCGACTCGACATCGGCCTGTTCGATGACCTCGTCCTCAGTTATCAGGAAGCGGGATTGATCCCAACGGCAGATGGCTGAGGTCCGCTACAGAGATTGCCTCAAAGTGCCTTGGCCCAATCGCGCAGCACATACTTCTGGATCTTGCCCGTCGATGTCTTCGGCAACTCGCTGAAGACCACTGTTTTGGGCAGCTTGAACCCCGCCAGGTGCTCACGACAGAACAGGATGATGTCCGCCTCCAGGATGTCCTGATGTCCGGGCTTGAGCGTGATGAAGGCACAGGGCGTTTCGCCCCATTTTTCGTCAGGGCGGGCAACCACGGCGGCTTCCAGTACCGCAGGATGCCGATAGAGAACGTTCTCGACCTCGATGGTGGAAATGTTCTCGCCACCGGAAATGATGATGTCCTTGAGACGATCTTTGATTTCGACGTAGCCGTCGGGGTGACGAACCGCCAGGTCGCCGGTATGGAACCATCCGCCTTTGAAGGCTTCCTGGGTGGCTTGCGGATTTTTCAAATAGCCCTTCATGACGGTGTTCCCGCGCATGAAAATTTCGCCGATGCGGGTCCCGTCGCAGGCGACCGGCTGAAGGGTTTGCGGATCAGCGACCATCAGGCCTTCCAGGGTCGGGTAGCGCACACCCTGGCGCGATTTGATCCTCGCACGCTCGTCCACTGATCGCTCATCCCACTGCGCGTGCCAGGCACACACCGTCACCGGGCCGTAGACCTCGGTCAGGCCATAGACATGAGTGATCTTGATGCCCATGGCCTCGACGGCTTCGATCACCTTGGCCGGCGGTGCGGCGCCGGCCACCATCGCACTGACCGGGTGATCAATCGTGACCCTGGAAGCGTCCGGCAAGTTGACCAATGCATTCAGGACGATCGGCGCGCCACACAGGTGGCTGACCCGGTGTTCACCGATCAGGGTGAGAATCTTCTGCGGATCCACGCGGCGCAGAAAGACGTGAGTACCGGCCAGCGCAGTCACTGTCCACGGGTAGCACCAGCCATTGCAGTGAAACATCGGCAAGGTCCAGAGATACACCGGATGATTTCCCATGGCCCAGGTCATCTGATTGCCCAGTGCATTGAGATAGGCCCCACGGTGGTGATAGACCACGCCCTTGGGGTTCCCCGTGGTGCCTGACGTGTAGTTGAGGGAAATCGCCTGCCATTCGTCGTCCGGCCATGGCCAGGCAAACGCTGGGTCGCCCTCCTCCAGAAACGCTTCGTAGTCCAGCGGGCTGATGGCGCGGCCTTCGCCGAATTCTGGATCGTCGACATCGACCACCAATGGCGGTTTCGACAACAGACTCAACGCCTCCTGGACAACACCGTGGAATTCACGGTCGGCGATCAATACCTTGGCCTCGCCGTGTTCAAGCATGAAGGCGATAGCCTGGGCATCCAGGCGGACGTTCAAGGTATTGAGCACGGCGCCGATCATGGGCACGCCAAAATGAGCCTCGAGCATCGCCGGGATGTTGGGCAGCATCACCGCCACGGTATCGCCCTTGCCGATCCCCCGCCCGCTGAGCGCATCGGCGAGCCGTCGGCAGCGTTCGTACGTCTGCTGCCAGTTACGCCGTATCGAGCCGTGGATCACCGCCGGGTATTGGCCATACACAGAGGCCGTGCGCTCGATGAAGCTCAGTGGCGACAAAGCCATATGATTGACCGCCGAGGGCGCCAGGCCCGTTTCGAAAATCGACATGATGTTTTCCTGTAGGAAGGCCGCCAGCCTGTGCTGTCATGCTGCTACCTTCGATGGCTGATTGTTAGCTCTGATCAGGTTTCATGAGCGGCCTCGCCTGATCGACGGTGCCGCTACGCGGATGATCCTGGGTCAACTCGCCTGCTTTTTGTTTTTGCGCAAGAACGCGCGCCAGGTCATGGCCCAATGTTGCGGGTCGTCCAGGGCGGCACTCTTTAGCCTGTGGATCGCCTGGTTATGCGGCGCTGTCTTGACGATTTCCGGGGTCGAGTAGGCCTCGTCGGAAATCCTCGCAAGCACGGCAATCCAAGTATCCAGCGCTTCTTTGCCATACATTTCCCCCGGTTCTGGCGTGAACGGCTCCGGCACCAGCCAGGGGTGATGGCTGCTCCACATCGGATCGATGCCGAAATCGCTCATGCGATTCTGCACATCATGGACGTCAACCCCGGTGTCTTCCTTGAGCTGCTCGAGACTGTAGCGCGTCATCTCCATACGCGGGCTCGTTGCTTCGGGGTGAGACCGGGTCACGCCGCGAATCGCCAACAGCCCTTTTTCCATGTAGTTGTTGGCCAGGACGGAGATATCAGAGGCCTGCGCCATGCCTTCTGCGCCCATCGCCCGCGACCAGGCGTAGGCCTTGAGAACCACCGGAACGTTGCCCCAGAACTCGCGTATCTTGCCGGTGCTCTGCGGGCGATCATGATCGAGGCGATAACGCTCCCCGTCGAATGCCACCACCGGAGCCGGGAGGAAAGGCGCGAGCTGCGCCGAGCACCCATAAGCTCCGACCGCTGGCCCGCCTACGCCACTTTTCGGCGCGCCGAAGGTCTTGTGCAACATGAACATGCATGCGTCGAAACCGAGTTCACGGGCGCGAATCCTGGTCATCGCACCGTTGAAGTTGGCGTGATCGTAGAAGCACAAGCCGCCCGCCTCGTGCACCACCCGCACCCACTCGCGGATCTCGGGGTTATACACGCCCATGTCATCGGGATTGTTCACCATCAGCGCTGCGGTGCGATTGGACACCGCAGCCTTGAGCGATTCGAGCGATGGGTAACCGTTCTCCTCAATCATCAGTGTGACGACCTTGAAGCCGGCAGCGGCGGCAGTGGCGGCGCTGCTCGGGTGCGTCTGGATCGTGGTGATGATCTCGTCACGCTGCGCCAGCTCGCCTTTGGAGGCGTGGTAGGCACGGGTCACCGCGCAACTGGTGTAAGCGGCATCGGCACCGCCACCCGCTTGGAAAATGAACTGATCCATCCCGGACAATTCACGCAGGATCATGTCCATGCCATGCACCACTTCAAGTGCGCCTTGCAAGGTGTCCTCGTCCTGATAAGGATGCACGTGGGTGATTTCCGGCCGCCATGCCGTCGCCTCGTTGATCTGAGCGTTGTATTTCATGGTGCAGGTGCCGAACAGGCTGATATTCATCATGCCCAGGGTCTGCTGCGACAGGCGCAGATAGTGATACAGCACCTCGGGCTCGGACATTTCCGGCAATGCCGGTTTGCGCGAACGGCGCATCTTGGCCGGAACCAGATCGGCGCCGCTGCCGACGGCCGCTTGCACCGCTTCTTCTGCGGTGGAAAAAATCACCCCACGGCGCCCGGGATAACCCATTTCCAGAATGACCGGTTCGCTCCAGACGGGAGCATGGTATTGCTTGAGTGGTGTGTTCATTGTGCGATGACCCCTTTGAGTGCAGCGGCCAGACGCTCAAGGTCCGCCAGTGTGTGAATCTCCGTGACGCAGTAGAGGGCGCTAGCCCCCAGTTCTGGAAAGTCCTGCGTCAGGTCTTTGCCGCCGAAAATCCCCTGCGCCAGAAGCTGCTTGTTGATGTCCTTCACGCTGAGCCCGGTTGCGGAGAAATCCACCACGAACTCCTTGAAAAAACCGCTCGGGAACGTGACGCGCACCCCAGGGATTTCGCCCAGCAGCTTCGCCGCGTAGTGACTCCGCTGCAGGATGAGATTGCCCACGTCTTCAAAGCCTTTTGGCCCCATCAGTGCCATGTAGACCGCATTGGCGATGGCCCACATGTACACCGAGTGCCCGGTCCAATCGTTGCCCTTGTCGCGCAAGCCATAGGACGACTGCTCGAACAGGCTCAGGCCAAAGCCGTATTCGCCGGGCTGCGTGGTCTCGCCGATGCTGATGAACAGCGTCGGATACTGGTGGGCATAACGCTCTTCGTCCCGCGTGGCGATGAAGCCACTGACGCCGCCGCCACAATGCATATGCACCCCCAGCGGCTGGGTGGTCCCAACGACGATGTCCGCTCCGAAATCGATCGGCGCGGCCAGCACGCCCAGGGAAATGGGATCGACACCGACAATTACTTCAGCCCCCGCCTCGTGGGCAATAGCGGCGATTTCGGCACCCTGCTGCTCGATCACGCCGAAATAGGACGGCGTCTCGAAATAGACCGCCGCCGTTTGCGCCCCTATCGAAGCTCGTAGGTGACTGAGATCGAGCAGGCCGGTTGCCGGATCGTAGTCAACGAGCCGCACGGTGATATGGCTGGGCATGTCGATGGGTTCGCAGTAGTTGCGGATGATCGACAGCCGTTCCGGATCGATGGCGCGCACCACTGCCACTTCGTTGCGCCCGGTGATGCGCGTGGCCATGCGAAGGGCATGGCCCGCAGCGCAGCCCCAACTGCGCACGGGCAGGCCAACCAGGTCCATGTTCAAAAGCTCGCCGAGCTGGCTGCAGAATTCGAACCAGGCTTGGTTGCGACCGTGATCAGAGCTCGGTTCGCCGAACACCGACGTCAACCACTCGTTGCGCCGTACCACTTCGTCACACGCGGCAGGAACGTGATGCTGCCAACAACCGGCGCCGAGAAAATTGAGGTTCTGCTCGCAGGTTTTATTCTTCGACAGCGTGCTGATCAGATGCCGACGCAACTCGCTCTCGTTCAGTGTTGGCGGCAGGTTGATCGGACGTTGCAGGCGATGAGCCTGTGGAATTTGCTGGAACAACGCCTCGATGCTGTCGACACCGATCGAGTCGAGCATTGCTTGCTTGAGTGCAGGTACGGAGTTCGCCATGTAGGGGTGGGCGACATGATTGCTCATGGGGTTATCCTCGGTTTGCGGGTGGGACAAATGATCAGGATCGGACCCTGAAGAAAACGGACCGCTCGGGCCCGGTGTGCACTTGCAGGTAGCCGCTAAGCAGGGCATCGACTTCGGTGTCCCCGGTGTCGACACGCAAACAGCCGGCCTCCAGCGACAGCAGCTTTTCCATGGGGGCGACGACAATGATGTTGTCGCGCCCTGCCCTGCGGATGACCTCGGCGCTGAGCTGCTGATTGCCACGCCCAAACAAGCTGCCATGTCCCCCCAGCACGCCGACGATGATGCGGGTTTCGTGGTCCTCCATGAGCTGGAGCAATGCCTGCTCGTTGAGGTCGGCACCAACGAGAGCGCCGTCTATTACCGCGTCCACGCCGAGCAGCGTCGCCGACAAGCCCAGCGCATTCATGACCCGTCGCGTCGTTGTGCCAGGCCCTAGCAGATAGAGACAGCCGGCTCTCATTTGGCGAGCGATCTGCCGCGACACGGCGTCGAGCGCGAGATTCGCATCAGGTGCTGAGCCCGCCTTGGCGTTTTGTGCCAGGTGGCGCTCATGAGGGCTGAGCGCGTAGCCATAGAGCCGTGTCGATACCTGATCGCGGCGCATGGCATCCTCATCGATGTCCATGACCTCGGCCTCGCGAACGCGCACCGAGCGCTCTGCGGCGATGTATCGCGCCGCAAGGTGTCCTGCGTTTTGCGGGTTGGTCGCGAAAACCGCCGAATACATTTTCACGCCCGTCGGGATCCCCAGGATGGGCACTCGGTCACTGACCATGCCCAACACATCGCGTGCCGTGCCGTCTCCCCCTGCAAAAAGCAGCAGATCGACCGAGGCATATGCCATGACCAGCGCGGCATTGCGCGTGTCGTCTGGCCGGTTCGACCCGGGCGTCGAGCGGTACACCACGACAGGGTCGAGGCCTGCGGCGCGCGCGGCCTCTTCTCCCAGCGCCCCAGAGCCGGTGATCAATCGAAATGGCACCTTCGAGACGGCAAGACGCTTGAGCGCCAGGCAAGCCCGTTCGCTTGAGACTGGCTGCGCGCCACGGCGCAGCGCTTCGAGCAGCACATCGGGACCGTCCGTGCCTTTCAAGCCCACGCGCCCACCCATGCCGGCGACGGGATTGACGATCAGCCCAATGGTCTTGCCCTCGCCCAGGCTCGAAAGAGAAACATTGAAGTCGCCCTGCTCATGCATCGATCGGTATCCTGTACTGGCTTTACGGCGTTCCAGCGCCTGCAAACAAGTCGCCAGGCTGATTGCATACGCCTCGTATGTGAGACACAATACGACATACGCCACGTATGTCAATTCGCATACGCCATGAATGTTAAATTTTTTTGAGGACGTCGACCGATGGCGCAGAAGCGTGCGGACATGATTACGGAGACTCGCGGCAAGCTCATCAAGGCGGCGCGAGAGGCATTTGCAGCGAAAGGATATGCAGACAGTTCGATGGACGATCTGACCGCTCAAGCCGGCCTGACACGCGGGGCGCTGTATCATCATTTCGGTGACAAGAAAGGTCTGCTACAGGCCGTCATCGCCCAGATCGATGAAGAAATGGTGAAGCGCCTGTCAGCGATCATCGACGAAGCCGCCACGACCTGGGACGGCTTCATCGATGAGTCCATCGCTTATATAAAGATGTCCCTGGAACCGGAAATCCAGCGCATCGTATTTCTCGATGGACCCGCCGTACTCGGCGATCCATCGCAGTGGCCCAGCCAGAGCGCCTGCATCCGCAGCACTCAACGCAGCCTGCAGCGACTGCTCGATGAGGGGACGATCCGCACGGTCGACACCGAAGCGACAGCGCGCCTGATCATGGGCGCCCTGCTCGGGGCTTCGTTATGGATGGCCAATGCGCAGGATCCTCACCTGGCCTGCGACAAAGTCGTAGAGGGCTTCCTGGCCCTGGCTTCCGGACTATTGCTGACGGACACCACGGCGCGCTGACCTACCAAAGGGCAACATCGTAGGTAAAGTAGATCCGGTTGCTGTCACGGCCCCTTGAAAAATCCGAGCGGTAGACGTAGTTGCGCAGCTTCACGCCCAAGCCCTTGAAGCTGCCCTGCTGCACCACATAGGCGATCTCGGCGTCACGTTCCCACTCGTTGACGGTGGAATCGGACTTGCCGTCGCTACCGCTCAGGTAGCGAGTGGAAAAGGTCAGGCCGGGAACACCGAGGCGGGCAAAATCGTAGCCGTAGCCGAGCATCCAGGTCTTCTCGTCTTCCTCGATGAACTTGCCGATACCGACGTTGCTGAAGGAATAGACCGTGGCACCGCTGACGTAAGGCAAGCCTGCCCCGCCGCTGAGTTTCTGGTAGCCAGCGCTCAGCGTGTGGCCGGCAACCGCATAGGACAGCAGGCCGCTGAGCATGTCGTTGTCGATCTTGCCTGCGTAGGCCGTCCCCGAATCGACGCTGTGGAAGTAACGCAGGTCGCTGGTCAGCACTCCGGCGCCAAGGGGCAGATCATGCTGGATGCCGGCAAAGTTCTGGCGGTAGAAGTTCTCCAGCTCACCGTAGAAATAGCTCAGCCGGAGGTTCTTTCCCAGCTTGTAGTCGGCACCGGCATAATTGAAATCCCCTGACTGATCGCCCGCATATCCATCGGGGACAATCGGCATGCTGTTGCTTGAGTCCCGCAGTTTGAAACGTTCCAGATGCCCACCGGTGAGCGCCAGATTATCAATGTCCGTACTGCTGATTTGCGTGCCCTGGTAGGTCTGGGGCAACAGCCGTGCGTCGTTGTAGACCAATACCGGAGTCTTGGGCAGCAAGGTACCGTATTTGAGTGTGGTCTTGGCCAGCCTGGCCTTGGCGGTCATACCCGCGCTGGCGAACTCGTCGGCTGCGCGACCGTCATCCTGCACCGGCAGCAGACCGGTGCCGCTGCGGCCACGTCCAGAGTCCAGCTTGACGCCAAGCAGACCCAGGGCGTCGACACCAAGACCGACGGTGCCGGGTGTGAAACCTGACTGGTAATCCAACAGAAAACCTTGGGCCCATTCGGTGCGTTCGCTCTTGGCGGTCCTTGCCGCTCGGGCGCTCATGCCATGCTCGTCACGGAAATTTTCGTTGAAGTAAACGTTGCGCAATTGCAGCTTGAGCTTGCTGTCGTCAATGAATCCCTCGGCGCTGGCGGTGGCCAGTGGCAACAGGCCGAGCATTGGAAACAAAGCCCCACGGATAAAAAAACCGGTCATGTCGAACTACTCGTTGTTGTTATTGAGCGCGCAGGCCGGCGCGCGCCTCGATTGAGGCACGACAGGCATAAGTGCGAAGGTGATGGATGAATCAGGAAAACAGGGTCAAGGCCCCGGTGAGCAAGGCCAGCGTGGTAATCACCAGGGAGGTGAGTACTGCCCATTTGACGGTGGCTTTCTGGAAATCGCCAAGATCGCGATCCACCATGCCCACCAGCAACAGCGTCGAGGCCACCAGCGGGCTCATCAGGTGTACCGGCTGACCGAGAATGGAGGCCCGCGCGATTTCGACCGGATCGATCCCGTAGGCTGCGGCGGCGTTGGCCAGGATCGGCACGACGCCGAAATAATAGGCATCGTTGGACAGCACGAAGGTCAACGGCATGCTGGTAATCGCGACCACCAGGGGAAACAGATGGCCCCAGGACGGTGGAATCCAGTCCACCAGGGTTTGCGCCAGCGCATCGACCATTTTCGTCCCGGAAAAAATCCCGGCGAAGATGCCGGCGGCAAACACCAGCAGGACCACCGTCATGGCATTGCCCGAATGGGCAAGGATGCGCTCCTTCTGAATATCCAGCTGCGGATAGTTGATCATCAGCGCCAGCACGAACCCGATCAGGAAGAGGATTGCCGAATGCATGATCCCCATCACCAGCGCGGTCATGACGGCGATCACCAGCAGCAGATTGACGTAGGCCAGTTTCGGGCGCTTGTGCGGGGTGTCCTCGATGATTGCCTTGATGTAGCAGTCACCGCCGCCGCTCTGCAGTTGGACATTGCCAATGCGCTTGCGCTCGGCACGGCCCAGCAGGAATGCCGTGAACACCACCCACATCGCACCGCCAATCATGGTCGGTAGCAAGGGCACGAAATATTCACCGGCATCAAGGCCCAGTGCCGCGATGGCCCGCGTCGCCGGCCCGCCCCAGGGCGTCATGCCGCTCATGATGCTCAGTGAGAGCATGGCCACCGTCGCCAGGATCATCGGGTTCATGCCGATGCGCTTGTACAGCGGCAACATCGCTGCGCAGGTGATCATGTACGTCGTCGTGCCGTCACCGTCCAGCGCCACCACCAGCGACAGCAGCGCAGTGCCTACGGCTATTTTCATCGGGTCGCCGTTGACCCGCTTCAGGAGTTTGCGAATCAGCGGATCGAACAGGCCGGCATCGATCATCAGGCCAAAAAACAGAATCGCGAACAGCAACAGCGCCGCCGATGGGGCGACCATTTTCAGGCCGTCCAGCATCATTTTGCCGGTGGTTGAGCCGAACCCGCCGATCACGGCGAAGACAATCGGCACAACGGTCAAGGCAACGATCGGCGACAAGCGTTTGGTCATGATCAGAAACGTGAAGACCACCACCATGGCCAAGCCAAGTAAAGCGAGCATAAGTCAGATCTCTTGTTGTTATGAGTGAGCTTGGCCGACACCCGGGCACACAGCCGCCCATCCGCCAGGCGGCACGGTCGGGTGTGCCTGGCGAAGGGTTGGTGAGACAAGATCGTGATGTCGGTTCAGCAGTGACCGCTAGAGGTGTTTGACGGCTTTTGCCTCATTCCAGGCTTGGTCCGTCACCTGGGCCACTGTGGGCGATGGCTTGCCGTCCAATGTTCTCAACAGCGTTTCACGCTCGCAGGCATTCTCCGAGAGCGCGATTACCACGGTTGCTACGGCGTTGCTCGCCAGGCTGGTCAGTGCCCGGGCCTCGGACATGAATCGGTCGATTCCGATCAACAGGGCCAGGCCGGCCAGGGGAATGTCATGGATGACCGTCAGGGTCGAGGCCAGCGCGACAAAACCGCTGCCGGTCACCCCCGCGGCGCCCTTCGACGACAGCAGCATGATCGCCAACATGGTGATGGTCTGGGTCAGCGTCAGCTCGATGTTGCAGGCCTGGGCGATGAAAACCGCCGCCAGCGACAGGTAGATCGCGGTCCCGTCGAGGTTGAACGAATAACCCGTGGGCAGCACCAGTCCTACTACCCCCCTCTTGCAGCCCAGGGCCTGGAGTTTTTCCAGCATGCGCGGCATGACGGGCTCGGTCGAGGAGGTCCCCAGCACCACCAGGAATTCCTCGCGCAGGTAACGCAGCAACTTCCATAGGCTGAAGCCATGGGCGCGGCAAATGCCGCCCAACACCACGAAGACGAAGAAGGCGCAGGCGATGTAGAGGGTCATGATCAGCTTGGCCAGAGAACCCAAGGAAGTGATGCCGTATTGCCCGACTGTGAAGGCCAATGCACCGAATGCGCCAATCGGAGCGAAGCGCATCAGGTAGGAAAATATCTTGAAGACCATGTGCGAAGCCGACTCCAGCACATCGAGTACGGGTTTGCCGCGCTCGCCCAGGGACGACAAGGCAAAGCCACAGAGAACGGCGATGAACAACACCGGCAGCACTTCACCTTTGTCGAATGCGCCAATGAACGTGTCGGGAATGATGTGCATGAAAAACTCGACCACACCCAGTTTCGCGGCGGACTCGGTGTACTGCGACAGGCCTTGGGTGCTCAGGTGGGTTGGATCGATATTCATGCCTGCACCGGGCTTGAACAGGTAGACCGACACCAGGCCGATGATCAGGCTGATCAACGTCAGCGCCAGGAACAGCAGCATGGTCTTGCTCAGCAAGCGACCCAAGGATCGCTTGTCACTCATGCCGGCAATGCCGGTGACGATGGTGCAGAACACCACCGGCGCGATCATCATTTTGATCAACTTGATGAAGGCATCACCCAGAGGCTTCAAGGCGATTGCCTGTTGCGACCAGAAGTGCCCGACGACCACGCCCAGCAACACGGCGCAGATGATCTGAAAGTACAGCGATTTAACAACTTTCATGGCATCACCCATTTTTAGAATTGTTCTGATGCAAGCGACCCGGACTGCCTGGCTAGCCGGCGAGTCGGTGGGTAGCGGTCGCGTAGACGAAACCTGAAAAAAGCCTGCGGGCGGTACGCACCACCGAGGCACGAATCGTCTCACCCTTCTCGCCGGTATAGGACAATACGACATCGATCCCGCCGCTCGGGTGCTCGATACGAACTTGCTGCAAGCGCGGCTCGCGGACACCGCCGAGCAACTGGGCGACGACGCTGCCCTCGGTCACGCACGCCGTCGCAAGGCCAATGGAGCCGGTGATCGCCAGGGCGCGGTGACAGTTGTGCGGCATGAAATAACGCACCTGGAGAGTCCCGCCAGAGGTGGGCGCAGACACCAGCACTGGCTTGGGGATCACCTTGTCGCTGACATCCCCCAGGCCCATGGCCAGGCCGGCTTTCAGTCGCAGGGACTCCAGGCGTTTCAGAAAGGCCTGGTCGGCGTCCAGTTCGGCAGGGCTTTCATCGCCGCGCTTGCCAAGCTGGCCAGCTTCAACGATCAGCATCGGCATTGCCATGTCGATGCACGTCACCGCAATCCCATCGATCAGATCCTGAGGCTGCCCGGTTGGAAAGAGTTTCCCCGTCTTGCTGCCGGCAGCATCGAGAAAGGTCAGTTGCACCGGGGCCGCAGTACCCGGCACGCCGTCGATGGCGGTATCGCCCTCATAGCTGACCTTGCCGCCGGGGGTTTGGACCTCGGAATTCACAAAGGTCCCGGTATTGAGGTTGCGGATGCGCACACAGGTCAAGTCGCCGGAAGCCTTGACCAGACCCTGCTCGATAGCGAACGGGCCGACCGCGCACAGCATATTGCCGCAGTTGGGTGCGGTATCGACCCGACGCTGGGAGACCATGACCTGGACAAACAGATAGTCGACGTCCGCCTCAGGGTGAAGCGAAGGGCTGACAATCGCCACCTTGCTGGTTTGCGGGCTACCGCCACCGATGCCGTCGATTTCCAGCTCATGGCCGGAGCCCATCAGGTTCAGCAGCAACTCGTCACGTTCCGCGATGGCAGCAGGCAAGTCCCAGGCAAGGAATACCGGCCCCTTGGAGGTACCGCCGCGCATTAAGACACAAGGAATTCGTTGCATGAGCATTAACTCTTGTTGATCAATCTGGACAATTGATGTGCTGAGAACAAGAGTGGCAGGGTTTAAAAAGTGTTTCCAATGCAAAGATCGGAGCGATTATTGCGTTTCACAAAAGAATTATCCTAGGATGAACCCATGACATATCGCGCACATCGATGGGAAAGGCCATGGAATACGAACTTCAGGACATTCGCTCTTTCGTGAAAATCGCTGAGCTGGGCAGCTTCCACGAGGCTGCCGATGCGTTGCATTTGTCCCAGCCGGCCCTGAGCCGACGGATGAAAAAGCTCGAAGAAGGATTGGGCACCGCCCTGCTCGACCGCACGACACGCAAAGTCAGCCTGACCAGCGTCGGTCGTGACTTCCTGCCCAAGGCGCGGCGCCTGTTGGACGATTTCGATGACTCGATTCTCAACATCCGCGAACTGGCAGAGCGACAGATCGGCCGGGTGACACTGGCGTGTATTCCTACCGCAGCGTTCTATTTCCTGCCTTCGGTGATCCGCCTCTACAACGAGCGTTACCCAAAGATCCGCATCCGCCTGCTCGACCTCAGCGCCAACGAAGGATTGGAGGCGGTGCTACGAGGCGAAGCCGATTTTGGCATCAACATGATGAGCGGCCAGCATCCGGACATCGAGTTCGTGCCCTTGGTCAACGAGCCGTTTGTGCTGGCCTGCCGACGGGACCATGAATTGGCTCAACGTAGCGCCGTCACCTGGTCGGAACTCAGCGATTATCGGTTGATCGGGGTGGGCCGCCTGAGCGGAAACCGCATGCTGCTCGATCACGCCTTGTCAGGCCTGAGTTGGCGTCCGCAGTGGTTTTACGAAGTGCAGCACTTGTCCACGTCGCTGGGGTTGGTCGAGGCTGGCCTCGGGGTGTCGGCGATGCCCAGCCTGGCAATGCCCGCCGGGGACCACCCAACGCTGGTCAGCGTGCCGCTGATCGAACCCGTGGTAAACCGATCACTGGGGTTGGTCTATCGACGGGGCGCATCTCTGTCTCCCGCCGCGGAGAAGTTCGTCTCGATTCTGCTTGAGCAATGGCCGCAGTAAGCGATTCACACGCAGTCCTAACGAAGCAGATCGATTTGATGCTCAAGCCACTCCACTCGCTGCATTTGAAGCACTCCTTGGCCTTATGAACGCGAAGCTGTTGCGCCAGAAACAGTAGCCTAACTGTCTGCCGGGCAACAGCAACTCAACAAACCCTGCGCAAAATCAACAGCCCGCCCCCACTCCCCGCCTCCAGCCCCCAGCAAACACTGAGCGGCGCACCTTGGTACGGCCCTTGCTCAAGCCCCTGTACCTCGATCAACAGTCCAACAGGAACACCTAGGATGAGCACTCCACTGAAAGTCGTCGCCGTTTCCGGCGGTACCGCCCGCCCCTCGCGCACACTGGCATTGACCGAAGCCATCCTGGGCGAACTCGGTCAGCATCTGGTCATCGACCCCCACCTGATCGAACTGGGCAACATTGCCCGTCCGCTTGGCGCTGCACTGTGGCGCAAGGAATTGCCAGAGACGGTCGAGCATGAACTGCGACTGATTGAGTCGGCCGATCTGCTAGTCGTCGCCGCGCCGGTTTACCGTGGCACCTATCCGGGTTTGTTCAAGCATTTGTTCGACCTGGTCGGCCAGGACGCGCTGGTCAACACGCCGGTCTTGCTCGCGGCCACCGGTGGCAGTGAGCGTCACGCCTTGGTCCTCGATCATCAATTGCGTCCGCTGTTCAGCTTCTTCCAGTCCCTCACCTTGCCCATCGGCGTCTATGCCAGCGAGACCGATTTCGTTGACTACCGCCTCGCCAGCCAGGGTCTGCAAGCCCGCATCGAACTGGCCGCCGAACGTGCCGCTCGCCTGTTCACTGGCCAGGCGCAGGCACTGCGCAAAATCGCCTGAGGAATCCGCATGAATCACGACTGCATTTGCCTGGACGGCCTTTTTGCGAGGGACATCGCTTGAGAACCCATCAACAACCCACGGTACTGACGCCGCTGCAAACCGCTCGCCGACTGGCGGCGGAGTTCGCTGAAACCGCCGTCGAGCGCGACGAGGCCGGCGGCACGCCCAAGCTGCAACGCGATGCCATCCGCCAAAGCGGCTTGCTGGCCTTGAGCATCCCCACGCAATTCGGCGGCCTCGGTGCCAGCTGGAGCGAAACCCTCGGCGTGGTGCGCGAATTTGCCAAGGTGGACAGCTCCATCGCCCACGTCTTCGGTTTCCAGCACTTGATGCTGGCCACCGTGCGCCTGTTTTCCCGCCCCGATCAGTGGCAGCCCTGGTTCGAACAGACCGCCCGCAAGAACTGGTTCTGGGGCAATGCGTTGAACCCACTGGATACCCGCACCGTGGTCAAGACCTTCGACGGTTGGCGTGAGTTTTCCGGCAAGAAAAGCTTCTGCTCCGGCGCCAGCGACTCGGAAATGCTGATCGCCTCGGCCATCGATGAAAGCGCCAGCGGCAAGCTATTGATCGCCGCCATTCCCAGCGGCCGCACTGGCATTACCCTGCACGGTGATTGGGACAACATGGGCCAACGCCAGACCGACAGCGGCAGCGCCACCTTCGAACGGGTGCGGGTGGAAGAAAACGAGTTGCTGCTCGATCCCGGCCCCCTGAGCACGCCCTTCGCCTGCCTGCGTCCGCTGATCGCGCAACTGCACTTCGCCCATATTTTCCTCGGCATTGCCGAAGGTGCCTTGGAAGAGGCCCGTCACTACACGCTCAAGGAAGGTCGACCGTGGTTCCGCTCCAAGGCCCAGCATGTCAGCGAAGACCCGTACATTTTGCGCCACTTCGGCGAGTTCTGGGTCGGCCTGGAGGGGGTGCGCCTGCTGGTGGAACGCGCCGCCGAGCAGCTCGATGCCGCTTGGAACAAGGGCCATGCCCTGGGCGCCGAGGAACGCGCGCAACTGGCGCTGTCCATCGCCACCGCCAAGGTCGCTGCCGTGCGCACCGGCCTGGACATTTGCAGCCGCCTGTTCGAAGTCACCGGCGCCCGCGCCACCCATGCGTCGCTGCGCCTGGACCGCCACTGGCGCAACCTGCGCACCCAGAGCCTGCACGATCCGGTGGATTACAAACTCCACGAACTGGGTGAATGGGCGCTGAGCCAGACGCGGCCCACCCCCTCCTTCTACTCATAGGGATGCCCATGCAACTGCTGACCCTTCCACCTTCGCCGACATTGGCCACCTCGATCCGGGCGACCGCGCAGGTCTTCGAAGACCCTAGATCGCAGGCGCTTCTCGCTCACGTGCAACAGGTCGCCCCCAGTGAGGCCAGCGTCCTGATCATTGGCGAGACAGGCACGGGCAAGGAGCTGGTCGCACGCCACATCCACAACCTCAGCGGCCGGCGCAACGGTCCCTTTGTCGCGGTCAACTGCGGTGCGTTCTCCGAATCGCTGGTAGAGGCGGAGCTGTTCGGCCATGAAAAAGGCGCGTTCACCGGTGCCCTCGCCGCCAAGGCCGGCTGGTTCGAGGAAGCCAACGGCGGAACCCTATTCCTCGACGAGATCGGCGACTTGCCCATGGCCATCCAGGTCAAGTTGCTGCGTGTGTTGCAGGAACGCGAGGTGGTGCGCCTGGGTTCACGCAAGAGCATTGCGATCAACGTGCGCGTGGTCGCTGCCACCAACGTGCAACTGGACAAGGCCATCAGTGCCGGCAACTTTCGCGAAGACCTCTACTAC
The DNA here is from genome assembly GCF_000281895.1 of Pseudomonas fluorescens Q2-87. NCBI lineage: Bacteria > Pseudomonadati > Pseudomonadota > Gammaproteobacteria > Pseudomonadales > Pseudomonadaceae > Pseudomonas > Pseudomonas fluorescens. Next base: position 2,485,593 of record NZ_CM001558.1, on the reverse strand, counting down.
CGCCTCGATGTGGTGAGTCTGCAACTCTATCCACTGCGCGAGCGACCGGGCGACATCGTGCCGCTGACGCGCCACTTCATCAAAACCTACTGCCAGCGCCTGGGCTACGGCGAAGTACGCCTGACCCCGCAGGCCGAGCGCAAACTGGTGGACTACAGCTGGCCAGGCAACATCCGCGAGCTGGAGAATGTCCTCCACCACACCCTTCTGGTGTGCCGCAACGGCCTGGTGCAGGAAGACGACCTGCGCCTGTCGCCGATCCGCATCGAACGCCAGGAACAGCCACAGGCAAGCGCCGGCGAAAGCGCCGATGAACAGTTATTGCGGACCTTTCACCGATTGTTCGAAGAACAGTCCGGCGGCCTTCACGAGAAAGTCGAAGACAGCCTGCTGCGGGCCGCCTACCGCTTTTGCCACTGCAACCAGGTGCGCACCGCCAACCTGCTTGGCCTCAGTCGCAACGTCACCCGCGCACGCCTGATCGCCATTGGCGAATTGGTGGTCAATCGCCGCCGCCCGGACACCCAGGAACGGCCCACCCGGGCCATTCAATTGTCGATCTGATAACAAAAAACCGGGCAATGCCCCGCCCGCCGCAACGGCCCCAGCCGTAGCCACAGGGTGACCGGCCAACCCTTCCAAAATGCCAAGCGTTGCGATACCGGAAGGGCCCAGCGCCCTTCCAGACTCCCAACAGCAAAAGGATCAAACCCCATGAGCCTGGATATTTTCTGGTTCCTTCCCACCTCCGGCGATACCCGTTACTTGGGGCATTCCGGCAGTGGCCGACCGGCGACCAACGCCTATATGCGGCAAATCGCCGTGGCCGCCGACCAGCTCGGCTACGACGGCCTGCTGATTCCCACCGGTGCCAGTTGCCTCGATCCCTGGGTGACCGCCGCCAGCCTGGTTCCAGTGACCCAGCGCATCAAGCTGCTGGTGGCGCTGCGCACGTCGCTCGGCAACCCCACCGCCTCGGCGCGCCAGGCCGCCAGCCTGGACCAGGCCAGCGGCGGTCGCCTGCTGCTCAACGTGGTTCCCGGCGGCGACGCTACCGAACTGCAAGCCGACGGTGTGTTCCTTGCCCACGATGAGCGCTACGAAGCCTCCGATGAGTTCCTGACCATCTGGCGCCGCCTGCTGCAAGGCGAAACCGTCGACTTCGACGGCAAGCATCTGAAGGTCCGGGGCGCACAGAATTTCTTCGCCCCCTTGCAAAAGCCCTATCCGCCGCTGTACTTCGGCGGCTCGTCCGAGGCCGCCCACGAGCTGGCCGCCAAGCATGTCGATGCCTACCTCACCTGGGGCGAACCACCGGCGGCCGTGGCCGAGAAAATCGCCGACGTGCGCGCCCGCGCCGCCAGGCATGGCCGCAGCGTGCGCTTCGGCGTGCGCCTGCATGTGATCGTGCGGGAAACCAGCGAAGCCGCTTGGGCCGCCGCCGATGAACTGATCAGCCACCTCGATGACGCCACTGTCGCCGCCGCCCAGGCCAACTACGCCAAAATGGACTCCGAAGGCCAGCGGCGCATGGCCGCGCTGCATGGCGGTGATCGCAACCAGCTGGAAGTGGCGCCTAACCTCTGGGCCGGCGTCGGCCTGGTACGTGGCGGTGCCGGCACAGCCCTGGTGGGCGATCCAGAAACCGTCGCCGCGCGCCTGCAGGAATACGCCGACCTGGGCGTCGACAGCTTCGTACTGTCCGGCTACCCACATCTGGAAGAGGCGTACCGCTTTGCCGAGCTGGTGTTTCCGTTGCTGCCGGGCAAAGGCAAGGTCACCGTGGATGGCGCCTTCACCGGCGGCGCCTTCGATGTGCGTGCCGGCCAGGAGAAAGTCGCATGAAAATCATCGACCTGCGCTGTCGCCCGGCCTACCTGCATCCTTTCTTCGGTGGCGTCCCGGGCTCGCCCGAGCATGACGTGGCGCGCTGGCTCAATCGGCGCGTCGGCACCCGCGGCGCGGATGATCATTTCGAGCGTTCGCTGACCCCACAGGGTTTTCTCGCCGAGGTGCGTGATGCCGGGCTGGACAAAGCCGTGGTGGTCGGGCGCCACACCCCGGGGCAGCATCTGCCCAATGAGCGCATCCACGAAATCGTCCACGGTCATGCATCACTGATCGGCATCGGCGCGGTGGAGCCGGTGCTACAGGGCATCGAAGGCGCCCTGGCAGAAATCGACCGGGCCATCGACTCGCTGGGCCTGGCCGGCATCGACCTGGAACCGGGCTTCGCCGAACCGGCCCGGCATCCCGACGATGCGCTGTACTGGCCGATCTACGAGCACCTGCAAAAGCGCGGCATCCCGTTGTTCCTGATGAGCGGGCCGACCACGCCGAACCCAACCTATAACGACCCGGCGCGCCTGGCCGCGGTCGCCCGCGCATTCCCGGACTTGGCGATCGTCGTCTATCACGGCTATTGGCCCAATGTGCAACAGGCCCTCGGCATCGCGTTCCGCTACGAAAACGTTCACCTGGTGCCGGACATGTACCTGTTCCTGCCGGGGAGTGAGGGTTACGTGCAGGCCGCCAATGGTTACCTGGCCGATCAGTTGCTGTTTGGCTCGTCCTACACCTTCCGCCCGATCCGTCAGAGCATCGAAGACGCCCTGCAACTGGGGTTGAAGGACGAGGCGCTGGAGAAGTTTTTCCACGGTAACGCACGAAGGTTATTCGGCCTGAGCTGAAGCGAGGTCGCTTGCGCAAGCTCGTGCCACAGGGGGGGATGCGTTGGACGCAAATCCCCTGTGGCGCATACGGTCTCAATCTGGATGCTTCATCCGTTCGATCCAGCTTCTTGCCCATCAGCCAACGCCGCGCCATTGAGGTAATGATCCCCCAACAGCCGACGCTGGGTCAGCAGCGCCGGTTCGGCGCTGTCCGGCAGCGGTCGCGGCAGGCTACGGCCGGCCAGTTCGAAGTAAAGATGGCCGGACAGGCGCGCCGCCTCGGCCGCCGCCAAGCGAAAGGCAATCGCCGCTGACTGGGACTGGTCGGCGCGTTCAAGCAAGGCATCGGCGGCGTCGATGCGGATGCGCAGTTCGCCGACCGCGGCGATCACCAGCGCCTCGTGACGAGCACTCTGCCCGCGCAGGTATTCAAGCAGTGCCGCCTCGACATGACGGGCATGGGCCAGGTCGCTGCGACCTTGAGAATGTACGTTGGACATGCTCGATACCTCAGTTCCAGGAATGACGTTGCGGCTTGACGCCGTTGAGAAGCTGGTTGCCCACCAGGTGATATTTCCAACGCACCGGGTCATGCAGGGTGTGGGTCCGCGCGTTGCGCCAGAAACGGTCCAGGCCTTGACTGGCCGAGACGCTGCGCGTGCCGCCCAGCTCCAGCAGGCGGCTGGAGGCTTCCAGGGAAATTTCCGTAGAGAGCACCTTGGCCTGGCCGACGATAACCGACGCTTCGGCGACCCGCTCCTCGGTGGGTTCGGCGACGGCACGGTCGACTGCCTGTGCCGCACGATGCAAAATCGCCTCGGCCGCTTGCAGGCGCCAGGCCAGCTCACCGATCAGCGCTTGCCCAAGGGGGTCCTGCCAGCCGTGTTGCAGGCCACTGTCCACCCACGGACGTGCCTGGCGGGCGACGCGCAAGGTCTCGGCAAAAGCGCCACGGGCAATGCCGGTGTCGACCGCGGCCTGGATGATTTGCGAGATCGGGCCGTCGGCGGTGGGTTGCTCATAGGCCTTGCCGGCCGGCACCACATCGCTGGCAGGCACCCGTACGCCTTCGATGCGCACCTGGCCGCTGGCGGTGATTCGCTGGCCAAAACCATCCCAGGTGTCGAGCACCGTCAGGCCCGCCGCGTCGCGCGCAACCAATGCGATGTGCACATGACCCGCCTCGTCCACCCCGGCAACCGGGACGATATGAGCGAACAGCGCCCCAGTGCAGTAGGCCTTCTCGCCGTCGAGTACCGCCGTGTCAGCGTCGAAACGGATCTGCGTCTGGAACGTGGTGACGTATTGGCTGCGCGCCTCGGAGAAGGCATTGCCGAAGCGATAGCCTTGCAGCACCTTGGCGTAATAGCGTTGCTTCTGCTCCTCGCTGCCGGTCAGGCCGAGGTTGCTGAGCACGCCCAAATGGTTTTGCGGCAACTGGCCAAGGGACGAATCGGCCGCAGAGATGGTAGCGATGACCTCACTGAGGGTGACATAGGACACCCCAGCGCCACCGTAGGCTTTCGGCACAGTGATCGCCCAAAATCCGCTCTGGGAAAAACGCTCGAGTTCGTCCCAAGGCAGGCGCCGCTCACGATCGCGCAGCGCCGCTTCGCGAGCGAAATCCTCGGCCAGACGCTGCGCCACCTCAATGGCCTCGGCGTCGCTGCGGATGATATGGGCCGGGCTGCGGGGCGCCGGGCGGGCCTGTTGGGGCAAGTCCAAAATCGTTGACTGGGTCATGTGCTACTCCATGCGTAACGGGTTCTCCTAGGCCTAAGCACAGCCCGTACCAACCTATAAAATCCTTTGTTTTCAATTGGTTGAAAGACAATCAACAACACGAAAAAGCCTCTGGAGCGGCAAATTGCAGATTCGCTGTTGCCGGGCAAACAGTGCGTCGGTCACGCATCAACCGGCCTTGCCTCCCAAATAGAAATGCTGGATATCCTCCCGCGCCGCCAGCTCGGCCCCGCCACCCTCGCCTACCACCCGGCCGTTTTCCAGGATGTAGGCGTAGCTGGCGTGGCGCAGCGCGACATTGATGTTTTGCTCAGCGATGAGAAAGCTCATGCCCTCTTGGGCATTGAGCTGAGCGACGATGGCGAAGATCTCCTCGACCAGGATCGGCGCCAGGCCCATCGAAGGCTCGTCCAACAACACCAGGCGCGGATGGGTCATCAAGGCGCGGCCGATGGCGAGCATCTGCTGTTCGCCGCCCGACGTCAGCCCGGCCTGGGTCTTGCGCTTGGTCTTCAGGCGTGGGAACCAGGCATAGATGCGCTCCAGGTCCTGCTCCAGCTCACGTCGCGTCGGCTTGCGCAGGAAGCCGCCGCTGCGCAAGTTGTCCTCGACGGTCAGGTGGGCGAACACATGCCGGCCTTCCAGGACATGGACGATGCCCTGGCGGGCCAGCACATTGGCCGCCACGCCGGCAGTGTCGCGGCCCTGGAAGTGGATATGGCCCCGGCTGACTTGCGCCCGGTCGGCCTGGACCAGCCCGGAGATGGCCTTGAGCGTGGTGCTCTTGCCGGCCCCATTGGCGCCAAGCAGAGCAACGATATCGCCCTGTCCGACCCGCAGGGAAACCCCGGCCACGGCGAGGATCGCGCCGTCGTAAATCACTTCGATGTCGTCTACCGCCAGCAACTCGTTGCCCTGGGTGACAGGAAGGATCGCACTGGTCATTGTTTCCTACCCCTTGGGCGCACTGGCGCCCGGTTGTCTTTGGATTTTCCAAGCATGCGCTGCCTACTGCGCTGCGCAATCACGGGCGGTCACACCTTTTTCCTTCGCATACTCGGCCGCCTTGGCGTCGATCAACGGACGCAACGTGGCGCGATCGGCCTGGACCCAGTCGGTGATCAGCTTCCACTGTTGGCCGTCCCACTGCTGTACCTTGGCCGCGCCACCGCCCTCATGGTCGCTGCATGACAACTTCAGCGGCTGCATCAGCCCCAGGTAACCGATCTCCTTGAGGCGCGCGTCGTTGAGATCAAGGTGCTCCAGGCCCCAGCGGCCTTCTTCGCCGTTGAGTGGACGATTGCCGAATTTCTTCTGTCCGGTGCGGATCGCCTCGACGGCGATGGCCGCGTTCACCAGGCCGGAGTTGTAGTACACGCTGCCGAAGCTCTTCGGATCCTTGAGGTCGCTCTTGCCGGTATCGAGGATGTACTGACGAATGCGCCGGTGGATGTCGAACTCGGCGCCGCCCGGATAAGGCGTCAGGGCCAAATAGCCCTTACCCGCCTCACCGGCCGGCAGCACGTCTTCGTTGGAGCTGGCCCAGATGTCGCCGACGATGCGATCCACCGGGAAGCCGAACCGCGCCGCGGTCTTGATCGCCACCGGGGTGGACACGCCCCAAGTGCGCAGGAATACCCAGTCTGGCTTGACCTGCCGCACCTGGCGCCATTGCGCCGCCTGCTCATTGCCCGGATCAGCCACCGGAATCTGGATGTTTTCGAAGCCGTACTTCTGCGCCAGCAGCGCCAGCGGTCCCTGGGTTTCCCGGCCGTAGGCGGAGTCGTGGTAGACCGTGGCAATTTTCTTGCCCTTGAGCTTATCGAACCCGCCTTCGCGCTCGGCCACGTAATTGATGAACGCCGAGGCTTCGCTGTAGAAGGTCAACATGACCGGGAAGTTATAGGGAAACACCCGGCCATCGGTGGCTTCGGTACGGCCGTAGCCGAGGGTGATCAAGGGAATCTTGTCGGCTTCGGCCTTGTCCGCGAGGGCATAGGCAGCCGGCGCGCCGTTGGGCGAATAGATCGCCACGGGTGCGCCATCGAGGCCGTTCTTGAAGCGCTCGTAGCACTCGATGCCCTTCTCCGCCGTCCATTCGGTCTCGCATTCCTGCCAGACCAGTTTTACGCCGTTGATGCCGCCTTCCACCTCATTGATGTAGCGCAGGTAGTCGATCATGCCGGCCCAAACCGGGATGCCGCTGGAGGCATAGGCGCCGACCCGGTAGGTGGCCAGTGGGAAGAATTGCTGGTTGGCCGCCGCCTGGGTAGCGGCAGGTAGCAGGGCCTGGGCACCCAATACGAAGAGGCTGGAAAACAGCAAGCGAGGCAAGATTTTACGCATGGAATGCACTTCTTATGAAAGGTTGAGACTCCTCTCCCAGGGTTGGGTCAAGGTCCGTCAGGGTGAGTTGAAATCAGAACCGCAGCGGCCAGGCCTTGATGCGTTCGCGCAGGTCGCCGAGCAGGCGCACCAGTCCTTCCGGCTCCCTGATCAGGAACCAGACGATCAAGCCGCCGAAGAGAACTTTTTGCAGGTTCTGCAATTGCCCGCCATCGACGTTGCCGTTGAACAGCCATAGCCCCGCATGGCTGAGCAGGATGGGCGTCAGGCTGATGAACGCGGCGCCGATGAAGCTGCCGGCTATGCTGCCCATGCCACCGATAATGATGATGAAGAGAATCTGGAACGAGCGGTTGATGTCGAAGCTGCTGGCACTGGCCGTGCCCAGGTAGGCGAACGCCCAGAGCGCCCCGGCGACGCCCAGGTAAAAGGAACTGACGGCGAAGGCCATGCGCTTGTAGCGCTCCACCGGAATGCCGATCACGGCGGCCGCCGTGTCCATGTCGCGGATCGCCATCCAGTTGCGGCCGACCTGGCTGCGTACCAGGTTGACCGCCACCCAGGTCAACAGCACCACGCAACTGAGGGTCAACAGGTAGCGACCGACCGGGGTGCTCAGGTTGTGGCCGAACAGCTCCAGGCGCGGGGCACTGATGGTGCCGGACGAAGCGTAGTTGTAGAACCAGGGAAACTTGGCGAACACCCATTCCAGGAAGAACTGCGCGGCGAGCGTGGTAACCATCAGGTAGAAACCCTTGATCCTCGAACTGGGTATGCCGAACACCAGCCCCACCAGCCCGGCAATCACGCCACCGCCGATCAGTGCCAGCGGCAGCCCTGGCACCCGCAAGAGCAAGCCGTAAGTGGCGAAGGCGCCGACGGCCATGAAGCCGGCCGCACCCACCGACGTCTGGCCGGTGTAGCCGGTCAGCAAGTTCAGCCCCAGGCCCGCCAGCGACAGCACCAGGAAAGGAATCAGAATCGCGTTGAGCCAGTAGTCGTTGCCCAACCAAGGCAACCCGACGAAGGCCACCAGCAGCAGGACCAACAAGCCGGGTTGCCAGCGGCGACGCACGAGGGTCAGCGGTGCTTCATCGAAGCTGGCGTTGAGGGTCGCAACAGGATTGGTCATAAGGTCATACCCGCTCGATGACCCGGTCGCCGAACAGGCCGGCCGGGCGGATGTAGAGAAAAATCAGCGCGAGGAAATAGGCAAACCAGGGCGTGATGCCTCCGCCAACCAGCGGGCCGATATAGGCTTCGGCCAGGTTCTCGGCCGCACCGACGATCAATCCGCCGACGATAGCGCCGCCGATCGAGGTGAAACCACCGATGATCAGCACCGGTAACGCCTTGAGCACCACCAGTGATAGCGAGAACTGCACGCCCTGGCGTGCGCCCCAGAGCAACCCGGCGACCAGCCCGACCACCCCGGCCACGGCCCAGACGATCTGCCAGATGCGGTTGAGGTTGATGCCCAGCGACAGCGCTGCACGGGTATCGTCGGCCACCGCGCGCAGGGCGACACCGATGCGCGTCTTGTTGAACAGCAAGGCCAGCACCGCCACCAGCAGCGCCGACACTCCGGCGGCGATCAAGTCGAACTGGCTGACCATGATCTCGCCGACAAACAGCGGGACGTCCTCGATGCCCAGGTCCAACGCGCGCACCTGGGCGCCCATCAATCCCTGGGCCAGGCCTTCGATGACGAACGACAGGCCGAGCGTGGCCATGAACAAGGTGATCTGCGAACGGTTGACCAGCGGCCGCAACACCAGCCGCTCGATCAGCAGCGCACCGATGATCATCACCAGCACCGTCAAGACCAGCGCCAAGGCAAACGACAGGCCCTGCTCGCGCAAACTGACGAAGGTCAGCGCGGCAAACAACAGCATGGCGCCCTGGGCGAAGTTGAACACGCCACTGGCCTTATAGATCAGCACGAAGCCGATGGCGACCAGAGAGTACATGGTGCCGGCCAACAGCCCGCCGATCAGGGTTTCAAAAAAGAAGTTCATGGACGAGGCGCCCCCAAATAGGCCGCGATCACGTCGGGATTGGCCTGGACTTCAGCCGGCGTGCCATCGCCGACCTTGCGTCCGTAGTCCAGCACCACCACATGGCTGGACAACCCCATGACCACCTGAATGTCGTGCTCGATGAGAATCACCGTGGTGCCCAGGTCGCGATTGACGTCGGCGATGAAGCGACTCATCTCCTGTTTTTCCTCGGCGTTCATCCCAGCCATCGGCTCGTCGAGCAATAGCAGGGTCGGCTGGGCAATCAGCGCCCGACCCAGCTCCACGCGCTTTTGCAGGCCGTAGGCCAGGCTGCCCACCGCGACATCGCGCCAGGCCTGCAATTCGAGGAACTCCAGCACCCGCTCGGCACGCTCGGCGAATGTTCGCGCCTCCCGCCGGGCACGCGGCAGGCCGAACGCCTGTTCAAGGAAGAACGTGCGCTGGAAACGCGACAGGCCGGTGAGCAGGTTGTCCACCACGCTCATCTTCTTGAACAGCGCATTGTTCTGGAATGTCCGGCCAATACCGAGCCGGGCCGCCTTCAACGGATGCGGCCGACGCAGGGGCTCGGCCGCGAAGAACAACTGTCCTGCATCGGCCCGGTAGACCCCGTTGAGAATGTTCAGCAGCGAACTCTTGCCCGCACCGTTCGGCCCGATCAGCGCGCAGATTTCGCCCAGCCGCACGCTGAACGAAAGGTCGGAAATCGCCTTTACGCCTTTGAACGACAGCGACACGTTACGCACCTCCAGCAAGGCATTCATGCCGCCCGCTCCAGGTATTCATGCAACCAGGATGGGTGTGTCGGGTTGCCCACTGCGACGCCGGCCGGCGCGCTCGGCACCTCGATCCGACGCAATCGCCGCAAGCCCAGCAGATGCCGTACCCGCGCCTTGAGCCAGCGGCGAAAACCACGTCGCGGATCAATCAGGGTCCATTCGCACAGGCGCCGCTGCCAACTGCCCTGCTGTGGCAGGCGCGCTTCGATTTCCGCCGCCAGCGACTCGACACGTGCGCTGGACAGCAGCAAGCCAGTCGGGGCGATTTCGCGGCGGTCGCGGCTCGCCGATTCACGGGTCTCCGGAAACGCCAGGCCTTCGCCATGCTCCAGCCAACGGCTGAGCAAATGGCCCAGACCCTCGTGCCACTCGGTGCCTTCATCGACCCACACCACCTCGTCTGCTGCGGCTTGTGCCCAACCCTGGCGCTGGGCCTGCGGCGCCTGCGTGACGAACAGCACCGACAACGACTGCACTTGCCATAAACCGCTGGCGGCGGCGTTGACCTGGGTTGAGTACAGCCGCAGCGGCCACTGCTGATCCAGACCGCAGTTGAGCCAGTGGGACACGCTCTCGCGATGCTGGACGAAGGCAAACGCCGGGCGAGCCAGGCGCAACTGTCGTTGCAAATCTTCACCGCGGCTGTCGCGGTCGATCACCAGGCTGTGCCCGTCCAATTGGCGGGCGGCCAGCGCCAGGATCAACAGGCTCGGTTCGAAAGCGCCGCTCAGTGCCAGTCGCGCACCGGGGCCAAAGCCTTGCTGGCGTAAACCATCGGCCATGCGATCGACCTCGCGCTGCACATCGATCCAGCGCCAAGCCTTCCACGCGCCGAGACGTCGATGACGCAGGGCAATTTGTGTCGGCCGTTCCCGGGCCCAGCGCTGCAACGCCACCAAGGCACTGTCGGTGACCACGTCGGGCAGCGGCGCATTGAGTTCGTAGATGCTCATGCGGTTACTCCTCGCCGGCCAAGGCCGGCTCAACTACGCTGGCCCGCGGGGTCTTGCGGCCCAAGTCCCGATAGCCCGCGCCAGGGTGGTTGGCCGGCAGTCGCGGTCCATCGCCGAACAGCTTGTCGCGCAGGGTGCCGGGGCGGTATTCGGTTTTGTAGGCACCGCGCTTTTGCAACTCCGGCACCAGCAACTCGACCACGTCGCTGAAGGTTTCATGGGCCAGGACATAAGCCAGGTTGAAACCGTCCACATCGGTGTCTTCGACCCAGGCCTGTAACTCGTCAGCCACGGTCTGCGCACTGCCGACAATCAACGGCCCGAAACCACCGATGCCGACCCAGTCCGCCAGTTCCTGTACGGTCCACTGCTTGTCCGGGTCGGCGGTGGAAAAGGTTTCCACCGCCGATTGAATGGCGTTGGTATGGATGTGCTTGAGCACCTGGTCGGGTCGGTACTGCCCGAAGTCAATGCCGGTCCAGCCGGAGATCAGCGCCAATGCGCCCTCGTAGCTGCTATAGGATTTCAGCTCCTGCCATTTGGCCTGCGCCTTGGCGTCGGTCTCGTCGACGATCACCGTTTGCAGGTTGAAGATCAGCACTTTGCGCGGATCACGCCCGGCCTCGGCGGCGCGACGACGGATATCCGCCACGGTCTTCTTGAGGATCACCTTGGACGGCGCGGCAACGAATACACACTCGGCGTGCCCGGCGGCGAAGTCCTTGCCGCGACTCGACGCCCCGGCCTGGTACAGCACCGGCGTGCGTTGCGGCGAAGGCTCGCAAAGGTGAATGCCCGGCACCTGGAAATGCGTGCCCTGGTGACGGATCTCGTGAACCTTGCTTGGGTCAGTGAAAATACCGCGCTGGCGGTCACGCACCACGGCGCCCTCCTCCCAACTGCCTTCGAACAGCTTGTAGAGCACCTCCAGATATTCATCGGCGTAGTCGTAACGCGCGTCGTGGTCGCTCAGGGCTTTTTGCCCGAGGTTGCGCGCGCCGCTGTCGAGGTAGGACGTGACGATGTTCCAGCCGATGCGGCCCTTGGTCAGGTGGTCCAGGGTGGAGAGGCGGCGGGCGAAAGGATACGGGTGCTCGAAAGTCAGCGAAGCAGTCAGGCCGAAACCCAGGTGTTCGGTCACCAGCGCCATCGGCGTGATCAACGCCAGCGGATCGTTGACCGGCACCTGAGTCGCCTGGCGGATGGCCGCATCGCCATTGCCGCCGAGCACATCGTAGATGCCGATCACATCGGCAATGAAAATGCCGTCGAACTTGCCGCGCTCCAGCAGCTTGGCCAGGTCGGTCCAGTAGTCCAGATCCTTATATTGCCAGGCACGATCCTTGGGGTGCCTCCAAAGACCCGGCGACTGATGACCGACACAGTTCATCTCGAAGGCATTCAAACGAATTTCCCGTGGCATGGTGACTCCTGCTCGATAGGTTCAGCACCACTTTCCCGGTGCCTCTCAATGCACTATCAACACGATTCATGCCAAGTAATTATTCGTTTAAATACAGTCGGTTAGATAATAACCCCATCCATTGGAAATGCCTGCACGGGGACAACGCTGTTGATCAACTGTCCGGTGGCGAACAGTGCAACACATGACCCATTCATCCATGACCACCGAAGTGCGGCAGGAGCTGTCGACACTCAGAAGAGCGACGGCAGAGTCGCAGCAAGCCGGAACTCTGATCGGACGGCCTGGGCAATGCCACTGATCACATCCACCACCAATAGGCGTCCCTTCTCTGCGCTGGACCCCAGCGCGGAGGACAGCACGCCACTGGCCGGGACCCATTCTGTTCGTGTCGGGTACATGTCATAGACCGGGAACTCAGCCGGCCCGTGGTCAGGAATCTTCTCCAGGCACACCAGCTCCGGGTGATAGTGCAGCATCATCGACGTCTCGATGACCGCCGCGTGCTCCAGCGCGATGCCCGGAAAGCCGTTCGGGAAGATCCTGTCCAGGGTTTGCGATTTCACGAACTCCCAATGCTCAAGGCGCATGACTTCCAGCCCCGCTTGCGCGCCGATGTCACGCATCGCCAGCTCGATGCCTTCGGTCACGAACCACTGGTTTTCGTAGTGCCCGATCACCAGGACCAGACGCTTCACGCCATGGCGATGAAACTCGCGCACGGCATCGCGAACCATGGCGATCAGGGTCGCACCGTCCACGCTGGTAGTGCCGCAGAAGTGCTGCCCACCACCGCATTTGGGCTGGGATTTATAGCCATAGGACAAGGCCGGGGCTACCACGCCGCCGATTTCCCTGGCCACGTCTTCGCTGATTGCACTGGCCAACAAGGCATCGGTGCCCAGGGGCAAATGGGGCCCGTGCTGCTCCGTGGCACCGATGGGCAGCAAGACCACCGCCCCCGATTGCACTCGACGTTCATAGTCGACCCAACTGATGTTATCCATCCGGACGTTGTTCATGAGGCTCTACTCCCGTGTCGTTGCGAAGTGGCCAAGCCTGGGTGCTGATGCTGCCAACGCCCAGGCGAAGCTGCGTGGTGCCGCGGCGGGTTATGCCCGTGGCGGATACCACGACTCTGGTTCCGGGTAATCCCAGTCGCCAGGGAAGGCATAGGTTTCGAATACGGTAGTGGTATCCGCCTCGGTGCCGAAGAAGGCGAAATGATTCACGCCCATCCAGGAGCCGGACTGCACGCATTTGAAACCGCGTCGCTGCAACTCGGCGATGCGCTCCTCGAACGGGATGTTGTTGCAGTCATAGGCCACGTGCTGGATGCCTTCGCCATGCTTGTCCAGGAAATCGGCAAAAATCGTCGGCCCGGAGACGGGCTCCATCAGCTCCCAGACCATATTTCCGGATTGGGCGAAGCAGACCTTCAGGACAAAGTCGGCTGGTTCACCGTGGTAAGTCTGGTTTTCGGTGTTCTCCGGGCTGAAGGTGTAAACCCGCCATGGGCCGATCCCCAGCTTGAGCAAGCCGTCCATGGTGCGTTTGTGATCACGGGTCACGATGGCGATCTCCACGACGTTGCCCAGGAACCCATCGATCTCGGCGCCGCCGTTCAACGCAGCCAGCACATTGGTTTGTTCAAGATGAGACATTTGCAATAACCTCTTTGATGAATGAATCGTTGCACAGCACTTACGTTTACTTAGCCATGACTGACGAGCGAACAACTTCAGTTCGCCGCGAGCGGTGCAATGCGTAATACATACCGCCGCCTACGCAGAACCCCGCCAACCACGAAAGATCAATACCGCCCAATGCCATCGCAAGAGGACCTTGCAGCGATTTAATGGTGCCTACTTGAAATAACCAGGCCGCCAATACACCCACCGCAAGTGCAAACACACCCCGCCAGTTCACATCAGTGCAGGAACTTCGAGAGTGATGGCAATAAAGTGACTTCACATCGACTTTGCCCCGGCGAATCAGGAAAAAGTCGACCAAGGTGATACCCGCCCATGGACTGATCCACACCACGAAAAACACCATCAGGTTTTCAAAGGCATGCACAAACTCGCCCGATTGCAGGAACAGATAGAGGATGAACAGCGCCACCACGCCCGAGACCATCGAAACCACCCAGCGCGCAACCCTAAGGTCCAGGGACAACGTCGCCAGCGCCGCCGAGTAGATGACCACGATATTGGTGGCCACCGGACCATGTAGAAGCACCAGCAGAACCGGCAACGCCATCGTGCCGAAGACCGCAATGATCAGTTGCGCGGGGTCCGAGCCGGCGCCGGCGGACGCGATCGCGGCGCCCAGGAATGCCAGCCACACCGTAGGCAGGAACATGCCGAGAAAGGTCGAGCGAAATACTTGCCCATCCGACAGCTCGCTCTGCGTAAAGCGGGTGTAGTCCGAGGCGTACACCAGCCACGAAATGCCCCAGCCGATCCCGATTGCCGTCATCAGGCTGCTCATGGCCGAGAGCTTGCCGATGCCCTCGATCGTCGAACGCTGCCACTGGATATCCACATGGGTGAAGGCCAGGCCGGTCATCACCACCATGATCAGCAGGATCGCCGGCATGGTGTAGCGCTCGAAGCACTTGATGGCATTGAAGCCCCAGGCGGCAATACCGACCTGCAGCACCATGACGGCCAGGGCGATGCCGTATTTGAGTTCCATGCCACCGCTGATACCGATTTTGTCCAGGGCGGCCACTGCAAGGTCCAGCACGATCCAAGTGTTGGTGGCCACCCACCCCATCGGCATCAGCACTTGCATGAAGGTAGGGAGATAGGCACCACGACGGCCGAACGCCAGCCGGGACAGCACCATTTGAGGCACCCCGGTGCGGTGCCCCATGATGCAGATGCCGCCGAACAGGGCGGCGCCCAACAGATTGCCGACCACGATCACCAGCAGGGTTTCGAGCAGGCTCAAACCCAGTTGGATGCCGATGGCGCCCAGCACCCAATTGATCGGAGCCACATTCGCCCCGGCCCAGATCCAGAACTGATCCAGGGGCGTAGAAGTACGATGGCTATCGGGCACGGGCTCAAGCCCGAGCGCATCGTAGTTGGCCTCATTGATTAAGCTTTTTTCAGATTCGCGACGCATTGACATTATTGTTTTCCTCGCTGAGCGGCGACCACGTGTATCGCCCGCAGCCATTAAAGCGAGGTCTGCCAATTTAGGTAATTGACGATAACTAAAGCGCCCTTTAGAAAACGTGCCGATTAAGTTTTTCTCAACTGAACGTTGCTTCCCAACATGAAGCATCCACTTCAAACCCAAAAACGAGAAACGTCTGGGGTCGTTCGGAAAAGAATAATCGTTGGTTGAGTTTTACTTAACGCAGGTCAAAGAAATATCAATGGTGTAAAGATTGAGCGTCGTGGCCAACTTGCTCTCGTCACTGGGGTAATTCCGCCCCAGGCTTAGCAGGAAAAAACCACATGAGCACCCTTCTCCATATTGATGCCAGCGCACGAACCGACCGCTCCCTCAGCCGTAAACTGTCCCAGGCATTTGTCGACGCCTGGCTTGAGCGCGATGCCGGGGCCCAAGTCATCACCCGTGACGTTGGCCTGAATCCGCCCCCCTTCGTGACCGAGGCGTGGATTGCCGCGGTCTTTACTCCCGAAGAACACCTGACGCCGCAGAAACGTGAGGAAATCCGTCTCTCGGACGAACTGATCGAGGAGATCGACCGCGCCGACGTGATCGTCATTGGTACGCCGATGTACAACTATGGGATGCCGGCCGCGCTCAAGTCCTGGTTTGACAAAGTGATTCGCATCGGCAAAACCTTCACCTTCGATCTGGAGCGCGGCGACCACCCGCTGGAGCCCATCATGAGTGGCAAGAAGCTGGTCATTCTGACTTCCCGGGGTGAGTTCGGGTTTGGTCCTGGCGGCATTCGCGAGACCATGAATCATCTGGACACGCATATCCAGACCTGCGCGCACTACCTGGGCGTGAATGAAACCCACGCCATCTCCATCGATTACCAGGAGTTTGCCGACGCGCGCCATGAGGCGTCCATCGCCAACGCCTTCGACGCGGTTCCGGTCCTGGTCCGGCAGATGGTCGAGGAAAGGCAATGCCAGCTGTCTCCAGCGTGAACGCCAGGCATCGCCGTCCATCCAAACAGGGAGACAACATGATCACGATGCTGCAAACCGCCGAGCGATTGAGGCAGGGGCTCACGACACCTGATGAGTTGATCGCGTCCGCATTGGCGACGGCGAAAGACGCGGAGCATGTGTTTATTTCGCTGCTGGAACAACGTGCCCTCGACGATGCCAGCGCCTCGACCCGGCGCTGGCAGCAAGGCGTCGCGCTAAGCGCCTTGGATGGCATCCCCTATGCAGTCAAAGACCTGTTGGACATTGTCGGCAGCCGTACAACGGCCGGCTCCATCACACGGGTCGACGCGGCCATGGCCGTCGAGGATGCGGCAGTCATCGCAGCGCTTACGGCCCAGGGCATGATCCCACTGGGAAAAACCAACCTCACCGAGTTTGCCTATTCCGGCCTGGGTTTGAACCCGCATTTCGGCACACCGATCGCCGATTTCACGGTCGATGAAATCCGTGTGCCCGGCGGCTCCTCTTCCGGTTCGGCCATCGCGGTGCAACGGGGCATTGTCAACGGCGCCATCGGCACGGACACGGCCGGTTCGATACGCATTCCGGCAGCGTTCAACGGCTTGGTTGGCTACAAGGCCTCCACCGACCGCTACAGCATGCAAGGTGTTCATCCCCTTGCCGTCACGCTCGACAGCCTGGGCGTTTTCGCCCATACCGTGGCCGATTGCGCCGCCCTCGATGGGGCCATGCGCGGGTTCAAGGGTCCAACTGCCCAGGCTGCGAAGCTTTCGAAACTGCGCTTTGTGGTCGACGACGGCGTGCTGTCCAATCCAACGCTACAGCCAGTGGTACGGCAGAATCTGCTCTCGATGATGGCCCGGCTGCGCGCCGCTGGTGCCCGGGTCGAATTTAGGACGATTGCCGCCGTCGCCCTTACCCGTGAATTGATTGGCCGCTCGGGCTGGTTGGGGGCGATAGAAGCCTGGCGCCTCCTGGGCTCGATCGTGGAAAGCCCGGAAGGGGCTCGGATGGACAGGCGCGTGGGCGCGCGGCTGCGTTCGGCCAAGGGTATCGACCCAGCCGCCGAAGCCGGGATTCGACAGTCCCGCGCAGTGTTGATGTCGGCCATCGAGCAAGAGCTCGACGGCGCCTTCCTGGTCATGCCGACGGTCAAGCACGTCGCCCCGCCCATGGCGCCTCTGGAAAATGACGACACGCTGTTCGCGACCGTCAACCTCGAAACCTTGTCACTCACCATGATCGGCAGCTTGCTGGACATGCCAGGAGTGGCCATTCCGTCCGGCAAGGACACCCTCGGGCTTGCCACCTCTGTCCTGTTCTCGACGACCCGAGGCCGTGATGACACATTGCTCGGTGCATGCCTGGCGATAGAGTCAAGCCTCTCCCGGCAGGCCTCAGGTAGTGAGTAGCCGCTGAGGCGCGGCCAAGTCATTGAGGGTATTGGCCCTGAATGACTTGGCCTCGTCCAGCAGCCATTCCCTGAACAACGCAAGGCTGCGTCGTGGGCGGCCATGGTTGTCTTCGATCAGGTGATAAGTGAACCCCGACAAGGCCGGTCCCTCCACCCGCCGGATCCGCCCGGAACGAAGCTCATCGTCAATCAGCACATCGCTGCACAGCAAAGGCCCCAGGCCCCGCTCCAGAGCGTGCAGCGCGAGGGTTTCCTCGCTGTACCAGGAAATGCGCAAATCCCCGACGGCGTTGTGCTTGACCCCGGCCAACCAGGCGGACCATGAAGGCGCTTCGAGGGCCTGGTTCTTCCACTTGAATGCCAGCAGCGGGCGATTATGAAAATCGCCGATCGTCGCGTTGTGCTCAACCGGGCAAATGCTCTTGTCCGCGACCGCGATAAACCGGTCCTCGAACAACACCGGACCCCGCACGTCGGCATCGACCGGACCGTATCGAATGGCCAGGTCGACGGTTTCGGACCGCAGGTCCACCAGCTTCTCCGACGCGTGAATGGACACCAGGATGTTTGGATGAATCTCGTTGAACTTCGCCAGGCGCGGCATTAGCCAACGCTCGGCGAACGCCCGTGTGGTCGACACCTGAATGGCATCGCCGGCCTTATCCCCGCCTAACAGGGTGAACGCCTGGGCAATCTGGTCGAAGCCATCCCGCAGCAGCGGATAGATGGTTTTTCCCGCAGGCGTGAGGGTCACCATCCGTCCTCTTTCCAGGAGCTTTTGCCCCAGCCCCTCTTCCAGCTGCCGGACTTGATGACTGACCGCGGCGACGGTCACAGAGAGTTCGTTCGCCGCGGCAGAAAAACTCTGGTGGCGCGCGACCGCTTCAAATGCTCGCACGGAATTCAGGGGCGGTATTTTGCGCATGGTGTTCTCCGGCACCCGACTGAGTGCTTGCGATATAGCCAGTGTCCTGCCGGCGAGCGACATTTGCCAGCAGGTTTGTCGGTCCGTCAGAGGATGCAGTAATGGATGTCCTGGGGCCGCTTACCGTTGACCGCCGTAACGTCCTGGGGGCAGGCGGAGAGGACCACCACAGCGTCCATTTCCGCCTGGAGGCAAACATATTGCCCTGGCTGGCTGACCGGCTCGACAAACTCGATACGCCCGTCCTGGTGCACCGGAACATTCATGAAAAGATTCAAGGGGCTCGGCGTGTCGGGCGCTTGCAGGCCAATGACTTCCAAGGCCTGGAAGAGATTTTCATTGCAACTGGCGTGGTGGCCGACGACCCCGAGTTGAACGTAACGCGTCGGGTCGCACGCGGCCACCAGCGTATCGTGGACACCCGGAGTTGTGTCTTCAACCAGCGTCAGGATCTTGCGGCGCTTGTTGGTCAGCAAGCTATCACCTTCGCGGGGGTTGAGCTTCAGCCAGAAGGGACGGCTATGCTCCATCGACATGGCTTCCCTCAGGTCGCCCGGGTTGAATGCCCAGGTGTCCACGACCTGTTTGCCATGGGTATTGATCACCTTAAGGACCTGCCCCTGGTGCAGTTGGATCGCTACCCCCTGCCGTGCAGGCAGGAGGATGCCCTCGCCGGGGCCAATCGAAGTCATTGTGTTCATGGGGCTGTTTTCCTCTGCGCTGATAGGCGGCCGACCGTGTACCTGCCATCAAGGAAAACATAAGAGAAAACCGCAAACCAATAATATAAAGTGGCTTCAGTATAAGTTGAATCTATAGGGTGACCGATGCGGATCCGGCAGTTGGAGTGCTTCAGAACCTTGATGATCCACGGCACGATGACCCGTGCGGCAGAGCTGCTGAATATCTCCCAACCGGCCATCAGCAGCACCATCGCCAATTTGGAACATGAGACAGGCCTGACGTTGTTCGTGCGCAAGGGCGGTCGCCTGCAACCCACCCCCGAAGCCCGGCTGTTTTTTGTCGAGGCGCAACGTGCGTTGGAAGCCGTGGAGAAAACCCAGCGCATCGCCAAGGAAATTCGCACGGGCAAACGAGGCCACTTGGCGATTGCCGCCTACGCCAGCATCTCGATCAGCCTCCTGCCGCGCCTGATGGCTGAATTCGCCAAGGAGCGCCCGGGCCTGGAGCTCAAGATCATCACTCGCAATTCACAATCCGTTCGCGAGTTGGTGACTACACAGCAATTCGACCTGGCCATTGCCGAACTGCCGCTCGACTACCCGACCTCCAGCATGGAAGTGCTGTCCTACGAATGCCAATGCATGCTGCCAATCGACCATCCGCTTGCAGCCTTGGAGATGATTACCCCGGCGGACCTGGACGGCGTGCCCTTCGTTTCGCTGTTCAAGGGTGATCCCATCTACCAGCAGTTGGCGATGGCGTTTTCGGCGTACGGGTCATCCTGGAACGTGGTGGCCGAGACAGAGTTCTTCGCCACGGCATGCGAACTGGTCCGTGCAGGATTGGGCGTCGGGATCGTCGATCCGGTGGTCAGCCGGCCCTTCACCCGCGACCTCGTCCTGAGGCCCTTCAAGCCAGCGATCAAATACGCCATTGCGCTGCTGCTTCCCACGCAGGAAGAGCCGTCGCAACTGGCACGTGAATTCGCGCGGTACCTAAAGCCCAATCTGCAAGTCGATCATCCCGCCCGGAGCGTATCGGAGGGGGATTCACCGAACAGCGCCCACGTGAGGCAGCGAATAAAGCAGCTCAGTCCGCCTGCACCGTGACCTGGCGTTGCTCACCCAGCCCGGCAATCCCCAACCGCATGGTCTGCCCCGGGCGCAGGAACACCGGATCAGGCTTGATGCCCAGGCCGACACCGGGTGGCGTTCCAGTCGAAATCACATCCCCTGGTTGCAGGCTCATGCACCGGCTCAGATAAGCGATCAACTGCGGCACGCTGAAGATCAGCGTCCGGGTGTTGCCGTTCTGATAGCGGTGCCCGTCGACTTCCAGCCACAGGTCCAGCGTATGGGGATCGGCGATCTCGTCCCGCGTCACCAGCCACGGTCCAAGGGGGCCGAAGGTATCGAAGCCCTTGCCTTTGTCCCAGGTGCCGCCGCGTTCCAGTTGCCATTCGCGCTCAGATACGTCGTTGATGACGCAATAACCGGCGACGTGCTCCATTGCATTGGCTTCGTCGATGTAGCGCCCGCCTTTGCCGATGACCACGCCCAGTTCCACTTCCCAGTCGGTCTTGAGCGAGCCGCGGGGAATCTGGATGTCGTCGTTCGGCCCGCAAATGGCGCTGGTCCATTTGTTGAAGATGATCGGCTCTTTCGGCACGTCCATGTTCGACTCGGCGGCATGGTCGGCATAGTTCAGGCCGATGCAGATGAATTTGCCGACCTGTCCGACACAGGCGCCGATCCGAGGCTGGCCGGCGACAATCGGCAGGCTGCGCGGATCGAGGGCGCCGAGCGCGGCCAGGCTGTCCGGCGTCAGCACCTGGCCGGCGATGTCCGGTACATGGGCCGACAGGTCGCGGATCTGATTGTCGGCATCCAGCAGGCCGGGTTTTTCCGAGCCTTTTTCGCCGTAACGCAACAGTTTCATGAAGTTCTCCTGTTCTCAACGTGAATCCGGATTCAGAGGCTCATGCCGCCATCAATGACATGCACGCCACCGGTAGTGTAGGTCGACGCATCGCTGCCCAGGTACAAGGCCAACTGCGCGATTTCTTCAGTGCTGCCGATACGGCCCATGGGTTGGCGTTCGAGGAACTGCCGGTAGACCTGCGCTTCATCGACGCCCTGCTGAGCCGCCTGGGCGGCAATGCGCTGACGCAGCGACGGCGAGTCCACGGTACCCGGACAGATCGCATTGCAGCGAATGCCCTGGCCGACGAAGTCGATGGCGACGGACTTCGTCAGGCCTATCACCGCCGCCTTGCTGGCAGCGTAGGCAAAGCGATTCGGCACGCCCTTGATGCTGGAAGCCACCGACGACATGTTGATGATCGAGCCGCCGCCACGGGCCAGCATGCCGGGCAGGAACGCGTGGATCATCCGGTACATGGCCGTGACATTGAGGTCCAGCGAACGAGCCCAGGCCGCTTCGTCACAGTCCAGGAGGGTGCCGCTGTGCACGTAGCCCGCGCAGTTGAACAGCACGTCGAGGCCGCCGATCCGTTCGCACGCGGCGCTGATGCCTTCGGCAGATGTGACATCGAGCGTCAGCGCAGTGATCCCTTCAAGACCTGCCAACCCGCGAATATCGATGTCACAGGCGAATACTTCGGCGCCCGCCTCGGCGAACGCCATGGCGCTGGCCAGGCCGATGCCCTGTCCCGCCGCGGTCACCAGGACCCGCTTGTTCTGCATGTTCATGCCGTCTCCAGTTCCGCTGCAGTGGCGGCGGGCTTGGGTGTCCTGGCGAGCATCGAGGCAGGGATGGCCAGAATCAATCCGCCGCTAACCAGCAGACACAAGGCCAACACGTAAGTGCCATTGTTGATGTTGCCCGTCAGGGTTTCGGCCACGGCCGTGATCATCGAGCCGGTGAAGCCCGAGAGGTTGCCGATCGCGTTGATCATGCCGATGCCGGCAGCTGCGGCGACGCCTGACAGTACTGTGCCTGGCAAGGTCCAGAAGATCGGCATCAGGCTGAGGATCCCCGAGGCAGAAACGCTGAGGAACAGCACCGACAACACCAGGTTGTTGGCAAAGTAAGCGCTGAGGATCAGCCCGGCACCGCCGATAAAAGCCGGAATGGCCGCGTGCAGGCGTCGCTCGCCGGTGCGGTTGGAATGCCGTGCGTTGAGCAGCATCGCCACCACCGCCACCGAATACGGAATAGCGGTGAGCAAACCGATGTGCAGGCTGTTGGTGATACCGGTGCTCTTGATGATCGAGGGCATCCAGAAGGCCAGGCCGTAGAAACCGGTGTTGAACGTCAACAGGATCGACACCAGCAACCACACCCGAGGGTTGAAGAACACCTCACTGAGACGCGTGGCCTTGCCCTGGTTGTCGGTGTGCAGGTTGGCCTTGAGCATGGCTTTTTCCGCTGCGGACAACCATTTGGCCTTATCGATGTTGTCCGCCAGGCAGACGATCACCACGAACGCCATGATGATCGAAGGAATGCCCTCGATCAGCAGCATCCACTGCCAACCCGACAGGCCATGTACCCCTTGCATGCTGTTCATCAGCCAACCGGACAATATGCCGCCGAGGGTCAGGCTGACCGGCAGCGCGAGCAGGAAACCGGACATCACGCGGCTTTGTCGGTGGGTCGGAAACCAGTAGTTGAGGTAAAGGATGACACCAGGGAAGAACCCGGCTTCGCAGATGCCCAACAGGAAGCGCAGCACGTAGAACATGCTGCTCGATTCAATGTGGAAAAAGGCCGCCAACGGCACGGTGTAGGCCACGGCCATGGAGACCACCGCCCAGGTCAGCATGATCCGCGCGATCCAGAACCGTGCGCCAAAGCGATGCAATAGCAGGTTGCTGGGCACTTCGAAGAGGAAATAACCCCAGAAAAACATGCTGGCGCCCAAGGCATAGACGGTGTTGCTGAATTGCAGCTCGTTGAGCATATCGAGCTTGGCGAAACCGATGTTGACCCGATCGAGGTACGCCGCCATGTAACACAGCAGCAGCACCGGAAGGATGCGCCAGATGACTTTGCGGTAGGTGCGGTCTTCGAAGTCGAGTTCGCCGGCCTGCGCCTGGGCGGGCAAATGCTCGGATATGGTTTGCATGAGGTAACCCCTGGGGCATGTGGACATGCCTGATTGTTTTTATTGGGTCACGTCGAATGAGCAGCTCATCCGGCGATTGAAAGGGGACTCTACTGTCGGGAAACGATTCTTTCCCAATGGCATTTTTGGATTAGGCAATAACTCCAAGTTATCGAATAGATAAATCACTGTGGTGAGGGGATTCATCCCCTCACCACAAGTTCACCCCAGCCTTTAAACAGGTGGCATCGCGCCCAGGCGAGCGTTTTCCTTGAGGATTTCGGCGAACTCCAGCGCCGCCCCGGCCAGGGGTTCGTCCTTTCGGGTGAGGATGCCGTAATCCTGCGGCACCAGATGCAAGGGAGTGTCGAGGGTGTTGAGCTGGCCGCTCTCAAGCAGCGGATCGACCATCGCGTTGGGCAACATGCCGATCATGGGGCCGCGTTGCAGTACCTGGAGGAAGGTCTGCATGGAGATGGTATCGATCGTATTACGCGGCATCCGCACCCCGGCTTCGGCAAACGCCAATTCCATGCGCGCGCGAATCGGCGTCCCGACCGGATAGAGAATCCATGGCAGGTCCACCAGTTGTTCAAGAGCGGTGGGCCCGGTATTTGCCAGGGGGTGGCGGTTGTTCACCACGATGCAGAACGGTTCCGGCGCCAGTGGCTGGAAGTCATAGCGCTGCTGCTGGCTTTGATCGGTAAAACGCGCCACCGCGAGATCGAGTTTTTTCTCCTCAAGCATTTCCATCAGATGATTGCTGGTCTGCTCCACCACCTCGATCGACAGCAGCGGCCAGCGCTGTTTGATCTGCAGGATAGCCTCGGGCAAGGCCACCGCCGTGGCGGCAAAAATCCCGCCGACCTTGAGATAGCCATGACCGCCTTCGCGCAGGCTACTGATTTGCTCGACGAACGAACGTGCATCGTTCAAGGCAATCTGCGCATAACGCAGCACGTGCTCGCCCAACGCAGTGGGCGGCATGCTGCGCGGTCGCCGCTCGAAGAGGGCAAAGCCGAGCAGGCTTTCGATTTCCTTGAGCATCTTGCTGATGGCCGGCTGGCTGAGGTTCATTTGCTGGGCTGCCAAGTGCATGTTGCAGGTGCGTCCCAAGGTATCGATCAGCACCAGATGACGAAACTTGAGCCAGCCACAAAAGCTGGAGAACGACAGATCGGACATGAACATCCCTCGGACAGGCAATAACCGGGCGTTATCAAATACTGAATATATCTCATTGGAGTTTATCGGCTGCCCGCCCTAGCGTGAAAGCTTCACGAATCAGGAAGACTTTCCATGTCGCTACTGCTTACTCCCGAAAACACCCTGCCGGTCGATGGCTTGGCCGCAACGCTGATTGGCCGCGCCTGGGTGCCTGGCCGGATCGCCGGGCCATCGCCGATCGTGCTGCGCAGTGACGGCGTGTTCGATCTATCGGATCATTTTGCGACGTTGAGTGACTTGCTGGAGACCGAGTCGCCACTGGCAGCCGTGGAACAGACGCCTGGCACCTTCATAACCACTGTCGAAGCCCTGCTGGCCAATACGGGGGCTGGCGCCGACCCGTCCAAACCATCGTTGTTGCCGCCGTTGGACCTGCAAGTGATCAAGGCCGCTGGCGTGACCTTTGCCGCCAGCATGATCGAGCGGGTGATCGAGGAAAAAGCCGGCGGTGACGCAGCGAAATCCGAAGCCGTGCGGGCCAGCGTGCGCAGTGTGATCGGCGACAACTTGCGCGCCATCGTGCCGGGTTCCCAGCAAGCCATGCGCCTCAAGGCCCTGCTCATCGAACAGGGCATGTGGTCGCAATATCTGGAAGTCGGCATCGGCCCGGACGCGGAAATCTTCACCAAGGCGCCGGTGCTGGCTGCCGTCGGCAGCGGAAGCCAGATCGGTATTCACCCAGATTCCCAATGGAACAATCCGGAGCCGGAGGTGGTGCTGGCCGTCGACAGCCGTGGCCGGATCCACGGTGCAACCCTGGGCAACGACGTCAACCTGAGGGACTTCGAAGGCCGCAGCGCGCTGTTGTTGAGCAAGGCCAAGGACAACAATGCGTCCTGCGCCATCGGTCCGTTCATTCGCCTGTTCGACGAACATTTCAGCCTGGATGATGTGCGGGCCTGCGTGGTGGACCTGGAAGTCCAAGGTGAAGACGGCTACCGCATGCGAGGATCGAGCTCCATGAGCCAGATCAGTCGCGACCCGCAGGATCTGGTGGAGCAGACACTCAACGCCAATCACCAATACCCGGATGGTTTCCTGCTGTTTCTGGGTACTCTGTTCGCCCCCACTGAAGACCGTGACCATGCCGGCAGCGGTTTCACCCACAAACTGGGTGACCGGGTCAGCATCAGCAGCCCGTTGCTGGGAAGCCTGCACAACCAGGTGACCCATAGCTCTGACGCCGCGCCCTGGACCTTCGGCGTGGGCGCCCTGCTGCGCAACCTGGCATCGCGAGGGTTGCTCGCCCGCTGACGCAACAGAGTTTGGCGATTCTACTAATTACAAGAGAGAACGAATCATGAGTGACACACCAAGACGCCGCCTGCGCAGCGAGCAATGGTTCAACGACCCTGCCCACGCCGACATGACCGCGTTGTATGTCGAGCGCTACATGAACTACGGGATGACCCGCGAGGAGCTGCAATCGGGGCGCCCGATCATCGGCATCGCCCAGACCGGCAGCGACCTGACGCCCTGCAATCGTCATCACCTGGAGCTGGCACAACGGGTCAAGGCCGGTATTCGCGATGCCGGCGGCATTCCGATGGAATTCCCGGTGCATCCGATCGCCGAACAGTCGCGTCGCCCCACCGCCGCGCTGGATCGCAACCTGGCCTACCTGGGATTGGTGGAGATCCTTCACGGCTATCCTTTGGACGGCGTGGTGCTCACCACCGGGTGCGACAAGACCACCCCAGCCTGCCTGATGGCCGCTGCGACCACCGACCTGCCCGCCATTGTCCTGTCCGGTGGCCCGATGCTCGACGGTCACCACAAGGGCGAACTGATCGGTTCAGGCACCGTGCTCTGGCACGCTCGCAACCTGATGGCCGCCGGCGAGATCGATTACGAAGGCTTCATGGAAATGACCACCGCCGCATCGCCGTCGGTGGGTCACTGCAACACCATGGGCACTGCCTTGTCGATGAATGCCCTGGCCGAAGCCTTGGGCATGTCGCTACCCGGTTGCGCGAGCATTCCGGCGCCCTATCGCGAGCGCGGGCAAATGGCGTATGCCACCGGCAAGCGCATCTGCGAATTGGTGCTGCAAGACGTGCGACCTTCGCAGATCATGACCCGCGAGGCTTTCGAGAACGCCATCGCTGTCGCCTCGGCGCTGGGTGCTTCCAGCAATTGCCCGCCACACCTGATCGCCATCGCCCGGCACATGGGCGTCGAGCTGAGCCTGGATGATTGGCAACGGATAGGCGAGGACGTGCCGCTGCTGGTCAATTGCATGCCGGCCGGCAAGTATTTGGGTGAAGGTTTCCATCGCGCCGGCGGCGTGCCAGCGGTCATGCATGAACTGCAAAAAGCCGGGCGTCTCCATGAAGACTGCGCCACGGTGAGCGGCAAGACCATTGGCGAAATCGTCAGCAGCAGCCTGACCAGCAACGCCGATGTCATCCATCCGTTCGAAACCCCGCTCAAGCACCGTGCCGGGTTCATCGTGCTCAGCGGTAATTTTTTCGACAGCGCGATCATGAAGATGTCGGTGGTGGGCGAGGCGTTTCGCAAGACCTACCTGTCCGAACCCGGCGCTGAAAACAGCTTCGAAGCCCGAGCCATCGTGTTCGAAGGCCCGGAGGATTATCACGCGCGCATTGACGACCCGGCGCTGGACATCGACGAGCGCTGCATTCTCGTCATTCGCGGTGCCGGCACGGTGGGCTACCCGGGCAGCGCCGAAGTGGTGAACATGGCCCCGCCCGCCGCCCTGATCAAACAAGGCATCGACTCCCTGCCCTGCCTCGGCGACGGCCGCCAGAGCGGCACCTCGGCCAGCCCGTCGATCCTCAACATGTCCCCGGAAGCAGCGGTAGGCGGCGGCCTGGCGTTGCTGAAAACCAACGACCGGCTGAAAGTGGACTTGAACACACGCACCGTGAACCTGCTCATCGACGAGGCTGAAATGGCCCAGCGTCGACTGGAGTGGACGCCCAATATCCCGCCGTCGCAAACGCCTTGGCAGGAGTTGTATCGGCAACTGGTGGGACAGCTTTCCACAGGGGGGTGCCTGGAGCCGGCCACGTTGCATCTGCGGGTGATCGCCCGTAGCGGTGAGCCGCGTCATTCGCACTGACAAAATGCTACAGTCGCGCACTTATCAGGATGAGGCGATGTCATGCGGATCGTACCAATGGCTTTGGCAACAACGCTGCTGACAGGCTGCGCGACGATCAACGAAAGCTCCAGCTATGGGCATATGTGCGGCCTCCATCCCTATTGCGGCGTTTCTACCGATATCGAAATAATAAAATCCTCGACGGAGGGCAACGCCGGAGCCTACGGGGCGTTGACCCCGTTTGCGATCATCGACCTGCCTTTGAGTTTCGTCGCCGATACGTTGATCCTGCCTTACACCATTTTTCATCCGCGGGACTCCGAAGAGTAATCGTCATCCGATGGGCTCGTGGAAATCTCAATGCCATGAACTCATTGGGCTAGGAGCGAGCTTGCTCGCGATAGCCGACGGCCAGCCAACACCTCGATCGCTTGCGGCCGGCCCGGCACGTCAGACCCGACGAGCAGGAAGGTCGGTCAACCCGCCGTGACAGTCATTCCACCGTCGGCCATGACCACCGAGCCGACGATGAAGCTCGTGCGGTCCGAGGCAAGGAATGCGACGACCTCGGCGATTTCCTCAGGCTGTGCTGCGCGGCCAATGGGCGCGGCTTCGCCGTGCTGGGCCAGGAAGGCTGGACCGTCATCGACCACGTCGTTGAGGATGTTGGTCACCACATCACCGACGCCCACCGCGTTGACGCGAATCCCGTGCCCGATCGCTTCGAGCGCCAATGTGCGGGTCAGTTGGGCCAGTGCACCTTTCGACGCGGTGTAGGCAGCAATGGTCGGGAAGGCGAAATAGGACGCGTAGGACGCTATATTGACGATGGCTCCAGACTGGTTGGGCATCATCGCCTTGACCGCTTCGCGGCAATGCAGGAAGGCCGCTGTGGCGTTGACCGCCTGGATGCGTTCCCAATCTTCACGGGTCATATCGACGACCAACTTGTTGATGATGATTCCGGCGTTATTGACCAGGATATCCAACCGCCCAAATCGCTCGACAGCCAAGCCGACCGCGCGCTCCGCGGCGCCATCTTCGGTGATGTCGGCCACCAGTGGCACCAGCCCGGGGCGGGCGAGTTCTTCGACGGCGGGATTGCGGTCTTCGGCGATGACCTTGGCGCCACGCGCGTGCAGCAGCAATGCGATGGCCTTGCCGATGCCACTGGCGGCGCCGGTGACCAGCGCGATTTTGCCTTCGACTTCGTTGGGATGGGTTTGCTTGATATCAGTCATGGTGCTCTCCTGCGTTGCGAGCCGAAGAGACATTCGCCGGCTCGGCGCCTGTGAGGCGCTGTCGTTATCGACGGCTTCACTGTCTCGCAATGCAGGAGAACGAGCTTTCGCTGAATTGCCGGAACTGTCGCAGTTTTGCGCCAAGGTGAGTGCCAATGCGCCGCCGCCATCGTCCCGCGCGTTTCCATTCCCGCCCTGGGCGAACTGACCCAGCGAGTTGCTTGATCCGGGGTACGGTGGCTGCGCTAACCTAGCGCCGCCAGCCCCGGTTGAGGGGCGTCGTCGATGGAGCCTGCTGTGCACCCACACGAACATGAAGATCCGGCTGCCGCCAATGTGCCGCGCGTCACAGCCGAATCGATGCCCCGTCACTTGCCGGGAACGGCGAAGGCGTTACCACCGCTGGCACCGATGCAGGATGTCGTGCTGCAGTTCTTCAGCCATCACAGCATTGTCGAACCGATACGGGTGCCCGCCGTAGCGGAGCCTTTGCTGGTCCTGGTGCTGGCAGGCACGGCAAGGGTCGAGGAGCGTGTCCTCGGCGGCGAGTGGGAAGCGGCCATCGTGCGGGCTGGCGGTTTTTTTCTCACCAGCACCCGTGAGCCCTACGAGATGCGCTGGCAGACAATCGAATGCGAAACTTTCGAAGTGATGCACCTGTACCTCGGCCTGCCGCTGATCGACATGGCCGCCCGCGATCTGCTGGGTGAGCACGCGGTTGCGGTAAGCTTCGCCGACATTTCCGGTGCCCAGGATGAGCGGGTGAGTTTCATCGTCAATCAGCTGCGCATCGAGCTGATCGAAGAACGCCACCCCAGCCCGTTATTCGTAAACAGCCTCGCCCAGGCGCTGGCCGTGCATCTGATCCGCCGTTATCCCGACCCACACGGCAATACGCGACGCAGCAATGCGCTTCAAGCGTACAAGCTGCGACGCGTCCTCGAGGCGATGAATGAGCGGCTGGCCGATGACTTCAGCCTCGGATACCTGGCACAGATTGCCGATTTGAGTGAGTACCACTTCAGCCGGATGTTCAAGCGCGCCACGGGGCTGTCGCCATCGCAGTACTTCATCCGCCTGCGCATGGATCGGGCCCGGCGTCTGCTGGTCGAGACCGACCGCAGCGTCATCGACGTGGGGCTGGAGGTGGGGTATTCCAGCCCCAGCCATTTTTCACAGGTCTTTCGTCGCCAGATCGGTCTCACGCCCAGCGCCTACCGCCAAGGGTGAGGGATCTACAGAGGCTTTTACGATCCAGCTCATGGCATCTGAGCTCAACGCTACGGATAGCCGGCTGACGCGAAGGAACGCCATTTCAGGTATCGATTGTTCGTCGTCATTGAATTCACATGGCAACTTTCAGGGATTTATCCCATGGATCCGACCCAGAAGAATGCGCTCCGGGGCTCAGCGCCCAATCTGATCAAGCCAACGGAGTAGAACCATGCCATTCGCCAACTACAAATTCCCTGAAGGGATCCTCGACCACGCTCGCAAAGAGGAAATCATCCATCGTACGACCGAGATGTTCGTCGAGTACTTTGGCGAGCAGGTCCGCCCTTTCAGCATGGTCCTGGTCGAAGAGGTCGCAGACGGCGGCTGGGGACGTGCCGATGAAACACTGACACTTGAAAAAATGGGCTTGCCTGCAAAAGGCCGTTAACGCGCTCGCACCGCCGAAGCCATCGACCCCGTCTTGCCGGGGTCTTTACCCAATATCATGTTCCATGCGCCGTGGCCGCCACCGCCTGGAGGCCACCGAGGGCATAGCTCATCATGTGCTCGATCAGCCCCTGCGGCTCGATGCTCAATCCTTGCAGCACATGTCGCTTCAAAGGCTGATGCGCTATCAGCAAGAAAAGACAGGGCGCGAAGACACTGATTGCACTGCGCAGCGTGGTGGGATGGTCGGCCGGCAGGTTCATGATTTGGCCAAGCAAGCCCCGCAGTATGTGTGCCTTGGGGAAAGACTGCTCCTTGAGCACCGCCTCGAATTCGGGAGACGGCGAAAGCAGTTCACGTGTCAGCACTTTCAGCGCCCAACCATCCGGGTGGTTATGCACGCGCTCGACCAACAGTGTGATGAGCGCGCGCAGTTTGTCTTGCGGCGAGCCTGGCTGCTCGCTGAGGGAAATCAGCGTTTGCAATTGCACGAGTCGGGCATGGGCTTCGAGCAACACCGCACGATACAACCCTTCCTTGTTGACGAAATGGTAATTCACAGCCGCACTGTTGGCGTGTGAATGCTCGCAAATCTGCTTGCTGGTGGTATTGGCCAGCCCCTGTTCAGCAAACAACTCGCCCGCTTTTTCCAGGATTTGCAGCCGCGTTGCTCGCCCATCGAGCCGCGACGCGCGGGATGGGGAAGGCTTGCCAATGGCATTGTCCATGAGCTCAACTCTCGATAGTTATAATTCAAATTTGACTTTTTATTTCGGGCTACCTATTTTGGTCCCGTCATTGTCCCTTTACAACACCGCGTGAAGGCTCTGCCCCGGATATCTGCAGGTTTTCACGCCTCAGCAAGGAATCATCGTCATGGAAGCGCGCGTAATGACACCTTTCACCTACTTCTCATTGCCGATGCAGAAGCAGTTCCTGGTCAATCATAAAGCCGTACAGGGTAAGCCCTACGCCAAATTTTTCCGCTCGAAGATCAATGTGCCGCTCAGCGCAGTGGAGAAGATCCAGCAAGGACCGATGCCCCTGGCCGATACCCTGACTCCAAGTGTTGAAGACCTCAATCGCATGCTGGCGGCGGATTTCGTCAGCGAAGAGGCCGGATACGCCCTGCTGCCCGGTCCGATGGCCTATGTGCAAAGTCGCAAGTTTTTCCCTAACTGCACCGCCAACATGCTCAAGTGGTGGTTCATGTGGCATCCACTGGAGGCCGAACGCTATACCCTGTGGTTCCCCTATGCCCATGTGGAAAACCCCTGCGTCCATAACGAACGCCTCACCGATGACACCCTGAACTTTGAACAGAGCTTGTATGGAAACACCTTCTGCGCGTCCGAATACGTCGGTGACCGCCTTATGCACCTGCACATCCACTTCAGGGATCCATGCGAGCTGGGTTTCTCTGCGGACCTGTATCGCGAATCAAAAATAGACGGCAGCGTCAGCGCCTTGATGAGCCTGGCGGATCAGCCGCAAGTGCCGATATCGCTCATGGTGCACTTGTTCAAGGAATGCCCCGAAGGCTTGTACCTGACCAGCCGTTACTGGGTGGGCAGCCACCCAGCGATGCTGCGTTTTCCCGGTGCCGAACGCGCCGCGCAGTTGTTGAAGGAAAACGGGTTTGGGGAAGCCGAACTGGAAACCCTGGCTTATGAATTTGCTGTGCATGATCTGTGTGAGTTCAACCACCTGGCCAGTATCCTGCCTGGCCTTCATGCACAGTTCAGCGGCGCGGCGTAAGGCCAATCCTCACCCTTGAACAGGCTTCGGCGGCGCCTTACTCCGCCGCCGAAGTCGTACGCAACACGCCGTTCAACAGAAGCGTCGTGAATTCATTGATGTCACCCTCCACTTCCAGTTGCTCAGTCAACAGCCTGTACCAGCAAAATCCGAAGATCATGTCCAACAACAACTCACGGGACGTGTCCTTGGGCAACTCACCTTGCTGGATGGCGTTTTCCACCAGCTTTCGCGGCAATTCCCGACGACGCTCCATGAATTCATCCTTCAGCTTGGGCAGCGTACTGGGGTCGAGCTGGGCTTCAGCGATGACACACCGAAACGCCTCCCCGCAAATCGTTTCTCTCCAGACCTTCCACAGATTGAGCAGCAGGAAATTGAGGTTCTCCTTGAAGGATCCTTTATCAGGCTCCTTGCGAATCTGCTCGCTTTCGCTCTCGTAGACTTCGGCGATCAAAGCCGCCTTGTTACCCCACCATCGATAGATGGTCGGCTTGCTCGCGCCGGCACGGCGAGCCACAGCCTCGATACTCAACCCTGAATAACCGCACTCCTTGAGTGTTTCTATAGCGGAGATGATGATCGCTTTGTGCGTATGTGGGCTCCTCAATGAGCCAATGGAGCTCCGAGACGGTTTACGGGCCATAATTCAAAATCTCCAATATGGCGCTTGACAAAAGAGACGCAAGGTATAGGATTCTCTCGAAAAGCAATGAAACGGATCGTTTCGTTTTGTATGTTTTTATGATCTAAGTTTCTGCTTAACTGCACACCTCAATAGCGGAACTTGCCACTAGATAGGAAGAAACCCGATAAATAGTCATCAATTTTTAACAAGACCTTAACGATACGGCACGTTTCGTATCATACATAATAATAGAAGGATAATAAACCCGTTCTCCCTCAAAGGAACTGTAGTTTTCCCCCTTGAGGAGCCCGATTTCCGGGCATAGGACTGCCAACGACACTTTGCGGGCACCGTTAGATAGTTTCTAAATATTTCATGCATCGGTCACGGCTATCCGCTGGCAGGTGAAGAAAGGAATCTGGAGGAAGTACACGTGAATAAAGTAGGAATTGTGAGCTATGGCGCGGGCATCCCGGTGTGCCGCCTTAAAGTGGAAGACGTGATCCACGTCTGGAAAAACACAGACTTGAGTCTGGTCACCAACCAACTGGGCGTCGTTGAAAGGGCTGTACTCCAACCCGATGAGGACGTCATTACCTTGAGTGTCCTGGCCGCTCAACGTGCGCTGGACAAAGCCCCTTCTTGCGACCTGGAAGCGCTGTACCTGGGTACGTGCACCAACCCATATGACTCCCGCGCCTCGGCCGCGGTCATTCTGGAAATGCTCGGCTGCGGTTATGACGCCTTCTGCGCGGACGTACAGTTTGCCGGCAAATCAGGCACCAGCGCCCTGCAGATCGCCTATGCCCTGGTAGCCTCGGGCATGGCCGGCAATGCACTGGCAATAGGCGCCGATACGATCAACCGCAACACCGCCCCCGGCGACTTGACCGAGTCCTACGCCGGAGCGGGAGCCGCCGCACTGTTGTTGGGTACTGAAAATGTGATCGCGCATTTCGATGCCAGCTTTTCTTGCGCCGCCGATGTGGCTGACAACATCCGCCCCCAGGGAGACCGCTACATTCGCTCAGGAATGGGGCTGGGCTCCGACAAGAACAGCATTGGCCTTGAAGACCAGACCCATCGTGCTGCGTCGGGATTGATGGCCAAGATGAATGTACAGGCCAGCGATTTCGACTATGTCGTATTCCAGCAAAACCTGGTTTCGACCCCCTTCTCTCTTGGCAAAGGCCTGGGCTTCACCAAAGCGCAGATCGAACCTGGCATTTATGCCCAGAGTGTCGGTGATGCGGGGGCCGCGAGTCCGTTGCTGGGCTTGGTGAGCGTACTGGACCGAGCGCGTCCGGGTGAAAAAATCCTCTTGGTGTCGTACGGGTTTGGTGCGGGCAGCGATGCGATTGCGTTGACAGTGACCGATGCCATCGAAGCCTACCAAAAGACCAACGTTGCGCTGCGCACGCTGCTGGAAGACAAGTATTACGTGGATTACGGGACGTCGATCAAGTACGAGTTCAAATACTTGCGGCCTGACTACGCCCTGACAGCCTACCTCTGATTCCCAACCATCCAGCAAGGAGCACTTCCAATGAGCGCACGACGCGTTGCTATCGTTTCGGCTGCCTATACTTCCAAACCCGGCAGCTCCAGAGTCCGTCAAACCTTCAAGGAGATGATCGTCGAGTCCGCCTATCAGGCGCTCAACGCCATCAAGATGCATCCCCGTGAACTTCAGGCAGTCGCTTATGGATATCACGGTGAAGGTATTTCCGAATACGGCGGCCTGGGCCCGACTATTTCCGATGCCCTGGGCATCAGCCCTGCCCCGACGTTCATGAGCACTGCCAACTGCACCAGCAGCTCGGTTTCCTTTCAGATGGCCCATCAGATGGTCGCCTCGGGTGAGTACGACATCGTCCTGTGTGGTGGCTTTGAAAAAATGACCGACCACTTCAACTATGCCGAATACATCGGCTCCAGTACCGAATGTGAGTACGATTATTTCCTGGGCATTTCGCACACCGACGCCTTTGCCCTCGCAACCGCCGAATATTTTGAAAAATTTGGCTATGCAGGACGCGAAGCGGATGTCCTGGCAACGTTTGGTCGGCAAATGCGCATCTATGCGCACAACACGCCCACGGCAACCCGCTATGGCGTGCCGGTGCCATCCCTTGAAACCCTCAAGAACAGCGAAGCATGTGGCTCGATGCTGGCCTGGGGTGAAGCCAGCGGTTGCGCCATCCTGGTCGCCGAACACCTGGCGCACCGCTACACGACCCAACCGGTATTCGTCCGTGGTTGTGCCTATACCGGCGTATCCCATTATTTCGGGACGCGCTATCACAACCCGACCCTGAAATATCCAGGCCTGCCAAAAGACGTCGGCATGGCGGTTTCCGCCAACTCCATTGCTTGCGCCGAAATCGCCTACAAAAAAGCCGGCATCACCGCCAAGGATATCGATGTGGCCCAAGTCTACGACTTGCTGGGTGCCGGATTGATTCAGATGGAATCCATGGGCGTATGTGGTCCAGGCCAGGCAGGCGACTTTGTATTGGAAGGCGGCATAGCCCTCGACGGGCAACTGCCATTAAACACCGATGGCGGCAATATTGGCCGCGGCCACGCCTCTGGTTGCGACGGCATCCTGCACATTACCGAGCTGTTCCGACAACTTCGCGGCGAGTCCAACAACCAAGTCAAGGACGCTCGCATTGGCGTCTCGCAGAACTTGGGCGGTTACGCCGCGCATAACAGCGTCATTGTGCTTTCCAACGATTAAGGAGCCGACCATGTCCCTTTACCCAGAACAAATACACCGCATGACCACCGCCAGCATGTTGCGCGAATGGCGCGAACATGGCGGAAAATATCGTCTCGAAGGCAGCCGCTGCCAGGATTGCGAAGAAATCTTCTTCCCACGGCGCACCGTCTGCGGCGCATGCAACTCATTGAACGTGGAACCGTATCGCTGCGCACGCACCGGCACGATCCAGGTCAGCGCCCATGCTGAAAACCCCATTCTCGCGGCCATGGGATATGGCGAAACCGTCCCGCGCTTCATGGCAATGGTGCGCCTGGACGATGGCTTGGTGATCGCCTCGGAAATCGTCGATGTCGTCGATCCCCGGCAAGTCGTGACTGGAGCACCAGTGCGAATGGTTATTCGCAAGCACGTTCGGGAAAGCAACCTGGCGTGGCAATACGCTTATAAATTCGTATTGGCGAAATAACAAACAAGTTACTGCTGCATACCGCGCCATCCATAACAACAGTCGCTATTTCCGGCCAACCGGCCCGTTGTTTGATTCTGCTTTTCAGAGTCCTGCTTTGCCATTGCCTTAAACGTGGTTTTCTACTCTTTATTGGCTTTCAGCCGAGGACTTGTCATGTCTACTCTTTGCAAACCCAGCTTGCTTTTCCCGCATTACAAAATTACCCAACAACAGATGATCGATCACTTGGAACAGTTGCATGACGATCATCCGCGCATGGCATTGGCTAAACGGATGATTCAAAACACCCAAGTCAATGAACGGTATCTGGTCTTGCCCATCGATGAACTTGCGGTGCATACCGGCTTTACCCACCGCAGCATCGTGTATGAGCGAGAGGCTCGCCGCATGTCTTCAATCGCCGCGCGCCAGGCCATTGAAAACGCGGGCTTGACCACGGACGACATCCGGATGGTCGCCGTTACCTCTTGCACCGGGTTCATGATGCCATCGCTGACAGCCCACCTGATCAATGACTTGGGACTGCGAACGTCGACCGTACAATTGCCGATCGCTCAATTGGGATGCGTGGCAGGCGCCGCGGCGATTAATCGAGCCAACGACTTTGCCAGCCTGTCTCCAGACAACCACGCCCTTATTGTCTCGCTGGAGTTCTCGTCACTCTGCTATCAACCACAGGACACCAAGTTGCACGCGTTCATATCCGCAGCGCTGTTCGGCGATGCCGTCTCGGCCTGCGTAATGCGCGCCGACGATAAGGCGCCGGGATTCAAGATCGCCAAAACCGGCTCTTATTTCCTGCCTGACAGCGAGCACTACATTAAATATGACGTCAAGGACAGCGGCTTTCACTTCACCCTGGACAAAGCCGTCATGAACTCCATTAAAGACGTGGCCCCGATGATGGAGGAATTGAACTTCGAGACCTTCAACCAACATTGCGCTCAAAATGACTTTTTCATCTTCCACACCGGTGGACGAAAAATTCTTGATGAGCTGGTGCTGCAGCTCGATCTGGAACCTGGCAGGGTCGCGCAGTCTCGCGACAGCTTGAGCGAGGCCGGCAATATTGCCAGCGTGGTGGTCTTCGACGTCCTCAAGCGCCAGTTCGACAGCGGGCCGGCCAATGGAGCGACCGGCATGCTGGCAGCCTTCGGCCCTGGCTTCACAGCTGAAATGGCCGTGGGCAAGTGGGTGGCCTGACAGACCAACACATTGCACGCACCAAGCCGGGGGCGGATCCGCCCCTGGCTACAGGAGTATCGAACACAAGCGTTCACCCGTTTCGAGAAAACGTCGAAAGGGCTAAGGAAAGAAGGGGAAGAACATGGAGAGTACGTATCTTGCCACTCGACCTTGGGGTGGCTACGAAAGACGCATGGTCGTTCTTTTGTCGCTGAGCTTCGGGCTGGTAGGACTTGATCGATTCATTATCATGCCGTTGTTCCCGGTGATCATGCATGACCTGGCCCTGGACTATCAGGACCTGGGCCTGTTATCGGCGATCCTGGCATTTGCCTGGGGAGGCTCGGCCCTCTTCATGGGCGTTGCTATCAGGCGATTGGGCACCAAGCAACTGCTGGTGCTTTCGATTACCTTGGTATCGCTCCTGGCCGGCGCATCTGCGTTGATCTCAAGCCTTATGGGCCTGGTGCTCCTGCGCGCCTTGATGGGGATCTGCGAAGGCGCCTTCACCCCGGTCAGCATCATTGTCACCGATGAAGTTTCGCAGCCGTGCCGACGCGGGCTCAACCTGGGCATCCAGCAGGCACTGTTTCCCATCATCGGCCTGTGCCTGGGGCCGCTGCTGGCGGGCGTATTGTTTGAAATGTTCGGATCGTGGCGCGCCGTGTTCGCCATCATCTCGTTGCCGGGCCTGCTGGTGGCCTGGTATCTGTATCGAACCTACCAACCGAGCCAGGCGCCCCATCCAAGGCCGCTCGTAGAACCCTCCGGCAGCCAATGGCGAACAGCCCTGTCCAGCGGCAACGTGCGCCTCAACATTGCCTTGATGCTATGCATACTGACGTGCCAATTCGTCCTGTGCGCCCTGCTCCCCAGCTACCTGACAGACGTCTTGCACCTGAGCAATTTCTCCATGGCCATGATCATCTCCGCGATCGGCCTGGGTGGTTTTTTCGGCCAGCTCGTCATTCCCGGTTTGTCTGACCAACTGGGCCGCAAGCCTGTCGTTTCCATCTGCTTCCTGATCAGCACACTACTGGTCGGCTTGCTCATCATTTCCCCGCCGTTACCGTGGCTACTGTTCCTCCAGCTGTTCTTTTTATCTTTCATCAATTTCAGCCTGATCTGCATCACCGTCGGCCCACTGACCAGCGAATCAGTGCCACCCAGTTTACTGGCCACCGCTACGGGCCTGGTGGTGGGTTGCGGAGAAATCCTGGGCGGTGGCGTTGCGCCCGTGGTCGCCGGGTACATCGCCGTGAACTGGGGGCTTACCGCCATTCTGTTTCTGGCACTGGCTGGTAGTTTGATGGGCGGGTTGCTGTCCCTGCGGCTCAAGGAAGCCAGCCCTGTTTTCAATGACCGTGCGGACTACGGCCCCCTGCCCGCTCGCTTGACGCTGGAGGATAAGTGATGACGCATTACGTAATGCTATTGGACTCGCCGCAGCCGCTGCGCGGGCTGGGTGTATTCGACTTCAAATCCGGGCAAAGCCTGGAAGTACGATCACCGCAGGGAAACCTTTATGAAGCCCTGAGCCACTGCGCTCGCCTGAACATGGATTGGGAATCCTACCTCAGGAGCCTCCCATCGACGCCCTATCCGCTCTCGCCCACAGGCGCGAAATACAGGCCGCCGCTCAAACCCGATGACAACTTGGCTGTTCAGGTCAGCGAGATCACACTGTGCACCGCCAAGACGGAACAGGCCTGGTATTACAAAGGCAACGGTCGATTGCTCAAGACTGACGGGGACCCGTTGCAGATTCCTTACCACGCCCAAAGCATCAGCAGCGAGCCATGCATTGTCTGCCTTTACTGGGTCGACCATTTTGGCGCGCTGCGCTTCATTGGTTTTACGTTGGGCACCGATATCCAGGATCATGTGCTGCACAGCCGTGACGCCGTTTCCTCCACCCATGCGCGTTTGCGGACCTGCGCCATCGCCCCCGCCCTGATCCTGGGAGAGTTACAGGCTGACTTGGCCATCAACGTCCAGATAGAACGCGACGGCCTGCCCCTGGCGGCGAGCCACCATCGGATGAGCGTGCACCGCTGGCAAAGCCTGCGTCGGTATTCGCAAGGCTTCCTGGAGAAACATGAGCAATTTCTCGAACCTGGGCTGGTTCACTATGTCTTCCATAGCTTGAGCCACCGCACTACGCCGGTGCCACTGCAGCATGGCGATTGGCTCAGCATTGATTGCCCCGAATTGGAATTGACCATGAGCAATCAAATCGTCGAGGAAGAACTGGCGTCGCTGCTTCCCCTGCCCAAGCCGCACGCTTCGCACAATCCGTGCAGCGAACATCCCCTGTCGGCGCCTAAAAAGTTCTAGAGGCTTGGCGCTGGGAGGTTTTCGACGAAGACACGGATAATCATCCGGCCAAATCCGCTAGCCGCCCATCATCTGCCACAACGAAGCCCCCACGCCGGTCATGCTCTCTCCGGCAATCAATCCGGCGGCAGCGGTGATGGCAAAGCGTTCAGTAAGGCTCGGCCAGCGGCTGCTCACAGCCCACGTGAGCACCGCACCGAGGGCCATCATCAGTGATATCGAGGCGGGCAAGACGAATGCCAGGCCCAAAGCCGCCGTGCTGGGAAGATAACGGGCGCGACGCTCGGGCAACAGGCTGTCGAAAACGCCCAGCAGCAAACCGACCGCACCGCCGACGAAAATCGCCCAGCGGATGCTCACCGACAACGAATCCAGGCCATGGGTCAAGGTTTGCGCCACGGCTTTCCATGTGGCGACCGCCGGGGCCGGCCACTCTTCGGAGAGCAGCATGGCTTGAGGATCGGGGATCAACGCCAGATAGGCCAATACGCCAACAATGCTACCGACGAAAATCCCCAGCGTCTGGGCGAACAACTGCTTGCGCGGCGTCGCACCAATCGCCCGGCCCACCTTGAAATCATTCATCAAATCCGTGCACTGGCCGGCTGAACCTCCGGCAGTGTTGGCGCTCATCAAATTGATCGGCACCTGCCCCGGTGCAACGATGCCGAAGCTCAGTTGGGACAATTGACCGATGGCACCGATGGGCGGGATACCCGTCGCGCCCACCACTCTCGCCGCCACGGCCGCCAGGCAGATCGCCAGGGGAATGGTCAGCAATGCCATCCACGGGCTGATACCGAACAATAGCGTCTGCAGGCCGACCACCAAGACAATCGCCAACAGAAAACCGCTGGCAGGCCCTGCCTTGGGCCGCGTCCATATTGCCGCGCCGCCCGCCTTGGTCGACGCATGCAAGGCCCACAGACGAATCGCCAGGGAGGCCAGCGTCGAACACACCATCAGACTGACGCCGGGCCACAGCAGCCATTCCACCAACGCAGCGAACTGCGGGCCGCTGCTGCCTTGCGGCAATTGCACCAGCCCCTGCTCCAGCAGCCACGGCGCCAGCCCACCCCACGCCAGCACGGCGCCAAGCAGCAGCGTCAGGCCAACCCGAATACCGATGATCCCACCGAACCCCACCAACAGCAGCGAAGGGTCAGCGGTAAAGGTCAGGCGCTCCAAGTGGCTGTTGGGCGACCAACGTGGAAAGGCCCAGAAAAAGGTGTCCACCCACTTGACCGTTGCGGACAGCAATGCGGCACTGAGCAGCACCTTCAAACGCGTCGCCGCCTCATGACCATGGTTGTAGATGTGCAGCAGGGTTTCCAGGGTCGCCATCCCTTCGGGAAATTTCAGCGCCTTGTCGTTGAGCAGCGACGGGCGCAGGTACCACGCAATCCAGATTCCCAGGAAGCTCACCGAGAAGACCCAGGCAACCATCGGGATAACATCCAACTGTTCGCCGGTCAGCAACGTGTAGGCCGGAATGGGCGCGACCAGTCCACCGGAAATGATCGACGCAGCGGCAGAAGCCACCGTCTGGTTGATGTTGCTTTCGTGCAGCGTCCAGGGCAGCCCGTCGGCTGAACGCCGGGCCAGGCCCTGCCAGATGCCATAGCCGATCAGCAGGGCAATGATCGACATGTTGAACGACCAACCGATCTTCAACCCCGCGTATACATTGGAGGGTGTCAGCAGGATACCGAGCACGATGCCCGTGCTGACCGCACGCACGCTGAACTCGCGCTCGACAGGAGGGCTCAAGGGAATCGATGAAGAGGTTGGCAGCATGCGAAATCCTTATCGGCAAAATCAAACGCGACGACTTAACAAGTGAGCGCTGTGTTGCCGGAAGGTTCACACCGGGCAAGGGCAATGCCTTGAGCTGCCCAGGCCACTTCGCTCAACGCTTGAACAACTCGGCATGCATGAAATCAATGAACACCCGCAGCTTCGGGGCCAGATGTTTGCTGGATGGCCACAGCATACGGAACGTACTCTGATGCTGGTTGAAGTCGTCCAGCACGGTGACCAGCTCACCCCCGGCGATCGCATCGCGCACCGTAAAGTCCGGCACGCAGGCAATTCCCAAGGCATCGCGCACCCCATGCAACAACGCCTCGGTGGTATTGCAAAGCAGGGTGGCCGGGAGGTTGAGTTCGGCCTCCCCTTCCTGCCTGACCGGCCAGGCCTGCAACCTGCCCGTGCTGGGAAATTTATACAGCAGGCAGGCATGGCGCAGCAGATCAGCGGGGACCCGCGGCGTACCGTGTTCGGCAAAATAACGGGGTGAACCCACCACCACCAGCTTGAACGGGCCCAATGGACGGGACATCAACCGCGAATCGTTCGGCTCTCCGGTACGAATGACCGCATCGAAGCCTTCCTCAATGATATCCACCAGCCGATCGGAAAAATCCAGGTCCAGTTCAATGCTTGGATAGCGGCGCATGAAGGCTATCAACGTGGGCATCACCAAATCTGCAACGAGCGGCAGACTCACCCGCAACTTACCGCTGGGCGCCTTCCGGGTCTCGGACAGTTCCAGTTCGGCCGCCTCCACTTCGCAGAGAATGCGCCGACAGCGTTCAAGAAAAAGCGCGCCCTCGGCCGTCAGCGTGATGCTTCGCGTGCTGCGATGAAACAGACGCACCCCCAGCCGCGCCTCCAATCGGGCGACGCTCTTGCCCACCGCCGAGGAAGAAATGCCCAGCGCCCGTCCGGCCTCTGAAAAGCTGCGGGTTTCAGCGGCCCGGACAAAAAACTCAATGCCACTCAGCGATTCCATTGCCACTCCATTACGGACATTTTTTCCGATGTGTTCGGCACTCTAGCATTCTTGTCCCGTCGTGGACGGCCCCCTACCGTAGTCGGCATGTATGAAACCCGCTATCGATAGGTGAAACATGACGATTGCAAACCCCCATATCGCTGCACCTGCGCAAGCAGCTGTCGAAGCCGCGCCGCTGCCCATCGGGTCACTGTTTGCCCTGGCCTTGGCGGCCTTCGTCACGATCCTGACCGAAGCGCTGCCCGCTGGCCTCCTGCCCCAAATCAGTGAAGGCCTGGCCATTTCCGAAGCGCTGGCCGGCCAACTGGTGACGGTCTACGCAATCGGCTCGCTGCTGGCGGCCATTCCACTGACGGCCGCGACCCAGGGCGTGCGGCGCCGGTCTCTTCTGTTGCTCGCCATCGCCGGTTTCGCCGTCGCCAACACGGTCACCACACTTTCCACCAGCTACGTCTTGACGATCATCGCCCGGCTGTTGGGCGGGGTATCAGCCGGGCTGCTCTGGGCCTTGCTGGCAGGCTATGCCGCGCGCATGGTGCCCGAGCACCAGAAAGGCCGGGCCATTGCGATAGCCATGGTCGGTGCGCCACTGGCGTTATCCCTGGGCGTACCTGCCGGCACCTTGCTGGGCAACCTGATCGGTTGGCGCATGAGCTTCGCGATCATGAGTCTATTCGCCGTGGCCTTGATGGTCTGGGTGCGCCTCAAGGTGCCTGATTTTCCTGGGCAAGCCGCGAACAAGCGCTTTGGCTTGGGTCATGTCGTCACGCTGCCCGGCGTTCGGCCCGTACTGCTCGTGGTGCTTTCGTTCGTGCTGGCGCACAACATTCTGTTTACCTATATCGCCCCGTTCCTGGGCGCGGCCGGGCTGGCGGACCGGACAGAACGCGTATTGCTGGTTTTCGGCGTCGCGTCACTGGTGGGTATCTGGATCGTCGGCGTACTGATTGACCGGCACCTTCGGCCATTGACGCTCGCCGGCACGTGCCTGTTCGCCATCGCGGCGCTGATGCTGTGGGGGCTCAGCGATAGCCTGGTTGCGGTCTATATCGCGGCGGGCGCCTGGGGGATCGCTTTTGGCGGCGCGGGAACACTGTTCCAAACCGCAATTGCCAAGACGGGGGGAGAGGCGGCAGATGTAGCCCAATCGATGCTGGTCACGGCCTGGAACCTGGCCATCGCCGGTGGGGGGATCATCGGAGGCTTGCTGCTCGATCACCGCGGTGTCGCGGTATTCGCCCCTGTGCTAGTGGGTCTTCTGCTGGTGACGTTAGTGGTGGTGTGGTCCGCGAAGCATCATGGCTTTCCAGCACCTTCGGGCGAAGCCCCGAATGCGGGTAAAGGCCCACGGTAAGCGTGTCGCGCCTGACGGATGTGGGCTCGGCTCGCGACATCCATCGACACGTAACTGGCAGCTTTGCCCATAGCTTTAACCCGCCCGACATCTTTTTTTCGCCAACATATTGGCGGCATTTTTGACATAAATAACAATTGTGAAAATATCGTCATTTTCCCGACAGAAGGCATCAATACGCCATTGCTGGGAGCTTGGATACAGGCTCATCATCCGCCTGTCATTGCTACTCGTTTAAGCCAGAGAAGGCTGACGCAGGACGCATCAATCGCATCGTTTCGATGGGAGCAATACCAGGATGATGACGGTATACATTGTGGTCATGACTATCTGCAGTGGTATCGAAGGTTGCGTGGAGGAACGAAAGATGCAGCCAACCTACGCGACCAAGGAAATGTGCCTGGAGACCACCCGGGTCATGGCACCGCGCAAAGGCGTGAAATTGAAATGTCGAAGCGAACGGCTATGGGTGCCCACCGAGGCGTCACACCCTGTCGGTTATGATCGCGTCGTCTCGACCGACGCGAAGACAAAACCCTAGCGCGGTCCA
This sequence comes from Pseudomonas fluorescens Q2-87, assembly GCF_000281895.1. Classification (NCBI taxonomy): domain Bacteria; kingdom Pseudomonadati; phylum Pseudomonadota; class Gammaproteobacteria; order Pseudomonadales; family Pseudomonadaceae; genus Pseudomonas; species Pseudomonas fluorescens. The sequence goes on along the minus strand of NZ_CM001558.1, from coordinate 2,441,434 downwards.
CCGACAGGCATGCCGCAACGGCTTTATCTGTCAATTTCGAGAAAAAAACGAAAAAAGCCCCGCATCTCTCGATGCGGGGCTTTTTTATTCAACGCAGGATCAGTTGGCCGTCACGACCGCCTGACCACTCAACGCCAGGTCCAGCAGCTCGCGGTTGGCAACCGCGTACATGGCGTAGTCGGTGCCGCTGGCGGCACGGATGTCCACCAGCATGGCGCGCCAGCGCTCGACCATTTCGTGATGCTGCTCCAGCCACAGCGCCAGGCGGGTTTCCACGTCCTGGGTGCCATCGCCTTCCTGAAGGACCGAGATGGTGATCGCCCGTTGCTGCCAGTCGATGTCATCGCGGAACGCTTCGCGGGCCAGGGCCTGCCAGTTGTTTTCCACCGGCAGTGCGCTGATCTGTTGCAGGTACCAGGTGATGTCCAGGGCGCTGCCCACGGCGAAGTAGGCCTTGGCCACATCGGCAGCATTCTGCCCGGTGACGTCGGACGCCTCGATGATCGGCAGCAAGGTGTACAGGTGGGCGGTACCAGCAACCATGCGCGCCAACAATTCCGGCACCCCGGCTGCCACGTACGCTTGGTAGCGGGTCTGCCAGCCTTCGCGGGTCGGGCCTTCCAGCAGTTCGTCGAGCTTGAGGCCCAACGCCGCCAGGTGCGGACCGAAGTGAGCGACGTCACGGGCAGCGTTCTGCTCGTTGCGGCGGCTACGCAGGAACCAGCGCGTCGCGCGACGACCCAGGCGCATCAGCTCATCCATCAGCTCCAGTTGCACGTCGGCGGAAACCTGATGGTCCAGGGCTTCGATCTGACGGAACCAGTGCGGGAGGTGGAAGATATCCCGAACGATTACATACGCGCCCGCCACGTTCGCCGGGCTCATGCCCGTAGACTCCTTGAGCCTTTGAACGAAGGTGATGCCCATGTGGTTGACCAGGTCGTTGGCGATCTGGGTGCTGACGATCTCGCGTTTGAGGCGATGGCGACGCATGGCCTCGGAGAACTTGCTCACCAGCGTCGGCGGGAACGCCGTCTCCATGTCACGGGTCAGGTAATCGTCGTCCGGAACCAGGGAGTTGAGCAGCGCTTCCTTGAGGTCGATTTTACTGTAGGAGATCAGCACCGACAGTTCGGCACGGGTCAGGCCATGGCCCGCCGAGACGCGCTCGTTGATCGCCTCTTCAGCCGGCAGGAACTCGATGGCGCGATCCAGCTTGCCGCGGGCTTCCAGGTCGTTCATCAGGCGCTTGTATTCGGCGATCCGCACGAAGGCGCGGCGTGCCGCCAGGGACAGGGCCTGGGTCTGCTTGTAGTTATTGCCCAACACCAGGTTACCGACTTCGTCGGTCATGCTCGCCAGCAACTGGTTGCGTTGCTTGTCGGTCATGTCACCAGCCTGCACCACTTCGTTGAGCAGGATCTTGATATTCACTTCGTGGTCGGAGCAGTCCACGCCACCGGCGTTGTCGATGAAGTCGGTGTTGGAACCGCCGCCATTGAGGCCGAACTCGACGCGACCCAGTTGGGTCATGCCCAGGTTGCCGCCCTCGCCCACCACCTTGCAGCGCAGTTCGTTGCCGTTCACGCGCAGTGCATCGTTGGCCTTGTCGCCAACGTCGGCGTGGCTTTCGCTGCTGGCCTTGACGTAGGTGCCGATACCGCCATTCCACAACAGATCCACCGGCGCCTTGAGCAAGGCGTTGAGCAGTTCGGTCGGGGTCAGCTTGTCGGCCTTGATGTCGAAGCGCTCTTTCATCTGTGGCGAAATGGCAATGCTCTTCGCGCTGCGCGAGAAGATACCGCCGCCTTCGGACATGATGCTGGTGTCGTAGTCGGTCCAGGCCGAACGCGGCAGGTCGAACAAGCGCTGGCGCTCGGCAAAGCTGCTGGCCGGCTCCGGGTTCGGGTCGATGAAGATGTGCAGATGGTTGAACGCGGCCACCAATTGCAGCTTGTTGGACATCAGCAAGCCGTTGCCGAACACGTCGCCGGCCATGTCGCCGACGCCCACCACGGTGATGCTGTCTTCCTGGACATTGATGCCGCGCTCACGGAAGTGGCGCTGCACGCCCACCCACGCACCCTTGGCGGTGATGCCCATTTTCTTGTGGTCGTAACCGGCCGAACCGCCGGACGCAAACGCATCGCCGAGCCAGAAGCCGTAGTCGATGGCGATGCCGTTGGCGATGTCGGAGAAGGTCGCGGTGCCTTTGTCCGCCGCCACCACCAGGTACGGGTCATCGTCGTCATGACGCACGACGTTGGCCGGTGGCACCAGGGCGCCGTCCTTGAGGTTGTCGGTGATGTCCAACAGGCCCGAGATGAAGATGCGGTAGCAGGCGATGCCCTCGGCCGCGATCTCGTCCCGGCTGCCGCCCAGCGGCAGGCGACGCGGCAGGAAACCACCCTTGGCGCCCACCGGCACGATGACCGAGTTCTTCACTTGCTGGGCTTTTACCAGGCCGAGCACTTCGGTGCGGTAGTCTTCTTCACGGTCGGACCAGCGCAGGCCGCCGCGAGCCACGTTACCGAAGCGCAAGTGCACGCCTTCGACCCGTGGCGAGTACACGAAGATCTCGAACTTGGGCACCGGTTTCGGCAGTTCCGGGATCAGGTGCGGGTTGAACTTGAAGCTGAAGTAGGACTTGTTCTGGCCGTTGGCGTCGGTCTGGTAGAAGTTGGTCCGCAGGGTGGCCTTGATCAGGTCCAGGTAGCGACGCAGGATGCGGTCTTCGTTGAGCACCTGGACGTCGTCCAGCGCCGTGAGGATCGCCTGTTCCAGACGCAGTTGCTTGTCTTCCAGGTCGTCGCCACTGAGCTTGCGCGCCAGGTAGAAGCGGGTCTTGAACAACCGGGTCAGCTCACGAGCGATGTCGGTGTGGTTGTTCAGGGTGCTGGCGATGTAGCCCAGGTCGAAGCCCAGGCGGATCTGTTTCAGGTAACGGGCGTAGGCACGCAGCAGCGCCACGTCGCGCCACGGCAGGCCGGCGGTCAGCACCAGGCGGTTGAACGCATCGTTTTCGGCATCGCCGCTCACGATGTGGACGAAAGCGTCCTGCAAGGTGTCGTTGAGCTGCTGGATATCCAGGTCCAGGCCTTCGGCAGCGGTGAATGCGAAGTCATGAATCCAGAACTCGCGGCCATTGGTGTGGCGCAGGCGGTACGGGAACTCGCCCAGCACCCGCAGACCGAGGTTTTCCAGGATCGGCAACACGTCGGACAGCGCCAGCGGCGTGTCGGCGTGATACAGCTTGCAGTGCAACTCGCGCTGGCCGGAGACCTGGCCCAGCGGCTGGTAGAAACTCATCACCAGCGGATTTTTTCGTTCAGGCTCAGCAGGTGCTGCATGTCGACCACGGCCGAGTGCGCGGCGAAACGCTCACGATAGCCGGCCGGGAAGCCTTTCGGGAAATCCGACAGTACGTTGGTGCCCTGGGCTTCGCCGAAGCTTTCGATGACCAGGCTGGCGTAGTCGTCCTTCCAGCTGCGGCAGGCCTGGACCACTTCTTTTTCCAGCAGGACCGGATCGATGTCGAGACGGTTCTTCGGGTCCACCCGCAGGATCAGCTGTACACGGGCCAGCACGGATTCGGAGAAGAAGGTCCAGAATTCGCAGTCCGACGCCTTCAGGCGATCCATCAGCACTTGCTGGATCTTCTGGCGCACTTCGGTGGAATAGATATCACGAGGCACATAGGCCAGGCAGTAGCAGAACCGGCCATACGGGTCTTTGCGCAGGAACACGCGGATCTTGTTGCGCTCCTGGATCTGCACGATGGACATGACGGTGCTGAACAGCTCGTCCACCGGGGTCTGGAATAAATCGTCACGCGGCAGTACTTCCACCACTTGGGCCAATTCCTTGCCCAGGTGCGCTTTGGCCTGGAAGCCGGAGCGACGCTCGATTTCCGCGACCTTGCGGCGGATGTACGGAATGACCCGCACGCTCTCGCCATACACCGAGGAGGTGTACAGGCCCATGAAGCGGCATTCCTTGATGACCTTGCCGTCAGCGTCGATCTCGCGGATCGACACGTAGTCCGGGTAGGCCGGACGGTGCACGCGGCTCGGGTGCGCGGCCTTGGCGAACGACAACAGGGTCGGTTCGCGCAGGTAATTGACCGCGTAGTCTTCGATGCGCAGGTCATCGGCGGTGAGGCCGGCGCGCAGCAATTTGGTCAGGCCGAGGAACGAATCGGGGTTGTACTCGATGTGGCCGCCGTCGGCTTCATCGCGCACCACGAACTCTTCGTAGCCCAGGAAGGTGAAGTGGTTGCCCACCAGCCATTCCAGGAAGCTTTTGATTTCAGCTTTTTCATCGGCATCGGTGGCGTAGGCACTGTTGTCCAGGCTCGACAGGATTTCCTGGACCTTGGCCTTCATCGGTTCGAAATCAGCCACCGCGACCCGCACTTCGCCCAGCACTTGCTCAAGTTCCTTGCTCAGGACATTGAGTTCGGCGGCGTTGGCACAGCGGTCGATCTCCAGGTACATCAACGACTCTTGCAGGATGTCGTCGCCCTGGGTGCCTTTGGGCAGGATTTCCAGCAACTCGCCCTTGCTGCCGCGACGCACGCTCAGCACGGTGGTTTGCAGGGTATGAATGCTGTAGCCGCGGCGGTTCAGCTCGGTACGTACCGAATCCACCAGGAACGGCAGGTCGTGGTGCAGCACTTCGACCGCGGTGTGGGTCGACTGCCAACCGTGGCGTTCGTAATCGGGGTTGTAGACACGCACTTGCGGTTGCGTGTGATCGAAGCGCTCAAGCAGGCGCCAGGCGGACAAGGTGCAGCCGGCGAGGTCAGACAACCGGCGCTGGGTAAGTTCATCGAGGGAAATGATGCCGAAGAATTGTTCAGCGAACAGCGCCACTTGTGGCAGTGCCTGTTCACTGATGTGCTGCGCCAGTGCCGCTTGCAGTTGATGCTGGAAGTCGGCTTTGCTGGCTGCGGTGAAGAACGCCATCTGTGGTACTCCGCTTGGGCTTGTTATTGATGAAAGCGTCGCGTGCAACCCCTTGCAGGGCTGTCGGCCATCCCGTTCCTGATTCTCGGGCAGAGGAAACAGGATGACAGGTGGGTGAAGCTGGACGAGACCCGCAGGTCACATCCTTTTCCATGTAATTTCATGTCATGGACACCTGCAAAAAGCACCCGGAGGTGGCTTTTGCAGGTGCACATCCGTTGCGCAGCTTAACGAGTGCGACAACGTGCCTGCTTGCAGCGCTGCGACATATTCGGTCATCGGCTAGCTAAACAGCCGGTACGCACCGGACAACCCTAGCAGGCTGGGGACCAAACGGCACCCCGAGGCGGTAAACCAGCAGAAAATCGTTCGCACTGGCAGAATCCACTTTTTGCACCCCGCAGGTGCACTCGATCCTGGAGCCATCACCATGAAAATGACCACCGCCCTTCTGATCGCCAACCCGTGTGATGAAGAAGAAGACAACATGGCCATGCTCTGCTGCCACAGCGCCCAGGGCGACATGTTCCTGATGACCCGCTACCCCGACGAAGATGAACTGGAAATCACTCTGGATGGCGAGCCTTCGACGCTTGATGGGGTGAAGGTGACGCTCAGCCCGACCCTGCTGAAGATCGAAATTGCCGCAGCGGACGCCGATGCGCTCAATGGCGATGACGTCTTGGAAATCACTCATGACAGCGATGCGGCGGACTTGGCCGAAGTGGAACTGACGTTGCAGAACATTCTGCGGGGTACAGGGACCTATGTAAGACAGGACTGATTCCAGCGTTTTCATAGGCGCCATCGCGAGCAAGCTCGCTCCCACAGAGCAATGGCGTCGGTAACACATGTGGCGAGGGAGCTTGCTCCCGCTGGGCTGCGCAGCAGCCCCAAAAACCACACACCGCGATCTGGCAGCTAAACCGCGCCAGCACGAATGGCGACTGCTGCGCAGCCGAGCGGGAGCAAGCTCCCTCGCCACAGTATGTCGGGGCCTTTCTTCCCTCCTCCCGCTGATTCGTCGCTTAGAGCTCACCACCGTCGGTCGCACTCATGTCGAGATCCGCTTGACGGGCATCTGGATTCTGATGTTTCCTGAAACCGGTTTCAGAACCGCTCAATAATTCCAATAAGCAGGTTTCTATCCGTGAATTCTTTCTCCGCCGCCCAGCGCAGTCGCGTGACCATGCTTGATGTCGCCGAGCGCGCCGGGGTATCCAAGGCCAGCGTCTCGCGCTTCATTGGCGAAGACCGCGCCCTGCTCTCCGAGGCCATCGCCCGACGCATCGAGCAGGCGATCAGCGAGCTGGGCTATCGCCCAAACCAGATGGCCCGTGGCCTCAAGCGCGGCCGCACCCGTCTGATCGGCATGCTGGTGGCCGATATCCGCAACCCCTATTCAATTGCCGTCATGCATGGCGTGGAAACCGCTTGCCGCCGCCATGGCTATAGCCTGGTGGTGTGTAACACCGACCGCGATGACGAGCAGGAACGCCAGCACCTGGCGCTGTTGCGCGCGTACAACATCGAAGGCCTGATCGTGAACACCCTTGGCCATCATCGTGACGAACTGCTGGAACTACGCCGTGAAATGCCCCTGGTGCTGGTGGATCGCAAGGTCGACCGGCTCGAAAGCGACTTGGTGGGGCTGGACAACCCTGCCGCTGTCGAGATGGCGCTCGAACATCTTGAACAACGAGGCTACCGCGATCTGCTGCTGGTGACCGAGCCGTTCGACGGCACCAGTTCGCGGATCGAGCGGGTCGACAGTTTCACCAACGGAGTCGCTCGACGCCCAGCTTTGGCCGGCGTCGTCGTGGAGATCTGCGACCAGTTGGCCACGCGCATCAAGACCTTTCTCGCCCAGCCAGGCCACGGCCCCAAGGCGCTGTTCTGCGCCAATGGCATTGCCGCGTTGGCTGCCACTCAAGTCTTGCGTGAACTGGGCTGCCATTTGTTCGACGACATCGGCCTGATCGCGCTCGACGATCTGGACTGGTACCCCTTGGTCGGCAGCGGCATCACCGCCCTCGCCCAACCCACGGCGGAAATGGGTGCCCAAGCCTTCGAGTGTCTGCTCAAGCGCCTGCGCGGCGACACCGGGCCGGTACGGACCCTGGATTTTGCGGCGCGGTTGATTGTGCGCGGGTCGACGTCTGGCGTTCTTCGGTGATTGAGGCCCTGAAGCACACCCCATAAATTTTTTTGAACCAAACTGAAACCGGTTTCAGAGGTATAACAACAATGCACAAACCAGACGTTTCCATCAGCCTTTCCAGCTACGGCGCCGACCTGGTGCGGCAACATGGCCAAGGCAGCTTCATCCCTCTGCTGGCGGCCGCCGGGGCCTCGCGGATCGAATGGCGCGAAGAACTGCTCACCACCGAACAGCCCGCCGAACTGGCCGCCAATGCCCAGGCCCAAGGTCTGCAAAGCATTTTTTCATCCCCGCTCGAGCTGTGGCTGGCGGGCCGGTCCAAACCTAATGCCGCCCTGACGCCTGCCTTGCAACGCGCCGAGACGTTCGGCTCGACTTGGCTGAAAGTCTCACTCGGTCATTTCAGCGACTCCCATGACCTGTCAGCCCTGGCGGATGCGCTCGCCACAAGCCCGGTACAGCTTCTGGTGGAAAACGACCAGACCTTGCAGGGCGGGCGAATCGAACCCTTGCAACGGTTCTTCGCCGCAGCTGAGCAGCTTGGGTTGCCCATCGGCATGACCTTCGACATTGGCAACTGGCAATGGCAGGACCAATCGGCCGCCGTGGCGGCCCGGCAGCTCGGACGGCATGTGGTTTATGTGCACTGCAAGGCCGTGGCCCGGCGCGCCGACGGCAAACTGGTTGCGGTGCCCCCGGCAATGGCGGACCTGCATCTTTGGGAGCAGTTGCTCAAGCAGATGCCAACCGGCGTGATGCGCGCCGCCGAGTACCCCTTGCAAGGCGACGACTTGCTGCAATTGACCGCCGAACATGTCGCCACCCTTGCCCGCCTCGGGCAGCCACGCCGGGAGCCTGCCCATGTCTGAGTACGATGTGTTGTCGTTCGGCGAAACCATGGCGATGCTGGTGGCCGACCAGAACGGTGACCTGGCCTGCGTCGATCACTTTCACAAACGCATCGCCGGGGCCGACAGCAATGTCGCCATTGGCCTGTCGCGGCTTGGCTTCAACGTGGCGTGGCTGAGCCGGGTCGGCGCCGATTCCCTGGGGCGTTTCGTCACCCGGACGCTGGAGAACGAAGGCCTGGACTGTCGCCATGTGGCAGTCGATCCGGAGCGCCCCACCGGGTTCCAGTTCAAATCCCGTACCGACGATGGTAGCGACCCGCAGGTCGAGTATTTCCGCCGTGGTTCGGCGGCCAGTTGCCTGTCGATCGAATCCATCGCGCCACCGCTGCTTGGCGCCCGTCATTTGCACGCGACCGGCATCGTGCCGGCGCTGTCGGCTACGGCCCGTGGCATGTCCTTTGAACTGATGACACGTATGCGCGAGGCCGGTCGCAGCCTGTCGTTCGACCCCAATCTGCGACCGAGCCTGTGGGCCAGCGAGTCGACGATGATCAGCGAAATCAATCGCCTCGCCGCCCTCGCCCACTGGGTCTTGCCGGGGCTCAGCGAAGGGCGGTTGCTGACCGGGTTCGATGACCCGGCCGACATCGCCGCGTTTTATCTGGACCAAGGCGCCGAAGCCGTGGTGATCAAGCTCGGCGCGGACGGCGCCTATTACCGCACGCTCCTGGACGAAGGCGTTATCGCCGGCGTGCCGGTGGCCCGGGTGGTGGACACCGTGGGCGCCGGCGATGGCTTCGCCGTCGGTCTGGTCAGTGCGTTGCTCGAAGGCCGCGCCATCACCGAGGCCGTGCAGCGCGCCAACTGGATTGGCAGCCGCGCAGTACAGAGCCGCGGAGACATGGAGGGTTTGCCGACCCGAGCGGAGTTACTGGCTGAATTTGAAACCGCCCATCGCGAGCAAGCTTGCTCGCGATAGAGGCCACCGCAAAACACACCTGCTGCAAACAAAAACAACAAGCTCAGGAGTCAAAGACATGCAAACGCTCAACCTCGCCACCCGTCGCTGGTGGTACATCATGCCCATCGTGTTCATCACCTACAGCCTGGCCTATCTGGATCGGGCCAACTACGGGTTCGCCGCCGCTTCGGGCATGGCCAAGGACCTGATGATTACCCCTGGGCTGTCGTCATTGCTGGGGGCGCTGTTTTTCCTCGGCTACTTCTTCTTCCAAGTACCGGGGGCGATCTACGCGCAAAAGCACAGCGTGAAGAAGCTGATCTTCGTCAGCCTGATCCTCTGGGGTTCACTGGCAACGCTGACAGGCGTGGTCTCCAACGCGTATTGGCTGATCGTGATCCGCTTCATGCTCGGCGTGGTCGAAGCCGCCGTGATGCCGGCGATGCTGGTATATCTGTGTCACTGGTTCACCCGGGCAGAACGCTCGCGCGCCAATACCTTCCTGATCCTCGGCAACCCGGTGACCATGCTGTGGATGTCGGTGGTGTCGGGTTACCTGGTGCAGCAATTCGACTGGCGCTGGATGTTCATCATCGAAGGCCTGCCGGCAGTGCTCTGGGCCTTTATCTGGTGGCGCCTCGCTGATGACCGTCCGGCCCAGGCCAAGTGGCTCAGCGACCAGGAAAAACAGGACCTGGAAAGCGCACTGGCAGCCGAACAGGTCGGCATCAAGGCCGTAAAGAACTATGCCGAAGCCTTCCGCTCGCCCAAGGTCATCATCCTGGCGTTGCAATTTTTCTGCTGGAGCATCGGCGTCTACGGCTTTGTGCTGTGGTTGCCATCAATTCTCAAGGCCGGCTTGCAGATGAGCATGGTCGAGGCCGGATGGCTGTCGTCGCTGCCCTACCTGGCGGCGGTGATCGGCATGCTGGGCGTGTCCTGGGCATCGGACAAGGCTCAAAAACGCAAGCGCTTCGTCTGGCCACCGCTGCTGGTCGCCTCCATCGCGTTCTACGCCTCCTACCTGCTGGGGCCTGAGCATTTCTGGTGGTCCTATAGCCTGCTGGTGATCGCCGGGGCCTGCATGTACGCCCCGTACGGGCCGTTCTTCGCCATCGTTCCAGAAATTCTTCCCGCCAATGTCGCCGGCGGTGCCATGGCGTTGATCAACAGCATGGGTGCGCTGGGTTCGTTCGGCGGTTCCTACCTGGTGGGTTACCTCAACGGCTCCACCGGCTCCCCTGGCATGTCCTTCCTGCTGATGAGCGGCGCCTTGTTGATGTCAGTGGTGCTGACCCTCGCCCTCAAGCCCGGCGCCAGTGACCGGGCCGTGTCCAAAACCGCGACGCCACGCTCGGCGTCCGCCCATTCCTGAATCGAGACCTGCCCATGAAAAAGCACGTGGTGTTGTACAAAGCGCTGTCAGCGCAACTGATGGCCCGTCTGCAAGCGCAGGCCCAGGTCACGCTCATCGAGCGCCTCGACACGCAGGGCCTGGCGCAACTGCGCGAGGCCCTGTCCAGCGCCCATGGCTTGCTGGGGGCCAGCCTCAAGCTGGACGCACCGTTGCTGGACCTGGCGCCGAACCTGCAAGCCATTGCCAGCGTCTCGGTGGGGGTCGACAACTACGACATCGACTACCTGACCGAACGCCGGATCCTGCTCACCAACACCCCGGACGTGCTCACCGAAACCACCGCAGACACCGGCTTTGCCCTGATCCTGGCAACGGCCCGCCGCGTGGTGGAGCTGGCCAACCTGGTGCGTGCTGGCGGCTGGCAACAGAGCATCGGCCCCAAGCATTTTGGCAGCGATGTCCATGGCAAGACCCTGGGCATCATCGGCATGGGCCGCATCGGCGAAGCCCTGGCCCAGCGCGGTCACTTCGGCTTCGGCATGCCGGTGATCTACCACAGCCATTCGGCCAAGCCGGCAGTCGAGCAGCGTTTCAATGCGCGCTATTGCAGCCTCGAAACATTGTTTCGGCAGGCCGACTTCATTTGCCTGACCTTGCCCCTGACGGCTGAAACCCAAGGGCTGGTCGGCGCGCAGGCGTTTGCCCGGATGCGTCCCGAGACCATCTTCATCAATATCTCCCGGGGCAAGGTGGTGGATGAAGCCGCACTGATCGACGCCCTGCGCAGCGGGCAGATCCGTGGTGCGGGGCTGGACGTGTTCGAGCGTGAACCCTTGGATGCGGATTCGCCGCTGTTGCAAATGGATAACGTGGTGGCGACACCGCACATGGGCTCGGCCACCCACGAGACACGGGAAGCGATGGCGCGCTGTGCGGTGGACAATCTGTTGGCGGCATTGGCGGGTGAACGGCCGGTGAATCTGGTGAATGCGGGGGCTTGGGTGGGCTGAGCAATCAGCCAAGCACAGCTGTGGCGAGGGAGCTTGCTCCCGCTGGGTTGCGAAGCGACCCCTAAAGGGCTGGATGCGGCCAGCCTGATACACCGAGGTGGGGCTTCGGGGCTGCTGCGCAGCCCAGCGGGAGCAAGCTCCCTCGCCACAATGGGTTAGCCGAAAAATACGGCCGACTTTCAGGGTGTGTGGACGCCCCTTAAGTTAACCCCCTACAAATCCTGCCCTGACAAATGCACATAAAAATCCGCGGCAGCTTTTCCTTCAGATACGTCTTACCGATTATCAGGAAGCCCCCCACAACAACGTCGGATGTTGGGATCTAGCACATCCAAAAACCGACTGCTATTCATATAACTTCATACGCGCACGCCCTTCGCGCACCGCTAACACGCCAGTTAATGCCTAAACCGCAGCTCCTCATGGACGGTCGTATGCTATCTATACAAATGCTTATTAAAACCGCATGCGAAAAACATACGTCGCTTCTGATATTAACCGTCGCAACAATCATCGCACTCAAACTCATCACGCTCGCCCCTCCATTGTTACTTGGAACCATCATCGACACCCTGCAAGGCAATAAAAGTCCAACCTCCAGCACACTGCTCGCACTGACGACAGGCCTGATTGTCGCGGGATGTATTCACGCGATCATCACTCCACTGCAAATCCATGCACTGTCCAAACTGGTACAGGGCATTATCATGAACGCTTCCAAGGAGTGGATCACCGAACTCATCGGCAAGGAGTTTTCGTTATTCAATTCTTGGAGAATCGGCCACTTCATCAAATCGGTTGAGCGCGGAATTACTGCTCACGAACAACTACTGACGTTCATGGTGACCATTGCGCTCCCCGTACTGTTGGAATTCATAGTTGTTGGGACTGCTTTTATTTACATAGGGGGCATTGGAGTTTTCTTGAGCATGACGGCATTCGGAATGATCTATCTGGCTGCCACCCATAAAATCATCAGATGGCGGAGAAAACACATCGATGCTGTCAATGAGCAGGAAGACGATTTAAGTGCCCACCTCTACAACACCCTCAACGCGGGGAAAATCATAAAACTGGAAAGTGCCATACCTACGGCCCTGCACCCGTTGAATGCGGCGTTCGGACGTTATGCCAACGCGGCGGTGACGACGGCATCATCCGGCGGCCTGCTGAGCACCGCCAAGATACTGTTCGTAAGCCTTTCCACTGGGGGCTTGCTCTACTGGGGCGTCGTGGACCAACTGTCGGGGCAGCCCAGTATCAGTGTCGGGCAGCTGGTTGCCATTTTTTCAATCGCGGGGAGTTATCTGGTCAGTATTTCAACTTTGACTGAAGGGTATCGTGTGCTTGATCAGTTCCTTGCAGACCAGCGTCAATTTCAGGGTCTGCTATCACTTCCGAATTTCGATTGCAGCAATCGGCTGGCGCGGGTTGATTTGCAGCGGTCCTCTGTCCTGGAACTCGGAGCCTGCGAAGTGGCAGGAACGGGATCGCTTCGCCTGTCGATCAAGCGCTCCCTGGCGTTTACCCAAGGGCAGTCAGTGGCCGTTACGGGCCCTAGCGGCGCAGGCAAGACCACTTTTCTGGAAGCCCTCGCCGGGCTTGATGCATTAACGCGAGACCAACTGAGTATCGACGCGGTGCCGGTCTCATTTTTGACCGGTCAAGCGCACTTGGACGCCTTGAGATACTGTCCTCAACAACCACGGTTTCTGGAAGGCTCTTTTGAACAATCGGTTCTGTTCGGAGGCAGCGCATCGCCGGATTTGCCCAGAGCCATACGGCAACTGGAACTGGATGAGCTCGTGACGACACGGCAGGTCAGCGAAAATGCATCGAATATCTCCGGAGGCGAAGCTAAACGCTTGTCGCTGCTGCGCCTGATCAACAAGCCCGGAAAATTCAATCTGTTCGACGAGCCCAGCGCATCCATCGAACCCAGGCTGACCACGCCCCTTTGGGACCTGTTATTCGACGTTTTCTCCGGGCAGGGTTTGATCTGTGTCACCCATGACATTGACCACCTGCATCGGTTTGACCGGGTCATCGTGATACATGAAGGAGCAATCGTGGACGATGGTCCGTGGCGGGAGCTGCTCGACAGGCCCGCAGTCAAGCTGCTGGTGGATGAGATTCGGACGCAGAACTAGCGAAATAGGGTGCTGGATCTGCTGCCGTCATCGTCGGATCGCCGCCCGGAGCAGACTCGCTCCCAAGGTTTTGCGGTTCACCCAGCACTTACGGAATGACACAAATCCCTTGTGGCGAGGGAGCTTGCTCCCGCTCGGCTGCGCAGCAGTCGCAGGCCCGCCCGGCGCGGTGTGTCTGGGGAACCGCGCCGGCTCGGTTTGGGGCTGCTGCGCAGCCCAGCGGGAGCAAGCTCCCTCGCCACGGGGGTTATGTCGGCTGACGGGTTTCGATGTTGTCCAGAGCACGGTTCGCCAGCAGGCTGCCCAGTTCGATCAGCTGTTGGATGCCCAGGAGGAAATGCCGGCGTGAACCATCCAAGTCGAAGGCCAGGTCATTAACCATGACGTTGGCCGAAGCCAGGGTTTCGCTGAGGTTGGCAAGCAGGCATTCGGTGTCGATGTCTTTGTTGACGGTGAAGAGTTGGCCGGGGGCGGGTTCCGCTTCGGGTTTGCCCGGTTTGGGGTTCAGGTAATGGTTGAGGACTCGGTCGGTGACTTTGTCGTGTTTTTGGGACTTGGTTTTTGGGCGCGGTGAGGTCGGATCGGTGTCCGGGGGATTCGGGGTAGCTTTGAACATAAATGGAATCTCATGCGGGATAGGAGAAACCACCACCTCGCTACCAAACGAGGGTGGCGGCCATACGAAGGTTGGTAGACCGGCCCACATGAACTCCGGCGCGCTCGAAAGCGCCCTACGCATGGCCACCATCAATACAAATGCTGAGATGCACTTGTAAAAAGTGACGCTTGCGTCATGTAGAAAACCGGGCTACCAAACCCGATCGCTGATTCCTCAGCGACCCGGAAACGATAAAACCTGCCTCCCAAGCGCACAAGCCGGCGGATTCTGGCGCAGTCGTAGGCAATGGCGCAAGACAACGTAGCCCGATACAGAACACTCCTACATCCAGATAAACACCCCTTCATTTTGTTAGTGCTTCGCACTGGAGCGCCAGCCCGGTCAAGCGGGAGCAAGCTCCCTCGCCACGGGGTAAGTGCGCCTGTCGGGGTGGTATTTATGGCAAGCAAACCCACCCCCACAATCTTTCCAAGCCGATCACAATTCACACGGCCGATCAAAATCCCGTTAGTCGCCACCCCCTGCCATGCATTAAAGTATTGCCCCCAGCCCCGGCGTTATCCAGACGTGCGGGGCCACCCCTTCCAGGAACAGTCATCGATGGAACATCGTGAAGCGCTGCTGGCGCTGCGAACCTTTCTTTCAACGCAGATCCTCGGCCAGGAAAAACTCATCGAGCGCCTGCTCATCGCCTTGCTCGCCGACGGCCACATGCTGGTGGAAGGCGCGCCGGGGCTGGCCAAGACTAAGGCCATCAAGGAGCTGGCCGAAGGGATCGAAGCGCAATTCCATCGCATCCAGTTCACCCCCGACCTGCTGCCTGCCGACATCACCGGCACGGAAATCTATCGCCCGGAAACCGGCAGCTTCGTGTTCCAACAAGGGCCGATCTTTCACAACCTGGTGCTGGCGGACGAAATCAACCGTGCCCCGGCCAAGGTCCAGTCGGCCTTGCTGGAAGCGATGGCCGAGCGGCAGGTCAGCGTTGGGCGCAGCACTTATGAACTGTCGCCGCTGTTCCTGGTAATGGCCACACAGAACCCGATCGAGCAGGAAGGCACCTACCCGCTGCCCGAAGCCCAGCTCGACCGGTTCCTGATGCACGTCAAGATCGGTTTTCCCGATGCCGCGGTAGAACGCCGCATCCTGCAGCAGGCCCGGGGCGAAGCGCTGAACGGCGAAACCAAGCCCGAACGCCGCGTGAGCCAGCAGGCGATTTTCTCGGCCCGCAAGGAAATCCTCGGTTTGTACATGGCCGATGCCGTGGAGGAATACCTGGTGCAACTGGTCATGGCCACCCGAAACCCGGCCAAATTCGACCCGGAGATGGCCGAGTGGATTGCCTACGGCGCCAGCCCCCGGGGCTCGATTGCCCTGGACCGCTGTGCCCGTGCCCACGCCTGGCTGGCCGGGCGTGACTTCGTCAGCCCGGAAGACATCCAGGCCGTGCTGTTCGACGTGCTGCGCCATCGCATCATTCTGTCGTTCGAAGCCGAGGCCGCCGGCATCGACCAGGACCGGGTCGTGCAGCGGATTCTCGACGTCGTCGCTGTCGCTTGAGCATGCGTCATGAATAATCCACTGGCGCCCGCACCGGGCATCCGCGTCAGCCTTTCGGAGCTGATCGAGATGCGCCATCGCGTGCGCGAAGTGCAGTTGTTCTCGACGCCGGGCCAGCGCAGCCCGTTGATCGGCCTGCATCACTCCAAGCTGCGCGGGCGCGGGGTGGACTTCGATCAGGTGCGGGTCTACCAGGCCGGTGACGACGTGCGCACCATCGACTGGCGCGTCACCGCCCGGACCCAGGAACCCCACACCAAGCTGTTTCACGAAGAACGGGAACGACCGATCTTCATCATGATCGAGCAAAGCCATCGGCTGTTCTTCGGTTCGGGGCTGGTGTTCAAGTCGGTACTCGCCGCCCAGGCCGCCAGCCTGATCGGCTGGGCCGCGCTGGGGCACAATGATCGGGTCGGCGGCCTGGTGTTCGGCAATAACACCCATTACGAGGTCAAGCCCCGGCGCAGCAAGCAGAGCCTTCTGCAACTGCTCAACCGTCTGGTGCGGGTCAATCAGTCATTGCACACCGAAGGCGAGCCGGACCGCGACTCGTTCGGCATCGCCCTGCGTCGGGCCCGGGAAGTGCTGCGGCCCGGTAGCCTGGTGATCGTGATTTGCGACGAGCGCGCGCTGTCCGACAGCGCCGAGCAGCAACTGAGCCTGCTGTCGCGTCATTGCGACCTGTTGCTGCTGCCGCTGTCGGACCCGCTGGACCATGCCTTGCCGGCCGCCGGCTTGCTGCGTTTCGCCCAACGCGACGCGCAACTGGAACTCGATACGCTGAACTTCGAACTGCGCCAGGCCTATCGCGCCCAGGCCGAGGCTCGCCAGGAGCGCTGGGAGATGCTGGCGCAAAAGTTGCGGATCCTGATGATGCCCCTCAGCACCCAAGGCGACATGGTCGAACAGCTGCGCGAATACCTGAACCCCAAGCGGGCCGGGAAAAGCCGATGAGCAGCCTGGATCAATTGCAGCCCCTGATGGCGCCGCCCCCTATCGGTTTCTGGCCCCCGGCGCCGGGCTGGTGGTTGCTGCTGGTGATGTTGCCGCTGCTGGGCCTGGGGTTGTGGCAACTGCGTCGGTTCATACCCGCCAAGCGCACCGCTGCCCGTGCCGATCAGCCCCTGGACCCGGTGCGCCTGGCTGCCCTGGCCGAACTCGCCCTGCTGCCCAAGCCCTACGACGGCGCGCCGGCAGGCGCCTGGCTGCAACAACTCAACGGGCTGCTCAAGCGCCTGTGCCGCAACCATTATCCCTACAGCCAGAGTCATACCCTGAACGGGCGTAAATGGCTGGCCTTCCTGGATAACCGCTGCCCGGCGGCCGGCCTGACCCGCTGGATGGTGCTCGTTGAAGGTGCCTACAAACCCGAATGCAAGCTCGACGACAAAGCCATTGCTGGCCTGACCCAGGCAGTCGAAACCTGGATTCGCAAACATGTTTGAATTCGCCTGGCCGTGGATGTTCGCCCTGTTGCCGCTGCCCTGGCTGATGCGCCTGGTGCTGCCGGCGGCCGACAGCGGCGAGCCAGCGCTCAAGGTCAGCTTCCTGGACGACCTCGAAGGCCTCGTCGGGCGTCGAGCGAGGGCCAACCTGCCGACCTGGCGCCAACAAGCCCCCTTCATGCTGCTGTGGCTGCTGTTGCTGATGGCTGCCGCCCGACCGCAGTGGCTGGGGGAGCCGTTGCCCATTGCCTCCAGCGGCCGCGACTTGCTGGTGGCGGTGGACGTTTCCGGTTCCATGGATTTCCCTGACATGCAGTGGAAGGACGAGGAGATCAGTCGCCTCTCGCTGGTCCAGCACATGCTGGGGGATTTCCTCGAAGGTCGCGAAGGTGACCGGGTCGGCCTGATCCTGTTTGGCAGCCAGGCGTACCTGCAGGCCCCGCTGACGTTCGACCGCCGCACCGTGCGACATTGGCTCGACGAAGCACGCATCGGCATCGCCGGCAAGAACACCGCCATCGGCGATGCCATCGGCCTGGCCCTCAAGCGCCTGCGCCAGCGCCCGGCCCACAGCCGCGTGCTGATCCTGGTCACCGATGGCGCCAACAACGGCGGCGAAATAGACCCGTTGACCGCCGCGCGGCTGGCCGCTGAAGAAGGCGTGAAAATCTATCCGATCGGCATCGGCGCCGATCCGGAACAAAGCGGCACCGCAGGCTTCCTGGGGGTCAACCCGAGCCTGGACCTCGACGAGCCAACCCTCAAGGACATCGCTCAGGTCACGGGCGGCCGTTATTTCCGCGCCCAGGATGGTGAACAATTACTGACGATCAAGACCACCCTCGACCAGCTTGAACCGGTGGCCCAGCAACCGACCCAGGCCCGCCCCGCCCTGGCGCTTTATCATTGGCCACTGACCATTGCGCTGTTGTTGAGCGTGTTGCTGGTGGTCCGGGTACGCTGGCCTGACAACCCATTGCAGCGCCTGTTTACGCAACCGCTGTTCCAGCCGACCCAACACACCGAATGGCGCCAGCGCCTCAAGCGCCTGCGCTTGCGGAGGCGCCGATGATCGCTTTATGGCCGCATTGGCTGCGCCCCTGGTTTGTGTTGCTGCTACCGCTGCTCGGTTGGTTGCTCTGGCAACTGTGGCATCGGCAGAAACGGGTGGGCCGCTGGCAGATGATCCTGCCTGCCGCGTTTCATGCCGCGCTGCTCAGTGGCGGCAACGGCCGTGAAAGCAAACTGCCGTGGATTGCCCTGGGCCTGGGTTGGCTGTTGATCGTGCTCGCATTGCTGGGCCCGAGCTGGGCGCGGGTCGAACAGACCAGCCAGAAACCCGCCGACCCGCTGGTGGTAGTGCTGGAGCTGACCCCGGAAATGCTCGCCACCGACGTTCCTCCCACACGCCTGGAACAGGCCCGGCGCAAGGTGCTGGACCTGCTGCAAAGCCGCAGCGATGCCCAGACCGCCATCATCGTCTATGCCGGCAGTGCCCACACGCTGGTGCCGCTGTCCGATGACCTGTCCACCAGCGCCAACCTGCTCGAAGCCCTCGCGCCATCGATCATGCCGCAAAGCGGCCATCGTGCCGATCTCGCAATCAACAAGGCCATTGCCCTGCTGAACCAGGGCGAGCTGGGTCACGGTCGGATCCTGCTGATTGGTTCGTCGTTGAACGAACAAGAGCGCCAAGGCATCCGTCAGGTCCTGGACGGCTCCGCCACGCAATGGTTGATGTTGGGCATCGGCACCCGCGAAGGCGCCCCGGTCGCCCAAGAAGACGGCAGTTACCTCAAGGACGCCCAGGGCGCGATCCTGATGCCGCGCCTGGATAGCCCGGGCCTCAAATCCTTCGCCAACGAGCTGGACGGCCGTTATCGGCCCGCGCGCCTGGACGACAGCGACCTGCGCGGCCTGGGCCTGATGGACGGCCCGCGTCATCTGCGCAGCGACGGCCAGACGTTGCGGCTGGACACCTGGGCCGACCAGGGTTACTGGCTGCTACTGCCGCTGTTGCTGCTGGCCGCTTGCGCCGGGCGTCGAGGCTGGCTGTTCTGCCTGCCGCTGCTGTTCATGTTGCCGCAAACCGGGCACGCCTTCGAATTTCAGGACCTGTGGTTGCGCCCCGATCAGCAGGGCCAGCATCTGCTCAAGCAGAAACGCCCGGCCGAGGCCGCCGCGCACTTCGAGGACCGCCAATGGCAAGGTGTCGCCCTGTACGAAGCCGGCGACTACGGCGAAGCCGCCCGGCGCTTCGCCGAGGGCACCGACGCCCGCGCCCATTACAATCGTGGCAATGCCCTGGCCAGGAGTGGCGAACTGGAGGCGGCGCTGGATGCGTATGAACAGGCCCTGGAATTGCAACCGGACCTGCGTCCCGCCCAGACCAACAAAGCACTGGTGGAAAGCCTGTTGAAAGAACAGGCACCGCCTGCGGAAGAACCCAAGCCTGCCGAAAGCGAGGAGCCGGGCCCCGCCGAGCAATCACCGGATGCCGATACCGCCACCCAGTCTTCGGAGCCTGGACAGCCCTCCTCCGAGAGCACAGCGACGCCGGACGAGTCCCAGCCGCCCCGGACAGCGCAACCGCCCACGGCCCAGGATGTACCGGGCAGCGAACTGCCCGATGAGCAGACCACCACGCCGCCCCTGCGCCCCGCCGCCGGGCAGCGCAACGATGAAGAACAGCGCCAGGCCATGGAACAATGGCTGCGCCAGATCCCGGATAACCCTGGCGAACTGCTCAGGCGTAAATTCTGGTATGAACAGCAAAGCCATCAGGCCCAGGGAAAAACCCAATGACCCGCTTCACCGCCCTTCTTCTCGTGTTGCTGCTCTGGGCCTCTGCAACCCAGGCCGCGCAGCTGACGGCCAGCGTGGACCGCAGCCGCTTGAATTCCGGGGAAACGGTCGAGCTGACCCTGGAATCCAATGACGCGACCTTGTTTGGCAAACCCGACCTGGGCCCGCTCCAGGCCTTGTTCGATGTGCGCGGTACCCGCCAGGTCAACCAACTGACCACCCTCGACGGTGAGAACCGCGCCACCACCCGTTGGATCGTGACCCTGCTGCCGCGCCAAAGCGGCACCGTGGTCATCCCGCCTTTGCAACTGGGGGAAACGACCAGCCAGCCCATTACCCTGCAAGTGATCGAGAGCGAAACCCGCAATGCGTCCGGCACCCTGGCGCCGGTATTCATCGAAGCGAGCCTCGACCAGACCCAGGTGTATGTGCAGGCCCAGGCGATCCTGACCCTGCGCATCTACCATTCGGTGTCGCTCTACGACGACAGCAGCCTGACGCCGCTGCACATCCCCGACGCCCGCACCGAGCAGTTGGGCGAGTCGCGCACCTATGAGAAAGTCATCAACGATGTGCGCCATGGCGTGATCGAACTGCGTTATGGCATCTATCCGCAGCGCAGCGGCGAATTGGCGATTCCCGCCCAGACCTTCAGCGCCACCCTGGTCGAACCGGTGGCCCAGGATGCCGTCCCTTCGGGTCCCAAGCCCGGCCAGTTGATGCGCGTCAGTTCCGAGCAACTGCGCCTGACCGTCAACCCCAAGCCCGCCAGCTACCCAGCCGATGTACCTTGGCTGCCGGCACGCAGCCTGTCATTGAGCGAGAGCTGGAGCCCGGAACCGACCCACAGCCAGGTCGGCGACTCCCTGACCCGCAGCCTGACCCTGGAAGCCGAAGGCCTGGCCAGCGCCCAACTGCCGCCTCTGCCGGCCACCGAGATCAATGGCCTGAGGCGCTACCCGGACCAACCGGTCCTCAGCAGCCGCAGCAGCGAACGCGGACTGGTGGGCAGCCGTGAAGACCGCGAAGCACTGGTACCCAATCGCAGCGGCACCATCGAGCTGCCGCCGGTGGAAGTAGTCTGGTGGAACACCCTGGAAGATCACCTGGACCGCACCAGCCTTCCGGCGCGGACCCTGCAAGTGGCGAACAATCCCAGCCTGATGGTGGACACGCCGGCCGGTACGCCGCAGGTCGTGACCACGGTCGACAGCGACACGCTCTGGTATTGGCAACTGAGCACCTTGATCCTGGCCTGCACCACCGTGCTGGGCTTCGGCCTGTGGTGGCGAGGCCGCTGGCAGCCGGCCGTCCTGCGCTCGACCCAGGCCGGGCCGAGCCCGCGCACCTTGCTCGATGATCTCAAGCGCACCTGCCTGGCCAACGACCCCCACGCCACCCGCCAAGCCCTGGACGCCTGGGCCCGGCAACAACCGGAAACCCTGGCCGACATGGCGGCGCGCTTCGTGCCACTGTCCGACGCCCTCGACGGCCTCAACGGCGCGCTCTACAGCGAGACCGGCCAGACATGGCAAGGCGATGACCTGTGGCGGGCGATCCGCACCATTCCCGCTGCCGAACGCTCCCAGGACCCTCTGGGCGACAGCGGATTGCCGCCGCTTTATCCCAAATAATCCTGTTTCCTGGGGCGCTGTTTTTTGTGGCGAGGGAGCTTGCTCCCGCTGGGGCGCGCAGCGGCCCCTTTCTTGCGATTGCTGCGCAATCGAGCGGGAGCAAGCTCCCTCGCCACAGGCCTTGCTCCAATCCTGCAAAGTCGAGCAGGTCCTCTCCCCCGTTTCCCAGTAAACTCTGCTTCTTTTAGCCGCCCTCTTCAGGCGGCCATCATCTGTTTCTGGAGTTCACCTTGCGTCTGTTTCACACCTCCGACTGGCACCTGGGGCAAAACCTGCACGGCCAGGACCGCGATTTCGAACACGCCTGTTTTCTCGAATGGCTGTTGCGCCAGCTCAACAGTGAAAAACCCGACGTACTGCTGATCGCCGGCGATATCTTCGACACGGTGAACCCGCCGGTCAAAGCCCAGGAGCGGCTGTACGATTTCATCGTCAGCGCCCATGAGCAAAACGCCAACCTGACCATCGTGATGATCGCCGGCAACCACGACTCGGGCTCACGGATCGAGCTGCCGGCGCCCCTGATGCGGCGTTTGCGCACCCATGCCTTGGGTCGGGTGTTGTGGCTGGACGACGGCCAACTGGATGTCGAGCGTCTGCTGTTGCCGCTGCCCGACGCCAAGGGCAAGGTCAAGGCCTGGTGCCTGGCCCTGCCGTTCCTGCGGCCGGCTGAAGTCACCGGCGCGCAACTGGGCGATGACTATTTGCGGGGCATCGGCCAGGTTCATGAATGGCTGATCGCCGCCGCCAACGCCAAGCGCAAGAAGGGCCAGGCGCTGATTGCCGTCAGCCATGCGCACATGGCCGGCGGTTCGGTGTCCGAGGACTCCGAACGCAGCCTGATCATTGGCAATGCCGAGGCCTTGCCCGCCAGCCTGTTCGGCTCGAGCATCAGCTATGTCGCCCTGGGTCATTTGCACAAGCCGCAAAAGGTCAACGGCGAAGAGCGCATCCGCTATAGCGGCTCGCCGATTCCACTGTCGTTCTCGGAAATCGGCTACCAGCATCAGATCCTCGACGTGACCCTGGACGGGGAAACGCTGCTCAAGGTCGAGCCACGGCTGATTCCCCGTGCCGTCAACCTGCAACGCCTGGGCCCGGCGGCGCTGGCCGACATTCTTCTGCAACTTGAGGACCTGCCCGACATCGACCTGCTGGCCGACATCCAGCGCCAACCCTGGCTGGAAGTGCGGGTGCGCCTCGATGAGCCGCAGCCAGACCTGCGCCACCAAGTGGAAACCGCGCTGCAAGGCAAAGCCGTGCGACTGGTGCGCATTGCCGCCGAATACGCCGGCAGCGGCAGCGCCGGGGGCAGCGATGATGGCGCCGCCCTGATCGAACTGGACCAACTCAGCCCGCAGGAACTGTTCAGCCGCGCCTGGCAGGACACCTACGGCAACGACGTGGACGAACAGACCCTCAAGGATTTTGCCGTGCTGTTGCAAGACGTGCAGATGGAGAGCGAGCAACCATGAAGATCCTCGCTATCCGCCTGAAAAACCTCGCCTCCCTGGCCGGGCCGTTCGAAATCGATTTCACCGCTGAGCCCTTGGCCAGCGCCGGCCTGTTCGCGATTACCGGCCCCACGGGTGCCGGCAAGAGCACGCTGCTCGACGCCTTGTGCCTGGCGCTGTTCGGCGCCGTGCCGCGCCTCAACAACACCGGACGCGATGCCAAGGTGCCGGACGCCGACGGCGAAATCGCCACGGGCGATCCACGTACCCTGTTGCGCCGTGGTACGGGCGACGGTTATGCCGAAGTGGATTTTCGCGGCATCGACGGCCGCCGCTATCGCGCCCGCTGGGAAGCCAATCGCGCCCGGGAGAAAGCCGGCGGCAAGTTGCAAGCCAGCCGCCAGAGCTTGCGCGACCTGGACAACGATCAACTGCTGGCGAGCCAGAAAGGCGAATACAAGACCCAGCTCGAAGCAGCCCTGGGCCTGAACTTCGAGCAGTTCACCCGCGCCGTGCTGCTGGCCCAGAGCGAGTTCAGTGCTTTTCTCAAGGCCGACGACAACGAGCGCAGTGAGCTGTTGGAAAAACTCACCGACACCGCCCTGTACACCCGCCTCGGCCGCCGTGCCTTCGACAAGGCCAAGCAGGCCAAGGAAAGCCACAAACAATTGCAGGACCAGGCCACCGGCGTCACACCGCTGGCACCCGAGGCCCGGGCCGAGCTCGACCAGCGTTTCGACGAAGCCCAGCAACAGCTCAAGACCGAACAGGCGCAGCTCAAGCAATTGGAGCAACAGCACACCTGGCTCAAGGACCTGGATGTATTGAAGGACGAACAGGCCAGTGCCGCCGAGCAGTTGCAACAGGCCCAGGCCGATTGGAGCGCCCTGGCCGATGAACGCCTGAAACTGACGCGCCTGGAGCAACTGGCGCCGCAACGGCATCAATTCGTTCGCCAGACCGAACTCAATCGTCAGCTTGAACCGCTGGCAGCGCAGATCCGGCACCTCACCCAGCAGCAGATCGATTTGCATGCACAGCAGGCCGAACTGGAAAAAGCCCTGGACGAAGCGCAACGCTCGCTGACCAGCGCCCGGCAACAAAGCGTCGACAGCGCACCGCTGCTGCGCCAGGCCTTCGACGAGCAAAGCACCCTCGCCCGCCTGGCCCAAGAGGCGAACCTTGCCGCCGAACGCCAGGAACAGGCACAACAGGTCTGCGCCGAAGGCCAGCGCACGATCGACACCTTGCTCGAACAGCAGAAACAAGTGGCCGAGCGTTTGCAGCGCATCGCTGGCGAGCTTGAACAAAGCATCCACCTTGCACCGCTGAGCGATGCGTGGAATGCCTATCGTGATCGACTCCAACAATTGATGTTGATCGGCAATCGATTGAGCAAGGGCCAGGCCGAACTCGCCACGCTTGAGCAGGATGCCGCCCGCACCGCCGAAGAGCTGACGACCCGCCGGCAAGAACTTGAAGTGCTCTACAAGGAAGCCGGCGCCGAACCGGAAGCGGTGACCGAACAGCTCCAACTGCTCGGCACACTGCTGCAAGACAACCGCAAGCAACTACGAGCGTTCGAAGAGCTGACCCGGCTGTGGGCCAGCCAGCAAGACCTGGACAAACGTGGCGCCGACCTGGAACAACGCCAGCAACAGGCGTTGCAGGAACGCGACCGACTGGTGCGCGAAGGCGGCGAAGCCAAGGCCGAACTGACCATTGCCGAACAGACCCTGCGCGTCACCCGTGACCTGCTGGAACGTCAGCGCCTGGCCCGCAGCGAAAGCGTCGAGCAATTGCGCGCACAGTTGCAGGACGAACAGCCCTGCCCAGTGTGTGGCAGCGTCGAGCATCCTTATCATCAGCCCGAAGCCCTGCTGCAGAGCCTCGGTCGTCACGATGAAAACGAAGAGGCCAACGTTCGTAAAGCGGTCGAGCAGCTCAACGAAAAAGTCATCGACCTGCGCGCGCAATACAGTGGCGTCATCGCCCAGCTCAAGGAACTCAAACAGCAGCAGGAACAACTCGCTGTCCAGCAACAAAGCCTGGCGCCAAGCCTGGAAGCCCACCCGCTGTCGGCGCAATTGCTGGCCCAGGATCCGGAAAAACGCGACGCTTGGTTGGCCCAGCAGAACAGCCAGCTGCACCAGCGCATCGGCCAGGACGAACAGCGACAGACCGCCCTGCTGACGCTGCAGCAGGACGCCGCGCGCCTGGCGCAACAGCTGCGCAACGCCGAAACAGCGAGCCAGCAGGCCTCGCAGCACCTGACCAACCAGCAGCAAGCGTTGGCTCAGGATCGCCAGCGCCTGGACGAAGAGTTGAACCACTTCAGCGCCCTGTTGCCGGCCGATACGCTACAGGCCTTGCGCACCGAGCCCGCCGCGACCTTCATGCAGCTCGACCAGCAGATCGCCCAGCGCCTTGAGCAACTGGAACAGCAGCGCGACGAACTCGGCGAGCAGCTCCAGCGCCTGCAAGCTCTGGAAAAAGAGCAGGACCGCCAGCAGACCCGCATCCAACAACTGGAAGCGGCACGCCTGCAGTTCAACGCCCTGAGCGAGCAACAGCAGGCCTGCCAGGAAAAACTCGCGCAACTGCTCGGCCAACACGCCAGCGCCGAACAATGGCAGCACCAACTCGACCAGAGCCTGGAACAGACACGGGAGGCCGAGGCGACGGCCAATCGACGGTTGCAGCAGTTGCGCAACGATCTTGTGCAACTGGCCGCCGAACTCAAGGCCCGCCAGGAACAGGCGCAATCCCTGGAGCAGGAGCTTCAGGCCCTGGCTGCAGGTATCACACAGTGGCGCACCGGCCATCCTGAACTGGACGACGCCGCTATCGACGCCCTGCTCGGCCTGGATGAGCAACATATCAGCCAATTGCGCCAGCGCTTGCTCAACAGCGAAAAAGCCATCGAGCAGGCCCGTGTGTTGCTGACCGAACGCGAGCAGCGCCTACAGAACCACCAAACCCAGCACAACGGCAATCTGTTGCCGGAGCAATTGGCCGAAGCCCTCACCGCGCTGCAAGCCCGATTCGCCGCCAGCGAACAAAACTGCGCCGAGTTACGAGCCCAGCAGGCCGAGGACCTGCGCCGACAGAACGCCAACCAGGCCCTGGCCCGACAGATCGAACAGGCCTACGCCGAATACCAGCGCTGGGCACGCCTCGATGCCCTGATCGGCTCCGCCACCGGCGACCGTTTCCGCAAACTGGCCCAGGCCTACAACCTCGACTTGCTGGTGCACCACGCCAACGCCCAGTTGCGCCAGTTGGTGCGCCGTTACCGACTCAAACGCGGCGGCAGCATGCTCGGGCTGCTGGTGATGGACACGGAGATGGGCGATGAACTGCGCTCAGTGCACTCGTTGTCCGGCGGCGAAACCTTCCTCGTTTCCCTGGCCTTGGCGCTGGGCCTGGCCTCGATGGCATCCAGCACGCTGAAAATCGAGTCGCTGTTCATCGACGAAGGGTTCGGCAGCCTCGATCCCGAATCGCTGCAACTGGCGATGGACGCCCTCGATGGCTTGCAGGCCCAGGGTCGCAAGGTCGCGGTGATTTCCCACGTGCAGGAAATGCATGAGCGGATTCCGGTACAGATCCAGGTTCGTCGCCAGGGCAATGGACTGAGCACGGTGGAGGTGAAATGAGCTGCGCCACGCTCTACTCCTTCCGCCGCTGCCCCTATGCGATGCGAGCGCGGATGGCGCTGCGCTACAGCGCTGTCGAGGTAGACATTATCGAAGTCAGCCTGAAGGCCAAGCCAGCCCAGATGCTCGCACTGTCCAGCAAAGGCACGGTGCCTGTATTGGAAGCCGATGGCAGGGTGATCGATGAGAGCCTGGAAATCATGGCCTGGGCCTTGGACCGGAATGACCCAAACGATTGGCGGCTGTTGCATGATTGCGAGGGACAAGCGTTGACGGCGACGCTGATCGAGGAAAACGACCAGGTGTTCAAGCAGCACCTGAACCGCTACAAATACCCCGAGCGCCATCCTGGACAGCCGATGGAGCATTATCGGGCCGAGGGGGAGGTTTTTCTGGGGCGGTTGGAAGCGCTGCTCGAAGCGCGGCCGTTCCTGGCGGCGAATCACCAAAGCCTGGCCGACGTGGCGCTGATGCCCTTCGTGCGGCAGTTTGCCCATGTCGATCGCGAGTGGTTCGCCCAGGCGCCTTATCCGCATTTGCAGCGGTGGCTGCAACGGTTTCTGACGTCCGAGCTGTTCGTGGCGATCATGGCCAAGTAACCATTCATTCGATGCAAACGCTTACGTGGCGAGGGAGCTTGCTCCCGCTGGGCCGCGCAGCGGACCCTTTATGGCGATTGCTGCGCAATCGAGCGGGAGCAAGCTCCCTCGCCACATAGGCAACCTGCCCTTTCCAACCGACCCGATCAGTCGCTAAGCAAACTCAACAATCGCTCGCGCGCCACTTCCAACTCGCCGGAATCCGGCTGGGCGGCTGAAACAATCGGGGTTGAATAAAGAAACAGCAACATCACTGCCAGACGCATTGCCATGGTGTCGATCCTTAATCTGCAAAGGAGTCAATTTGTCAGCGTCAAATTTAAACACATGGCTATATGATATTACAGCAAGTATTTTCATAAACGACGAAGCCTGCGATCTTTTCTCTTCAGTCAAAGACGAAAAGATCGCAGGCTTCATTGGTTGCGGGGCGCTCAGTGTTGGATCTTGTGGTCCAGCGCTGCATAGAAATTGGCGCTCTGTTGCAGGTATTTCTGGGTGTAGCTCTGGGTGCTGTTTTTTTTGTTGCTGATCTCGATGCTGGCACTGGCTGGCAGCGCTACGGTGGCGGAGATAGCGGAAGCGGCGATGACGGAGAAGAGATTCAGGTTCATGGCGGTAGTCCTCGGATTCAGTTGGCTTAATGGCCGGTGGGGCCGTGAAGCAAACTTACGCGCCGAGGCGTCCCGCTTTGAAATGCTTTGCAATACTAGCGACTATCAGTCTTCTTGATACAACCGCGCAGGCCCCGAATAACGGGGCCTGCGGTCTATTGAGGGACAATGAATTTCACATCGCTCGGCGCATCGATGGGCAGTTTCTGCACGGTTTTACCCAGTAAGCCGGTCTTGGGATCACGCTCCAGCACCACGATCTGGTTGCTCTTCTGGTTGGCAACCAGCAGGAACTTGCCGCTTGGGTCGAGGCTGAACTCCCGAGGATGATCTCCCTCGACGGAGCGCCGCTGCAGCTCTTTCAGCGTGCCTGCGGCCGGGTCGATGGCAAACACCAGCAGTTCATTGGTGGTGCCACGGTTACTCACATAGAGGAACTTGCCGTCCCGGGAAGCATGCAACGCCGCCGCTGCCCTGCCCGGCTGAGGCTTGCCCGCCGCCAGGTCGACCAGTTGACGCTGGGTCAAGCGTCCGTCCTGGTAATCGAACACGGCCACTTGCGCGCTCATTTCCATCGTCAGCCAGGCGTGCTTGCCATCAGCGCTGAACAGCAGGTGACGCGGACCGCTGCCGGGCGGCAGTTGCACGAAGGCCGGATCGGCGGCGGTCAACGGCAGCTCGGGGTTGGCCTTGGGGTCGTAGCGGTAGATGAAGACTTTGTCCGCTCCCAGGTCGTTGGCGAACACAAACCGGCCATCGGGTGAGGACACGGCAGAATGCACATGAGCCGATAGCTGCCGCTCGGGATTGACCCGACTTGGCTGATGGCTACTCAACTGCACCACGGATGACAGCTTGCCGCTGGCGTCCACCGGCAACACCGCCAGGGTGCCGCCCGGGTCTTCCACGACTGAATAATTGCTGACCAGCAGATGCCGACCGTCGCCCGTGAGGCTGGAATGGGTCGGCTCGTTGCCCAGGGACTGCACCTGGTTGATCAGGCTCAGGTCATGGGACTTTGCGTCGATGGCGTAGCTGCTGACTTTGCCCACCGGGTCTTTCTGGCCCGGTCCGTTTTCGTTGACCACGAACAGCCGGGTCATGTCAGGGGAAAGGGTCAGCCACGAAGGGTTGTCCGTCTTGATCACTTGCAGTGGGTTGGCATCGAGCTGGCCGGTACGGCTGTCGAATTGCAGGCGGTAGATGCCCTGGCTCTGGCCGGCGGTGTAGGAACCGACCAGCAATTGATGACGCTCGTCGGTACCTGCCTGGACGCCCATGGCGCCCACGCTGCCGGCCATCAACAGTGGCCAGAGACTACGCATTTTCATCTTCGTCGTCCTCATCGTCGTGGCCGCTGGTCGCTTCCACGCATTCCAGATGGTGGTCGCCGGAGTCACTGGTGATGATCCAGTGATTCGAGGCCTTGTCGAACGTCGCGGCCTGCATTTGCGCCGGCGTGAAGCGCCAGTGCTCGAGGGTGCGGCCGTTCATGCACTCGACGTGCAACTGGTCCTGCTCGTCGAGCTCAAAATTGAATGCGTGCAGCCCGTCGATAATCAGCATGTCGCAGGATTCGAGGGCTTGCAGCAGGGGGGCGGTTACGGCAGTCATGGTGATCAGTCGGTCGTTGGGAAAGTTGGCATGATAACCCAATGTGCGAGTGGGCCTTGGGCCATAACTTCAGAAGCGAGGTTGACTGGACTGTCACCTTCGCGAGCAAGCCCGCTCCCACAATGGGATGAGCGGCGAACACACATTTTGTATCCGTACAAATCCACTGTGGGAGCGGGCTTGCCCGCGAAGAGGCCGGCCCATCCAACTTCAATGCGCCTGCCTCACCGCAACCCTCAGAGCGCCTCGCGCCCCGGCACCCCATCCACCAGCCGCTGGATGCCCAGCGGGTTGGCGTTCTTCAGCGGCTCCGGCAGCAAGCTGTCCGGATAGTTCTGGAAGCACACCGGACGCAGGAAACGATCGATTGCCAATGTCCCTACCGAAGTGCCACGGGCATCGGAGGTCGCCGGGTAAGGCCCGCCGTGAACCATCGAATCACACACCTCGACCCCAGTCGGATACCCGTTGAGCAGGATGCGACCGACCTTCTGTTCCAGCAGCGGCGTCAATTCGCTGAACTGCTCGAAGTCCGCCGGCTCGCCGATCATCGTTGCGGTCAGCTGGCCGTGCAGGCCATTCAACGCGGCGCTGAGTTGCGCCTGGTCCGCCACTTCGACGAATACTGTGGTCGGGCCGAACACTTCTTCCTGCAAGACCTCGTCGCCGTTGATCAACAGGCTGGCATCGGCCTTGAACAGTTGCGGCTGGGCCTGGTTGCCCTGTTGCGCGCGGCCGGCCAAGTGTTCGATGCCCGGGTGCGCCAGGAGTTTTTCCAGGCCTTTGCCGTAGCTTTGCAGCGTGCCGGCATTGAGCATGGTTTGCGGCGCCTGGTCGCCGATCAGCGCAGCCACCTGTTGGGTGAAAGCAGTGAATTGCGGCGAGCGAATGCCAATCACCAGGCCGGGATTGGTGCAGAACTGGCCGCAACCCTGCACCACCGAGGCGGTCAAGTCGCGAGCGACGCTGTCGGCGCGGGCTTGCAGCGCTTGCGGCAACACGATCACGGGGTTGATGCTCGACATCTCGGCAAAGACCGGGATCGGCTGTGGCCGGGCGGCCGCCATGTCGCACAGGGCACGTCCACCCCGCAGTGAGCCGGTGAAGCCCACGGCCTGGATCGCCGGATGCTTGACCAGCCATTCGCCGACGCCGCCACCGTAGATCATGTTGAAGACGCCGGCTGGCATCGCGGTTTTTTCCGCCGCGCGGATGATCGCGTCGGCGACGTGCTCAGCGGTCGCCATGTGGCCGCTGTGGGCCTTGAACACCACCGGGCACCCGGCGGCCAGGGCCGACGCGGTGTCACCACCCGCCGTGGAAAACGCCAGGGGGAAGTTGCTGGCGCCAAACACCGCCACCGGCCCCAGTCCGATGCGGTATTGACGCAGGTCCGGACGCGGCAGCGGCGTGCGCTCAGGCAATGCCCGGTCGATGCGCGCACCGTAGAAGTCACCGCGGCGCAGGACTTTGGCAAACAGACGCATCTGGCCACTGGTGCGCCCGCGCTCGCCCTGGATCCGTGCCGCCGGCAACGCGGTTTCACGGCAGACCACAGCCACGAACTCGTCGCCCAGGGTATCCAGTTCGTCGGCAATGGCCTCGAGAAATTCCGCCCGGCGCGCCGCGCTCAGGCTCCGGTAGGCCGGATAAGCCGCGGCGGCGGCCTTGGCGGCGGCATCGACTTCTTCTGCCGTGGCCTGGACGAAGTCATGCGGCAAGGCCTCGCCAGTGCTGGCGTCGACGCTTTGCAGGCGAGTCTGGCCGGCCGCGCTGCGCGTCCCGCCGATGTAGTTGTGACCAAGGATCTGGTTCATCGCAAGTCTCCTTTTAAAGTGTGCCGATAGTACCCGGGTTGAACACCGCGTCTACCGGAGCAATGCCGTTGACCAGCGGAGCGCCGAATTCAGCCTGGCTGATTTCGAACACATCCCCCGGTTGGGTGCGGATGCCGTCGGCGAACGACAGCGTCGCGGTGCCGAAGAAGTGAACGTGTACGTCCCCCGGGCGCAGGAACTGACTGTACTTGAAGTGATGGAATTCCAGGTTCTCGAGGCTGTGGCACATGTTGGCCTCGCCACTGAGGAACTCGTTCTGCCACAGCACCTCGCCGTTGCGCAAGATACGACTGGTCCCGGACAGATGTTGAGGCAGTTCACCCACGCGAAGTTCCGGACCGAAACTGCAGCTGCGCAATTTCGAGTGGGCCAGGTACAGGTAATTCTTGCGCTCCATCACGTGGTCGGAAAACTCGTTACCGACGGCAAAGCCCAGGCGATAAGGCTTGCCGTCGTGGCCGATGACATACAGGCCACTGATTTCCGGCTCTTCGCCGGCGTCTTCGGCAAACGGCGGCAACGGAAACGGATGGCCCGGGCGCACGACGATGCTGCCGT
Organism: Pseudomonas fluorescens Q2-87; assembly: GCF_000281895.1. Classification (NCBI taxonomy): domain Bacteria; kingdom Pseudomonadati; phylum Pseudomonadota; class Gammaproteobacteria; order Pseudomonadales; family Pseudomonadaceae; genus Pseudomonas; species Pseudomonas fluorescens. The sequence continues at coordinate 2,409,578 of NZ_CM001558.1, read as the reverse complement.
CACCCTTGTAGAACCATTCCGGCTGTACACCGGCCTGTCCAGCCTGGGGCTTACCGCCTTCCACGCCCCACTTGAAGATGCGCATGGTGTCGGTCATGGCGCTTTCGTCGCCCGCCTGCTGGTGCATTTTGTCCCGGGCCGAGGCGCTGCCCAGGTGGGTCAGGCCAGTGCCGCTGACCAGCAGGTGCGCCGGATCCGGGTGATCCAGCGGCGGCAGGATGCGCAGCTCACTGAGCAACTGCGCGTAGTCATGGCCGGCGCCCAGGCCCAGGCTGTTGACCTGCTGCTCAAGCTTCACCCCCGCCTCGATGGCGGCCAGCGCCAGGTCGCGCACGGTACCGGCGCCCTGCACTTCCCGCACCTGGTCGCCGTCGACTACACCGACGCGACGTTCGCCGTTAGGCAATTCGAACTGAACTAAACGCATAATGTTCTCCCTGTAAACAATACTTAAATACACCGTCAATCACCTGTGGGAGCGGGCTTGCCCGCGAAGACGGCGGTACATTCAACATTGATGCAAGCTGACCCACCGCTTTCGCGGGCAAGCCCGCTCCCACATTGTTCATCTCAGCCTTCGAATTTTATGTACGCGTCGCCCCACGGGCACTGGCCGCGAACTGATCCGCCGGCAACGCATGCTTGCGCTCCAGCAACCGATACACCACGCCAGTCAACACCAGGCCGAACACCATCACGCAGGACAGGAAATACAGCCCCGACGCCAGGTTACCGGTGTATTCCTTCAGCGCGCCGATCACGAACGGCCCGATGTAGCCACCCAGGTTGCCCACCGAGTTGATCAGCGCAATGCCCGCCGCCGCGCTGGCGCCGGCAAAGAACCGCCCCGGCAAGGTCCAGAACACCGCTGTGCAGGAAAACAGTGCAAACGCCACCAGGCACAGCGCCGCCAATTGCAACACCGGCACCGACAGCCAGGCACTGAGGAACAGGCCGATGGCGCCCAACACATACAGCACGGCCAGGTGACCGTAGCGATCGTTCAAGCGGTCGGAGCTGCGAGGAATGATCAGCAAACCGATGATGCCGAAGATATAAGGCACCGAAGAGACAAAACCAGTCACCAGGTCGCTGCCACCGAATTGTTTGATCAGCGTCGGCAGCCACAAGCCCAGGCCGTAGATGCTCAGGGTCACCGGCAGGTAGAACAGCGCCAGCAGCAGGACCCGTTTGTCCTTCAGCGCATGCAGCGGATTGCCATGGCGAGTCTGGCCGTACTCCTGCAGGTCCTTCTTCAGCTCGCCGGTCAGCCAGTCCTTTTCGGCCTGGTCCATCCATTTGACCTGTAGCGGACCATCGGGCAAGTAACGCAGCACCGGCCAGGTCAACAGCACCGCCGGCAGGCCGATGACGATGAACAACCACTGCCAGCCATGCAGGCCCAGCACCCCATCCATGCCCAACAGGCCGCCGGACACCGGGCCGGTGATCATCATCGCGATCGGTTGGGACAGAATGAACAGGCCCAGGATTTTGCCGCGATGGCGCACCGGGAACCATTGGGTGATGTAGTACAGCACGCCCGGGAAGAACCCGGCTTCGGCCGCACCCAGCAAAAAGCGCATCACATAGAAGCTGTGCGGCCCCTGCACGAACGCCATGCCGATGGTGATGGCGCCCCAGGTGATCATGATCCGGGCGAACCAGCGTCGGGCACCGAAGCGTTCCAGCATCAGGTTGCTGGGGATTTCCAGCAGGAAATAGCCAATGAAAAACAGCCCTGCACCCAGGCCGTAGGCGGCATCGCCAATGCCGAGGTCGGCGCCCATGTGCAACTTGGCGAAACCGACGGCGGAGCGGTCCACGTAGGCGATTAGGTACAGCAGGATAAGGAAGGGAATCAGTTTCAGCGTGATGCGACGAATAAGCCGCAATTCCTGGCTCATGGGACCGTTCTCCGATTGTTGTTGTTATAGAACCTCGGGGGATTTCTCTCGCGAATGACCGCCAGGACAACCCCTCCGTTGAATCGGACTATATAGTAATACTATTTACCCAACAACACTTCCAAACCGCGCAAATTGCGCTTATGTTACGCTCACGCTAGAACAATATAGTCATACAATAAGAGAATCTATCATGTCTGATAAGAAACCCTCCCTGCGCTCGGCCCAATGGTTTGGCACCGCCGACAAAAACGGCTTCATGTACCGCAGCTGGATGAAAAATCAGGGCATCGCCGACCATCAGTTCCACGGCAAGCCGATCATCGGCATCTGCAACACCTGGTCGGAGCTGACGCCATGCAACGCGCATTTCCGGCAGATCGCCGAGCACGTCAAGCGCGGCGTGATCGAGGCCGGGGGCTTCCCGGTTGAATTCCCGGTGTTCTCCAACGGCGAATCGAACCTGCGCCCCACCGCCATGCTGACACGCAACCTGGCGAGCATGGACGTGGAAGAAGCGATTCGCGGTAACCCGATTGACGGCGTGGTCCTGCTCACCGGTTGCGACAAGACCACCCCCGCGCTGTTGATGGGCGCCGCCAGTTGCGACGTGCCGGCCATCGTCGTCACCGGCGGGCCGATGCTCAACGGCAAGCACAAGGGCCAAGACATCGGCTCGGGCACCGTCGTCTGGCAACTGAGCGAGCAGGTCAAGGCCGGCACCATCACCATCGACGATTTCCTCGCGGCCGAGGGCGGCATGTCCCGCTCGGCCGGTACCTGCAACACCATGGGCACCGCGTCGACCATGGCCTGCATGGCAGAAGCCCTCGGCACTTCCCTGCCGCACAATGCGGCCATACCTGCGGTAGATGCCCGGCGTTACGTGCTGGCCCATATGTCCGGCATGCGCGCCGTGGAGATGGTCCGCGAAGACTTGAAACTGTCGAAAATCCTGACCAAGGAAGCCTTCGAAAACGCCATCCGTGTCAACGCGGCCATCGGCGGCTCCACCAACGCGGTGATCCACCTCAAGGCCATCGCCGGCCGCATCGGTGTGCAACTGGACCTGGACGACTGGACCCGCATCGGTCGCGGTATGCCGACCATCGTCGACCTGCAGCCTTCCGGACGTTTCCTGATGGAAGAGTTCTATTACGCTGGCGGCCTGCCCGCGGTGCTGCGTCGCCTTGGCGAAGCGAATCTGATCCCCTACCCGGACGCCTTGACCGTCAACGGCAAGACCCTCGGCGAGAACACCAAGGACGCGCCGATCTATGGCCAGGATGAAGTCATCCGCACCCTGGACAACCCGATCCGCGCCGACGGCGGCATCTGCGTGCTGCGCGGCAACCTGGCGCCATTGGGCGCTGTGCTCAAGCCGTCCGCTGCCACCGCTGAACTGATGCAGCACCGCGGCCGCGCGGTGGTGTTCGAAAACTTCGACGAATACAAGGCGCGGATCAACGATCCGGAACTGGATGTGGACGCCAACTCGATCCTGGTGATGAAAAACTGCGGGCCGAAGGGTTATCCGGGCATGGCGGAAGTCGGCAACATGGGCTTGCCGGCCAAGCTGCTGGCCCAGGGCGTGACGGACATGGTGCGGATTTCCGATGCACGCATGAGCGGCACGGCCTACGGCACAGTAGTGCTGCACGTGGCACCGGAAGCCGCCGCCGGCGGACCTTTGGCAGCCGTGAAGGAAGGCGACTGGATTGAATTGGATTGCGCCAGTGGCCGCCTGCACCTGGACATCTCCGACGCCGAACTCGCCGCCCGCCTGGCCGACCTCGCCCCGCCGCAGCAACTGCTGGTGGGCGGCTATCGCCAGTTGTACATCGACCATGTGCTGCAAGCGGACCAGGGCTGTGACTTCGACTTCCTGGTCGGTTGCCGCGGGGCCGAGGTGCCGCGTCACTCCCACTGACCCTTGATTCATGCTCAACAGAAGGTCCTGTGGGAGCGGGCTTGCTCGCGAATGCGGTGTGACAGTCAACCCAAATGTTGAATGTTCAACCGCATTCGCGAGCAAGCCCGCTCCCACATTTGGATCTTCTCTGAGTTCCAGACCGTGCTCGCACTAGCGACCCGCCATCGCCGCGCCTGCTATCATGCGCAGCACCCCCACGCACAGGATCGCGCCACGCCCCATGGATTACCGCAAACCCTCCGACCGCAAGAGCATGCACGCGCGCATCGTCCAGGAACTGGGCATGCAGATCGTCTCCGGGCGCTTCAAGCCGGACGATAAACTGCCCGCCGAAGCCTTGCTGTGTGAGGAGTACGCTGTCAGCCGCCCGGTGCTGCGCGAGGCCACCCGGGTGTTGGTCGCCAAGGGCCTGGTGTATTCGCGACCGCGCGTGGGCACGGTGGTCAAGGCTCGGCGGGAATGGCACATGCTCGACCCGGACGTACTGCACTGGCTGATGCAGAGCAGTCCGCAGAATGAGTTCTTCAATCTGCTGACCAGCGTGCGCAGCATCATCGAGCCGGCCGCTGCCGCCCTCGCCGCCCAGTTCGCCGACGAGAGCGATATCGCCGCCATCCGCGAAGCCTACCAGCGCATGGAGGTCGCACCGACCCCCGAAGCCGTGCTGCAACCAGACCTGGATTTCCACAGCCGCATCGCCGACGCCACCCACAACGACCTGCTCGCCAACCTGTGCAACATGTTGTCGGTCGCCATCGCCGAAGCGCTCAAGCATTCCAACCAGCGCCCCAACCTGCATGAGCTGGCGATGCCACGGCACAAGGCGATTCTCACCGCCATCGAAAACCGTGATGCCCTCGGTGCCCGGCATGCCACGCTGGTGCAACTGGACGATGCCCGCAGTGCCTTGAATGTGGTGCTGGGCGCCGATCCCGCCTGATCCCATGCTTCGGCCCTCCCCGGCCTGACACACATTTCATCCGCCGCGGCGGTATCTATATACCGCCCGCACGAGAGCCAGAGGTCGATACTTTTCCAGGCGTCATTTCCAACGACTCCATGAAAAGGATTTCCCATGACCTCGCCTTCACCGGCTGACAGCCCCGCTGCATTTGCTCAGAGCGTCAACCTGCAATTTGCCAGTCGCCCAACCTTCGAGCAGTTCGCTCGACGCATGCTTGAACAGGCCATTCAGGAAAAATACCCGTCGCTGGCCTTCGACCTCTCCAAGACCCTGCTCGCCACTCCGGACGTCGCCACTCGCGGCTGGCGACTCCAGCCGTTCATGTCCCGCGTCCTCGATTACCTAGCCTTGGGCACACCCGTGGATTTCAGCGATGCCGGTGGCCTGGCGTGCTTTCTCTCGGAAAAAATGCCGCACCCACTGAGGTCGGCTGAGGGAACGCTGGACATGAAGGTGATCGAAAAGCTCTTGCTTGAATTGCCCTGGAGCGTGCAGATCGGCCTGGCCGATGCGCTGACCCGCTATTGGAACGCAGACATCGCCGCCCCCTCTCAAGCCGATCCTCAAGACTCCATCAGCCGCTGGCGCTGGCTCAGCGACGTGCTCAAAAACAGACTGCACGCCTGCGCCTTGCAACAGCCGGGCCTGTCCAATGCGGCACGCCAAGCGTTGGACCAGATCGTCCGATGGCCGGATCGCGACCGGCGCTTGCTTGGCAAGGGCCAGCCCGCCGTGCATGCCTACAGCCTGGAAACCCGGATGATCGGGGGCGACCACGACACCGTGCTGATCGCCAGTGAAATACTCCTGGCCCACACCACAAAAAATACCGATGTCTTTCTGTTATGCAGCCCTTGCGGCGTCGTGCAGTCCTTCGCTTCCCTGGACGCCTTTACGAGCCACTGGGGCGAACGGATTGCCAGCCGCTACGCCGTCGAGACCGTTACCTGCCGACGCAACGAGATCGATGGCAACGTCTTCGACACCCAGGCAGCCCTGATCCTGGAGCAGCAATTGGCCGACCTGGCAGCTGTGCAATTGCCTTCCCAAATCGGCCTGCAAGACCTGAAGTCGCTTTACGCAGAATTGAGCGACCCGGCCCGTTATCTGCTGGACGGCCCGCGCCTCACGCCTGAAACCTCGGCGCGACTCGAACCGCTATTGCCCGACTGGTTGAAAAACGCGTCCACCCTCGATCAAACGACGTTCCAGCACTACAGCCTGGCCCTGGCCAGCGCCAAGAAGCGCAATCAAGGCCGGACCTACCTCAGCGATATCAAGGACATCAGGACCTATGCAGCCGACGCCTTGCTTGAACAATTGCAGAACACCGACGCCAGCCTGTCGAACACGATAGATGCTCGCCAATACCAGCCCGACGATGTGCAACTGACCTTCAGCGTCGCCGCCGGTTATCCCGGCACTTCCGGGATCATCGAAAAAACAACGATGACCCTGACCGAACTGGCCATCAACAACCTCGTTGCCCGACCCAGCGGCAACCTGGCGCTCGCCCATCGCCTGGGGCTGACGCTTCCCCCGTGGCTGACGCCGGACTTCATCACTCGCAAGGGTGGGTTGATCGAACAGGTCGATATCGGCACGAGCTACCCTCGCTATCTGCAACAACACTTGTTGGACGAAGGGACTCAAGCCCGGGAACGTGAACGGATGTTCGCCGAGCAGATCCCGGCTCAACTGCCGCTGGAAGCGCTCAAGCAGATGCTCAGCAACGAACACGGCGTGACCCGCCCAGGTCTGCGCCTGGTTGAAGCGCTGCTCAAATCCGATCCTGACAGCCAGCGGGTCCGCGACCGCTCGGTGGTCATTCGGCACTTGGCTTTCCTGCGCAAGCCCGAGGCCCACCCCGACACCGTGATCAACATGTTCATCATCGAGCCGCAAGACAGCCGAACCGGCCCGCACCTGCTGTATCGCCCACTCTACGCGCCGTCGCTGCTGCAATACCCGACGCGCGAAGCGCTGCTGCAAGCCATCGTCACCCCCGGTGAGCTGCAGAACAGCGTCCTGACCTGGATGCCCGCCGCCGCGCGCCCGATCTATGCCAACGGCGGTTTCCTGGAGCCGCACATCGTGCGTTTTTTCCAGGGCGATGAATTCAGCGTTCCGGCCAAGCCTGCTCCGGCGACACTCGCCATCGACAGCGTCGACGACGAATTGCAGCAATTCCTGCGCAACGGCGAGTTGATGCAGTACCTCTACGGCAGCAACGCACGAGCCTTGGTCAGCCAGGCCGACCGGGCATCGGTTTCCAACAGCGAAAGTCGCTGGGCCGTTCTGCTCCAAGGTTCCAGCCTGCTGTTCAACACGCTGTTGATGCCCCTGTTGCGAGGCCCGGCCATGGCCGCCGTCTGGCTATGGAGCCTGATGGCCAGCGCCAGCCATGACATTCCGGCATTGAGTAGCGAAGACGCGGTGACACGGGAACTCGCCGCCGTCGACCTGCTGCTTAACCTCGCCCTGTTGGCGGGCCAGCTGCCATCCACTCGCGCTACCCTGGCGGAGCCCTTGCCCGAAACCCTGAAGCAGCAGGCCATGCGCCCGCCTGCGCCGCGCATCATCCCGGAGCGTTGGCCCTTGCTCGAGCCGCCCGTCATCCGTGAGGGCACTGTTGCCTTGCCGGGGGAGTCGTCCAAGGCCGCCAGCATGAACCTGGACTTCAGTTTCGCCAGCGCCCGCCGCAGCCTGACCGCACAGCAACGCACCCGCTTGGGAAACTTGCAGGTGCCGCGCCCGGCGAGGCTGCCCGGGCCAGTCACCTATGGCCCGTACACCGGCTTATACGTGATCGACAACAAGTGGCACGCATTGGTGGACGACAAGCTGTATCGAGTCACCCCGGAATCGGATGGCAGCGCGACGATGATCGACCCTCGTGCACCGCGCGATCCGGCGCGCAATGGCCCGGTGTTGCGAGCAGATACCCATGGCAACTGGTCCTTCGACCTGCGCCTTCGGCTACGCGGTGGCATGCCACCCAAGCGCTTGGCTCAAATGCGCAACCTGAGGACTCAACGCGCAGCCGAACTGAGCCAGGAACTCAAGAATTACCATGCGCAGGAAGCCAGTCAACAACGAGCCTTGGATGTCGCCCAAGAGGTCATGAGCAGGACCCAGGCAGGCGCGTTTACCGAGGAGCAACGCGCGGCAAAAAGGGCGCAGTTTTATAAGCTGCTCCAGGAACAGACCGACTGCTATTTGAAGCTGCTGGAGCATGTGAACGAGTACGCCAGCCTGGACATGGCCCTGCCGCCCAAGATCATTCGCGCCTTGATGGAAAATGTAGTCAACAACGCCCGCAAGGCCTTCCTGATCAGCGAGTTCGATCTGACGGCACTGGATGCCGCCCACAGCCAGTTCACTGAGAATGCGGACGGATTGCAGGCCGCCGTCGCTGCGAATGTCCAGGGCTACTTCAAGTACCTGGATGCTTTGAGTGACATCAACGATCGCTCGATCCATTGGCTGGAGCTTCGTGACCGCTACCTGGATGCGCTGTTGAACCTGGATGCCGCCGGCGCGCAAGTGTTCGAGCGCCTGACCAGGGACCGGCCACAAGATGAAAGAACCGCACTGGCGACCAAGGCCCTGCAATTACCCACCTTGGCGGCGCTCGTGTTCAAGGATCCCGACTCTGACCTTCCCGAGAACTTGCACAGCATCACCAAGCTATTGATGGAACAGGCGCGCTCCCAATCGGACCTGGGCACCTACGAGCTGACCCCATCGGAACAGCTCGAAGTCTTGGTAAGCCTGACCGAGCACTATGGCGCAGCGCTCGATGCCATGCAGGGCATCAAGGCCTTCAATGCCGGCGACATCGACACTTCTTACTTCGGCAGGTTATTCAGGCTGGTGGAAAGTCTGTACGAGGACGCTTCCAGGAAACTCGCCGCCGAACTCAAACCTGAACCACAACCACGCAAACGCCCGCCAAAACGCAGCAAGACGCCTTCCGGACGCCCGCAGAAGAAGGTGATCAAGACCCGCAAGGGGGGCGTCTTGATCGGGGACCTGAAGCCGGCCGGCACCAGCCTGCCCATCGACGTCGTGGAGTTGCGCTCCGAAGTCGATGACAAATTGCTCGCCATGTATTCGCAACACGACGATGTCTGGGACGTCGTCGAAGTTCAACGACCGGCCCCAACGCCTCGCACCCGGTCGATCAAGACGATCAAGGCCGATGCGCGAAAATTGCTGGATCAGTTGGAAAACAGTCTCTCAAACGCCGAGCGCTACAAAACACAGTGCCGCTTCCCTCAGGAAATCGAGGAGATCATGAACAACGAGGCGAGTCGCTACCGCAAATTTTCCGAAGAGCTGGAAAGGGCTTTCACGGCGACGAAAACGCCACGCACCGCAGGCGATCAGGCGTTGACCGAGCAGCTGTCGAGCGCCGTTTCGCGGATGACCACCCGAGGCAGTGAACTGCGCACCGAATTGAGCCTGCAACTGCCCCCGACCGACAGCAACCTTCGCTACCTGTTCGAGAAAAACCTCATACAAGTCGCAAGGCTCGGCGAACGCAAGGCCCTGGCCGGGATTCGCAAGGATTTTCTCCAGGAGTACGCCGTCAACGACCGGGACGGTTGGCCCCTCTGGTATGCGCATTTTCATTACGAAACCGCCGATACGCCAAAAGCGGACTTCAGCGTCGCGCACCTGAAAACCAAGGAACAACGCAAGGAGCACTACCATTCGATGCTCGCCAAGGCCAAAAGCCCTTACGCGGTGGTGAATGTGCATCGAGGCCAGATCGGCAGGCCATTGGCGCAAAGCAAGTTCTTGCCGTTGGCGCCTTGATTACCACAGGTTCGTGTTTGGTCAGAAGTGGCTTGATTGGCCTGACTCACCCAGCCTGTAGCCAAACACAAGACCGTGGCGAGGGAGCTTGCTCCCGCTGGGCTGCGTAGCAGCCCCAAAAGGCTGGAGGCGATCAGCCTATTACACCGGGGTGCCTGGTTTGGGGGCTGCTTCGCAACCCAGCGGGAGCAAGCTCCCTCGCCACATGAACCGGGTTGCTGTCAGTATTGTGGTGGGGGATTCATCCCCGCTGGGCTGCGTAGCAGCCCTAAAAGGCTAGAGGTGATCAGCCTATTACACCGGGGTGCCGGGTTTGGGGGTTGCTCCGCAACCCAGCGGGGATAAATCTCCTCACCACAGGATTGTGTTTGGCAATGAGTGCCTTGAGTGGCCTGACTCACCCAGCCCCAGCGGCTCCTTGCCAGGGTGGGTGTGCTTTGTGCTGGTGATCAGTGTGCAAACAAGGAATTGCCCTTCTGCCCCGCCAGCTTTTCAGGCTTGATCAGGAACCGCGCCAGCGCCGGCAGCAGCCACAGCGCGCCGAACATGTTCCACAGCAGCATGAACGTCAGCATCAGGCCCATGTCTGCCTGGAATTTGATGGCGGAGAAGATCCAGGTGCACACACCGATGGCCAGGCACAGGCCGGTGAACAGCACGGCCTTGCCGGTGGACTTCAGCGTCTGGTAGTACGCCTCTTGAAGCGGCAGTCCAGCCCGCAGGAAACTTTCCAGGCGGCTATAGATGTAGATGCCGTAGTCCACGCCAATCCCGACGCCAAGCGCCACCACCGGTAACGTCGCGACTTTCACGCCGATGCCCATGAACGCCATCAGGGCGTTGCCCAGCACCGAGGTCAGTACCAGCGGCAACACGATGCACAACGTTGCGGCCCAGGAACGGAAGGTGATCATGCACATGGTCGCGACGCAGATGTACACCAGGATCAGGATCGTCAGTTCCGACTCCTTGATCACTTCGTTGGTGGCCGCCTCGATACCGGCGTTACCGGCGGCGAGGATGAATTCCAGGCCGTCCCGGTTGTTTTCCTTGGCGAAGTCCTGCACCGCCTTCACCGCCCGGTCCAGCGTCTCGGCCTTGTGGTCGTTGAGGAACACCAGCACCGGTGCCAGGGAGCAACTGTTGTTGTACAGGCCATCGGCCCGGGCAATGGAGTTGTTCAACACATCAGGATTGCGCGACAGGGTTTCCCATTTCAGGTTGCCCTCGTTCATGCCCTTGATCATCTGCTTGGACACGGTCACCAGGGAAATCGCCGACTGCACGCCCTCCGTGTTCTGCATCTTCCACATCAGCTCGTCGATGGGCGCCATGGCTTCATAGCGCGAGCAACCTTCGGCCTTGGTCTTGACCATCACCACCAACACGTCGGAGCTGGTGGAGTAGTTGCTGATGATGAAATTGTTGTCCTTGTTGTAGCGCGAGTCCGGACGCAGTTCCGGTGCGCCCTGGTCCAAGTCGCCGATCTTGAGGTTCTGGCTGTACCAGAGCCCGCCGCCGAAGGCGATAACCGCCAAGGCGATGGACACCGGCGCGACTTTGGCACTGGCGAAGTTCGACAGCGTGCGCCAGAACGGATGTTCGCGAGTCGCATCCTTCTTGCTGCGTTCGATGGCACGCTTGCTGATACCGGCATAGGAGATCGCCACCGGAAGCAGGATCAGGTTGGTGAACACGATCACCGCCACGCCGATGGAGGCGCCGATGGCCAGCTCGCGGATCACGCCGATGTCGATGATCAGCAGGGTGATGAAGCCGACAGCGTCCGCCAGGATCGCGATCATGCCCGGCAGGAACAGTTGTCGGAACGTGCGCCGCGCCGCCGTCAGTGCATTGTCCGCCTCGCTGGACTGCAAGGCGATGCCGTTGATTTTCTGCACGCCATGGGAAATGCCGATGGCGAAGATCAGGAACGGCACCAGCATCGAGTACGGATCGAGCCCGAAACCAGCGGCATGCATCAACCCCAGTTGCCAGACCACCGCCACCAGTGTGGTAGTCAACACCGCAACGGTGCTGCGCATGCAGTTGGTGAACCAGTACAGCAGGATCAGCGTAATGACGAAGGCCACGCCAAAGAACAGCACCACCATGACCAGGCCGTCGATCAGGTCGCCGACCTTCTTGGCAAATCCGACGATGTGAATCTGCACGTTGGGGTTCTGGGCTTCGAACTTGTTGCGGATCTTGTCTTCAAGCTCGTGGGAGAACTTCTGGTAGTCCAGCGCCAGCAACTTGCCTTGATCCTGAGGGTCCGGATAGGACTCCAGCAGCGGAATATCGACGATGCTCGATTTGAAATCGTTGGACACCAGGCGTCCGACCTGGCCTGACTTGAGCACGTTGTTGCGCAGCAGGTCGAGGCTGTCGGCCGAGCCGTTGTAGCTCTGGGGAATCACCTCGCCACCGGCGAAACCTTCCTCGGTCACTTCGGTCCAGCGCACGCTTGGGCTCCACAACGACTTGAGCCCGGAGCGGTCGACGCCGGAGATATAGAACACCTCATCGTGGATCTGGCGCAGGGTCTCCATGTATTCCTTGGAGAAGATGTCGCCGTTGGTGGCCTCCACGGAAATCCGTACCGTGTTGCCCAGGTTTGCCAGGTCATTGCGGTGCTCAAGCATCTTCTCGATGAAGGGGTGCTTGAGGGGAATCATTTTTTCGAAACTGGTGGACGGCCGGATCAGCGTGGCTTGCCAGAACAGGAAGATGCTGACCAGCAGGCAAATGATGATCACTGCCGGGCGGTTATTGAAAATCAGGCGCTCGAGGAACGTCGCCTTGTCTTGATGATGACTGCTCATGGGGTCCGCCTTCTTGTTTTTATGCCCTTGCAGGCCCGACTCATTTGCTCAGTTCGGCACCGGTGGCCGTGGTGGCGCGAACGCCTCCCTGCCCCGCCAGGATCAGGTTGCCGTTGCCCGCCGCCGTGACAGCCGCCACGGAAATGCGATCAGGGCGATTGAATACGCTGAAGGTCTCGCCGTCGTCGGTGCTGCGAACCACGCTGCCGCCGTTACCAACGATCACGATGGACCCGTCCGCCAACAACGTGGCCCCGGACAGGCCGAACTCCAGGGCGCCACGGGCGGCCTTCAGCTCGACCTGCTCCCAGGTATCGCCGAAATCGACGGAGCGATAAAGATTGCCGCGCAAGCCGTAGGCCAGCAGTGTCGAGGGCTGGGCGATGCCGATGACGCCGAAGAGCGAGCCTTCGTATGGGCCTTCGATCTTTTCCCAGGACTGGCCCCAGTCGGCGGAGCGAAACATGCTGCCGGACTCGCCGACGATGAACAGCCCGGCGTCTTTCACGGCGGCGATGGCGTTGAGGTGGAACTGGTCTTCGTTGTCGAGCCGATCACTGGCATCTTCCCAGTGCTTGCCACCATCGGTGGTTGCCAACAACGCGCCGTAGGCGCCCACGGCAAAACCGGTGCTGGCGTCCTTGAACCAGACGTCCAGCAGCGGCGCTTCACGGGCAAGGTCTTCGAATTGCTTGGTCCAGGTACTGCCACCGTCGTCGCTGGCAAGGATCTGCGCGTCGTGACCCACGGCCCAACCGTGTTTGTCATCGACAAAAAATACTGCGGTAAGCAATTGGCGGGTCGGCACCTTGGCCTGGGTCCAGGAGCTGCCCTGGTCATCCGAATAAACGATGTGCCCACGATCCCCCACCGCCACCAGGCGCTGGCCGGCGTGGACCACGTCGAGCATCAGGGTTTTGCTGGCCTTGGCCGATTCAACGGAATAGATGATATCGGTGGTCGAGGCCGCAACGGCCATCACCGGTGCCGACAACACGGCAGAGCCCAGCAGCGAGAGCACCGCAGCCAGCAACGCGACTTTGCGCAGCATCGGCGGGCGGCAGCGCCCCACAGCCATGACAGGCTCATTCATAGACCTTTCCCCCATTATTATTGTTAGGTGGGCGCCGTAAGCAGGCTCCTCCACCTTGCAGTCCTGGAGCATAGCCCTGAAACCTGCAATCTAGAGCCACTTCGGAAGCTGACCTATCCTATCGGGCTTTCGAAAGGTCTGACAATCGACGCCACGTTATCTTTTGTTAACCAGGGGGATTGGCGCAGGGGGTGAATGGCGGGGTATTCGGTGGGGTGATGGCGAGGGCTGGCCAGGGGATTACTTTGTCATGACAACCTATATCGCCTATTCAAAATCAATATAAAACCCTGTTATTTCTGACAGTAGCCCTCTGCCCTTTTCTAATCGACACTCATCACACCGAACAGTGACTTATAGAACTTGCGCAGAATTGCATTAACAATCGCAAGAGGAGCGAGTGTCATGACAACCACTAAAAATGTTGAAGGAAAAGGCTTTGATGTAGAACCCTACAATAGCTACGTCATGCAGACCCCAACCATAAGCAAGCTGCTGGAAGGAACAGGATACTCATGGGACATGAATCTGCCATCATTCAATTTTATCAATAAATATATGGGTGCCACCTTTATAAATTACAAAGTAATGGGAAGCATTGGACACAGTAATAAATATTCTGCCAGTATTACTTTCCATGATGACCTTAGATGCTTAAGCACTGAATTCATTAAAGAAACAGAGGATCCAGCAGCAGAAAATGAAGAAGCCTTGGTCGAGGCTCTCAGCTTGAACATTCTACTTGCTAGAAACTATACGGTGAGTGACAACCTATGGTCACTGGCCATTCTTGGCTCTGGAATAGAACTTAACTTCTCTAAAAGAAGCATTTAGGCCGGTACTCTCATGAGCCCCCGCAGATAAAGCTGCAGAATACTAGTGCCCTGCCTTTTACCTCTCAAAATTGATCTTTTTTTGTATAGACCCTGTGCGCTTGAACACAAAATATGTGTTCACCGAAGATTTACTGTGGGAGCGAGCTTGCTCGCGATAGGGTGCACCGCGGTCCGCCAGGCAGACCGCGGCTTCAAGGTCACGCCAAGCTCTTGCTCACCACTTCAAACACATCGGCAGAAAGCCCGCCGGACGCCAGGATGCGTTCCAACTCGGCCTTCATCAGTGCCTGGCGGGCGCTGTCGTATTTGCGCCAGCGGGTCAGCGGCGCCAACTGCCGCGAAGCGATCTGCGGGTTGAAGCCGTTGAGCTGGATCACCAGGTCCGCCAGGAAGCGATAGCCCGAGCCGTCGGCGGCGTGGAAGTTGATCAGGTTCTGCCCGGCGAAGGCGCCGACCAGTGCCCGCACCTTGTTCGGGTTCTTGATGTTAAATGCCGGGTGCTCCATCAAGGCCCTGACCCGCGCCAGGCCGCCAGGCAGCGGGCTGCCGGCCTGGACACTGAACCACTGGTCCATGACCAGCGGGTTGCCCTTGAAGTTTTCCGCGAACACTTCCAGGGCCTTGGCCTTCTCGGCTTCGAATGGCGAGTTGACCAGCACCGCCAGCGCCGTCAGGCGTTCGGTCATGTTGTCGGCGCTATCGAACTGCTCCAGGGTTGCACTCAACACCTCAGGCTTGCCGGTGAGCATCAAGTACGACAGGGCGATGTTCTGCAACGCGCGACGGGCGAAATGCTCGGCTTCGGCCACATACGGTGTGCGTTTCGACAAGTCGCGGTTGGCTTCGTAGCGCAGCCACAGCGCTTCGAAGAGGTTTTCGGCCAATTGCCGGCGGGCGAATTCGCGGGCGGCATGGATCGCCTCGACGTCAGCCACTTCGCTGATTTCCGTCAGGTAGGCTTCACTTGGCAGCGAAAGCATTTCCGCAACCATGGCCTGATCCAGGGATTCGTCCGATAGCACGCTGCGCAGCGCACTGACCAGGCGTGGGTCCAGCGACAGGCTAGCGCCCTTTTGATGCTGGGCGATCAGCTCCTGCAACACCTGCACCGACAACTGCTGGCCGGCATCCCAGCGGTTGAAGCCGTCGCTGTCGTGCTGCATCAGGAACATCAATTGGTCGCGGTTGTACGGGAAGCTCAGCTTCACCGGCGCCGAGAAACCACGCAGCAGCGATGGCAGCGGCTGTTCGGCAATGTCGACGAAGGTGAAGGTCTGCTCGGCTTCGGTGACCGAGATCACCCGCGAGGTGCCGCTTGCCGCCGCTTCACCGGCCAGGCGCAAAGGTATTTCAGCGCCCTTGCTGTCCAGCAAGCCAAGTTCCACGGGAATCACGAACGGCAGCTTTTCCTGCTTGTCCGGGGTCGGCGGGCAACTCTGGCTGAAAGTCAGGCTGTAGGTTTTGGCTGCGGCGTCGTAGGACTCGCTCACTGCCAGCCGTGGCGTACCGGCTTGGCTGTACCAGCGCTTGAATTGGCTCAGGTCGACGCCGTTGGCGTCTTCCATGGCCTTGATGAAGTCATCGCAGGTCACCGCCTGGCCATCGTGGCGCTCGAAGTACAGGTCACTGCCCTTGCGGAAACCCTCAGGCCCCAGCAGCGTGTGGATCATGCCGACGACTTCCGAGCCCTTTTCGTACACGGTCAGGGTGTAGAAGTTGGAGATCTCGATAAAGCTGTCCGGACGTACCGGGTGGGCCATGGGGCCGGCGTCTTCGGCGAACTGGTGGGTGCGCAGGTAAGCCACGTCCTGGATGCGCTTGACGGTGGCGGAGTTCATGTCGGCGGAGAAACCGGCGTCGCGGAACACCGTGAAGCCTTCCTTGAGCGACAGCTGGAACCAGTCGCGGCAGGTCACGCGGTTGCCCGACCAGTTGTGGAAATATTCGTGGGCAACGATCGCCTCGACCCGCTGGTGCGCGGCGTCGGTGGCGGTTTCGGCGCGGGCCAGCACAGCGCTGGAGTTGAAGATATTGAGGCCCTTGTTCTCCATGGCCCCCATGTTGAAATCGTTGACCGCGACAATCATGAAAATGTCCAGGTCGTATTCGCGGCCATACACCTCTTCGTCCCAGCGCATCGACTTCTTCAGGCTGGTCATGGCGTGCTGGCATTTGTCGATGTTTTCCGGCTCGACATAGATGCGCAGCGCTACGGTGCGCTCGCTCATGGTGGTGAAGGTATCTTCGACGCACCACAGGTCCCCGGCCACCAGGGCAAACAGGTAGGCGGGCTTCTTGAACGGGTCTTCCCAGGTTGCCCAGTGCCGGCCGTCTTCGCCAGGGCCACTGGCAATCGGGTTGCCGTTGGACAGCAGCACCGGATAGCTGTGCTGCTCGGCCACCACCGTGGTGGTGAACTTGCTCATCACGTCCGGGCGGTCGAGGTAATAGGTGATCTTGCGGAAGCCTTCGGCTTCGCACTGGGTGCAGAACATGCTGCCGGATTTGTACAGGCCTTCCAGGGCGGTGTTGGTTTCCGGGTGGATCCTGACGGTTGTGTCGACCGTGAAGGCCTGGGCCTTGGGGTGCAAGGTCAGGTGGCTGTCATCCAACTGGTAATCGCCCTGCCCCAGGTCGGCGTCGTCGAGCTTGAGCGAAATCAGCTCCAGGTGCTGGCCGTCGAGCACCAGCGGCGGCAGCCCAGCGCCGTGCTCAGGGTTGCGGCGCATCACCAGTTGCGCATGGACCAGGCTGTGGTCCTCGAACAACTCGAAGGTCAGGTGCGTCTCGTCGATCAGGTACTCGGGCGCCTGATAGTCCTTCAGGTAAATCATCTTCGGTTGTTCGGTGCGCATGGGTCGAATCCTTCTACTGATGCACGGCGAGCTGGTAAGCCGTGTATTTACGAATGTTGATCACGCCGGTGTCGAAAATCAGGTACTGGCCCTTGATTCCCAGTAGCGTGCCTTCGGCGATCGGGTTCTTGTCCAGGTTGAAGCTGACGATCTTGGCCGGATACTGCTCCACCGGATAACGGATCTCGATGGGTTCGACGTCCGCTATGGTCTGGATCGCTTGCAGGCCGAATCGTTCCTGCAAGCCCTGCAATCCCTGGGCGCAGCTTTCAAACAGCGAATCGCGAATTTGTGGCAGGTCCACCGCCACGGCATCGCCCTTGAGCAAGGCGCGCCAGTTGGTCTTGTCCGCCACCTGGCTGCGGAACAGGTCCTCGACGAACCCAGACTGTTGGCGGGTGGCGACCCGCAGGATCGGCAACGCCTGGCTGGCGCCCTGGTCCAGCCAGCGGGTCGGCAATTGCGTGGCACGAGTGATGCCGACTTTCACGCCCGAGGAGTTGGCCAGGTACACCACATGATCGGTCATGCAGAACTGCTCGCCCCAGGCCGGGTCGCGGCAGGTGCCCGCGTCGAAATGGCAACGTTCCGGGCTCATGATGCACAGGTCGCATTGGGCCAGTTTGGTCATGCAGGGGTAGCAATAGCCCTGGCTGAAACTGGTCTTGGTCCGGCGTCCGCAATGGGTGCAGTGGATCGCACCGAGAAACTCCAGGCGTACCGTGCTGCCGATCAACGGGTTGACCGGCACCTCGATATCGCCCAGGCGAAAGGCGTATTGAACGGTCGGCCCGTCAAGGCGCGCCGACATCTTGCTGATTGCACCGCGGCCAATCTCGATCAATGGATGGCGTCCGACTTGAACAGGATGTTAGGCACTTCGGTGGACTTCGACTGGCATTCCTGCGGGCCCATGTAGCCGGTGCGTTCTTCTTCGGGCAGGTTCTGGATCTCCCAGGCGATCATGGCCTGCAGCGACAGCTCGCGCTGCTCGGCGGTGAGCTTGTTGCCATCGGACCATTTGCCGATTTCCACCGCCAGCTTCAGGCTTTGGTAGATGTCGGGGGTGATGTTCTGGATCATTTCGTTGAACGAGGACATGAGATCTCCGCGCAGTCGCGCATTTTTCAAAAAACACTAGCGTCAGTCAGAGGGCCATTTACGGCGAGCGAACAGCCCACCCAACAGTCCGGTCAGGCAGCCGACGAGTAACCCGCCAACGTGGGCACCGTTGGCGATTTCACCGAAACCGATCAGCGAGACCAGCCCCGACAGGCACAGCGCCAGCCATACCAGCATCATCACCAACACGCCACGGGGCAGGTAATAAGCCGGGTTCGGCGCCAGCAGTTGATAAATCCAGCAATGCCCCAGCAGGCCATACAACACGCCGGACAAACCGCCGAACAGCGTCGCGCCGCTGACAAAATACTGGACGAAATTGGACGCCAGGCTGAACAGCAGTGTCAGCCCCAACAGATTGATGCCGCCCTGGCGCGCTTCGATCCGCCGCCCCAGCTCCCAATACCACATGCCATTCATGGCGATGTGCAGGAAACCGAAGTGGATCAGCATCGGCGTGAATAGGCGCCACCACTGCCCCGCCGCCAGGCTGTCGGCCAGGGGCGTGAACTGGATATAGTCGCCGACGACGCGAAACTCGAGGAACGTCAGCCAGCGCAAGGTTTGCAGGTTCTCCCCCAGCAGGGTCACCGCACCGACGATCAGGCTCAGCAGCAATATCAGGGCCGTGACCGGGCTGCGCGTCAGTTGCTCGACAAAGCCCGGCCGGCGCGCGGTACTGCCCGCGTCCGGCAGTTGCAATTGCTGCTCGGGATCGCCGGCCGGAAAGCGTGCGTACAAAGAGCGCACGTCTTCGCTGATTTCATCGGGCACCCACAAGACCTGCTCGCCCGCCTCCTCGCTGACTCGATGGGGCACTTGCATGCGCTGCAACAGTTTGACGAACCCGCTCAGATCCGCAGCCAAGGGCAAGCGCAAGACGGCGACGGCACTCATTGCATCGCCTCCGGGCGCTCGACATCGACCCAGACGAATTTATGCGGGTCCAGGCGGGTTTCCCGGTCCAGGCGATAAGCGACCAGCTTGCCGTACAGCACCGCGCTGTAGTCCAGGCAGGCCAGGTTCGGGCGGATCGGCGCGGGTTTGCCGCTGCGCCAGTAATGCCCGACGAACAGCAACGGTTCGTGGACGCCATAACGCAACAGGTTGTTCTTTTCATCCGGCGACAGCGGCGTGCGCGCCACGGGCTCGGGCAAGGCGTCGGGCTGGAACACGATGTCACCGTAGGTTTGCGGGTTGTCTTCCCAGAACTTGGTGCGGAAAAACGAACGGGTCAGGCCGTCGCCACCGGTGAGGGTCAAACCGTGGGGCAAGCGCATATCGGTGCCGCGCAGCAGACGATCGAATACAGTGCAGGCGAAACTGCCCACCTGGGTGGAGGCCTGGAGGAAGTGCTCGTCGATGCAGCCGTCCGGGAACAGCCCGCGTAGCGGTTCGATCAGGCCGGCATCCCAACAGGCGTGCACCACCCGGAAATGGCCGGCATCAATAAACAGCGGCAATTCATAGAACCACTTGAGGAAGTCATGCCAGTCGCCGGGGTGCTGCTCGAACTGGGTCAGTGTTTCGTTGAGCAGGCGAGCATGGCGCGGCGTATGTTCGCGCACGTAGCGCTGGCCACTGCCGGGCAAGGCCGGTGTGCTCCAGCCGAGGGCATTGAACTCGTGGTTGCCCATGATGCATAGCGCCTGGCCAGCCACGACCATGTCGTGGACGATGTGCAGCGCCTCGCGGATCCGCGGACCCCGGTCGATGATGTCGCCCAGGAACACGGCCATGCGCGACGGATGCCGCCAGACCCCGCCCTGCTTCTGGTAACCGAGTCGGTCCAGCAGGCGTTCAAGGGTCAGGGCGCATCCGTGCACGTCGCCGATCAGGTCGTAACTGCGCGCGGGATCGAGCATCAGTCGCCTCCACCCCCCAACCGGCTGCCCCAACCGAGCTTGGTCCGGCAGACTTCATAGTAATTGTGATCCAGCGGGTGGATCAGGCGCAGCTTCTGCGCTTTCTTGCTGACGGTGATGGTGTCACCCGGCGCGCAGGTGAAATGGTTCTGACCGTCACAGGACACTTGCGGGTAGATCTGCATATCCTTGGACACGACGATTTTCAGCTCACTGTTGCCATCGACCACAATGGGTCGCCCAGACAAGGTATGGGGGTACATCGGCACAATCACAATAGCGTCGAGCTTGGGGTGCATGATCGGGCCTCCGGCAGACAGCGCATAGGCCGTGGATCCGGTGGGCGTGGCGACGATCAGGCCGTCGGCCTTCTGGCTGCAGACGAACTGGCCATCGATGTACAGCTCGAATTCGATCATGCGCGTGGATTTGCCGGGGTGCAGCACCACGTCATTGAGGGCATCGCCCTGGCCAATAGCCTCGGCGTGGCGGCGAACCTCGGCTTGCAGCAGGAAGCGGTTTTCCACCAGGTAATGGCCGTCCAGCACCTCGGCGACCTTGATCTCCAGCTCGTCGGGACGAATATCGGTCAGGAACCCCAGGCTGCCCCGGTTGATCCCCAGCACCGGGATATTGTGCCGCGCCAGGGCCCGGGCGGCCCCCAACAGGCTGCCATCGCCGCCAACCACGATCACCATGTCACAGACTTCGCCGAGCATTTTGCGCGAGGACGTTTGCAGGCCGTGCCCTGGCAGCACTTCGGCAATGGTGTCCTCGAGAATCACATGCAGGTGCCGCTCCAGGAGGAAACGTTTGAGTCGGCGAACGGTGTCCAACACCTGCGAACTGCCCAGGCGACCGATGATGCCGATATTGCGAAATTGCTCCATGAGGCTCCTGCGAGGGTCTGCTGCGGGCGAAAAACACGATTATGGGCGAAAGCGCTCCATAGACAAAATTCTTTAAGCCTTCACCACAGCGGCTATGCTCGCAAAATGATCCTGTTTCCTGAATTGCTGGACTTGCCCCGCCGCCTGCGCCATCCCGAAGTGCGCGATCTGGCGTGGGCGATACTTGCCCCGCCGATGCTCATCGACCCACCCTGGCCCCAGCGCCACCCCCTGGCCGGCAGTGGCTGGGTGCAAGATCCTCATCGACTGGAATACTGGTTGCGGCAACTGGACCGTGACAGCTATCCACTGCTGCATTGCCTGTCCCAAGGGCGAACACGGCGCCTGGGCCTGTATTACGAAAGGCTGTGGCAATTTGCCGTGCAACACGCCCCGGGCATCGAGCTGATTGCCGCGAACCTGCCGATCCGGCACGCCGGCCATACGCTGGGCGAATTGGACCTGCTGCTGCGCGATGGCGACGGCGTCCATCATCTGGAATTGGCGATCAAGTTGTACCTCGGCCCCCAGCACGGCAATGGCCAGGACACCGCGCAATGGCTCGGCCCGGGCTGCCATGACCGACTCGACCGCAAACTGGCGCATTTGCGCGAGCACCAACTGCCGATCTCGGCACGTCCGGAAAGCCGCAAGGCCTTGGCGGCACTGGGTGTTGAGCCGTCCGGTATCGAGGTGTTTCGTTCCGAACTCTGGCTCGGCGGTTATTTGTTGTATCCCTGGCCGGGCAAGGCCGAACCACCGGCCGGTGCGCACCCCAGGCATCTACGGGGAAGCTGGCTGCATCAGCGCGATTGGCCAGCCTTCGTCGCCCAACGTCCGCCAGGCCGCTGGCAACCCCTGCCCCGCGCCGCCTGGCTGGCCCCAGCCCATTATCCAGCGGACCAGACCTGGAGCACCGAGCAACTGGACGCCTGGCGAATGGCCCTCGACTCCATGGCGCCAGCGCAACTGATGGTGCGCCTGACCGAAAGTGCAGAGGGCGAGTGGGAAGAGGCCGAGCGGCTGTTCCTGGTGGCCGATCTTTGGCCGGATGTGCCGGGCAACGGCTGAATTTGAGGGTGTCTACCAGGCCCTCATCGCGAGCAGGCTCGCTCCCACATGGTGTCTCTGTTCACCATTGAAATTGCAGACGCTGCGGTCACTGTGGGAGCGAGCCTGCTCGCGATGAAGCCTCCTCGGTCTAGAGTGACAACCGCACCGCCAGCGCCGCCAGCGTCACCAGCAACACCGGCACCGTCAACACGACCCCGACCTTGAAGTAATACCCCCAGCCTATCCGGATATTTTTGCGCTCCAGCACATGCAGCCACAGCAGGGTCGCCAGGCTGCCGATCGGAGTAATCTTCGGGCCCAGGTCGCTGCCGATGACGTTGGCATAGATCATCGCTTCCTTCACCGCGCCGGTGGCCTGGCTGGCATCGATGGACAAGGCGCCGATCAGCACCGTCGGCAGGTTGTTCATGATCGACGAAAGCAGTGCCGTCAGAATACCGGTGCCCATGGCCGCGCCCCACACACCATATTCGGCGAAGCCATCAAGCCAGTGGGCCAGGTATCCGGTCAGCCCGGCGTTGCGCAAGCCGTACACCACCAGGTACATGCCAAGGGAGAAAATCACGATCTGCCACGGCGCCTCTTTCATCGCTTTGCGGGTGGATATCTTGTGGCCTCTGGCGGCGATGGCCAGCAGCAACATGGCACATACCGCCGAGATGGCGCTGATCGGGATTCCCAGCGGCTCCAGGGCAAAACAGCCCAGCAGCAGGATCACCAGCACCGCCCAACCGGCATAGAAGGTGGCCTTGTCGTGAATGGCAGACGCCGGATCGTCCAACTGCTGCGGGTCGTAGTCCCGCGGGATGTCTCGGCGAAAGAACCACAGCAGTATCGCCAGGCTGGCCGCCACGCTGACCAGATTGACCGGCACCATGACCGCCGCGTAGCGGTTGAAGCCGATGCCAAAGAAGTCCGCCGAAACAATGTTCACCAGGTTCGACACCACCAGCGGCACGCTCGCCGTGTCGGCAATAAAACCGGCGCCCATTACGAACGCCAGGGTTGCCGCCGGCGAAAAACGCAACGCCAGCAGCATCGAAATCACAATGGGTGTCAGGATCAACGCCGCCCCGTCATTGGCGAACAGCGCCGACACCAGTGCGCCCAGCAACACCATGAACGCAAACAGCTTGCGCCCACTGCCCCGCCCCCACCGGGCCACATGCAGGGCCGCCCAGGCGAAGAACCCCGCCTCGTCCAGGAGCAGGCTGATGATGATCAGCGCGACAAACGTGCCGGTGGCGTTCCAGATGATCTGCCACACCAGCGGGATATCACTGACCTGCACCGCCCCACTCAACAACGCCAGCACCGCACCCAGCGTCGCGCTCCAGCCAACGCCAAGCCCCTTGGGTTGCCAGATCACCAGGGTGATGGTCAGCAGGAAAATCAACGACGCGATGAGCATGCGCAACAGCCTTGAGCAGGTAAATGAAGGGATAAAACCAGCAGCAATGCCGCCGCCGGGGCCTGGAAGACTTCAAGGCGACGGAGGGAATCGGGCATGGCGAAGGTGGATCGTGGGTGCGAGGGGCGAATATAGGGAGCTTGGATTATTCAGTAAAGCCGGGATACAACATTCGGATACGTTTGTGGCGAGGAAGCTCGCTCTCGCTGGGTCGGGCTGGCGCTCCAGCGCCTGGCGTCCCTGTTTTTGGGTCTGCTGCGCAGCCCAGCGGGAGCAAGCTCCCTCGCCACAGGGGGCTGCTGAGGGTTCGAGACCCGATCAGGCCTTTTTATGCTGCTCGACCCATTTGCCATAGGCGTCGATGAATTTCTGCAGGAAGGGTTTGAGCGATTCCGACAGGTTGCCCGCCTCGTCGAAGGCCGTCCCGGCGCCGCTCAGGTAAGCTTCCGGCTGCTGCATGCAGGGCACATCGAGGAACACCAGGGATTGGCGCAAATGATGATTGGCACCGAAACCACCGATGGCACCTGGCGAAGCACTGATCACCGCGCCCGGCTTGCCGCTCAGGCAACTCTGGCCGTAGGGACGCGAGCCGACGTCGATGGCATTTTTCAACGGTGCCGGTACCGAGCGGTTGTACTCGGGGGTGACGAACAACAAGGCATCGGCGGCGCCGACCTGCTGGCGGAACGTGGCGTAGGCTGCCGGCGGCGGCGTCACGTCGATGTCTTCGTTGTAAAGTGGCAGCTCGCCGATTTCAACAATGTTCAGTTTCAGATTGGCAGGAGCCAGCTCAGCCAGTGCCAGCGCAATCTTGCGGTTGATCGATGCCTTGCGCAGGCTTCCCACCAAAACGGCCACTGTGTAGACATTACTCATGAGAGGCATTCTCGACTGTCGGTTCGAAGGAGCCCTAGTTATAGATGATCGGAGGACAATTTGGACCAGTGGAGCAACGAAAACTTGCCGGCTGGACTATTTTTTTCTTGTGGGAAAACTTACCGCGCTTGGGCAGGGTCTACAGAACCGCAAATCGAGTGATCTATTTCCAGAGGTTCTAAGCAATGGCAGCAGTACTTGTCGGACAATTTCATGCGCGGGACGCCGAAGGTCGCGTCTATTCGGTGCATGAGTTCCAGGAATCGACCCCGTCGCTGGACGGTAACGGCAAGGAGCCTGTCATCACGTACAAGCTGGCCATCGGTGATCGAGTCACGAAACTCGACGAAGACCGCTTCGTGCTGGTGCAGTCAGGCGTCGAGTTGACACGCGAACCGGAAACGCAAATAGCTTCATAATTTGCCATGAAGCAGAAGTCATGCCCGGAGTTGGGTTAGGATTCGGCCACTCAATGGCTCACCCGCCGAACACGGACCTCTTGCATGCGTTTACGCCACATCGAAGTGATCCAGGCGCTGCTGCAAACCGGCCACCTCGGCACGGCCGCCGAATGGCTGCAATTGCCGGTGGCGGAGGTCGAGGCGATCTTGCGCGATGCCGAGGCACAACTGGGCTTCATGCTGTTTGCCAGCGTGCGCGGGCGCTTGCAGGCTACCCGGGAAACCCTTGAGCTGCGTGACGGCATTACGCGGGTTTACGACACCCTCGAACCGGTGCAACGATTGGCTAGCAGCCTGAAACATTATCAGGCGCCGCCCCTGCGCATCATCTGTACCCCGCCGCTGGCCCAGCAGTTGCTGCCGCAAAGCATCGCGGCGTTGCGCCGACGCCATCCGGACGCGCCGTGCACCTTGCTCAGCCAGCCGACCCGCGAGATCGTCCAGAGCCTGCTGCTGCGGGAAAGCGACCTGGGCCTGAGCCTGCACGACCCCGAGCATCCCGACATCCGCTGCCAGATGATCGGCCAGGGCAAGC
The DNA here is from genome assembly GCF_000281895.1 of Pseudomonas fluorescens Q2-87. Lineage (NCBI taxonomy): Bacteria > Pseudomonadati > Pseudomonadota > Gammaproteobacteria > Pseudomonadales > Pseudomonadaceae > Pseudomonas > Pseudomonas fluorescens. The sequence goes on along the minus strand of NZ_CM001558.1, from coordinate 2,384,104 downwards.
TGCAATTGCTGGCCCCCCACGGTTGGCTGCAACCACGGCAGAAATACATTTCGATTCAAGATTTGGCAGGCCAGTCGCTGGTCGGGCTCGATGGCCACGATCCGCTAAGCCCAGCCTTCGAGCACAAACTGGCAGCGCTACGCCCAGCGCCGCTGATCCAGATTCGCGTCCAGACTCATCAAATGATGCGGGCCATGGTCGAAGCCGGCGAAGGCCTGGCCATTGTCGACCCGTTTACCGCCTCAGGCGCCAGGAATGGCGGCCTGGATGTCTGCCCGGTGTCGCCCGCCATACCGATCAATCTTTATGCCCTGAGCCTGGATGGCACGACGCCCTCGCCCGCCCTCCAGTCGCTGCTGGAGCGGATTACGGAACAAGCCGAGGCGTTGTTGGGCCATTGATCGACATGCCCAGCGGATCGTCGAACAACCGGTACCAGAACAGGGCCACCTCAGCGGTGTGGCGGTCAATGGCGCGATAGCGCAGGTGATCGATGCCGCCCAGCACATAGCCGCAACGCTCATAGAGACGGCACGCGCCCAGATTGTTGTTCTGGGTTTCCAGCATGATCCCTGGGAGTTTTTTCTTGCGGCTCCAGAACTGCGCAACATCGAGCAACGCCTTGGCCACCCCATGGCGTCGCGCCGGGGCATGCACCGCCAGTTCGTCGATATGGGCGAAACCGTTCCAGTTGGTACTGACCACGATATGACCCACTGGCTGATCATCCAGAAAGGCCATGAAGATTTCGCTGTCCGGGGCGTCGCGAAAACTGGCGAACTCTTCGGGATCGATGCCATAGCACTTGCGATAGGGAACAATCGGCGTCACGGCCCATTGGCTCACCGGGCGGCCCATCTGCGCCGTACCGTAGTGGCTGACCTCGAAACTGAAATCACTGCCCCAGATGTAGGCGGCGAAGCCGTCATCGACGACACGCACCGACAACCCGGGGTGCTTGGGATTCATAACCGGCTGCATAGCGGGAAAAGTCCTCATTCCTTGAGGCAACCCACGGCGCGTTGCCATCCAGTGTCCTTGCCTTTCAAATTTTCACACATCAAGCGGGTTCCGTAGCCTGCCGTTACCTCAGGGTAGAAGGTCGTGGCGATTGTGGCGAGAAATGAACATGGATGCAGCCGTTCGTTCAGGGTTTACCGGAATCATCGTGGCGAGGGAGCTTGCTCCCGCTTGAGTGCGAAGCGCTCACAAAATGGGGCTGCTTCGCAGTCCAGCGGGAGCAAGCTCCCTCGCCACAAGACTCTTCGCTTCCTTGAATGAGCGCATTGGCTCCCACAGGGGTCTCATCCGTTCGCGGAGGCCTGTGCCTCGGCCAACTGCGTCCACAGTGCCGGAGCGCCAGCGGACTTGGCGATGGCTTCCAGACGTGCGGCATGCTCGGCCAGGTCGCTTTCGCTGGCGTGAATGATCCGCGAGGGCTTGCGGTCAGCCGGCAAGCGACGGATTTCCGTGGCCTGGTTGCCCGAACCTTCGCCGGTACCGTTGCCGTCCGAGGCATTGCCGGCCAGGGACAGGCTGGTCTGGCCGCCGGTCATGGTCAGGTAGACGTCGGCCAGGATCTCGGAGTCGAGCAAGGCGCCGTGCAGCTCGCGACCGGAGTTGTCGACGCCGTAGCGCTTGCACAAGGCATCGAGGCTGTTGCGCTGCCCCGGGTGCCGCTCCCGGGCCATCATCAAGGTGTCGAGGATGGTGCAATGCTGGGTGATGTCGGCCCGGTCGTGCTGGCCCATCAGGGCGAATTCGTTGTTGATGAAACCCACGTCGAACGCAGCGTTGTGGATGATCAACTGCGCGCCCTGGATGAATTCGAAGAACTCATCGGCCACTTCCGCGAAACGCGGCTTGCCCACCAAGAATTCGTTGGTGATGCCGTGGACGCCGATAGCGCCCTCGTCACTTTCCCGGTCCGGTTGCAGGTAGACGTGAAAATGGCGACCGGTCAGGCGCCGGCCGATCAGTTCGACACAACCGATTTCGATAATCCGGTGACCATCGGTCACCGGCATGCCGGTGGTTTCGGTATCGAGTACAACAGATCTGTTGGCCATCAGTGTTCAGCTCTCAACGGGCATGCTTGCAAAAGCGCGGATGTTAGCACGCTCAGGCCTGCTTATACCCCCGCACCTCATCCACCCCACGGTTGGCCAATTGGTCGGCCCGTTCGTTGCCGTGGTGGCCGATGTGGCCACGTACCCATTTCCAGGTGACGTTGTGGCGGTTGACCTGTTCATCCAGCAGTTTCCAGAGGTCGGCATTCTTCACCGGTTCCTTCGCGGCGGTCTTCCAGCCGCGCTTTTTCCAGTTCGCCATCCACTCGTTGATGCCTTTCATCACGTACTGCGAGTCCGTTACCAGCAGCACATCGCAAGACCGCTTGAGTTCTTCCAATCCGCGAATCGCGCCCATCAGCTCCATGCGATTGTTGGTGGTATTGGCTTCACCGCCCCAGAGTTCCTTCTCCACGCCCTTGCACACCAGCAGTGCCCCCCAGCCGCCCGGACCGGGGTTGCCCTTGCAGGCGCCATCTGTGAAGAGTTCTACGCTATCGCTCATGCCAATCTATCCAGAATAAATGCAAAGGCCCGCCGATCGCGGCGGACATTGCCCGCCGCCGGATACCGGCAAGACCATCAAAAAGGGGTTACGGCTCGATGTGGCGACGATTGACCTTGGCCATCGGCAAGGGAATCAACTTGCCCATCGGCTCACGTCGTGCCTGGCGCACCGGACGCAGTCCGACCGCGATCTTGCGCGCGACCAGCAGGTAAAAACCGCCCCCGGAAAGTTGCCAGTCACCGGCCTTGCGCTCCCAGCCGGCCAGGCGGGCCTGCCATTTGGGCGACGCAAGCGGCGGACGATAGCACCCGAAGCGGCGTTTCTCCAGCGCGAAGCCCAGCAGGTTGAGCCAGTCGCCCACCCGCGAGGCCGAGATGCAGCGGGCCTGGCGCAAGGCATCGTGGGCAAACACACGCCGCAGCCCCCAACTGCTCCAGGGATTGATGCCAATGATCAACAGGTGCCCGCCAGGGCGCACGCTGCTGGCGGCTTCGCGCAGCAGACCGTGGGGGGACAGGCAGAAATCCAGTCCATGCTGCATGACCACCACGTCGGCGGCATGCTCGCTCAGCGGCCAGGCCTGCTCCTCACAGACAATCTCCACACCGGGCAAGGGCGCCCCCAGGCGCACGTTACGCTGGACCTGTGGCGCCGACGGTGGCGTCTGCGCCGAAGGCCCGTAGTGAACCAGGTAGCCGCCGAAGAACCGGCCCAGCTCGTCTTCGAGCATGCGTCGTTCTTCGTCCAGCAAAAATTGCCCGACAGGGCCGGACAGCCATTCACGAGCGGCGCTGATCAACGCCAGCCAGTCAGGATCAGCCTGAGCGAACGCTTCATCGGTCATTGCATTCTCCAACGCGCCGGGAAGTTCTAAGATGCGCCTTTGTTTTCCGCTTGGCGAATTCCGCGATGATACAGATCACTGCCCTGCCCGCGTTCACCGATAACTACATCTGGTTGTTACAGGACCACTCTACCCAACGCTGCGCCGTAGTCGACCCGGGCGATGCCGTGCCGGTGCAAGCCTGGCTCGATGCCCATCCCGGCTGGGTCCTCAGCGATATATTGATCACCCACCATCATCATGATCACGTTGGCGGCGTCCAGGTGTTGAAAGACGCGACAGGCGCCACCGTCTATGGTCCGGCCAGCGAAAACATCCCGGCGCGGGACAAGGCCCTCAATGACAACGACAGGATCAGCGTGCTGGGCTGGGATTTCGATGTCTACACCGTGCCCGGCCATACGTTAGGGCACATCGCCTACTACCACGGGGGCCTGCTCTTCTGTGGCGACACCCTGTTCGCCGCCGGTTGCGGCCGGCTCTTCGAAGGCACGCCGGAGCAAATGCACCATTCCCTCAGCCGCCTTGCCGCCCTGCCTGAAGATACGCTGGTCTACTGCACCCATGAATATACCCTCAGCAATCTGAAATTCGCTGCCGCGGTGGAGCCGAACAACCCGGACATCGCCGCCCGCCTGGAAAAAGTCAGCCGCCAACGCAACGAAGGCGTCATGACCCTGCCGTCGACCCTGGCCCTGGAAAAAATGACCAACCCGTTTCTGCGTACCGCTGAAACATCCGTTAAACAAAAAGCAGACGAACGGAACGGCCAGCGAAACCAGACGCCGAGTGAGGTTTTTGCGGCCTTGAGAGCTTGGAAAGATAAGTTCTAAGGCAGCTATCGATTGATCAAAAATTCTGAAAGGTTGACCTGTTGGGGTGCGCTTTCTAGAATCGGCCGACATTTTTGCCCGGAACTTACTTCCAGCCAATGTCGTCATCTATACGCAGGTCCGTCCAGTCAGACACATTGACCCGCTTGGCTCAAGCCATCGCGGTGGCTGTGTCCGCCACTTTGGCGGGCTGCCAGAGCACGAGCCAGGTGTCGCAGACCGACGCGGCACACACCCCGAATATCGCCGCTCGCGCCAAACAGAAGCCTGTCTGGCTGAGTGAAAAGCCCAGCCCGCAAGTGCCCCAGGATGTCTGGGAGCGTATGCGCCAGGGCTTCCAGTTGCAGGAAACGGCGGGCGTCAACCCGCGTATCGAACAACAGCGTCTGTGGTTCGCCAGCAACCCTTCTTTCCTGGAAAACGCTGGTGAACGCGGCAGCCTGTATATCCACTACATCGTCGAGCGCCTCGAAGAACGCAACATGCCGCTGGAACTGGCGCTGCTGCCAGTAATCGAGAGCGCCTACAACCCCATGGCCTATTCCCGGGCCAACGCGGTGGGGTTGTGGCAGTTCATTCCATCCACGGGGCGCTACTTCAACCTGCGCCAGACGCGTTTCTACGACGGTCGGCGCGACATCACCGCATCCACCACGGCGGCCATGGACTACCTGACACGCCTGCACGACATGTTCAACGGCGACTGGTTGCTGGCCCTGGCGGCCTACAACGCCGGTGAAGGCACGGTCAGCCGCGCCATCGAACGCAACGAAAAGCTTGGCCTGCCCACCGATTACTGGAACCTGCCACTGCCCAGCGAGACCCAGGCCTATGTGCCGAAGCTGCTGGCGTTGTCCCAGGTCGTGCTTTCCCCCGATGCCTACGGCGTGAACCTCAACCCGATCGCCAACGAACCCTACTTCCAGGTTGTCGAGATCAACCAGCGCATGGACCTGTCCAAGGTCGCGGCGGTGGCGAACATCGACGAAGACGAGTTGTTCCAGCTCAACCCGGCGTTCAAGCAGCGCACCACCATCGACGGCCCCCAGCACTTGCTGGTGCCTACGTCCAAGGCCCAACTGCTCACCGCCAGCCTGTCGACGATGCGTCCGGAAGAATTGATCAGCCCGCGCTCGCTCCAGCCGGTCTTCGAAACCGCCGATGACAGCGAAGTGGAAGGCGCCCGGCGCACCTACCGCGTCAAGCGCGGCGAAAACCTGGCACAGATCGCCAAGGCCAACAATGTCCAGACCAAGGACCTGCAACGCTGGAACAAACTCAGCGGCAACAAGCTCAAGGTCGGCCAGACCCTGGTCATGCAGGACGCCAAGGCCACCGGCAAGCGCATCAGCACCGTGGTAGCCGCCAACAGCAAGGACCAGAAGAAGCAGACCCAGTACAAGGTCAAACAGGGTGACTCGCTGTACGTTGTAGCCAAGCGCTTCAACGTCGAGATGCAGCACCTCAAGCGCTGGAACCCGCGCATGGGCAACGCGCTCAAGCCTGGGCAGATGCTGACGGTCTACTCGCCTCACTGAGGGGTTCATGTGGCGAGGGAGCTTGCTCCCGCTGGGCTGCGAAGCAGCCCCAAAAGCAGCCACTCAATCCGTCTGTCACACCGAGGGGCCAAATCGGGGTCGCTTCGCAACCCAGCGGGAGCAAGCTCCCTCGCCACAAAAGCGCTCTGCCTGACAGGTATCCGCTAAACCGCCAGCCCTCCTCCTAAGCCCCGCCTTTTTCCTGCCGATACAAGCTGTTACTGTACGGGCCATAATGCCCAAGCCGCCTGGATCGAATCTCAGACTTGATACGTCCCCTCTTTTTCTTCCTGATCAGCCTGGCCTTGAGCTCTCCCGCCAGCGCAGCCATCAGCGAAAGCCATGGCTACGCGCAGTTCGGCACGCTCAAGTATCCGGCCAGATTCACCCACTTCGACTGGGTCAATCCGCAAGCGCCCAAGGGCGGCATCTTGCGGGTCATGGCGTTTGGCACCTTCGATACGCTCAACCCGTACACCTTCAAGGGCAGCAGCCCGATTTCCACAGCGAATTTCCTGCAATACGGCATCAACGAGCTGAACGAGCCGCTGATGGTCGGCACTGGGCAGTACGCACCGTCCGGCGATGAGCCGACGTCCAGCTACGGCCTGATCGCCCAATCGGTGGAATACAGCGAAGATCGCAGCTGGGTGGTGTTCAACCTGCGCCCCGAGGCGCGGTTTCATGACGGCGTGCCGATTACCGCCTATGACGTGGCGTTCTCCTATAGAACCCTGCTCAAGGATGGTCACCCGCAATACCGCACCAACCTGCAGGAAGTGCTGCGGGTCGATATCCTCAACCCGCTGAAAATCCGCTTTGTCTTCAAGCGCGCGGGCAATCCGCTACTGATCCTGCGCCTGGGCGAGTTGCCGGTGTTGCCCCAGCACTACTGGAAAGACCGCGACTTCAAGGCCACCACCTTCGAACCACCCCTGGGCAGCGGGCCTTACCGCATCACTAAAGTGCAGCCAGGGCGCCAACTGGTCTTCGAACGCGTCCAGGATTACTGGGGCAAAGACCTGCCGGTCAATCGTGGCAAATACAACTTCGACCGCATGGACGTGGAATTCTATCGCGACAGTGACGTGGCCTTCGAAGCCTTCAAGGCCGGTGAGTTCGACATCTACATCGAACACCAGGCCAAGAACTGGGCCAACGGCTATGAATTCCCGGCGGTCACACGCGGCGACGTAATCAAGGCGCAAATCCCCCACCAGATCCCGACCCAGACCCAGGGCCTGTTCATGAATACCCGGCGCGGCACCTTCGCCGAGGTCAAGGTGCGTGAGGCCTTGGGGATGATGTTCGATTTCGAGTGGACCAACCGCACGCTGTTCAGCGGTGCCTACAAGCGCACCCTCAGTTACTACCCCAACAGTGAATTCTCCGCCACCGGCCTGCCGGTGGGCCACGAATGGTTGCTGCTCAAACCTTACCGGGAACAACTGCCGCCCAAACTGCTCACCGAACCTTTCAGCCTGCCCAAGACCGACGGTCGCGGCATTCCTCGGGAAACCCTGCGCAAAGCCTTGGCATTATTGAAAGAAGCCGGATGGACCCTCAACGGCCAGCGATTGGTGAACGCCGACAGCCAGCCGCTGAGTTTCGAAATCCTGTTGGTGAACCCCAACCTTGAGCGCATCCTTCAGCCTTATGTCGAAAACCTCGCCAGCATTGGCGTCCAGGCCCGGCTGCGCACCGTGGATCGCGCCCAATACAAGCAACGCCTGGACCAGTTCGACTTCGACATGATCCTGCTGACCTTGAACCAGACCCTCAGCCCCGGTCTTGAGCAGTGGCAGTACTTCCACTCCAGCCAGGTCGGGGTCAAGGGCAGCAAGAACTACTCGGGCATCGCCAACCCGGTGGTCGATCATCTGCTGGAGAAACTCCTGGCCGCCCAGACCCGCGATGAACAGGTTGCCGCCGGCAAAGCCCTGGACCGCGTACTGCTCTGGCAGCATTACTGCATTCCCAACTGGTATCTCAATTATCATCGCCTGGCGTACCGCAACCGGTTTGCCTTTGTCACCACGCCGCCCTACACCTTGGGTTTGAGCGCATGGTGGCTGAAATCTTCGGAGAAAGATCAATGAAGCCTTTTCGCGCCCTGCTCCTGCACGCCAGCAGCCTGCTATTCGCCGGGCTGGCCTGCGCTGCGCCGCAGCACGCCTTGACCTTGTACAGCGAGCCACCCAAGTACCCGGCCGACTTCAAGCATTTCGACTACGTAAACCCCGACGCCCCCAAGGGCGGCGTCTTCCGCCAGGGCGGTTTCGGTGGCTTCGACAGCCTCAACCCGTTCATCAGCAAAGGTGTACCGGCCGATGACATCGGTCTGATCTACGACACCCTGGCCAGGCAAGGCCTCGACGAACCCTTTACCGAATACGGGCTGGTTGCGGAAAAAATCGAAAAAGCCCCGGACAATGCCTGGGTACGTTTCTACTTGCGCCCCGAAGCCCGCTTCAACGACGGCCACCCCATGCGGGCCGAGGACGTGGTCTTCAGCTTCCAAACCCTGACCAGGGACGGCGCTCCGATGTTTCGCGGTTATTACAACGACGTCGCCGAAGTCATCGCTGAAGACCCGCTCAAGGTACTGTTCAAGTTCAAGCACACCAACAATCGCGAATTGCCGCTGATCCTCGGCCAACTGCCGGTATTGCCAAAACATTGGTGGGCCAATCGCGACTTCAACAAAGGCAACCTGGAGATCCCACTCGGCAGCGGTCCCTACAAGGTCGCTGAGGTGAAAGCCGGGCGTTCGATCCGCTATGAACGCGTGAAGGATTACTGGGGCAAAGACCTGCCGGTCAACCGCGGCTTCTACAATTTCGATGTATTGACCACCGACTATTACCGCGACAACACGGTGGCGGTCGAAGCGCTGAAGGCCGGGCAGTTCGACTTCTGGCTGGAAATGACCGCCAAGAACTGGGCCAACGCCTACAACATCCCGGCGGTGACCGAAGGCCGATTGATCAAGGAACAGATCCCCAACGGCAACCCCACCGGCATGCAGGGCTTCGTCTATAACCTGCGCCGCCCAGTCTTCCAGGACGTACGGGTGCGCCAGGCCTTGAGCCTGCTGCTGGATTTCGAGTGGACCAACAAACAACTGTTCAACGGTGCCTACGCGCGCACCCGCAGCTATTTCGAGAATTCGGAAATGGCTGCCACTGGCCTGCCCGGCGAGGACGAGCTGAAAATTCTCGAGCCCCTGCGCGGCAAGATTCCCGAGCAGGTCTTCACCGACGCTTTCCAACCTTCGGTGTGTGATGGCAGCGGCATGATCCGCGACCAGCAGCGCAAGGCGTATCAATTGCTGCAAGAAGCCGGTTGGCGCATCGTCGACGACAAGATGGTCGATGCCCAAGGCAAGCCAGTTGTGCTGGAATTCCTGTTGGCCCAGACCGAGTTCGAGCGGGTGTTACTGCCATTCAAGCGCAACCTCAGCGACCTGGGCATCGACCTGGTCATCCGCCGCGTGGATGTGTCCCAGTACATCAATCGCGTGCGCTCGCGGGATTTCGACCTGGTGGTGGGCAGCTTTCCGCAATCCAGTTCGCCGGGCAACGAACAGCGCGAGTTCTGGATGTCGGCCGCCGCCGACAAGCCTGGCAGCCGCAATACCATGGGCTTGAAAGACCCGGCCGTAGACCAGCTGGTGGAGCAATTGATCAATGCCGACTCACGCAAGAGCCTGGTGGCCCATGCCCGTGCGCTGGACAGGGTGCTGCAATGGGGTTACTACGTCATTCCCAACTGGCACATCAAGACCTGGCGCGTAGCCTACTGGAACCACATCGGCCATCCGAAGATCACGCCCACCTATGACATTGGCACCACCACTTGGTGGGTCAAGCCGGACACCAAGCCCGCTGCGGAAGTAGAAAAACAAGTGATGGAACAACAGATCAACGCCACACCTGAGAGCGTGGAGTAACCCGATGCTGGCTTATATCTTTAGGCGGCTGCTGCTGATCATCCCGACCCTGTTCGGCATCCTGTTGATCAACTTCGTCATCATCCAGGCCGCGCCCGGCGGGCCTGTGGAACAGATGATCGCCAAGCTCGAAGGTTTCGAAGGCGCCACCAGCCGCATTGCCGGTGGCGGTGCCGAGGTGTCGGTGGCCGGTTCCTCTTATCGCGGCGCCCAGGGCCTGGACCCGGCGCTGGTCAAGGAAATCGAGCGCATGTACGGCTTCGACAAGTCGGCGCCCGAACGCCTGTGGATCATGATCAAGAACTATGCCCGCCTGGACTTCGGCGACAGTTTTTTCCGCGACGCCAAGGTCATCGACCTGATCAAGGAAAAGATGCCGGTGTCCATCTCCCTCGGGCTGTGGAGCACGTTGATCATGTACCTGGTGTCGATCCCGCTGGGCATCGCCAAGGCCACGCGGCACGGCAGCCATTTCGACGTGTGGACCAGCTCGGCTATCATTGTCGGCTACGCCATCCCATCGTTCCTGTTCGCGATCCTGCTGATCGTGGTTTTTGCCGGCGGCAGCTATTTCGACTGGTTCCCGCTGCGTGGGCTGACCTCGAACAACTTCGAAGAACTGACCCTGGGGGGCAAGATTCTCGATTACTTCTGGCACCTGGCCTTGCCCGTGACGGCCTTGGTGATCGGCAACTTCGCCACCATGACCCTGCTGACCAAGAACAGCTTCCTCGACGAAATCAACAAGCAATACGTGGTCACAGCCAAGGCCAAGGGCCTGACCCGCCATCGGGTGCTCTACGGCCACGTATTTCGCAACGCGATGTTGCTGGTGATCGCCGGCTTCCCTTCGGCGTTCATCGGGATCTTTTTCACCGGTTCTCTGTTGGTGGAAGTGATCTTTTCCCTCGACGGCCTCGGGCTGATGAGTTTCGAAGCAGCCATCAACCGCGACTACCCGGTGGTGTTTGGCACCCTGTTCATCTTCACCCTGTTGGGGCTGGTGGTGAAACTGATCGGCGACCTGACCTACACCTTCGTCGATCCACGCATCGACTTTGAAAGCCGGGAGCATTGAGATGAACCTGTCCCCTCTCAATCGCCGGCGCTTCGAACTGTTCAAGGCCAACAAGCGCGGCTGGTGGTCGCTGTGGCTGTTTCTGATCCTGTTCGGGCTGAGCCTGGGCGCCGAGTTGATCGCCAACGACAAGCCACTGGTGGTGCATTACGACGATGGCTGGTATTTCCCGGCCCTCAAGCGCTACCCGGAAACCACGTTCGGCGGCGAATTCCCGCTGGAAGCCAACTACAAGAGCCCGTACATCCGCGAACTGCTGGCCGCCAAGGACGCCTGGGTGCTGTGGGCGCCAATCCCCTTCAGCTACCAGAGCATCAACTACGACCTGAAAGTCCCGGCCCCGGCACCGCCCTCCGCCATGAATTGGCTGGGCACTGACGACCAGGGCCGTGATGTCCTGGCGCGGGTGATTTATGGTTTCCGCATCTCGGTGCTGTTCGCCCTGACGCTGACAGTGCTCAGCTCGATCGTCGGGGTGATCGCCGGCGCCTTGCAGGGGTTCTATGGTGGTTGGGTAGACTTGGCCGGGCAGCGTTTCCTGGAAATCTGGTCCGGGCTGCCGGTGCTGTACCTGCTGATCATCCTGGCCAGCTTCGTACAACCCAACTTCTGGTGGCTGCTGGGCATCATGTTGCTGTTCTCGTGGATGAGCCTGGTGGACGTGGTCCGCGCCGAGTTCCTGCGCGGACGCAACCTGGAATATGTGCGCGCCGCGCGAGCACTGGGCATGCAGAATGGCGCGATCATGTTCCGCCACATCCTGCCGAATGCCATGGTTTCGACCATGACCTTCATGCCGTTCATCCTCACTGGCGCCATCGGCACCCTCACCGCCCTGGATTTCCTTGGCTTCGGCTTGCCTGCCGGCTCGCCATCCCTGGGCGAGCTGGTGGCCCAAGGCAAATCCAACCTCCAAGCGCCCTGGCTGGGCATGAGTGCGTTCGCCGTGCTGGCCCTGATGCTGAGCCTGCTGGTGTTCATCGGCGAGTCCGCTCGCGATGCCTTCGATCCGAGGAAGTGAAATGAACCAGGACAATCTGATCGAAGTACGCGACCTGGCGGTGGAGTTCATTGTCGGCGAACGGCGCCAGCGGGTGGTCGAAGGCGTCAGTTTCGACATCAAGCGCGGCGAAACCCTGGCCCTTGTAGGTGAAAGTGGTTCGGGCAAATCGGTCACCGCCCACTCGATCCTGCGGTTGCTGCCCTACCCCCTGGCTCATCACCCCACCGGGACCATCCAGTACGCCGGGCAGGATTTGCTGGGGCTGAAGGAAAAAACCATCCGCCATATCCGCGGCAATCGGATCGCGATGATTTTCCAGGAGCCGATGACCTCGCTGAATCCGCTTCACTCCATTGAAAAACAGATCAATGAAGTGCTCGGCATCCACAAGGGCCTCACCGGCAAGGTCGCGACGCGCCGGACCCTTGAGTTGCTGGAGCTGGTTGGCATCCCCGAGCCCCACAAGCGCCTCAAGGCCCTGCCCCACGAACTGTCCGGTGGCCAGCGCCAGCGGGTGATGATCGCCATGGCCCTTGCCAACGAGCCGGAACTGCTGATCGCCGACGAACCGACCACGGCGCTGGACGTCACCGTCCAGCTGAAGATCCTCGAATTACTCAAGCAATTGCAGGCGCGATTGGGCATGTCGCTGCTGCTGATCAGCCACGATTTGAACCTGGTGCGAAGAATTGCGCATCGCGTATGTGTCATGCAGCGTGGTTGCATCGTCGAACAGGCATCGTGCGAAGAGTTGTTCCGCGCCCCCCAGCATCCGTACACTCGGGAACTGCTTGGCGCCGAGCCCAGCGGTAAGCCGGCGACGAACGTTGTCGGCCCGCCACTGTTGCAGGTCGAGGACCTGAAAGTCTGGTTCCCGATCAAGAAAGGCCTGTTCAAGCGCACGGTAGATTACATCAAGGCCGTGGACGGCATCCGCTTCAGCCTGCCCCAGGGCCAGACCCTGGGCATCGTTGGCGAAAGCGGTTCCGGCAAGTCCACCCTGGGGTTGGCGATCCTGCGATTGATCGGCAGCCAGGGCGGGATCCGCTTCGAAGGCAAGCAGTTGGACAGCCTGACACAGCAACAAGTCAGGCCGCTGCGCCGGGAGATGCAAGTGGTGTTTCAGGACCCGTTCGGCAGCCTGAGCCCGCGGATGTGCGTCGGCCAGATCGTCGGCGAAGGCTTGCGGATCCACAAGATCGGCACCGACGCCGAACAGGAACAAGCGATAATCGCGGCATTGAAGGAGGTAGGCCTGGATCCGGAAACCCGGAACCGCTACCCCCATGAATTTTCCGGAGGGCAGCGGCAGCGTATCGCCATTGCCCGGGCCCTGGTGCTCAAGCCGGCGTTGATTCTGCTGGACGAACCAACGTCGGCCCTGGACCGTACCGTGCAACGCCAAGTGGTGGAGCTGTTGCGGTCGCTGCAAACCAAGTACAACCTGACGTACCTGTTTATCAGCCATGACCTGGCTGTCGTCAAAGCGCTGAGCCACCAGTTGATGGTGGTCAAGCATGGCCAAGTGGTCGAACAAGGTGATGCCCGCAGCATATTCGCCGCGCCGCAACACCCCTATACACAGCAGTTGCTGGAGGCCGCCTTCCTGGCCCCAACAGCTGCCGAATAACCTGAAAGAGGAGCAACACATGGGTTTTCTCGCCGGTAAGCGCGTACTGATCGTCGGTGTCGCCAGCAAGCTGTCCATCGCATCCGGCATCGCTGCCGCCATGCATCGCGAGGGCGCTGAGCTTGCCTTCACTTATCAGAACGACAAACTCAAGGGTCGTGTCGAAGAGTTCGCACAAGGCTGGGGTTCGAACCCTGAGCTGTGCTTCCCGTGCGACGTGGCCAGCGATGAAGAAATCGCCAAGGTCTTCGAAGCCCTGAGCAAGAAGTGGGACGGCCTGGACTGCATCGTGCACTCCGTGGGCTTCGCCCCGGGCGACCAACTGGACGGCGACTTCACCGAAGCCACCACCCGTGAAGGCTTCCGCATTGCCCACGACATCAGCGCCTACAGCTTCGTGGCCCTGGCCAAGGCCGGTCGCGAAATGATGAAAGGCCGCAACGGCAGCCTGCTGACCCTGTCGTACCTGGGCGCCGAGCGCACCATGCCGAACTACAACGTGATGGGCATGGCCAAGGCTTCCCTGGAAGCTGGCGTGCGTTACCTGGCCGGCTCCCTGGGCCCGGACGGCACCCGCGTCAACTGCGTATCGGCCGGCCCGATCCGCACCCTCGCGGCTTCCGGCATCAAGAACTTCCGCAAAATGCTGGCCGCCAACGAAGCGCAAACCCCGCTGCGTCGCAACGTCACCATCGAAGAAGTCGGCAACGCCGGCGCCTTCCTGTGCTCGGACCTGGCCTCCGGCATCAGCGGTGAAATCATGTACGTGGACGGCGGCTTCAACACCACCGCCATGGGTAGCCTCGAAGAGTAATCTTCACGCTGCAGCAAAAACGCCGCTTGCCCTGAAAAGGCCAAGCGGCTTTTTTATGCCCACCACAAATCCCCTGTGGGAGCGAGCCTGCTCGCGAATGCGGTGGGTCCGTTTGCAGTGATGCCGGATGTGCCGCCGTCATCGAGAGCAGGCTCGCTCCCACATTGGATCGGCGGTTGGCTTGAGTTATCTGCGAAGCGCCTGCTTCTGCGCATACATGGCCGCATCCGCTTCGAGCAACAGGCTGTCGATCGACGGATGCCGCTGCAGGTCGTATTCAATCTGGCCGACGCCGAAACGAATGTCATAGCCGCGTTGCAGTACACTCAGACACATCCAACCCCACAGGACTCGGACTGATGAAGCCTGCCAACCACAACGACGCCCCACGCTTCTGGCGCGACGCGGCCCTGCCCTTCATCGAGGCCCGGGCCATCGCCGATGGCCGCAAGGTCTGTTATTCGCGACACTCCCACGACCATTTTTCCATTGGGGCGATCACCGCTGGACGCAGCACCTATCTTCACGAGCAATCGAACTTTCAGGTAGAGAGCGGTACGGTGGTGCTGATGAACCCTGGCGATGTCCACGCGTGCAATCCGATCGACGATCAGCCGTGGTCGTACGTGATGCTGTACGTGGATACCGTCTGGCTGAGGGACTTGCAGCGTCGTACAGGTTTTGATGAGAGCTTGGATTTCCAGGGCTTTGCCACTACCCACAGCCGCGACGCCGACCTGTTTGCCGCCTTGCAGGGGCTGTATGCGCAACTGCTGGATGAGCGGATAGGCAGCGCTGGCAAGCATGCCGCTGCCGAGGCGTTCTTCATTGACCTGCAACAACGCCTCAACCCCGCCGGCCGGCCGGATCGCGGCAGCCATCCGGGCCTGATGCGGGCAGCGCAGTTCATTCATGACCATTGCACTGAGGCATTGAAGCTCGAAGACATTTGCAGCGCCGCCCAACTCTCGCCGTCTTACCTGAGCCGCGCCTTCAAGCGCCATTACGGCATGACGCCCCATGCGTTCCTGGTCAACCACCGGATCCAGTTCGCCCGCCGTCAATTGCGCGAAGGCAAGCTGATCGCCGATGTGGCGCTGGACAGCGGGTTTGCCGACCAGGCGCATTTCCAACGGGCCTTCAAGCAGCACCTGGCGGCTACGCCGGGCCAGTATCGTGGTTGATACCGCCCCACTGCACACCCCTGTGGCGAGGGAGCTTGCGCCCGCTCGACTGCGTAGCAGTCGTCAGAATCTGGGGCTACTTCGTCGCCCAGCGGGAGCAAGCTCCCTCGCCACAACAGCATTCTTTCCCCAAAGCCCGGGTTACAATCACTTCTGGCTCAAGGCAACAACAGATAAACCGCGCTGGTCACCAACAGCACCGCCATCGCCCGGTTGAACAGGCGCATGGTCGCCGGATTGCCCAGCCAGGTGCGCAAAAAGCTGCCAGCGTAGGCCCAGCAACCCACCGAAACGTAGCAGATCACCAGGTAAACCGCCGCAAATTGCCACACCAGCCGCGCCTCGCCATCGGCCACGAATGCACCCATCCCCGCCACGCAAGCCAGCCAGGCCTTGGGGTTCAGCCATTGCATCAGCGCGCCGTAGAACATCGAGGGCGCTCGATCCTCGTCCTTGGTGCCGAGATGCCCGTTGTCCATTGCCAGTTTCCAGGCCATGAACAACAGGAACCCCACGCCCCCCAACTGCACCACCCGCGTGAGGCCCGGCCAGCGCTGCAACACTTCATGCAACCCAAGCCCCATGAGTACCAGCAGCAGGACAAACCCCAGGGTCGCGCCGGCCACGTGGTGCAACGTGGCACGAAACCCATACCGAGCCCCGGAGCTGAGGGCCACGATGTTGACCGGCCCCGGCGTGATGGAAGCGACCAGGGCAAACGCCGCCATGGAAAGAATCAGACTCATCGCAATACCTTTTTAATGTCCGTTGAGGTAGCGATCAGGATGAATGGCTCACCATCGCGGGTATTGAACAAAACTGCCCAATGAGCGGCGCCACCCTCCACCGCTTGAAACAGAACTGTCCCAGCGTCTTTTAGGTAAACTTTCCACGGCACTCGCCCGACGAATTCTATCCGGGGGCTCATTCAATCAGGCGCGCACTATGTCTTTTGCGGTATTACGGCTCATCGGTTTCATTCTGGGCATTTTTCTCATTACCCTGGCCGCCAGCATGGCGATCCCGATCCTGACGCTGTTCTTGTATGAGCGAAACGATGACCTGTCGGCATTTTTATGGTCGAGCCTGATTACCTTTGTTTGCGGCGTCGCGCTGATCGCCCGTGGTCGTCCGGAACATGCGCAACTACGCCCGAGGGACATGTATGTACTGACCACTGGCAGCTGGCTCGTAGTCTGCACCTTCGCCGCCCTGCCGATGGTGCTTATCCAGCACATCAGCTACACCGACGCCTTTTTCGAGACGATGTCGGGTATTACCACCACCGGTTCGACTGTCCTGACCGGCCTCGACACAGCCTCCCCCGGCCTGTTGGTGTGGCGCTCGATGTTGCATTGGCTCGGCGGTATCGGCTTCATCGGCATGGCCGTGGCGATCTTGCCACTGCTGCGGGTCGGCGGCATGCGGCTGTTCCAGACCGAATCGTCGGACTGGTCGGAAAAGGTCACCCCACGTTCCCATGTCGCGGCTAACTACATTCTTTGGATCTACACCGGGCTGACGGCCCTCGCGACCCTCGCTTTGTGGCTGGCCGGCATGACGCCCTTCGAAGCGATCAATCATGCAATGTCGCTGATTTCCACCGGAGGCTTTTCCACCTCGGACGCCTCCCTGGGACACTGGCCCCAGCCAGCGATTCATTGGGTTTCGGTCGTTGTCATGATGGCCGGTTCGCTGCCATTCACCTTGTATGTCGCCACCTTGCGCGGCAACCGGCGCGCGCTGTTCAAAGACCAACAAGTCAGGGGTTTTATCGGCTTCCTGGTCATTACCTGGCTACTGGTCGGGACCTGGCTGAGCCTGAACAGCGATTACACATGGTGGGATGCGTTCCGTATCGTGGCTGTCAACGTGACTTCAGTGGTCACGACCACCGGCGTTGCGCTGGGTGACTACACCCTGTGGGGCAGCTTCGCCTTGCTGCTGTTTTTTTACCTGACGTTTGTCGGCGGGTGTTCGGGATCGACGGCAGGCGGGCTGAAAATCTTTCGCTTCCAGGTGGCCGGCGCGCTGCTGATGGGCAGTTTGAAACAACTGATCCATCCCCGGGCGGTGATCCGGAAAAAGTACAACAATCATCCCATCGATGAAGAAATCGTCCGCTCCCTACTGACGTTTTCGTTCTTCTTCACCATCACCATCGGCGGTATCGCCCTGGGGCTGGCTTTGATCGGCCTGGACTGGACAACCGCCTTGACCGGCGCGGCCACCGCCGTGTGCAACGTTGGGCCAGGATTGGGAACAATCATCGGGCCGGCCGGCAATTTCTCGACATTGCCGGATGCGGCGAAATGGCTACTGACCATTGGCATGCTCCTGGGCCGCTTGGAGATCCTGACCGTGCTGGTATTGTTCACGCCGGTGTTCTGGAAGTACTGAACGCTCAGGTAATGGGTGACAGGAAGACGAAAAAAAACCGCGACGCCTGTCCATGGCGCCGCGGTTTTTTATGATGATCAGCGGTCGTTCTTGATCGAGGAGCTGGTCGCGTTGGTCAGGCCCTTGGTGTTGTGGGTACCTGGCGTGGCGGTGGAAATGGCCGAAGCCTTGGTCAAGCCGCGGGTGTCCCGGTCCTTGGCGATGCTCGAAGTCAGCGAGGCCTTGCTGGTCCGGTCGGTGCGGGTGGTGCCGGTGTGCTTGCCGCTCAGGCCATGATCGCGGGTACGGGTGCCGGCGTGGTCGCTGGCCAAGCCCTTGCCCAGGCCGCTGGAATCGGCGGATTTGCCATTGCCCTGGCCGCCGCCCACACCGCCACCGTGGCCGCCACTATTGCCGCCTCCGTTTCCGCCACCATTGCCTCCGCCGTTACCGCCACCGCCACCACCACCATTTCCGCCGCCTGCGGCATAGCTCGCACCGATGGGGGACAGATCGGCAGGCAGCAAGGCCGAGGCGCCGAGCATCAGGGTGCAAACGGCAACGGCAATCAGGGATTTCTTGGATTTGGACATGATGTCTCCGAAAGACAAAAACAGCGATTGAACCTTTAAGACTCGAAGGTTCAATTTTTGTTCGGAATCGTCCGACAAAATGCCTGTAATTCGCTGTCGATTTTCCGGTGGAGTCATTGCGGGCACGGTTCTATGCTCAACGCCATGAACCTACAAGACTCGCTGCTCCCACCCCATGCCGAGATGGTCCGCGCCATGCTCGAACGAGACACCGCCTACGAGGGGGTGTTCTTCACTGCGGTCAAGACCACAGGCATCTTCTGTCGCCCCAGTTGCACGGCGCGCAAGCCGAAACCGGAGAACGTGGAATTCTTCGCCCATGCCGATGACGCGTTGTCCGCCGGCTACCGGGCCTGCTTGCGCTGCAAGCCGCTGGATGCCGCCGCCATCGCCCCGGACTGGATCCAGGCACTGCTCAGGGCCGTGGACGCCGAACCCGACCTGCGTTGGACCGACGCCCTGCTGCTGGAGCAAGGCATCGAACCGCTGAAACTGCGCCGATGGTTCAAGCAGCACTTCGGCATGACATTCCATGCGTACCTGCGCACCCGCCGCCTGGGAATTGCCCTCGGCGGTATCAAGGACGGCAGCACCATCGACGACGCGGCGTTCGATTCGGGTTATGAGTCGTTGAGCGGCTTTCGGGATGCCTTCGTGAAGTCTTTCCACATCACGCCAGGGCGCGCCGCCCTCAGCGAACCCTTGCTGTTCACGCGCCTGACCACGCCTTTGGGACCGATGCTGGCGATGGCCGAACGACGCGGCCTGGTGTTGCTGGAGTTTCTCGACCGCCCGGCATTAACGAAAGAACTGGAGGAACTGCAGCAGCGCTACGGCTACATGGTCGCGCCGGGGCATAACGCCCATCTACAGCGGATCGAAAGCGAACTGGCCGACTATTTCGCCGGCAAACTCACAGCCTTCAGCGTTCCGCTGCACATGCCCGGCAGCGCCTTCGCCGTCCGGGTCTGGGCTGAACTGCAAAAGATCCCCTACGGCGAAACCCGCAGCTACGGCAGCATCGCCACCGCGCTTGGCAGCCCTGGCGCCAGCCGCGCCGTGGGCCTGGCCAACGGACAGAACCGCCTGGCCATCATCATTCCTTGCCATCGAGTGATTGGTGCGGATGGCTCATTGACGGGTTATGGTGGCGGGCAGCCGCGCAAGGCTTTCCTGTTGCGGCTGGAAAAAGCCGCGGTGCAGGTTTCCCTGCCGCTGGCATTTTGATCGGCCCGCGAAGTGACCACCCGATGCCTGCGCCCTACCACGAAGCGAGCACGTTCCTGGCAAGCCTGGATGACGATTGGCAACGCCATGTCGAGACGATCGGTCCTTGCCTGTTGCAACCCAAGCCGTCCCGGGAACCTTATGAGGCGTTGGTGCGGGCCATCGCTTATCAGCAACTACATGCCAGGGCCGGCGATGCGATTCTTGGCCGGCTGCTGGCCCTGTACCCGGCACTGACGTTTCCCCGGCCCGAACAGCTGCTGGCGACAGACATTGCGCAGATGCGCGGTTGCGGTTTTTCCGCCAGCAAGATCACGACCCTTCACGGCATTGCCCAGGCAGCCCTGGACGGCTTGGTGCCCGATTACGCCACAGCGCTGGTCATGGACGATGAAGCCTTGATCGAGCGCCTGACGATGTTGCGCGGCGTGGGGCGCTGGACCGTGGAAATGCTGCTGATCTATAGCCTGGAGCGGCCGGACATCCTGCCGGCGGATGACTTTGGCGTGCGCGAAGGCTATCGGCGGCTCAAGGGGTTGGAGCAGCAGCCCAGCCGCAAGCAGATGATCGAGATCGGCCTGGCCTGGAGTCCTTATCGGACGGTGGCGGCGTGGTATTTGTGGCGTGTGCCCAAGTGATGCTGCCTGTACTGACGCCTTCGCGGGCAAGCCCGCTCCCACACTGACCGCAAGCGGGCAGAAAATTGGCGAACGACATAAATCCCCTGTGGGAGCGGGCTTGCTCGCGAAAGCGATCGCAGGGACACCCTCAACTCAACGGAACAACATTGACCGTCTAGGCTGTCCAGAGTCATTCCAACCTTGATTGGAGGTTCTCATGCAGCTCGAAGGATCCTGCCACTGCGGCGCGGTGTCATTCAGCCTGGCTTGCGCCCATCCCTACCCTTACCAGCGTTGCTACTGCTCGATCTGCCGCAAGACCCAGGGCGCAGGCGGCTTTGCGATCAACCTGGGAGGCGAGGCCCAAAGCCTGAAGGTGCGCGGGCGCAAGCACATCTCGATCTACCACGCGCGGCTCAAGGATGAAGGTGAAAAACGTGCCCACCGCAGCAGCGCCGAACGGCACTTCTGTTCCCTTTGCGGCTCCGGATTGTGGTTGTTCAGCCCTGAGTGGCCGGAACTGATCCACCCGTTTGCCTCGGCCATCGACACGCCGCTGCCGGTACCGCCGGAGCACACTCACCTGATGCTCGGCTCCAAGGCACCCTGGGTGGAAGTCGAGGCGCATCCGCGCGACCAGCAGTTCGAGGTCTACCCCGAGGAGTCGATAGCCCAGTGGCACGAGCGCCTGGGGCTGGTCACTTAGAGATGCAATGCTGCATAAGGCCCCTTCGCGAGCAAGCTCGCTCCCACATCGGACTTGGGAAGTTCACAAATCCCCTGTGGGAGCGAGCCTGCTCGCGATGGCGTCAGTGCAGCCAACGCAGATTTAGAGCGCTGGCACACCACTATGGAACCGAAACTCCACGTCCGGCGATTCGATCAACTCCCGCTCCGCCTCGCGCACCCTGTCGATTACCTGGGCGATGTCCTTCGCGTCGCCGTACTGGTAGGCCAGCTTCAAGTACCCCTGGAAATGCCGGGCCTCGCTTTTCAGCAGGCCGAAATAGAACTTGCCCAACTCTTCGTCCAGATGCGGCACCAATGCCTCGAAACGCTCGCAGCTGCGGGCTTCGATGAAAGCGCCGACTACCAGCGTGTCTACCAGCTTGACCGGCTCATGACTACGCACCACCTTGCGCAGCCCCGAGGCATAACGCCCCGCGGAGAGCTGGCGCAAGCCGATCTTGCGTTTTTTCATCAGGCGCATGACTTGTTCGTGATGCACCAGCTCTTCCCGGGCCAGGCGCGACATCAAATTGATCAAGTCGACGTGGGAATGGTATTTGGCGATCAGGCTCAGGGCCGTACTGGCGGCCTTGAACTCGCAGTTCTTGTGATCGATCAGCAGTGTTTCCTGATCGGCCAGCGCGGCTTGGACCCAGCCATCGGGCGTACGGCAGCCAAGGAATTCATGAATTTCGGGAAGGATCATGGGGCTCACGGAAAAAAGGTAGTCGAGCGAAGGCCGCCGATTATACCGGCCTGCCCCCGGACCACCAGCCACGGTCGTTGATATGCATCAAGTCGACGACTCACCCACAGCAACTATAGTTGAGCAACGCTACGCCTTTTCTTTGCTGGAGACGCCGATCATGCAATCCATCCGCAGCATACTGGTGGTCATCAACCCCGAACATTCGGAAAGCCTGGCGCTCAAGCGCGCCAAACTGATCGCCGGAGTGACCCAGGCCCACCTGCACCTGCTGGTGTGCGACAAAAAGCATGACCATGCGGGTCTGCTCAGTGTATTGAAGGCCGCGCTGCTGGCGGACGGCTACAGCGTAACCACCGAGCAGGCCTGGAACGAAAGCCTCTACGAAACCATCATCGACGTACAGCAGGCCGAAGGCTGCGGCCTGGTGATCAAGCAGCACTTCCCCGACAGCCCGCTGAAAAAAGCCCTGTTGACCCCGGCGGACTGGAAACTGCTACGCCATTGCCCGACGCCGGTACTGCTGGTGAAAACCACCGGTTCTTGGAAGGACCGGGTGATTCTGGCCGCTGTCGATGTCGGCAATGCCGACGGCGAGCATCGCCACCTGCACACTACGATCATCGATCATGGCTACGACATCGCCCTCCTCGCCAAGGCGCACCTGCACGTGATCAGCGCCCATCCCTCGCCGATGCTTTCGTCCGCCGACCCGACGTTCCAGCTCAAGGAAACCATCGAGGCCCGCTATCGTGAACAATGCCGGGCGTTCCAGGCGGAATTCGACATTGACGACGAGCACCTGCACATCGAGGAAGGCCCGGCGGACGTCCTGATTCCATACATGGCGCGCAAGCTCCAGGCGGCGGTCACCGTGATCGGCACTGTGGCGCGCTCGGGATTGTCGGGGGTGCTGATCGGCAATACCGCTGAAGCGGTGCTCGATACGCTGGAAAGCGACGTGCTGGTACTCAAGCCGCAGGAAGTCGAGGACCATCTGGTGGAGTTGGCGGTCAAGGAATAAACAGTATTCGCTTCTTGTGGCGAGGGAGCTTGCTCCCGCTCGACTGCGCAGCAGGCGCCTGGCAATTCACCAATTGAAGGCGGGGTCGCTTCGCAACCCAGCGGGAGCAAGCTCCCTCGCCACAAAAGCTCCCCAGCACAAAAGCTCCTTTGCACACATGGCCGGCCATCAGCCGCCGATCGCATCCTTCAGGAACCCCGGCGCGATGTAGCGCTGGTAATGGGCTTCGGACAGAAGGAAAAACTCTCGATCAATGGCATCGCGCAGGTCCGGCAGTTCCCAGTCGCGAAACTCCGGCAACAGCACCATCCCGTAGGCTTCCAGGTTGTTGATCACCCGCGCGCCCCGGGCGATCAACTGGTAGGCCCAGCAGTATTCCGACTGGTGCGGTACAAAGCGGATCTTGCGCGCTTCCAGTTGCTGACGTAGCACAACGGGGTCGAAAACCTCCAACTTGGCCACCATCACCTGCACCAGCAATTGTTCCAGCCGCATCCACACCGCGCGCTTTTCCTCTTCGTTGTAGCCGTTCCAGTGAATCACTTCATGGTGGAACCGCTTGCAGCCACGGCACACCAAGTCACCGTAGACAGTGGAGCAAAGGCCGACGCAAGGGGTCTTGATGAGCTGGTTGGGCATAAGGAAAAACACACGCAAAAACAGGACAGGCCGGCATGTTAGCCCTTTGTCTAAGATTGATCACCCCTCAAACTTCGGAGCCGAACTTACCTTTAATTTTTTTTTGCCGTAGAATCAGCCAGCCTTTTAAGGCGCCAATGTCCGTTAGAAGCTGTTTTCAAAGCGTCACGAGCACAGTCGTTCCTTCAGAGCGGTGTTGGCGGAGGGTCTTTCCAGCGGGGAAAGCCCAACGCCAACCCTCATCAGCTCCCGTTCTGCAGGCGTAAAACTTTGAAAGCAGCTTCTGTGAGGAACTCCGGAAACCCTGGCATGGTGGCTCAAAAAGCCCCCGACGCGCATGGGTACCGTGAGTTTCTGGATGAGCGTCCCGGACACCCATTTGGGACCACTGATGAGGGTAATAACTGTGCTTGAAGCCTACCGCAAACATATCGAAGAGCGCGCAGCACTGGGTATCGTTCCCCAGCCGCTTAACGCCGAACAAACCGCAGGCCTGATCGAGCTGCTGAAGAATCCTCCGGCTGGCGAAGAAGCTTTCCTCGTTGACCTGATCACCAACCGCGTTCCGCCAGGAGTCGACGAAGCCGCCTATGTAAAGGCCGGTTTCCTGTCCGCCGTCGCCAAAGGCGAAGCCAAATCCCCTCTGATCGACAAGAAACGCGCTGTTGAACTGCTCGGCACCATGCAGGGCGGCTACAACATCGTGACCCTGGTGAACCTGCTGGACGACGCCGAGCTGGCGCCAGTGGCTGCCGAAGAACTCAAGCACACCCTGCTGATGTTCGATGCTTTCCACGACGTGGCTGAAAAAGCCAAGAACGGCAACGTTCACGCCAAGGCCGTGCTGCAATCCTGGGCTGATGGCGAGTGGTTCAAGAAGCGCCCTACCCTGGCCGACAAGATCAGCCTGCGCGTGTTCAAGGTCACCGGCGAAACCAACACCGACGACCTGTCCCCTGCTCCCGATGCCTGGTCCCGCCCGGACATCCCGCTGCACGCCCTGGCCATGCTGAAAATGGCCCGTGACGGCATCGTGCCTGATGAACAAGGCAAGACCGGCCCGATGAAGCAGATCGAAGAAATGCGCGGCCAAGGCTTCCCGATCGCTTACGTCGGTGACGTGGTCGGTACCGGTTCTTCGCGTAAATCCGCGACCAACTCGGTCCTGTGGTTCTTCGGCGACGACATTCCATACGTGCCGAACAAGCGCGCTGGCGGCTTCTGCTTCGGCAGCAAGATCGCACCGATCTTCTACAACACCATGGAAGACGCCGGCGCCCTGCCGATCGAATTCGACGTGTCGAACATGAACATGGGCGACGTGATCGACCTGTACCCGCACGCTGGCAAAGTCTGCAAGCACGGTACCGACGAAGTCCTGACCACCTTCGAAATGAAGACCCCGGTCCTGTTGGACGAAGTTCGTGCTGGCGGTCGTATCCCGCTGATCATCGGCCGTGGCCTGACCGAGAAGGCGCGTGCCGAATTGGGTCTGCCAGCGTTCGACCTGTTCAAGAAGCCTGAAGCACCCGCCGAAAGCACCAAGGGTTTCACCTTGGCGCAGAAAATGGTCGGCAAGGCTTGCGGTCTGGCAGAAGGCCAAGGCGTACGCCCTGGCACCTACTGCGAACCGAAGATGACCACCGTGGGTTCCCAGGACACCACCGGTCCAATGACCCGTGACGAACTGAAAGACCTGGCGTGCCTGGGCTTCTCGGCCGACCTGGTAATGCAGTCGTTCTGCCACACCGCGGCTTATCCAAAGCCGATCGACGTGACCACCCACCACACCCTGCCTGACTTCATCATGACCCGCGGCGGTGTTTCCCTGCGTCCGGGCGACGGCATCATCCACTCGTGGCTGAACCGCATGCTGCTGCCAGACACCGTCGGCACCGGTGGTGACTCGCACACCCGTTTCCCGATGGGCATCTCGTTCCCGGCCGGTTCCGGCCTGGTCGCGTTCGCCGCTGCCACCGGCGTCATGCCGCTGGACATGCCGGAATCGATCCTGGTGCGCTTCAAAGGCAAGATGAAACCTGGCATCACCCTGCGTGACCTGGTTCATGCCATTCCCTACTTCGCCATCCAGAATGGTCTTCTGACCGTCGAGAAGAAAGGCAAGAAAAACGCCTTCTCCGGCCGCATCCTGGAAATCGAAGGCCTGGAAGGCTTGACCCTGGAACAGGCTTTCGAATTGTCCGACGCCTCGGCCGAACGTTCGGCTGCCGGTTGCACCATCAAGCTGTCGAAAGAGTCGATCACCGAGTACCTGCAATCCAACATCACCCTGCTGCGCTGGATGATCGGCGAAGGCTACGGTGACGCACGTACCCTGGAACGTCGCGCCCAAGCGATGGAAGCCTGGATCGCCAACCCTGAGCTGATGGAAGCCGATGCCGACGCCGAATACGCCGAAGTCATCGAAATCGATCTGGCCGACATCAGCGAGCCTGTGCTCTGCGCGCCGAACGATCCGGACGACGCCCGTCTGCTGTCCAGCGTTGCTGGCGAGAAGATCGACGAAGTGTTCATCGGTTCGTGCATGACCAACATCGGTCACTTCCGCGCTGCCGGTAAACTGCTGGAGCAGGTCAAGGGTCAGCTGCCAACCCGTCTGTGGCTGTCGCCGCCGACCAAGATGGACGCTCACCAGCTCACCGAAGAAGGCTACTACGGCATCTACGGCAAGGCCGGTGCACGGATGGAAATGCCAGGCTGCTCGCTGTGCATGGGTAACCAGGCACGCGTCGAGCCGAATTCCACCGTGGTGTCGACATCGACCCGTAACTTCCCGAACCGTCTGGGCGACGGCGCGAACGTCTACCTGGCTTCGGCCGAGCTGGCGTCCGTGGCTTCGATCCTGGGTCGCCTGCCGACCGTCGAGGAGTACATGGAATACGCTGGCAAGATCGACAGCATGGCAGCGGACGTGTATCGCTACCTGAGCTTCGACCAGATCGCCGAGTTCCGTGAAGCCGCTGCAAACGCCAACATCCCGGTCGTTCAAGCCTAACGCTTCAACGCCCGACTAAAAACGCCGCCCTTCTTGCGAGGGGCGGCGTTTTTTTATGCCTGTCATTTCGATCCCAACTGAATCACCGCTATCGTGAGCAGGCTCGCTCCCACAGGAGATTGGTGGTACATGCAAACTCTTCAACCACCCAAAACCAATGTGGGAGCGAGCTTGCTCGCGAAGGGGCCGGCACATCCAACATCAACATTTGGCTGACCCACCATTTCGCGAGCAAGCCCGCTCCCACAGGGGGCGATCAGGCCAGGAGGGAATAGACCAGTGCCGTGATCGCCACCAGCCCCACCAGCGCCACGAAAACATTGGAGGCCTGGCCGCGATAGCGGGCCATGGCCGGGACTTTGCGGATGGCGTACATCGGCATCAGGAACAGGATCGCTGCGATGACCGGGCCGCCCAGGGTTTCGATCATGCCCAGGATGCTCGGGTTGAGCGTGGCGACGATCCAGCACACCATCAACATGAACGCAGCCGTCAGGCGATCCAGGGTCTTGGGCGCTGGACGACGTCCGCTCTTGGCGATCAAGCCCTTGAGACCTTCGCTGGCGCCAATGTAATGGCCGAGGAAGGATTTGGAGATCGCCACGAACGCGATCAGCGGCGCTGCAAAGGCAATGGTCGGGTTGCTGAAGTGGTTGGCCAGGTACGACAGGATTGACAGGTTCTGCGCCTTGGCCTCGGCCAGTTGCGCCGCAGACAAGGTCAGCACGCAGCTGAACACGAAGAACAGCACCATCACCACCATCAACACATGGGCACGGGACAGAATCTGCGAACTGCGCTCCTCGGCGTTGACGCCGTAGCGACGCTTCTGGTCCACCGCAAACGCCGAAATGATTGGCGAATGGTTGAACGAGAACACCATTACCGGAATCGCCAGCCACAAGGTATGCAGCAACGCCGAAGCTTCAGGCGGCGTCGATGCCGTGGCCAGGATGCCGCCGTTCCAGTGCGGGATCAGGAACACCGCCAGGAACAGCAGTGCAACGATAAACGGATAGACCATCAGGCTCATGGCCTTGACGATCGCCTGCTCGCCACAACGCACCACTGCCAGCAGTCCCAGTATCAGCACCAGGGACAGTACGGCGCGCGGTGGCGGCTGCAAATGCAGCTGGTGCTCCAGGAAGCTGCCGACCGTGTTGGTCAACGCCACGCTGTAGATCAGCAGGATCGGGAAAATCGCAAAGAAATAGAGCAAGGTGATCAGCGCGCCGGCCTTGAGGCCGAAATGCTCTTCCACCACCTCGGTGATGTCCGCGCCGTCTCGACCGGACAACACGAAGCGGGTCAGGCCTCGATGAGCGTAGAACGTCATGGGAAATGCCAGCACCGCCAGGATCAGCAGCGGCCAAAATCCGCCCA
The DNA here is from genome assembly GCF_000281895.1 of Pseudomonas fluorescens Q2-87. Lineage (NCBI taxonomy): Bacteria > Pseudomonadati > Pseudomonadota > Gammaproteobacteria > Pseudomonadales > Pseudomonadaceae > Pseudomonas > Pseudomonas fluorescens. The sequence goes on along the minus strand of NZ_CM001558.1, from coordinate 2,356,335 downwards.
GGCCCGCATTGATCGGTAAAAACAACGTACCTGCACCGATGGCGGTGCCAAACAGACCCAACATCCAAGTGGTATCCTGGCGGCTCCATTGGCTGAGGGTGGCTGGGGCTATCGTTTCAAAGCGCTCTTCAACGCTATTGGCCTGATCATTCATCCGGTCGGATCTCCGCGTTCCGGTCACATGCACCCGGCCGGGACGAGTCGGAAAAACCCGACAGGCAGCGCCCTGGCCGAAACAGGGGCGCGATTGTCCGGGATTCATGAGCAGAAGCAAAGACTTAGCTGAGGAGCGGTTGTGCGGATCAGATTATTTTATAGTGAATCACCACCGTCCTGTGGGAGCGGGCTTGCTCGCGAAAACGGTAGGTCAGCCACCATTGATGTCGCCTGACGCAGCGCATTCGCGAGCAAGCCCGCTCCCATAGAGGTGATGTCGGGGCCGAAATGAAGATAAAAGCCAACCCCCCCTGCCCTCGACTCCTACAATCAGGTTGAATAGCCGAAACCGATCCAGCGCCCACAGGAGCACAGCATGACCGCAACCGTTCTGGTACTGGTTGAAACCGTCAATGAATACCTGCCGATTCTGGAGCGCCAGGGCTATCACCTGGAATTGGCGCCAACGCCTGCCGAGCGCAAGACAGCGATTTTCGAGCATGGTGAGCGGTTCAGCGCGGTGTTGACCCGTGGTCCCCTGGGTTTGACTGCCGAGGAAATCGCCGCTCTTCCAAACCTGAAAATCATCTGTGTGATCGGTGCCGGTTATGAGCAAGTGGACCTGCAAGCCGCGCGCGACCGGGGGATCGTGGTGACCAACGGTGCCGGGGTCAACGCTTCTTCGGTGGCCGACCATGCCATGGCGCTGTTGCTGGCGTTGGTGCGCGATATCCCGCGGGCCGACGCCTGTGTACGCCGCGGCGAATGGGCGAAGGTCATGCGCCCTTCCCTGGCCGGCAAGCGGTTGGGGGTGCTGGGCCTCGGTGCGGTGGGGATGGCGATTGCCAAGCGGGCCGCCCTCGGTTTCGACATGAGCGTCAGCTACCATAATCGCCGGGTGCGCAACGACGTGCCCTATACCTTCTGCGCCACGCCTACGGAACTGGCCCGGGTCTCGGATTTCCTGATCATCGCCACGCCCGGTGGCCTGGATACGCGCCAGCTGATCAACAAACAGGCCCTCGATGCCTTGGGGCCCAACGGCTTTTTGGTAAACATCGCCCGGGCCAGCGTGGTGGCTACCGCCGACCTGGTCAGTGCTCTGGAACAACGGCGAATCGCCGGCGCGGCCCTGGATGTGTTCGACCACGAGCCCGAGGTGCCAGACGCGCTCAAACAGTTGCCCAATGTCGTGCTGACGCCCCACGTGGCCGGCCTGTCGCCGGAAGCGACGCGCGGTACCGTGGAGTTGGTGGGGCAGAACCTGAACGCGTTTTTTTCCGGCAAGCCGGTGCTGACACCGGTACCGCTACCCGACGCGCAGCCTTAGAGAACGCCCAGCAAGGTCCACAACCGCCGGGATTCGGCATCGGCGCTGATCAGCTCGCCCAGCAGTTCGTTCAATGGCTTGTTGCCCCAGTCCACGCCTCGCCGGATCAGGTAGGGCACCGGGCTGTGGGGCTCGGTACGGGCCAGGTAGCCGGCGATCACCAACAATTGACGATAGGCCTCTTCACGGCTGGCCGGCTCCTGGAAAGCCTGGGGCGGTGCCGCTTGCGGCTGCGGAGTCGACGTCGCAACGGCCGGTGGCGTCTGCACTGGGGTGACAGTGGGTTGCTGTGGGTGCATCGCAATGAACTCCTCTACCAGCGCCAGCAGGGCCTGTATCACATCCTGCAAGGATTTGTAGCCCGGGGCCAGATTGCCCAGGTAAGCGTCGCTCCAGGCTTCGAGCCGTTGCAAATGTTGCAGGCCCAACATCAGGCTGCCTTGACGATGCAACCAGAACGACAGCGGTGTGGTACGAATCAGTTCGCTGATTTTCTTTTGGTCGTTGCGCGCGGCTTCCGCCGAAGCCTTGGCATTCTTGCTGTCATTGCCCAGTACCTGCTGGCGTTGCAGGCGTTGCCAGTCGTCCAGGCAAAAGACCGCGAACGCCTGCTCCCGACCGTCGAACAGCGGCACCCGCGTCAGCAGTACTTCGCTGTAGCGACGGGCCAGCCATTCCAGCGGTATGACCCGCCAGGACTGGTCGCCCTCTTCGGCCAGGGGGTGCAACTGGTCGGGATAACGCTCACACAGGCCCGCCACCAAGGCCAAGCTGCTCGGCAGCCCGTCCAGCCCTGTCAGATGCAACCAGGCCTCCCCCAGCCAGGCGCTGATCATCAGGTCCTTGCTGCGCTCCAGCAACAACGTGGTGGCCAGCCTTTCCAGCTCCGGCCATTGGGCGCGCTTGACTGCCGACTGCCAGACGCCGGTGGGCAAGCTGGTGTCGTCCTCGCGGCGCAACTCGCGCAGTTGGTCGAATTCCGGTTCGTAGCGCAGGTCCGGGCCGCAGGGCAATTCGGTACTCAGCGGTTCGAGCAACTGGCTGACCCGATCAGGCAACGGGGTTATCGGCAAGCTCACAGACCCTCCTCGCGTGTGGCAATGGCCGGGCTCGATGGGCCTGCCATGAACGGTGAACGGGGTGCCCGGGTCGGCAGCGGCGGGATCGACAGCGGCAGCTTCGAGCCCTGGCTCATCAACGACAGGCGTACGAACATCAATGTTTGCTGCGCCGTGCGGGCCTGGGTCTGGGCCGTCACCGGCAGTTGCAAGGTCAGCGGAAAATCGGTGTAGTCGATATTCGGCTGGCGCTGGACCGACACCTGCGAGCGCATCAGGCGCAGCAACGACCATGGGCCCTGGTACTCCCAGCCCGCCTCCAGGTCGCGCACCACCAGGTTCGGTTGCAAGGGGTCGTTGGCCGGGCGCTGATAACCGTTGCGGGCCCAGCGCAAGGTCAGGCGCACCGGCTGCCCGACCATCCAGCGCAGGTTCTGCTGGGCATCACCGGGGTAGTTGATCTGTTGGTTGCCGGCGGTCAGCCCCCAGGCGATCACCTGGTCGGCGCCGCGCTCTTCGTCGCGGTCGGTGCGCCAGCGCACGTCCATTTCCACGCCAAGAATGCCGCTCTTGTCCCGCACGAACAGCGGCCCGAGCCAAGTCCCGGCCTGTTTCAAGCGGTTGAGAAAATCTTCGGCCGCCAACCGATCCGGCGTCTGGCTCAGAGCCAACCCGGCCTGGGCCAGAGGCAGACGCGTGTCGATCAATTCCAGCAGGCGCTGCACGCGGGCCGGATCGGCATCGCTGGCCCGCACATCCTGCGAAAACGGAAAGCGCCCAGCCAGGTACTGGTTGAAATAATTGGCCAGGTCATTCCAGGCGGTCGCGGCCTGGTTCTGTTGCAGGTACAGGCACCGTTGCAAGGCGCCCTGCTGCAACGCGACAGCGCGCCGCGCCAGGTCACCCCGTCCGCCCGAGAGGCTGGAGGTCTGCAGGATCTGCGCGCAGGACGTGGTGTCCATGGCGATGAAATCCCGGCTCACCAGTTGCTCCAGCTGGGCCGCCGAACTGGCCGGGTTCTGATTTTTGTATTTGAGCAGTTCATCGTTGAGGGCCATGAATCGCGCCACCTGGTCATGCTCCAGGGCGGACAGATTGTCCTGCTGGACGATCAGCCATTCCAGGGCCGGCATCCGCTGCTCGGCAATCTGCAGCATGGCGCCGAACTGCTGATCCAAGCTCAACTTCAGATCCTGTGGATCCGTCGCGCCATAGAGTTGCAAGCCAAAGTTTTTCGAACCGTCCCACCGCTGGACGTCAGCCCGCTGGCTGAACAGCGGCTGGGCATCGATCTCGTTCAGGCCGCTCTTGATCTGTGCCAGCGCACGGCGGTTGAGCAGGCGTTGGAAACGAATAGCCAAGTCGCTACGGTGCACGTCCATGAAGGCTTTTTGCAGCGCAACGGCCTGGCTGGTCTGTACGTTGAAACCCATGCCGGGCAATTGCTCGTCGCCTTCAGCCAGGCTCAACCACATGGCTTGCGCCGCAGCGACTTCAGCGGCCTGCATCAGCGCAGCACGGTAGTCCGGAGGGATACGCGGCAGTTCTTCATTGGCATAGCTCTTGAAGCTGGCGAAGTAGTTCAAGGCGACGCTGAAATCATCGCTGCCATCGCCCTGGCCCATCGAATCCGAGTTGCCGCTCGACGGATCCTTCTGCAATGCCAGCGCCACGAAGTCTCGCTTGAACAAGGCTTGCACCGCGCCGTTCAGCGCGGTGACATGCTCTTGCAGCACCAGCAGGCCGCTGCCCTGCTGCACCAGCAGGTTGTCCCGAGAACCGGTCTGGACGATCCATTGGTCCCGAAAGCTCTGCTGCAGCTTGGCCGCCTGGCTTTCCAGGTCCTGCTCGACATCCGGCCCCAGGAGTGCGCTGTGGCTGACCTTTTCCATCATCTGCGCGTAACCGGGCACCAGGTCCTGTCCCTTGCCTCGTCCCCAGGCCGAGTTGGTCAGGCTGACCAGCGTCTGCAGATCGTCGATCAACGCCATCAGGTCTTCAAGCTCGCTCAAGGAGTTGCCGCTGCCCGCTTCCAGGCGTTGCAGATGCAGCTTGAGGTAGCCAGCCTGGCGCACGAAGTTATCCGCCAGGAAATAATGATCGAGCCAACGCTGCATCAGGCCGGTGAAGTTATCCGAGACCACCGAACGCGCAGCGTTCAAGTCCAGCGCTTTCAAATCAGAGTTTTGTGAATCGAACAACACACGATTATAGAACCGCGCCCGGCTCAACGTGCCCGTGTTGAGGCTCAGCGACAAGGCGTTGTCACTCAACAGCACCAGCTCGTCCAACGGTGCCTTGGGATTGTTCACTGCCTGGCTGAACATCTGGTTGTGCTGCTCCAGGCGCACGGCGCGCTCCACCAGTTCCCTGGCCTTCAAATAGCTTGGCCATTGCGCCGGGTCTTCACTTTGCACGTTGCCACGCCGCTCGGTATTGCGGATGGCCTTGAGCTGTTCCAGGTCTGATTCGAGCAAGTCACGCAGGGGCAGGACCCAGTGTTGCCGGGCGGTCAGGCGCAGGCCCTCTTGCAGTTGAGTGTCCACTGAGGAGAACCACGACGTGGGGAACACCACCGAGACGAAGCGCCAGCTTGGGGCCTTTTCCAGCATGTCCCAGTAATTCTGCACGTTGTGCCGGGTCGGCTCCAATTTCGGCTCATCCGCATCAATCACGAGGTGGTTCTTGTGGGTCGCAAGGATGAGTCGCGACAGGCCTTCGGCTTGTTCCACCGAGTCTTGCCAGACCCACACCATGCTTGCCAGCCAGACCAGGCCCACCACCAGCGCCACCATTGCGGCCAGCCGATGCCAGCGCTGGCGCAGTCGCAGCAGGCGTGACACCGGCTGCGCCAGGCCACGTTCGGCTATCAGCCGCCGGGACCACAGTTGCCGGGCGAAAACCGTTTGCCGCAGCATGTTGTCGTTGGCAGTCAAGCCATCCCCGCTGGCGGCCGGGGCCTGGCTGGCGGTGAAATAAATGCCTCGAAAACGCGGCGCTTCGCCTTGGGCGTTGCCTTGGAACACCGGCTCCAGCAAGAGCTGAACGGCCCGCCGCAAGCCTTCGAAACGTTCCGGCAGGCCATAGAGATCAGTGCCCAACTGCCCCGATAACGCACCGATTTCGATGATCGATTGCGACAGTGCGGCGTTGACCTGGTCCAGCGCCTGATCGCTCCAGTGCGACTGCCAGGCCGCATCCGGCGCGTAGGGCGACGACCAGCCAAGCATCGATTCGCGGCCCTCGGCGGGCAACGCGCTGACCAGTTCCTGAAAGCCGGGCAACGCCTCCATCCCGGTAACCACCACGTACACCGGCAGGCTGAGGCCGAACCGTTGCAGCAAGTCGATAAAGCAGCGCCGGACCTTGAGGCTCAAATCGGTGGTGTGCTCGATGTCTTCGAGCAGGGCGAATGGAACGGTCCAGACCACCGCGTCCAATGGCCGCTTGCTGCGCAGCCGCAAGATCAGGCCCAACAGGCGCCACCAGTTGCCACGCTGGCGGTTCATGCCCTCATCGGGCAAGAACAACGCCTGGGGCACTACCAGCACCGCGCCTTCGGCATCCGACCACCAACGCCCGAACCACGCCGCCTTGTCCGTCGGTTGCAAGCGCCACTGGGCGCACAACTGGGCATTGTCGGAATCTTGCCCGAGCATCAGCAACCACGGCGCCTGGTAACGGTCCCGGGTGCCCTGCTCCTGCTCCATGTGGTGCACCGCGCCATAGAAACTGCGAATCGCCGCTCCGCCCTGGGTCCTGAGCCACCAGATCAAGGCCGCGAGTAACAGCACCACGATGATGGCGACTACCACCCAGGCAACGATGCTGACGAGGTTCATGAATCCTGCTCCTGGGCCGCCGACTCGTTCAGTTGCAACACCGGCTCCAGTTCCGAGCGGATGTCACGCCAGAACACCTGCCCCAAACCGGTCAGCAGCACCACCATGGCCAGGATCGCCAGCCCCAGGCGAAACCCGTCCGGCAGCGATTGCTGCACTGGCCTGCGTACCGGCGGGGCCGACGCTGACATGGCCAGGCGCTCGCTGACGTCTTGGTAATCGGGATCGTGCTGCCAGGCGAACGTGAACAGTGCAACGCGCCACTGCTCGTGCTGCACCTGCCCTGGCTCGCCGCGCAGTCGGCCCTGGAACCCGAGGATCAGGCATTGCAGGTAGACATTCGCCAGGTCCCGGGTACCGGGCATCTGTTCATCCAGCAGTTTCTTGATGGCGGCGGGCACTCGCTCGCCGGCCTGGCGACTGGAATACATGCGCGATTCGAGGGGGTGTTGCTGCCAGGCGAGTTGGCCGGGCCAAGAGGCGAACAGCAAGGTTTCATCCACCAATGCCACAAACGCATAAACCAGCGCCTTGACCTGCTCGGTGGCGGCGTCGCCAACCGTGGCAAAGGCGGTCCGCCACAGGCGCTGGGCGCTACGCCCGGAAAACTCCACCACCCGGTTGACCAGTACCGCAGCGTCGCTGTCCTTGGGCAAGTCCTGCCATTCCTGGGACCACTTCAGCCAGGCCTGCCGAAAAGCGCTGCTCAGCGGCGCCTCATGCAGACCCCGAACCGCCCCGCCACTTCCGTCAGGCATACGACTCCCCTTCTGCGATCAGGCACTTTCACCGGTTTGCGCCACGAACAACACCACCTGCCACGGGCTACTGGCCTGGGCCGACGCCGGGGCCACGATGTGCAACGGCAATTGCCCATCGAACCATTGCCCACTGGCGGCTACGACGAACAAACGGGTGTCGTCACCCACACTGTAGGCCACCTGTTCGTTGCGGCTCATGGCCTCGTGGGGCAGGCCGCTCATGCGTTGTCGACTCAGCAAGGGGATGTGCTTCGCGGAGGCGATGATCGCCCCGCGCAACCACTCTGCGGCCGACTGCTCGCTGGCGCCGTTGGGCATGCGCAGGCCGATCACCAGGCGCTGGTTGGGCTGGTCGTCGGGCAGTTGGATCGAAAAAACCTGCTCGTCGCGCTCGAAGGCCAGGCTGCGATAACCGGCGCGAACCAGTTCCAGGGTGGTCTCCAGCCAGTCGAGCAGCGGCTCGTAGCCACGCTGCAACTCGAGAAAATCCAGGGGCGCGAATGCCGGCACGCCCGCCAGCGGATCGAGGGCCGACCACGTCCCGGCCAGGCCCAGCAGCAAGCCATAGAGCGACTGGGGCGTCGCCACCCGGGTGTTCAGCGCCCCCTCGACCTCCGGCAGCCGCGCCCACAAGGCGGTCAACTGCCGACGGATCTCCATGGCATCGTCCTGGTTACCGGCCGCCTGGGCCTGACGCAACCGACCGGCGAGGAACAGGCATTTTTCCCGGGCCCGTGCGCACAACCCGGCGACACGTCGCCCCAGTCCTGAGTCCGGCAACAACACCGGCGTCGGCGGCGTGTACGGCACACGCCAGAATCCGCCACCCTCTTTGCGGATGCGCAGCAGCGGCAGGCAGATCGAATCGGCTTTGCTCAGGTGCGTGCACAGCCTGGGGTTGGGCCGCCAGACGGTGATCGACTCGGGGAATTCGCCGCTGGTGAGGTCCGGCAACGCGTCGCCGACCACCGATTGCAAGCGTCCCTTGAGGGGCAGCAATTGCCCGGCGCGCCAGAGCGGGCTGACGGCCAGGTACACGGTCACGGTGGCGTCGTCGGTCTTGTCGATCGCCTCGGTGACGTCCAGCTCCAGGATCGGTCCGACGCCGGCTTGCAGATTGACCGGCAGTCCGTCCGGCAAGGTGCCCTGCAGTTGCAACAGCCGCACCTGGCCGGCGCTCAGGGCCGAAGGGTCGACCTCCAGTTGACTGACACCCCAGAACCAAGGATTGCAGGCACCGGCAAAATGCGCCGCCAGGGCCTCCGCGCGCAGCCCTTGCAATTGAAAATGCTGGGGCAGCAATTGCATGCCCTCATGCCAGCACACCGCGTCAGGTAACAGACTCATACGACTCCCTTCGACATCCCAATGTCGCCGCGCTTGGCGGCCCGCGGTCATTCAAGGCTGGCTGGCATCGACGAGGGTCATCTCGCGACTGTCGAACTTCAGCCAGGCCTCGCGCTGATCGTCCAACCGAAGCCGGTGGGCTCCGGGAGTGTTATAGCTGGCGAAGACCAAAAGTCCAGCGGCGCGCTTGCCCTCCAGCGGGAAGGGTTGGCGGTCGATGAACTGCCCCGGGACCAGTTCCAATCCCCATACGGACATGAGTTGACGATAGTCGCGCTGGAACTGTTCGCGCTCGGCGAACCATTGGCTGGCGGTGATGCCCGACAGTTGTTTGAGCAGGTCCGGGTCGTTCACCGCGATAAAATCCACGGCGATCGGTGTGTCGTCGTTGGCGCGGGGCGCCACGTCCAGGGTCAGGCTGTCCAGATCGACGCTGGGCGCAAAGAGCGAGCAACCGCTGAGCGCCAGGCTCAGAAATAATCCGCAAAAAAAGACACGCAAAATGAATTTTCCTTTTCTCAGCGGTCATAAATTGTTTTCGCTTGCATTTTTATAGACCTGTTCTAGCGTCTTGGGTAGTTCGACCCACACGGTCGAATGGACCAGGTTCGTCAAGGGAATGACAGGTTTTCTGCCGTCCATTTGCAACCTGCGGATCAGCAAGGGAATGCGATGAGCGGGACTCCCGATGCATTGCTTCCATACATGCATCGGAGTCGGCCGCCATGGCAGAAAGTACCCAGCACAAGCTCGACAGAGTCCGCCCTCCCCGCGTCCAGATCACTTACGACGTGGAAATCGGCAACGCCATCGAGAAAAAAGAATTGCCACTGGTGGTCGGCATTCTGGCCGACCTCTCCGGCAAGCCACTGGAGCCGCTGCCCAAGCTCAATGAGCGGCGCTTCACGGAAATCGACCGCGATAACTTCAACGAAGTGCTCGCCTCCATCTCCCCACGCGCCACGCTGCAGGTGAACAACACCCTCAGCGGCGATGACAGCAAGCTGAACATCGAACTCAACTTCCGCCACATCGATGACTTCGACCCGGTCAAGGTCGTGGAACAGGTCACGCCGTTGCGCCGCTTGTTCGAAGCCCGCCAGCGCCTGCGGGACCTGCTGACCAAACTCGACGGCAACGACGACCTGGACAAGCTGCTGCGCGACGTGATCGCCAACACCGAAGGCCTGCAAGAGATCAAGTCGGCCCGGCCCCAGGACGTAGCGCCCGAGCTGCCGACCGTGGCCGCCAACGACGACCCAGCCCCGGCCGAACCACAGGCCTGATCGTGCTCAGCATTGAAGGGAGATAAAGCCATGCCTGCTTCATCCAGCGCTCAAACCAGCGAGAGCACGACCCAGACCCTGTCCCTGCTGGACAAGATCATCGCCGAAGGCCGCATGGCCCACGACGACAGCCAGCAGGATTACGCCCGCGACATGCTGGCCGAATTTGCCACCCAAGTCCTCGACGAAGGCATGGCCATCGACAAGGATACGGTGGCGATGATCAACGACCGCATCAGCCAGATCGACCAACTGATCAGCGCCCAGCTCAACGAAGTGTTGCACCACCCCGACCTGCAAAAACTCGAAGCCTCCTGGCGCGGCCTGCACCTGCTGGTGCAGAACACCGAGACCAGCACCCGACTCAAGTTGCGCCTGCTCAACGTCACCCAGAAAGAGCTGCAGAACGACTTGGAGAAAGCCGTCGAATTCGACCAGAGTGCGCTGTTCAAGAAAATCTATGAAGAGGAATACGGCACCTTCGGCGGGCACCCGTTCAGCCTGCTGGTGGGCGACTACACCTTTGGCCGCCATCCGCAGGACATCGGCCTGCTGGAAAAACTTTCCAACGTCGCCGCCGCCGCGCACGCGCCATTCATTGCCGCTGCCAGCCCACGGCTGTTCGACATGACCAGCTTCACGGAACTGGCGGTGCCGCGGGACCTGTCGAAAATTTTCGAGAGCCAGGAACTGATCAAGTGGCGTTCCTTCCGTGAAAGCGAAGACTCGCGCTACGTGTCCCTGGTGCTGCCGCACTTCCTGCTGCGCCTGCCCTACGGCCCGGACACGCTGCCGGTGGAAGGCATCAACTACATCGAAGACGTCAACGGCACCGACCACAGCAAATACCTATGGGGCAACGCGGCGTGGGCGCTGTCGCAACGCATCACCGAAGCCTTCGCCAAATATGGCTGGTGCGCGGCGATTCGCGGGGCCGAGGGCGGGGGCGCGGTGGAGGGCCTGCCGGCCCATACCTTCCGCACCAGCTCCGGGGACCTGTCGCTCAAATGCCCGACCGAAGTGGCGATCACCGACCGCCGCGAGAAAGAACTCAACGACCTGGGTTTCATCGCCCTGTGCCACAAGAAAAACAGCGACGTGGCGGTGTTCTTCGGCGGCCAGACCACCAACAGGGCCAAGGTCTACAACACCAACGAGGCCAACGCCAATGCGCGGATCTCGGCGATGTTGCCCTATGTGCTCGCGGCCTCGCGCTTTGCCCATTACTTGAAGGTGATCATGCGCGACAAGGTCGGCAGCTTCATGACCCGCGACAACGTGCAGACCTACCTCAACAACTGGATCGCCGATTACGTGCTGATCAACGACAACGCCCCCCAAGAGATCAAGGCGCAATACCCGTTGCGCGAAGCCCGGGTCGACGTGACCGAGGTGGCCGGCAAGCCGGGGGCCTACAAGGCGACGGTATTCCTGCGGCCACACTTCCAACTTGAAGAACTGACCGCCTCGATCCGCCTGGTGGCGACCCTGCCGCCACCGGTTGCTGCCTGACCGCTGTTGGCTTTGTGGCTATGTGGCTATGTGGCTATGTGGCGAGGGAGCTTGCTCCCGCTGGGGCGCGAAGCGGCCCTGCTTTTTGGGACTGCTGCGCAGTCCAGCGGGAGCAAGCTCCCTCGCCACAGGTTCAGCGTTCGTCTTTAACGGATCGGTATCGGGTAACACCCCACTCGACTTCAGGAGTTCCACACAATGGATGCAATCATTCTCGACCTCGGCGGCGACATCAAGGGCGACAGCCTGCTGGAGGGGTTCACGGACAAGATCGAGGTCATGTCCTACAGCCACAACGTGGCGATGCAAGTCACCAACGACGTCAGCAACTCGGAGCGCACCTCCGGCCGGCCCCACATCGGTGAGTTCACCCTGACAAAATTCATCGACAGCTCCACCCCTTCGCTCAATGAGTATTGCTGCGCCGGCAAGCCGATCCCGCAGGCCGTCGTCACCATCGGCCGCAACGCCGCCGAGGGCAGTGGCAAACTCATGCCGTTCATCATCTACACCCTGACCAACGTCGTGCTGTCCAACGTCAGCGTCAGCGGCGGTACTGGCGGCAAGCCGGTGGAAACCCTGTCGCTGAACTTCACCAAGATCAAATGGGAGCTCACCGCCCAGAAAGACGACGGCACCAAGGAAGGCACGGCGGGCACGACCTGGGACTTGGCGGCCAACAAAATGACCAAGTGACGGCGCGCGCCCATGGCCGGTTTCGGGCTTCGCCCGCCCCTGTTCGAACGCCTGGCCAGCCCGGCGGACGATACAGGCCGGACGTTCGATCGACAGGCGTTGCAGGACTCGGTCCATGCCGAACTGCAACGCCTGTTCAATACCCGACGCGGCCCACGGGCGCTGACCGAGCCGCCGAGCATCCTGGATTACGGCATCGCCGACTGGACCGCGCTGCAACAGCAGCGCAGCGATGATCGTCGCCAACTGACTCGGGAAATCCGCCAGGCCGTCACCCATTTCGAACCGCGCCTGCAACTCGGCGAGGTGCAGGTCACGCCGGTGCCGGGTCATCCGCAGCAATTGTGCATACGGCTGTCGGGCGAGCTGCGCGGCGACCTGCACTCATGGCCTGTGGCATTTGTCATCGAGCACGCCGGCGACGGCCTTGAGGTACGACATGAGCGACTCGATTGACCCGCAACTGCTCGATTATTACCAGCGTGAACTGACTTGGCTGCGGCACGCCGGTAGCCTGTTCGCCGAACGTTACCCCAAGGTCGCCCGGCGCCTGGAGCTATCCCCCGGCGAATGCCCCGACCCGCACGTCGAGCGCCTGCTGGAAGGCTTCGCGCTGTTGGCCGCGCGCCTGCAACGCAGGCTCGACGACGATTACGCCGAGTTCAGCGACGCCCTGCTCGAACAGCTTTACCCATTGGCCATGCGCCCGCTGCCATCGTGCGCAATCGTGCAGTTCGAACCCGACCCGAGCAAAGGCAACCTCAACGAGGGCTACCCGCTGCCTCGGGACACACCGTTGTTCGTCACCACCGACACGGGCCAGAGCATTCATTTCCGCACCACGGCCGCCGTGCACCTGTGGCCGATTGAAGTCAGCGAAGCGTTGCTGCTGGGCAGTGACGAGGCCCAGGCGCTGACCGGCGTGGTGCAGGCGCGCTCGGCCTTGCGCCTGAACCTGCGCTGCCTGGGGGAAAGCCAATGGTCGACCCTGGGCATCGACCGCCTGCGAGTGCACCTTGCGGCCTCGCCGATGATCAACGCCTGGCTCTACGATTTGCTGGGCGCCCATGCCATCAAAGTCCTGGCCGGCCCACCGGGCAGCGTGCCGGAACCACTGGTGGGCTTGCCGCAAATCGTCGGCTTCGGCAGTGACGAAGTCTTGTTGCCGGACGAAGACGGCGTGCATCCCGGCATGCGCTTGCTCGCGGAGTACTTTGCCTTTCCCGACAAGTTCGGCTTTTTCGACCTGCCATTGGCCGGAGCCGCCAGCGACAACCCGGCGCTGTACCTGTACATCGTTTTCGACCGGGCGCCCGCCAATCGCTTGCCGCTGCAAGCCAGCGACATCGCCCTGGGCTGCACGCCGGTGATCAACCTTTTTCCCCGGACGTCCGAGCCCCTGCGCCCGGACGGCACCCGTAGCGAATACCGGTTGGTGGCCGACAGTCACCGCGAAAACAGCGTCGAGATCCATAGCATTCGAGGCATGCGTGCGACGTCCAGCCAGGGCGTGCGCAAAGTGCCGGCCTATTACGGCAGCCAGCACGGCAGCGACCAGACCTGTTACTGGCACGCGCGTCGGGTCAGCGGCATGAGCCCCAACCGACTGGGCACCGATCTGATGGTCAGCCTGGTGGACACCCAGTTCGACCCGCTCGCCCAGACCCGTGACTACAGCCTGACCGCGGAACTGTTGTGCACCAATCGCCACCTTGCCCAAAGCCTGCCGGCCGGCACACCGTTGGGCTTCGAGCGTCCGGGGCCGGTGGCCTGGGCCCGTTTGCGCAACCCTCCCAGCCCCCAGAGCCTGCCACGGCTGGACGGGGAGTCGCGCTGGCGCCTGGTGTCGCAGTTGACCCTCAACCACTTGTCGCTGGTCGAAGGTCCCCAGGCACTGGACGCGCTGCGGGAAATCCTCGAACTGCACAACCTGCGCGACGAGGCCAGTGCCCGGCGCCAGATCGAAGGGGTGCTCGGGCTGGGCTGCGATCGGGTCATCGCCCACGTCGGCGAGGATGCCTGGCGCGGTTGGCGCAATGGCTTGGAAGTACGCCTGCAACTGGACCCGCAACACTTCGTCGGCAGCAGCGCCGTGCTGTTCTCCGGGGTGCTGGCGCAGTTCTTTTCCCTCTATGCCACCGCCAATCGCTTCGTGCGCACCGTGCTGGTCCAGTCCGACAAGGAGGTGAAGACATGGCAACCCCAAGCCGGCAAACCCCTGACGCTCTGAACCTGAGCCAACGACTGCGGCGCGACCCGCAACGCTTCGAATGGCTCCAGGCATTGCTGCTGTTGGAGCGCGAACATCCCCAGGCCGAACCCCTGGGCAGCGGCACCGCGCCGCACGCCGAAGCCTTGCGTCTGCGCGGACCGTTGACCCCGTTGTTCGCCGCCAGTGAAATCGAACGCCTGACCCAGGAACCCGGCTCGCCACCGATCCTGACCACGCCGATTTTCGGTCTCGGCGGTCCCGACGGACCGCTGCCCTACGCTTATCAGGAATGGCTGCAACAACGGGCGCGAGCGCGGGATCACGCGCCGGCGGAATTTCTCGACCTGTTCCAACATCGCTTGTTGAGCCTGCTTTACAAAGTGATGCGCAAACATCGCATCGCCCTGGGCTTCACCGCGCCAGGGTCTTCGGCTGTACAGGCGCAACTGCGCGCCCTGACCGGCCTGCTGCCCAAGGCCTTGCAGGAACGCCAGGCCGCACCCGACTCCGCCGTGCTGGCCTGCACCGCGCTGTACGCCGACGGGCGCCGCTCCCTGGCCGGGTTCGCAGCGATAGTCCGCGAACAATTCGGGCTGCCGGTGGCGCTCAACGGCTATGAGGGAAGTTGGCGCGACATCCCGCCCGCCAGCCGCAGTCGCCTGCAACCGGGCGGGCGCAACCTGCGTCTGGGGCGCAGCGCCGTGGCCGGCACCCGAGTCTGGGACGAACATGCCGGTGTGCGCCTGACCCTCGGCCCGCTGAACGCCGGCCAGGCCAGCGGACTGCTGCCCAATGGCGAAACCCACCCGTTGCTCGCCAGCCTGTTCGCCTTGTACTTCGGTCCCGACCTGGACTGCACCCTGGTGCTGTTGATCCGCGGGGCCGGCCCACTGCAACTGGGCCGCCAGGCACCGCCCCGGTTGAACTGGAACGGCGGCCTTCAACGTCAGCCGAACCTGGCCGTGCAACAGATCGTCACCCGCCTGCGTCAGCCGGAGATCACCTGACATGGAACTGGCCAGCCTGATCGGTCGCCTCAACCCGGACAACCGCCGCGCCCTCGAACGGGCCGCACAACGCTGCATGCAGCGCAGCCATCACTACGTGGAAATCGAACACTTGCTGCTGGAACTGATGGACATCGAAGGCGGCGACTTCGCTTGCCTGCTGCCGCGCTTCGGCCTCGAACGTGACGCGGTGACGGCTGAAACCAACAAGGCCCTGGACCTGTTCAAATCCGGCAGCACCCGCACCCCCGCCCTGTCGGCGCAGACCATCGGCCTGCTGGAAGACGCCGTGGTCCAGGCCAGTGTGCTGGGCCTGGACAGCATCCGTTCCGGCTTGCTGCTGCTCGCGCTGCTGGACCGCGATGAACGCCGCAGCTTGCTGCTCAACAGCGCCTCGTCATTGTTGCGCATCCCCCGGGACGCCCTGCGCGCCAATCTTCTGGAGTGGACCGAAAGCTCACGCGAACATGTCGGTGGCAAATGCCCGGCGAAACCCGGTGACGCCCCTCAGAAACAGGACCCGGTACTCGACCAGTACACCCAGGACCTCACCGCCGACGCTCGGGCCGGACGCATCGACCCCATCGTCGGGCGCGACGGCGAGATCCGCCAGTGCATCGATATCCTGCTCAGGCGCCGGCAGAACAACCCGATCCTGGTGGGCGCGCCAGGCGTGGGCAAGACCGCCGTAGTCGAAGGCCTGGCCCTGCGTATCGCTGCGGGAGATGTGCCGCCTTCGTTGCAGGAGGTCACCCTGCGGGTACTCGACCTCGGTTTGTTGCAGGCCGGCGCGGGGGTCAAGGGCGAGTTCGAGCAGCGCCTCAAAGGCGTGATCGACGCGGTGCGCAGCGCCGAAAAACCGATCATCCTGTTCATTGACGAAGCCCACACGCTGATCGGTGCCGGCGGCGCCGAGGGCGGCAGCGACGCAGCCAACCTGCTCAAGCCGGCCCTGGCCCGGGGCGAGCTGCGCACCCTGGCGGCCACCACCTGGCTGGAATACAAAAAATATTTCGAGAAAGACCCGGCCCTGGCCCGACGCTTCCAGCTGGTGCAAGTCGAAGAGCCGGACGAAATCACCGCCGTGGAAATGCTCCGTGGCGTGGCGAGCAAACTGGAACTGCACCATGGCGTGCAGGTGCTGGACGCGGCCATCCACGAAGCGGTGAAGCTGTCCCACCGCTACATTTCCGGTCGACAATTGCCGGACAAAGCCATCAGCGTCCTCGACACCGCCTGCGCCCGGGTCGCCCTTGGCCAGCACGACGTACCGCCGCCCCTGGAAAGCCTGCGTCACCGCCAGAACAGCCTCAAGGACGAAGTCGAACGCCTGCGCCGGGAACAGGCCACCGGGCTGGATCACCGCGAGCGCATCACCCTGCTGGAGGACGAATCGACCAGCAATGTGCAAGCTATCCGCGAACTGGAAACCCGCTGGGGCGAAGAACGCGAAGCAGTGCGCGAACTGCTCGACACCCGGCGCGAGCTGCTGGCCCTGAGCGAACGCGCCGATAGCGAAAAACCCGACACCGACCTCGATAACCGCATCGACCACCTGGCCGCCGAACTGCTGCGCCTGGAGGCCGGCCTCGATGCCATTCGCCAGGACGATCCACTGGTGCCGGAACAGGTGGACAGCAAGACCGTCGCCGCCGTGATCGCCGGATGGACCGGCATCCCGGTCGGCAAAATGCTCGCCGACGAAGCCCACGCCGTGCGCACCCTCGGCCAGCGCATGGGCCAGCGGGTCATGGGCCAGGGCACCGCACTCAATACCATTGCCCAACGCCTGCAAGCCTACCGCGCCGGTCTCACCGATCCGCAGAAACCAGTCGGCGTGTTCCTGCTGGTGGGCCCCACCGGGGTCGGCAAGACCGAAACCGCCTACGCCCTGGCCGATGCCTTGTACGGTGGCGAACGCAACCTCATCAGCATCAACCTTTCCGAGTATCAGGAAGCCCACACCGTCAGCCAACTCAAGGGCGCCCCGCCCGGCTACGTAGGTTATGGCAGCGGCGGCGTGCTCACCGAAGCGGTGCGGCGCAAGCCTTATTCGGTGGTGCTGCTCGATGAAATCGAAAAGGCCCACCCGGATGTGCTCGAGGCGTTCTACAACGTCTTCGATAAAGGCTTGATGGAAGACGGCACCGGCCTGGTGGTGGACTTCAAGAACACCGTGATGCTCGCCACCAGCAACGTCGGCGCCGAACTGTTGCTGGATACGCCGGCTGCGCAACTGGGCACCGATGCCTTCAACGAAGCCTTGCACAAGGTGCTGTTGCAAGCGTTCCGCCCGGCGTTTTTGGCACGCATGACGGTGGTGGCGTATCGGCCGCTGGATGAGGCGACGCTGGAAGGGATTGTGCTGGCGAAGCTGGAAAAATTGCGTGGGCGCTACAAGGCCGCGACGGGCAAGCAGTTCGAGTTCGATGCCGGGATCGTCAAGGCCGTACTCGCCAAGTGCAGCGCGGCTGGAGCACGGGATGTCGAGAATGTTTTGATGACGCAGGTGACGGGGAAATTGGCGGAGTGGGTGTTGGAATAACCCTACCAATGACATGAGGTGAAACATGAGATTGGCCAAGAACATGATGCTATACGGAGCTCCGGAGACTCCTTACCTTGAGGTGGAAACCATCAACTGGGTCTATCAGAACGCGCCCTCGGTTCCGCAAAGAAGCCTCAGCGGTCGAGTACTCAATTATTACCGCTGCCCTTACTGCGCAATGGATGCTCGAATACTGACAAACAATGGATCGCTGCATGTCAAAGAGCACACGCAGGTCGATCATAGGACTCCGTTTTCACGCCTTATGAATACCAATAGTTACGATGCTGATGTTGCTGCGCTCATCTCAAACGGCTTTGCCGCATGGGGAGCCACCGCCATAGATTGGAACGACTTGGCCCAACTCCAGCTTATCTATAACGACCTGAATAATCTTTGGATTACTTGCACGAATCATAATCAGGAGAAGCGGGCCCAACCGAACTTTGATCAAAGAATGGTCATGGGGATAGGAAACCTGCTTAACAAGCAGTGACAGAGACGCACAATGGCTAGAAGTATCGACAGCAATGCCACCCTCTCCCTCACCGCCACTGCGCTGTCGGCGTTGTACCCTGAATCACTGTCGGGCGAAGAAAGCCTCAATGCCTTGGGCTCGCACACCCTCAATGGCATCAACGACGGCACTTCACTGACCCTCACCACTGCCGTAGCCAGCCACGTCACCACCACGCTGCACAAGGATGCCCTGCTGCGCCCGCTGGACTGGCTGGTGGCCGAGATCCGCCAACTTCCGGCCGATGCCACCGCCGAGCGCTACCAACTTTTGCTCCGGCCCTGGCTCTGGTGGTTGAGCCTTGCCAGCAACAACCGGGTGTTCCAGAACCTCGCCACATCGGACATCGTCACGACGATTTTCAAGGCCCACGGTTTCACCGATTTCCAACTCAAGCTCAGCGGCAGCTACACGCCACGGGAGTATTGCGTGCAATACGGCGAAACCGACCTGGCCTTCGTCTCGCGCCTGCTGGAAGAGGACGGAATCTTCTGGTTCTTCACCCATGACGAAGGCAAGCACACGCTGGTGCTGGCCGACAGCAACGATGCCTTCGCACCGATTCCCAACGGGCCGACCGTGAATTATCTCGGGCAGAAAATGGGCGAACGCGAACTGCACGGCATTCGCACTGGGCAAGTGTGCCTGCAAGCAGTGGCCGGGGTTTACCAGGCGACCGATTATGAATTCACGACCCCGACAACCTCGCTCTTCAGCCAGGCCGAAGCCGTGGCGGGCCCGAATTCGATGTACGAACATCCGGGCGGCTATACCGCCAAGGCCCAGGGCGATGCGTTGACCAAGCAGCGGGTGGACGGCCTGCGCAGCGAGGAGAAGCGTTTTGTCGGCGAAAGCGACTGCCGCTGGCTGGTGCCGGGTTATTGGTTCACCCTCGCCGGTCATGAAGACACGACATTGAACATCGATTGGGTCGTGACCTCGGTCCGTCACGAAGCCAGTCACGAAAGTTATCGCAACCGCTTCGAGGCGATTCCCAAGGCCACCGCTTATCGCCCGGCGCGTATCACGCCAAAACCGCGCATGCACACCCAGACGGCGCTGGTGGTGGGCAAGGCCGGTGAAGAAATCTGGACCGATGAATATGGGCGGATCAAGCTGCAGTTTCCCTGGGACCGCACCGGCAAGAACGATGAAACTTCGTCCTGCTGGGTGCGCGTGGTCTTGCCCTGGAGCGGCAAGGGCTTTGGCATGCAGTTCGTGCCGCGCATCGGCCAGGAAGTGATAGTGACCTTCATCGACGGCGATCCGGACCGGCCGTTGGTGACCGGTTGCGTCTACAACGGCGACAACGCCCTACCCTACGCCCTGCCGGCGAACCAGACCCAGTCCGGGATCAAGACCTACTCCTCCAAGGGCGGCGGCGGTTTCAACGAGTTGCGCTTCGAGGACAAGAAGGACGCTGAAGAGGTGTTCCTCCAGGCCCAGAAAGACTTCAACATCAACGTGCTCAACGACACCACTGCCACGGTCGGCCACGATGAAACCCTCACGGTGCAGAACGCCCGCACCCGCACGGTCAAGGACGGCGACGAGACCATCACCCTGGAGAAAGGCAAGCGCAGCGTGACGATCCAGACCGGCAGCGACAGCCTCGATGTGAAAGACACCCGCACCGTCACCGTGGGTTCGGACCAGAACCACAGCACCGGCGGCAATTACACACACAAGGTCACCGGCAACTACGAGCTGACGGTGGATGGCAACCTGACCATCAAGGTCAGTGGCACCCTGACCCTGCAAAGCGGCGGCAGTTTCGCGATCAAGAGCGGTGCCGACCTCGCGGCCCAGGCCAGCACCTCCATCAGCCAGAAAGCCGGCACCGCCCTGAGCAACCAGGCCGGTACATCGCTGGAAAACAAGGCCGGCACCACCCTGACCAACGACGCCGGTATCAGCCTGGTGAACAAGGCCGCCGCCGAGCAAACCGTGGACGGCGGCGGCATGCTGACGATCAAGGGTGGCCTGGTGAAGGTCAACTGACAGGAGCGCGCCGATGGGCTCGAAAAAACTCGATCTGGAACGCGGCGACAGCCAACTGAGCGGGCAACTGGTCGACGGCCATCTGGACGGCCCGTTGCTGATCGAAGAAGCCCAGCGCCCGCAGGCGAAGCTCACTTACAGCCAAGGTGAACTGCAAGGCACCAGCACGTTGTATCACCCGAACGGAAGGGTCTCGGCGCTGTTGCCGTTCGTGCAGGGCAAGTTGCAGGGCGTGGCGAGCTTCTACGCCGCCGAAGGCGGATTGCAGCGCCAGGCGGCCTATCAGCGCGGATTGCTGCACGGTGAGGCGAACAATTTCTTCCCCGACGGGAAACTGGCCGAAGCGGAGTTTTATCGCCACGGCGTGCGTGATGGCCGTTACCGGCGCATGCACCCCAACGGCAACCCCGCCGTCGAGGCCCGCTACCTCAACGGTCAACTGCTGGAGCCGGCCCACGCCTACGCCGAAGACGGCCGGCCGCTGGACGCCGAGGGCAAACCGATCTCCAGGCTGCGCTGGTGGTTCAGACGCTGGAATGATCCGGCGCAGGCATAACGATTGTCTTGCCTCACCCCCGGAACCAGTGTGGCGAGCTTGCTCGCGAAGGTGCCGGCACATCCAACATCACCACCAACTGACCCACCGCTATCGCGAGCAAGCTCGCTCCCACAAGGGGCTGTGCAATGCTGCAAGATTGCCGATCAAGGAATCAACATCTGCACCTGCCCCGGCACGACGATTTTGATCACCCCGGCCCAGGTGCACATCAGGGTGCTGTTGGCGTCGATGGCCGGCATGTTGCCCAGCAACAGGGTTGGTGCGCCGCCGGGGAACCATGGGGTGGCGGTGGCCGGAATGCAGGGCATGGGGGTCAATACGCCCAAGGCCGCCGCCGTTGCTGCGGCCACGGTTGGGTTGGCCAGGCTCTGACACATGCCGAACGTGGTGATGTTCACCAGTGGGATGTGATCCATGATATTTGCCGCCGGCATCCCACCGGTCAGCAGGCGATTGACCGGTAGCACATTGAGCACCGCCGGGGCCGCGCCGAAGCTGCATTGCAACGTTGCGGAGCTACAGACTTGCGGGCATCCCATCGCGGTGGCTCCCTGGAAAGCGACAGACCTCCAAAACCTTAGCTCGCCCACGCCCGACGCGCACGCCGCAATGCATCAAGCCCGCTGATTATCCAGCAACACGCTAACCTATAAGACCCCGGCGTGCTTGTGACGCCTGCCACCCGCCATTAGATTAGCCAATGATCGATGGCCTCCAAAATAAGCAGAAGGGATAAGCATGGCGTTTACTGATCAGTCCACCCGCGTGCGCGACGGTGAAGAACTCGATGCCAACCTGATCGACCCGTACCTCAAGGCCCACATTCCAGGCCTGACCGGCATGCCACGGATCAGCCAGTTCCCCGGGGGCGCGTCGAACCTGACTTACCTGCTGGAATACCCCGGACAGGAATTTGTCCTGCGCCGCCCGCCGTTCGGCCACAAGGCCAAATCCGCCCATGACATGGGCCGCGAATTCCGCATCCTCAACCAATTGCGCGACGGTTTTCCGTACTGCCCGAAAGCCTATGTGCATTGCACCGACGAATCAGTGATGGGCGCCGAGTTCTATGTGATGGAACGGGTCAAGGGCATCATCCTGCGCTCCGACCTGCCACCGGAACTGGGCTTCGACGCCGCCCGCACCGAAGCGCTGTGCAAGAGCTTCATCGACCGGCTCGTCGAACTGCATCGCGTCGATTACAAGGCCTGTGGCCTGGCCGACCTGGGCAAGCCCGAAGGCTACGTGGCCCGGCAGATCCGTGGCTGGAGCGAGCGCTACGAAAAAGCCCTGACGCCCGATGCGCCGCAATGGGAGACGGTCAGGGCCTGGCTCAACGACAAGATGCCCGCCGACCATCCGACCTCGAGCATCGTCCACAACGATTATCGCTTCGACAACGTCATCCTTGACCCGGAGAACCCGATGCAGATCATCGGTGTGCTGGATTGGGAGCTGACCACGATCGGCGATCCATTGATGGATCTGGGCAACAGCCTCGCCTACTGGATCGAAGCCAACGACCCGGCTCCCGTGCAACTGATGCGCCGCCAGCCCAGCCATGCTCCCGGCATGCTGACGCGCCGCGAATTCGTCGACTACTACGCCGAGCGCGCCGGGATCCGCATCGACAACTTCGACTTCTACTACACCTATGGCCTGTTCCGCCTCGCCGGCATCGTCCAGCAGATCTACTACCGCTTCTTCCACGGCCAGACCCAGGACAAACGCTTCGCGCAGTTCGTTCAGATGAACAAATTGCTGGAGCAGATGAGCCTGCAGGTCATCAACAAATCCACGCTCTGAGCGCACCTATAACAAGGAAACAGCATGTCCAAGACCCAGTTGTTCGACCTCGACGGCAAGATCGCTTTCGTTTCCGGTGCCAGCCGCGGCATCGGCGAGGCCATCGCCAAATTGCTGGCCCAGCAAGGCGCCCATGTGATCGTCTCGAGCCGCAAGCTCGACGGTTGCCAGCACGTGGCCGATGCCATCATCGCCGCAGGCGGCAAGGCCACCGCAATCGCCTGCCACATCGGTGAAATGGAGCAGATCAGCCAGGTGTTCGCCGGCATCCGCGAGCAGTTCGGGCGCCTGGACATCCTGGTGAACAACGCCGCCACCAACCCGCAATTCTGCAACGTACTGGACACCGACCTGGGCGCGTTCCAGAAAACCGTGGACGTGAACATCCGCGGCTACTTTTTCATGTCGGTGGAAGCCGGCAAGCTGATGCGCGAGAACGGCGGCGGCAGCATCATCAACGTGGCGTCGATCAACGGCATCTCACCGGGAATCTTCCAGGGCATCTATTCGGTGACCAAGGCTGCGGTGATCAACATGACCAAGGTGTTCGCCAAGGAATGCGCGCAGTTCGGCATCCGTTGCAACGCCTTGTTGCCGGGCCTGACCGATACCAAGTTCGCTTCGGCACTGGTCAAGAACGACGCCATCCTGAAAACCGCCCTGGCACAGATCCCGCTCAAGCGCGTGGCCGACCCGAGTGAAATGGCCGGCGCGGTGCTGTACCTGGCCAGCGATGCGTCGAGCTATACCACGGGTGTGGCGTTGAATGTGGATGGGGGGTTCTTGTCCTGACAGCCCGCGCCATGACAGACCTGTGAAATCCCTTGTGGGAGCGGGCAAGCCCGCTCCCACAAGGGATATGTAGTGACGACACAGGTGAATATTTATTCCAATATTTGCAATTAGGGAATATTTATTCCATAAAGAGTCCTTCTGAAAATAAAAATTCAAAGGGCTCCTTTTCATGCGCGAACTCGGCATCGGTTTGATTGGCACTGGCTTCATGGGCCGTGCCCATGCCTTGGCGTTCCACAATGCCAAGGCGGTATTCGATCTTCCCCTGAACCTGAAACTGGCAGCCCTGGCCGACGCCGATCCGCAGCGTGCCCGGCAGTGCGCCCAGAGCTGGGGGTTCGAGACGGCCCACAGCGACTGGCAACAGTTGATTGACGACCCGAAGGTCAACCTGATCGCCATCACCACCCCCAACCACCTGCATTTTCCGATGGCCATGGCGGCGCTGGCGGCGGGCAAGCCGGTCTATTGCGAAAAACCCTTGGCAGTTTCCCTGGAGCAGGCCGAGCAGATGCAACGGGCTGCCAAGGCGGCCGGCGTGGTGACGCGGGTCGGCTACAACTACCAGCACAATCCGATCATTCAATTGGCAAGGGAATTGATCCAGCGCGGGGATCTGGGGCAGATCATCAGCTTCCAAGGTGAATTCAGCGAAGATTTCATGGCCGACCCGACGTCGCCGTGGTCATGGCGTTGCGAAGCGGCCCACGCCGGCGGCGCACTGGCCGACCTGGGCAGCCACTTGTTGTCCATGGCCCGGCATCTGTTGGGCGACATCGAGGCGGTGTGCGCCGACAGCCAGACCGTGCACAGCCAACGCCCAGCCAGCGCGGGCAGTAGCGAACAACGGACCATCGCGGTGGATGATCAAGTCCACGCCCTGCTGCGTTTCGCCAATGGCGCCCGGGGCACGGTGACCAGCAGTTGGCTCAAGCACGGCTACAAGAATCACCTGAGCTTCGAAATCAGCGGCACCCTGGGCACGCTGGCATTCGATCAGGAGCGACTCAATGAGCTGCGCCTGTGCCGTGTCGGCCAGGCCGGTTTCCAACGTTTGCTTGCCGGCCCGGACCTGCCGGGCTATGCGGCGTTCAGCCCAGCCGCCGGGCACCAGTTGGGGTACAACGAATTGAAGACACTGGAGGTGCGGGAACTGATCATGGCCCTCGCCGGCGAAGGCGGCAGCGGGACCGACTTCGACGAGGCCTGGGCAGTGGAGCGGCTGGCGGCGGCGATTCGTGTGGCGGCTAGGGAGCAGCGTTGGGTGCAGGTCAGCGAGCTATAACGTTCACTTCAGCGAAGGCTTTTGTGGCGAGGGAGCTTGCTCCCGCTGGGTTGCGCAGCAGCCCTGATAGAGACTGAATGCGATGCCCCTGACACACCCGGGTGAATGGTTTTGGGGCTACTACGTAGCCCAGCGGGAGCAAGCTCCCTCGCCACGGGGGACCGCGTTCAGCCTAAAGCCTGGGTATCCAGCTCAACCAACCGCGCCGCCAGCGCCTTGGCCTGGCTCGCCACGTCGGTCACGGCGGTGCTTTCCCACCACATTCCCCGCAGCGGCGGGCCCATGGCAAACAGGCGCCCGGTCGCCTCCCCTTGGGCACCCAGCACCGTGCCGTCGGGACGGGCGGCAATGCCCAGGGCCAGCGGCCCCGGCTGGATCAGCCCACGGGCCAGCAGTTGCTGTGGCAACGGTCGCGCAACCCGGCGCCAATCATATTCGATGCCGCTGGAGTTGATCAGCGCTGCGCCCTGCACCACGGTCAGTCCGACCTCGCCCCGTCGACGGATGCGGATACCCACTGTGCCCTCGGGAGACGACGCCAACCCCTTGAACGACGCCGCCTGGATCCGCAACCGCCCTTCCCCATGCAAACGCGCCACCAGCTCGGCGCTCAACGGCGGCGAACGATGGTGATGGCTCTCCCACCATGGCCGTACATGCCGGACGAACTGTCGGCGTTGCACATCGCTGGCCTGATTCCACAAGCGCCCGATATGGGCGCGTACCGTATCCAGCGGCGCCTGCCAATCGATGCCCTGGGCCATCGCCTGGCGGCATTGATCGCGCAGGGCCCGCATCAATTGCCGAGGTGAACGCAAGCTGTGGTCTTCGGCCAGGAAATCCACCCAGGCGGGTGGCTGGCGGCGCACATGAGGCAGCAGCCCATGACGGGAAAACACTTCGATCGGCCCGCGATGCCCGGCCTGTTCCAGGGACACGACGGCGTCAACCATGGTCAGCCCGGAGCCGATAATCAGCACCGTCGACTGGGGATCGAGTTGGCGCATCGCAGCCACATCCCAAGGATCCAGCGCAGCGGCATTCAAGCCGCTGGATGCGGTCTGCGGGGTGCGCGCCGCCGGGAACATGCCGGTGGCGAGCACGGCGAAACGTCCACGCAAGGTCTGCCCATCGTTCAAGGTCACCCGTACAGCACCGCCCTCGATCTGCACATCCACGGCTTGCGCACGGACGTGGTCCGCCGTGGAACCGTGCTGCGCACCCTGCGCCCGGGCTTGCGCCAAGCGCTGCTGCACATATAGACCGAAAATCCCCCGGGGTGGGAACAGCTCGCTGACTGGCACATGCTGCTGATCCGACTCAGGCCAGCCACCCGCCTCGATGAACGCGGTGAGCCATTGGGTCAGGTCATCGGCGTTGTCCGGATCGACACTCATGCGCGCCGCGTTACCGTTCAAGGTGTGGCCCAACTCCACGGCGCTGTAGGCCTCTCCCCGGCCCAATTCACTGCGCGGCTCGACGATCAGCACCTCGCGTCGGCCTGGCAGGCGCAAGAGTTGCGCCGCCAGCATGGCACCGCTCAGGCCGCCGCCGATAATCAGGATATCGGCTTCGCGAGTAACGTCGCGAGCCTGTCGATCCAACGCTGTGTCCATACCGCTCTCCAGGATCAAATCACCACGTTGCGTACGAATCTCGCCGCCACCGGCCCATCGTTGCGGTAGGCATGGGGCTGGTTGCTGGCGAACATGAAAAACTCACCGGCGCCGATGCGGCGCTCTTCATTGCCCAACAGTAGCGTCAGGCAACCCTCGAAGACATAAAGCTGTTCGCTCCAGCCGTCAGCATCGGGTTCGCTAGGGTAATGCTCGCCGGGCTCCAGGCGCCATTCCCAAAGTTCGACTTCGCGGTTGGCGGTGGCTTTTGCCAGCAAGACGGCTTTGCTGCCGGCAATGGTGCCCGCCCAGGCCAGCTCGTTGATGCGGCTCGGGTCGCGGGCGTCGGGGGCCTGGATCAGATCGCTGAAGGCCACGTCGAGCGCCTCGGCCACGCGGTCCAGGGTGGTCAGGCTGACGTTCTTTTCGCCGGCCTCGATGGCCACCAGCATCCGCCGGCTGACGCCGGACAGCTGCGCCAGCGCGGTCTGGCTGAGTTGCGCAGCATGCCGCAGGCGACGCACGTTCTGGCTGACGTGTTGGAGGACGGAGGCCCGCTGGCCGTTATCTTTGTGCACTATATTGCTCATCTGCTGGGGTTGCGCATTATACTGCCCAACTTCGGGCGCATTGTGCGTCTGCCTCAAGTAGCGCGCAAGGTCATGGCATCGGTGAATTCTCCTCAAGCTTCCTCCCGTTTCTCCCGGTTCAGCAAGGCCGAGTGCGTGCTGGTGCTGATCACCATGATCTGGGGCGGGACGTTCTTGCTGGTGCAGCACGCGATGACGGTCAGCGGGCCAATGTTTTTCGTCGGCCTGCGTTTTGCCGCCGCCGCGGGGTTCGTGGCGCTGTTCTCCTGGCGTCATTTGCGCGACCTGACCCTGTTCGAGTTCAAGGCCGGCTGCTTCATTGGCGTGGCGATCATGCTCGGCTACGGTTTGCAGACCGTCGGCCTGCAAACCATCCCCAGCAGCCAATCAGCATTTATTACCGCGCTCTACGTGCCGTTCGTGCCGCTGTTGCAGTGGCTGGTACTCGGCCGTCGCCCTGGCTTGATGCCCAGCATCGGCATCATGCTGGCATTCGCCGGCCTGATGCTGGTATCGGGGCCCGCCGGCGCATCGCTGAACTTCAGTCCTGGTGAAATCGCCACGTTGATCAGCGCCATCGCCATCGCCGCCGAAATCATCCTGATCAGCGCCTATGCCGGCCAGGTCGACGTGCGCCGGGTAACCGTGGTGCAACTGGCAAGCACGGCGGTGCTGGCATTGCTGATGGTGGTGCCGACCCAAGAAACGATCCCGGACTTTTCCTGGCTGCTGCTGGTCAGTGCCATAGGCCTGGGAGCGGCCAGTGCCGCGATCCAGGTGGCGATGAACTGGGCCCAGAAAAGTGTCTCGCCCACCCGTGCCACGCTGATCTATGCCGGCGAGCCGGTGTGGGCCGGCATTGCCGGGCGCCTGGCGGGCGAGCGGTTGCCCGCGATTGCGTTGTTCGGCGCGGTGCTGATCGTGGCGGCGGTGATTGTCAGTGAGTTGAAGACGCGCAACAAAGGCGGCGTCGAGGTGGATGAGGTGCTTGAGCGCGAAGGCTGAGCCCGGAAAATCATTGCGATCCGCTCAGCTGAGATGGCGCGAAACAGGAAAACTCCACCTACCCTGTAGGATTCTGCGACATCCTCGCGGTTGGTGATCGGGAATACGCCACGTATGATCCTTGCCATCCCCCGCCGAATAGAAGCCTATGTCACTGATAGTTCTATTGCTTTTGCCCTTCATTGGCAGCTGTGTCGCGGCACTGCTGCCGCATAACGCCCGTAACGCCGAATCCTTGCTGGCAGGCCTGGTGGCCCTGGTCGGCACCGTTCAGGTGGCCTTGCTGTACCCGCAAATCGCCGATGGCGGCGTGATTCGTGAAACGTATTCCTGGCTACCCAGCCTGGGCCTGGATTTCGTGCTGCGCCTGGACGGGTTCGCCTGGCTGTTTTCGTTGCTGGTGCTGGGCATCGGCACGCTGGTGTCCCTGTATGCCCGCTACTACATGTCGCCGGACGATCCGGTGCCACGCTTCTTCGCCTTTTTCCTCGCGTTCATGGGCGCGATGCTCGGGCTGGTGATTTCCGGCAACTTGGTGCAGATGGTGTTTTTCTGGGAACTGACCAGCCTGTTTTCATTCTTGCTGATCGGCTACTGGCATCACCGCGCCGACGCCCGGCGCGGTGCCTACATGGCCTTGATGGTGACCGGGGCCGGCGGGCTTTGCCTGTTGGCCGGGGTTATGCTGCTCGGCCATGTGGTGGGCAGCTATGACCTGGATAAGGTCCTGGCCGCCGGCGACCTGATTCGAGCTCATGCCCTCTATCCCATCCTGCTCCCGCTGATCTTGATCGGCGCCTTGAGCAAAAGCGCGCAATTCCCTTTCCACTTCTGGCTCCCCCATGCCATGGCCGCTCCCACGCCGGTGTCGGCGTATCTGCACTCGGCCACCATGGTCAAGGCCGGGGTGTTCCTGCTGGCGCGGTTGTGGCCATCACTGTCGGGCAGTGAAGAATGGTTCTACATCGTCGGCGGCGCCGGGGCCTGTACGTTGCTGCTGGGCGCCTACTGCGCGATGTTCCAGAACGACCTCAAGGGGCTGCTGGCCTATTCCACCATCAGCCATTTAGGGCTGATCACCCTGCTGCTGGGCCTGAACAGTCCGCTGGCGGCGGTGGCGGCGGTGTTCCATATTCTCAATCACGCTACCTTCAAGGCCTCGCTGTTCATGGCCGCCGGGATCATCGACCACGAAAGCGGCACCCGGGATATCCGCAGGCTCAGTGGCCTGGTCCGCTTGATTCCGTTCACCGCCACGCTGGCAATGGTCGCCAGCGCGGCGATGGCCGGAGTACCGCTGCTCAACGGTTTCCTGTCCAAGGAAATGTTCTTCGCCGAGACCGTGTTCATTTCCGCCACGGCCTGGGTCGAGCTGGCGCTGCCGATCATCGCCACCATTGCCGGGACGTTCAGCGTTGCCTATTCCTTGCGCTTCACCGTGGACGTGTTCTTCGGCCCCACCGCCACCGACCTGCCCCATACGCCCCACGAGCCGCCACGTTGGATGCGCGCACCGGTGGAGCTATTGGTGTTCACTTGCCTGCTGGTAGGGATTTTCCCGGCCCAGGTGGTCGGTTCGTTGCTGGCTGCGGCCGCGTTGCCCGTGGTGGGCGGCACGCTGCCGCAGTACAGCCTGGCGATCTGGCATGGCCTGAACGCGCCGATGATCATGAGCCTGGTGGCCATGTCCGGCGGCGTCGTGTTGTACCTGCTGTTGCGCAATCAGTTGAGGCGCGGGCACATCAAACGCACCCCGTTCATTGGTCGGTTCAGCGGCAAACGCCTGTTCGAGCGCAGCCTGGTGGTGATGATGCGCCTGGGCCGCCGGCTGGAGCGGCTGATCAGCACCCGGCGCCTGCAAGCCCAGTTATTCTGGCTGGTGCTGGCGGCGGTACTCGCCGGGTTGATCCCGATGCTGAATTCCACGCTGGTCTGGGGCGACCGGCCGAAGATCCCCGGTTCCATCGTGTTCGTCATTCTCTGGTTGCTGGCCATCGCCTGTGCCCTGGGCGCGGCGTGGCAAGCCAAGTACCACCGGCTCGCGGCCCTGACCATGGTCAGCGTCTGCGGCCTGATGACCTGCGTGACCTTCGTCTGGTTCTCCGCGCCCGACCTGGCCTTGACCCAACTGGTGGTGGAAGTGGTCACCACGGTACTGATCCTGCTCGGCCTGCGCTGGCTGCCACGGCGGATCGAAGATGCATCGCCACGGCCCAACAGTGAGCGACGCGCGCGCATCCGGCGCCTGCGGGACTTGCTGTTGTCCATCGCGGTGGGTGGCGGCATGGCGCTGCTGGCCTATGCGATGCTGACGCGCCAGACGCCCAACGACATCTCCTCGTTCTACCTCAGCCGGGCCCTGCCCGAAGGCGGCGGCAGCAACGTGGTGAACGTGATGCTGGTGGATTTCCGTGGCTTCGACACGCTGGGCGAGATCACCGTGCTGGTGGCGGTGGCCCTGGCAGTGTTCGCCCTGCTCCGGCGTTTCCGCCCTCCGAAGGAAAGCATGCAGTTACCGGCGCAACAGCGCCTGCTGGCGCCGGATGTGGTCACCGACCTGGTCAACCCGCGCCATGCCAGCGACACCGCGCTGGGCTTCATGATGGTGCCGTCGGTGCTGGTCCGCTTGCTGCTGCCGGTCGCCCTGGTGGTGTCGTTCTACCTGTTCATGCGCGGTCACAACCAACCGGGCGGCGGTTTTGTCGCGGGGTTGGTGATGTCCGTGGCGTTCATCCTGCAATACATGGTCGCCGGCACCCAGTGGGTCGAGGCGCAAATGAGCCTGCGACCGCTGCGCTGGATGGGCACCGGGCTGCTGTTCGCCACCGCCACGGGCCTGGGGGCGATGGCCGTGGGTTATCCGTTCCTGACCACCCACACCTGGCATTTCGAATGGCCGCTGCTGGGTGATATCCATGTGGCCAGCGCGCTGTTCTTCGACATCGGTGTATACGCCGTGGTAGTCGGTTCCACCCTGTTGATCCTCACCGCCCTGGCTCACCAGTCGGTGCGGGCCCATAAACCGGGCCTGCAAGCCAAACCCGTCGCCCCCGTCAAAGGAGCCACCGCCTGATGGAAGAAGTCATCGCAATCGCAATTGGCGTCCTGGCCGCCTCCGGTGTCTGGCTGGTGTTGCGGCCCCGGACCTTTCAAGTGGTCATGGGTCTGTGCCTGCTGTCTTATGGCGTGAACCTGTTTATCTTCAGCATGGGCAGCCTGTTCATCGGCAAGGAACCGATCATCAAGGACGGCGTGCCCCAGGACCTGCTGCACTACACCGACCCGCTGCCACAGGCCCTGGTGCTGACTGCCATCGTGATCAGCTTCGCCATGACCGCGTTGTTCCTGGTGGTACTGCTGGCGTCCAGGGGCCTGACCGGCACCGACCACGTGGACGGCCGGGAGCCCCGGGAATGATGTTGACGCCTCACCTGATCGCCGCGCCCATCCTGCTGCCGCTGCTGACCGCTGCAGTGATGCTGATGCTGGGCGAGAAACACCGGCCGCTCAAGGCTCGGATCAATCTGTTCTCCAGCCTGCTGGGCCTGGGCATCGCCGTGCTGTTGCTGCGCTGGACCCAGGACCAGGCCCTGCCCGCGTCCATCGGCGTGTACCTGCCAGGCAACTGGCAGGCGCCGTTCGGCATCGTGTTGGTGGTCGATCGCCTATCAGCCCTGATGCTGGTGCTGACCGGCATCATCGGCGTCAGCGCCCTGCTCTTCGCCACCGCCCGCTGGGACCGCGCCGGGGCCAGTTTCCATGCGCTGTTCCAGATCCAACTGATGGGCCTCTACGGGGCCTTCCTGACGGCGGACCTGTTCAACCTGTTCGTGTTCTTCGAAGTGTTGTTGGCAGCCTCCTATGGTTTGCTGTTGCACGGTTCGGGGCGGGCGCGGGTGTCGTCGGGCCTGCATTACATTTCCATCAACCTGCTGGCCTCGTCGCTGTTCCTGATCGGCGCGGCGCTGATCTACGGTGTCACCGGCACGTTGAACATGGCCGACCTGGCCCTGAAAATCCCGCTGGTGCCGGAAGCCGATCGCGGCTTACTCCACGCCGGGGCCGCCATACTTGCGGTGGCGTTCCTGGCCAAGGCGGGCATGTGGCCGCTGAACTTCTGGCTGGTGCCGGCCTACAGCGCTGCCAGCGCGCCGGTGGCAGCGCTGTTCGCGATCATGACCAAGGTCGGCGTCTACACGATCCTGCGCCTGTGGACATTGCTGTTTTCCGGCCAGGCTGGCGCTTCCGCCTATTTCGGCGCCGATTGGCTGGTCTACGGCGGCATGGCGACCATCGTCTGCGCCGCCATCGCCATCCTGGCGGCCCAGCGCCTGGAGCGCATGGCCAGCCTGAGCATCCTCGTATCAGCGGGGATCCTGTTGTCGGCCATTGGCTTTGCCCAACCTAACCTGGTGGGCGCGGCCCTGTTCTACCTGGTGAGCTCGACGCTGGCGCTTTGTGCGCTGTTCTTGCTGGCCGAACTGATCGAACGCTCACGCTCGGCCAACGACATGTCCATGGACGATGACCTGGACACCTTGCCAAAACCATTGGAATCCCTGGAACCGCCCAAGGGCATCAACCTCGACGACGAACAGAAAGCCGTCGTCGGGCAAGTGATTCCCTGGACCATGGCGTTCCTTGGCTTGAGTTTTATCTTCTGCGCCCTGCTGATCATCGGCATGCCGCCGCTGTCGGGATTCATCGGCAAGCTGGGCCTGCTGAGTGCCCTGCTCAATCCCCAAGGGCTCGGGGCCAGCGCCGGGGCACCGGTGTCGAACCAGGCGTGGGGCCTGTTGGCGTTGCTGATCCTGTCGGGGCTGGCCTCGTTGATTGCCTTCTCCCGCCTGGGCATCCAACGTTTCTGGACGCCACAGGAGCGCCCATCACCATTGCTGCGGCCTTTCGAATGCCTGCCGATCATCGTGCTGCTGGGGCTGGGCATCGCACTGACGTTCAAGGCCGAGCCATTGCTGCGCTATACCCAGTCCGCCGCCGAGGCGCTGAACACCCCGGAACACTACGTGATGTCGGTGCTCGCCACCCGCGCCGTGCCCAGCCCCGAAGCCAGCGCCGCCCTGCGGGAGGTACAGCCATGAAGCGCCTGTTTCCTGCCCCCTGGTTGTCCCTGGCGCTCTGGCTGCTGTGGCTGGTATTGAATGCGTCTGTAAGCGCCGGCCATATGTTGTTGGGGGCTGCGTTGGGCTTCGTGGCACCGCTGATGATGCGTCCGCTGCGCCCGCGCCCGATCCGCATTCGCCGCCCGTGGGTGATGCTGCGCTTGTTCCTGCTGGTGGGCCGCGACGTGTTGGTCTCCAACCTGCTGGTGGCCTGGAGTGTATTGAACGCCGGACGTCGGCCGCCTCGCTCGCGGTTCATCAAGGTGCCGCTGGACCTGCACGACGCTAACGGCCTGGCCGCGCTGTCGATGATTACTACCGTGATCCCCGGGACGGTCTGGTCGGAACTGGCCCTGGACCGCAGCGTCTTGCTGCTGCATGTATTCGACCTGGAGGACGAGGCGTCATTCATCGCGCATTTCAAGACCACCTACGAACGCCCGCTGATGGAGATTTTCGAATGAGCCCGCTGCTGTCCAATGCGATTGTGTTGAGCCTGTTCCTGTTTTCCGTGGCGATGGTGTTGACGCTGTTGCGGCTGTTCAAGGGGCCTTCGGCGCAGGATCGGGTCCTGGCCCTGGATTACCTGTACATCGTGGCAATGTTGATGATGCTGGTGCTGGGTGTCCGTTATGCCAGCGACACTTATTTCGAGGCAGCGTTGTTGATCGCCCTGTTCGGCTTTGTCGGCTCGTTTGCCCTGGCCAAGTTCCTGTTGCGTGGCGAGGTGATCGAATGACCGGCCAATTGTCGATGTGGGTTGAAATCCCGGTGGCGATCCTGCTGGTGCTCAGTAGCCTTTTTGCCTTGGCCGGGGCCATTGGCCTGGTGCGCTTGAAGGATTATTTCCAGCGCATGCACCCGCCGGCCCTGGCTTCCACGCTGGGAGCCTGGTGCGTGGCGCTGGCCTCGATCATCTATTTTTCGGCGCTCAAGTCCGGGCCGGTGCTGCATGCCTGGCTGATACCGATCCTGCTGTCGGTTACCGTACCGGTGACCACCCTCCTGCTGGCCCGCGCCGCGTTGTTTCGCAAGCGCATGGCGGGGGATGATGTGCCGGCGGAGGTCAGTAGCCGCCGAAACGGCAAGGATGGCTGACAGCGAGGACATCCTTGCCACACAAAACGGGTTGTGTCCCGCTGTCGTTCAGGCCCAGGCCACTGTCAGCAAGCCCGCCCCAAGCACGACACACAATGGCGAATAGACCCAAGTATCGAGCTTGGCAAACCTCGATCCCTTGACCTCCTTGAAAAAGCCTACCAGGTTCGACTCGCCAATGGCCCGGGCGAACATCAGCAGGGCAACTGCGCTGATCAGCCATTGCAATGCACGATGGGTGACGGGCGGTGCCAGCAGGCCGACCCGCAGGCACACCAGAACCGCAATCATCAACAGCGACAGCGCGACCACCAGGGTCAGCCAGCCCGAGGGGTTGAACGCCGGACGCAGCGACCCGCCTTGCTTGACCGGCACCTGGGGCACCACCGCCAAGGCCGCCCAGCGCCCACCCAGGGCCCAATACACATGCATAAAGCTGATGGCCGCAAATACTGCGACCAGCGACCGAGCCAATAGAAGCGTCATTCGCCAGCCTCCTGAAAAAGGTTGAACAATCATCCTAGCTTGAATTTGGCATTTTGCTGGACGGACACAGGGTGCCAGTTGCCAGCCGATGACGCATTGCTCAGGATCAAGAGTTCAGCCCACAGGACCTACAGGCCGGCGGAAACCTTGTCTGCCACTTCCTTGGGCAGCCATGCTTGCCAGACTTGCGGATGGGCCTTGAGGAACGCCTCAGCAGCCTCCCGGGGTGGCGTGCGCTTCTCGCTCATGTCCGCCAAGGCCTTGTTCAATGGCTCGATGGGCAGGTCGACCTTGCTGAAGAACTCGGCAACGTCCGGGTGTTGTTTCTGGAACGGCGCTGACACGCCAATCGACAGTTTCGAGGCCAGCGACCGGGTTGGCTTGGGATTGGGGTTATCGGCATCGGTCAGGGTTTTCCAGGCCTCGGCGTCGAACGGCGGCTCCTGCAGCTGCACCAGTTTGAAGCGCCCGAGCAGTGGCGTCGGCGACCAGTAATAAAACAGGATCGGCTTGCCCCGACGGATCGATGAGTTGATCTCCGCATCCAGCGCTGCCCCCGAACCACTGCGAAAGTTCACGTAGCTGTCGGACAGGCCGTACGCCTTGAGCTTCTGTTTATTGACCACTTCGGAGGTCCAGCCAATGGGGCTGTTGAGGAAGCGGCCCTTGTCGGGGCTCTCCGGGTCCTTGAAGACGTGCTTGTAGCGCGCCAGGTCCTCGACGCTGCGCAGGTCCGGCGCCAAGGGCTTGATGCCCTTGGCCGGGTCGCCCTTGATCACGTATTCCGGCACCCACCATCCCTCGGTCGCGCCCTTGACCGTATCGCCCAGGGCGATCACCTTGCCCTCGGCCTCGGCCTTGACCCACACCGGGCTGCGGCCGGCCCACTCCTCGCCGATCACTTGTATGTCGTTATTGGCCAGGGCGGTTTCCAATGTAATGGTGGTGCCCGGCAAAGTGTCGGTCTGCAACCCGTAGCCTTTTTCGACGATGATCCGCAGGATATCGGTGATCAGGCTGCCACTTTCCCAATTCAAGTCAGCGAAATGGATCGGTGCTGAAGCAGCCGACGCCCCAAGTGGCGAAACCAACACGGCGAAGGTGGCCCAGGCAGCCAGCCACTGTCGAACTCGTTTCATGCTTTATCCCTCGTGCCAGACCTAGCCATAGCTGAACGGCCCTGCGTAACCAAACGCAAGTCCCTGAATAGTTCAGTCAATTGACTGTAGCCGAGGTTCCAGCGAGACCCAGTGAAACTGTAACCGGTTTGACCGCAGGGGCCGTGCAAACCCGGTCCTCAGGCGTTTTTCACCGATACCGAGCGTGTCACTCGCTGGCCTTGAAGGATATAAGTTCACCCTTGCGCCATTTGGCCGCCTTGGCTGTGACCGCCTTGAGCGTCTTGGTCAGGCCTTCCTGCAGCTGTTCGTTGGCCGCAAATACGGTCACCACGCTGTGGCCTTCCTTGAACAGGATGGCCTGGCCGCCAGTGGTCGTGACGAAGGCGTAGTCACCCAGGCCATAGACCGTCAGTTTGATTTCGCGGAAGCGGATTTCAAACTTGCCGCCTTCACGACTGGGCAATACCGCGGCCCGGAAATGATCACCGACCTTGAGCTCAAGCCTGGGCTTGTCATCGACTACCAGGGCCGACTCGGTGTCGATTTCGGCAACATAGATACCTTCAGCGGTCTGTTCGGTGATGTAGACGAAACGTGACTGGAAGAGTTTGACCAGTTTTGCCCGCAGGTCACCCAGTACAAACAGCGCATGCATGTCGAGATTACTTACTGCCAAGGAAACATCCCCATCTTTGAAAACGGCCCACCCTCAGGAAAGGACGGACCACGAGAACCCGTGCCGACTGTCATGTCGCAATGGACCTGTAACTAGAAATTCGAAGTGAACGGTGCGCCCTGTCCCGGGCGCAGAGCAGACTAATGGTTGTCGCTCTCGCCGTCTTTCCCGACGGGGCGTCAGAGGCTGAAGGAAAACGCCACGCTGAGCATCGGAAAAGTGGGACTACTAACTTTAGGGAAATTTCTCACTTATAAAAGCATTTTTCTGACATCGAGCCGAAAAAAAATTGCTTTAGATAGGCACAACCGTCCACACGACACCGGCGATTCTAGAGCAGCCTGAGGCGTGGAGACTACTCGAAGTACCCGTCAATTCGTCGGTAAACCATAGAAAAGGAATTCACATGGCCAGTTTCACCGCCCTGCCCCAACCCATCATCCCTTGCATTGCTGAAGCTCACGCCCCCCTGGACAGGGTCGATTGCCTCCCAGTCTCGTTGATTCAACCGCGTTACCGGGTCGTCCTGGCGGGCAAGTGTTTTTTTCATATTGAAGAAACTTCCACCGGGCGTGTAAGAGGTTTCCGCACCGACCATAACGAGGCCTGCAACCTGGCCAGGCATTTGGAACGCAACGGCTGATCGGTAAATACGTCGCTGCGTGACTAAACTCAGCCGCCGATAGGCAACTGCTGCCATACTGCCCGCCAGCAAAGACTGCCCCCTATCGGCAGTTCGCGCACCCATGACATGATTTGAGGAGAAGGCGCGACGTGACGGAATTTGATATCGGCGAGTTTTTTATCCGGGGCGAAGCCAGAGAGGTCGAAGGCGAGTTCCAGGCCGTCATCGTAATGCGTGCCAAGCCGCCCCTGACCGCCGTCAGTTGGCACCAAGTGGAAAAGGATCGCTGGTTCAAGACTCCGGAAATCGCTGCCGAAGCCGCCAGGGAAGCGGCCAAGGCACTGAAGGTCGCGGTGGATGAAGGGGCCCTGAAAGCCTGATCCGATCGAACTCCTGGCGACCGCTTGCCTCAGATAAAGGGAAGCAACCGGGCGCCATGACGGCGCCCACCCAAAGGAGCCCCCCATGGAACAGCCTTCGCACGACCTCAGCACCCTATTCGATCAACTCGGCCTGCCGTCGGACGGCAACGCTATCGACGACTTCATCATGGCGCACCCACTGCCGCCGGACATCAAACTGGTGGAAGCCGATTTCTGGTCGGACCAGCAGCAAGAACTGCTGCGGGATTGGCTGCTCGCTGATGGCGAAGAGGCGGTGCTGGTGGATCAACTCAATGTGCGCCTGCACGACGGTAAATAGCGGCAACCACCCTTGACCAAGTGCAAGACAGCTCCCTCGCCACCATAGTCCCGTGCAAGCCAGTGGTTTTGTATCGAAGCCTAGCGCGGCTTCTCAGGCTTATAGCCCAACCGCAAACCACCCCAATGCCGGCCCTTGAGCATGATCGGCACGGAAAGATCGTGCATCAGCTCCCCCGTGTCACGGGTGTAGGTCTGCAACAGCACGGGTTGCTGGTGGCTACCGCAGCGAATCCCGGTGCGATCGGAGAATTTGCGCTTGGTGCGGTTATTCAGTGTGTCCACCTGCGGGTCGCCCGTCAGTGGCTGGCTGAAGACCTTGTTATGTGTAGGCACGTAACCCTGCTGAGTGCAGGCAATCGCGAACACCAGGCCCTCGTGTCGGGCCAGCAACGGTTCCTGGATCGGCGGCAGCACCTGATCGGTGTAGCGGTCGAAACGGGTCTGGTACTTGGCAGGCTGGGTATTGGGGATCGGCTGGTAGTTACGGTCGAACAGGTCTTCAAGGCTGACGCGCCCCTGGTCGATGTCGGCTTCGAATTGCGCAGCGATCCGGCTCGCCCCTTCCAGCGCCAGGTCGTAGACCCGCTGGTGATAATCGTCCAGGCCCACCTCGGCCAGGCGTTCGCTGATGGTTTCGGCCTGCCCCTCCATCTGCACAGCCGCCTCGGCCAGGCGTTGGGTCTGCTGGTCGCTGACTGACAAGTCGCCGCGCATCTGCTCGATGGCATGGAACAGGCTGTCGAGTTGTTCGCGATTGGTGTCTGTGCCCTGGGCGATGGCGCTGACCTGCGTCTCGACCCCTTCTGCGAGTCGGGCGATGTTTTCCAGATGCTGGCCGGTGTGCTCCACCTGTCGCACGCCGCTGTCCAGATCAGCCGCCAGTTGACGGATCTGTTCCACCACTTGGGCGGTGCGCTGCTGGATGTCCGCCACCATCACCCCGACCTCGCCGGTCGCCGCCGCTGTGCGCCCGGCCAGGCCACGGACCTCATCGGCCACCACGGCGAACCCACGACCATGCTCACCGGCTCGTGCCGCTTCGATGGCCGCGTTCAGCGCCAGCAAGTTGGTCTGGCTGGCAATCGACTGAATCACCAGGCTGACCCGTTGGATCTCATCGCTGCGCACGCTCAAGGCCTCGATCAGCTCACGGCTGTCGTTGGCACGCTGGCTGAGCTGGTGCATGCGGCTGATGGATTCCACCAGCTCGCTGCGCCCGGCCACGCTGCTGCGATGGGCCTCGCTGGCGGCGCTCAGGGCCTGCTGGCTGAGTTGGGAAGTGGCCTGCTCGGTTTCGATCATCGACTCGGCACTGCTGACGATCTGCGCCGCCGCATCGAGTTGTGACTGGACCCTGCCGGCCAATTGCTTGACCGAATAGGCGACACCGGCCGCCGAGAGCGCGTTATGGCTGGTGGTGTAGGACAAATCGCGAGTCAGGTCGGCCAATGTGTCGGTCGCCGGTTCAGGCGCGGCGGCCAGGCGCGAACGCAGGCGCGGCAACCAGACGATGAGCATCACCAAGGGCAGTCCCAGGTACAGCGACCAGCCGCCCAGGGCCATGCCGCACAACAGCAAGGACAAGGCAAGACTCTGCAAGGTCGGCGTCAGCCAGCGTGCCTTGCTGTGTGTCTCAGGTACCGAGGCCGGCACCGCACCCGTTAGAGATCCGTCTGTCGCCATGTTCGTCACCACACTTTTCGTTGTTATGACCGCATTAAACGCCACTACCGAGCCATTATCCATGGTCCATTAGTCGCGTTCTTGCAGCAGGTCAACGGGAGTAGAGAGACAGACACGGGAAAGCAAAAGATCGCGGCCTCCTTCAAGAAGGCCGCGATCTTTTAGAGAGCGCGAATCAAGCCTGACGCTGGTGCTTGTCGATCTGCTCGTGACGTTCCTGGGCTTCGATGCAGTACTTGGTGGTCGGGCTGATCAGCAGGCGCTTGAGGCCAATGGCCTCGCCGCTGTCGTCGCACCAGCCAAAGCTGTCATCGTTGATACGGTCCAGGGCCTGCTCCAGTTGGGGCAGCATGCGCTGGTCGCGATCGATGGCGTTGACCAGCCAGGTACGCTCTTCTTCTACGGAAGCAGCGTCAGCCGGGTCAGCCGGGGTGTCCAGGCTCTCAATGGCGATTCGGTTCTGTTCGATGCGCTCGTGGGTTTCGACTTTCATGTTCTGCAACAGCTTGGTGAAGAAAGCCAGCTGCTCGGCATTCATGTAGTCATCCGCCGGCATGGCCAGCAACTTTTCCTTTGTCATTGATATCTCTATAAAAAACGTGCATTAAGGCGAATTATGGAGCGTCCCGCAGCGCAGCTGCCGCGCTCATCGGGAAGGCGCCGTCTCTTCCAAGCGCCACCCGGCACTCAATTTACGAGGGGCGGCAGTCTAAGGCCGAGTCGAGGCCTCAGCAACTGAAAACATAGGGAAAATGTCCGACAACCCCTTCAAATGTTCTCTGACAGGCTTTTGGTGATCGTCGGAGTGCGTTTATAACAAGAAATTCGGTGCAATAGCTGTATTAAGAAGACAAATGGCAACGCCACGCGGGTCAGGCGTGGCGCTTTGTCGCAGAAAAAACCGATCAGCGCTTGAGTTTGCGTTTATTGCGGTATTGATCAATGACCACCGCCACCACAATGATCAGCCCTTTGATGATGTCCTGGATGTAGGCGTCGACACCGACAAAGGTAAATCCGCTGGCCATGACTCCAAGGATCAGCGCCCCGATCACCGTCCCGGTGATACGTCCCACCCCGCCCGCCAGGCTGGTTCCGCCAATCACTGCCGCTGCAATCGCGTCCAGCTCATAGGACATGCCCATGCCCGCTTGCCCGGTTGCCGCCCGTGCCGAGGCGACTACGCCGGCCAACCCCGCCAGCAACCCGGCAATGCTGTACACGATCACCAGGTGGCGCTTGACGTTAATGCCCGAGGTCCGCGCCGCCTGCATGTTGCCGCCGATGGCGTAGGTGTATTTGCCGTACTTGGTGTAGCGCAGGGCGATGTGGAAAATCACCGCCACCACCAGGAAAATGATCACTGGCATGGCGCCGTGGCCGATGGCAGTGTAGGAATCGGACAACATGCTCACCGGCTGGCCTTCGGTGTAGTAGCGCGCCAGGCCGCGGGCCGAGACCATCATGCCGAGGGTGGCGATAAAAGGCGGGATGCCAGTCAAGGCGATGATGCTGCCGTTGATTGCCCCGGCCAGTAGCCCCACACCGAGCCCCGCCACCACGGGTATCCACACGGGCAAATCCGTCAGGGACGGGAATACCGCCCTGGCGAAGTCCGAGGTCTGGGCCAGGCTGGCGGCAATCATTGCCGAGAGCGCCAGCACCGAGCCAGACGACAAGTCGATACCGGTAGTAATGATCACCTGGGTCACGCCGATGGCCAGCAGGCCGATGATCGACACTTGCAGGATCATCAGCACCAGGCGCTGGGAGTTCATCAGGAAACTCTGGTCGCGCATGATCCAGCCGAACATTTCGAACACCAGGCCGATGCCGATCAACACCAGGAAGATACTCAGCTCCGTCGGCAGCCGTCGGCGCGTCCTGGCCGGTGCGGCGGCGGGTTTGTTTTCCAGTATCGCGTTCATAGCCATTCACCTTTTTTTATCTGTGATGAGGAAGCCAGCTCCGTCACCACGGGATTAATGCTCGACTTGTCTATCTGAGCCGACTGGCATCAGGACAGGCCCGAGGCCAGTTGCATGACCCGCTCCTGGGTCGCTTCACTGCGGTCGAGGGTGCCCATCAGGTCACCTTCGTGCATCACCATGACCCGGTCGCTCATGCCCAGTACTTCCGGCAGTTCCGAGGAAATCATGATGACCGCCATGCCTTCGCTGGCGAGGTAGGAAATGAGTCGGTAGATCTCGGCCTTGGCACCGACGTCAATGCCGCGGGTCGGCTCGTCGAGGATCAGGATGCGTGGGTTGGTCATCAGCCAACGCGCCAGCAGCGCTTTCTGCTGGTTACCGCCGGACAGCGTGTCGATGCACTGTTCCAGCGACGGGGTCTTGACCCGCAGCTTCTTGCACATGTCCTCGCACAGGGCGCGCAGGGCTTTTTGCTGGATGAAGCCGTTGCCGACGTAATGGGGCAACACCGCCATTTCCATGTTTTCCAGTACGGACAGGCAGGGAAACAGGCCACTGAGCTTGCGGTCCTCGGTCAGCAGGGCGAAACCTTTCTCGATGGCCATGTGCGGATCGCCGATGCGCACCGGTTGGCCGTCCAGCCGGATTTCACCGCCGGTCGCCGGGGTCACACCGAAAATTGCCTCGGCCACGTTGGTCCGCCCCGAGCCCATCAGCCCGGCAATGCCGAGGATTTCCCCGGCATGCAGGTCGAAGGACACGCCTTTGAAGATGCCGTCCAGGCTCAGGTCGCGTACCGACAACACCAATTCACCGATGGGCTTTTCCCGCACCGGGAACAACTGGCTCAATTCACGCCCGACCATCATCGAGATCAGGCTGTCGCCGTCCATGCTGTCGGCCCGTTGCAGGCCGATGTAGGCGCCGTCGCGAAACACCGCCACTTCATCGGCGATGGCGAACACTTCGTTCATTTTATGGGTGATGTAGATAATGCCTTTGCCCTGGGATTTCAGGTCGGCAATGATCGAAAACAAATGGGCGACTTCAGTCTCGGTAATGGCCGAAGTCGGTTCGTCCATGATCAGGATGTCGGAGTCGTAGGACACTGCCTTGGCGATCTCGACCATCTGCCGCTCGGCGATGCTCAGGTTGCCCACCTGCTCTTCAGGGTCGAGTTTGATGCGCAGGCGCTCCAGCAGTCTGGCGGTGCAGCGATGCATTTCGCCGTGGTCGACCATGTGCAGCCCGTTGAGCTGCTCGCGACCGA
The DNA here is from genome assembly GCF_000281895.1 of Pseudomonas fluorescens Q2-87. NCBI lineage: Bacteria > Pseudomonadati > Pseudomonadota > Gammaproteobacteria > Pseudomonadales > Pseudomonadaceae > Pseudomonas > Pseudomonas fluorescens. The sequence goes on along the minus strand of NZ_CM001558.1, from coordinate 2,313,692 downwards.
TCCAGATGTTCTCGGCGATGCTCATGTGGGGCATCAGGTTCAGTTCCTGGTGGATCATTGCAATGCCGGACTGCAAGGCCGCCAGGGGCGTGTCGAAGGTCACCGGCTTGCCGCGCAGGCGCAGTTCACCGGCATCGGGTTGGTAGATACCAGCGATGATTTTCATCAGGGTGGATTTGCCCGCGCCGTTTTCGCCCATCAGCGCCAGGACGGAGCCTGGACGTACCCGCAGTTGCACATCGGACAGGGCCACCACGCCGGGAAAGCCTTTGCTGACATTGACGACTTCCAGCAGGTACGGGTCGTCAGGTATTACATCCGGCTGGAACGTCATCGCCGGGGCGCTCGAAGCAGTGGCTGAAGCGAACATGATCAGGTACTCCCTGAGCAAGGTCGCAAGCGACCTTGCCTGTTTTATTGTTGTGGTAGAGCCGGTGCGTCGGGCGTCACTTGAACTGGTCGACGTTATCCGGCGTGATCAAGCGGTACGGCACCCAGACAGCCTGCTCGACCGGCTGCTTCTTGACCATTTTCACCGCCGTATCGATCGAGCCATCGGCCTGGCCTTTGGCGTCCTGGAACACCGAGACCGCCATCTCGCCTTTCTTGATGGCGTTCAAGCCGTCCGGCGTGCCATCGACCCCGGCAATCAAGACGCTCCCCTTCTTGGTGCCCGCTTGCTTGAGAGCCATGGCGGCGCCGATAGCCATTTCGTCGTTGTTGGCCACCACCGCTTGGAACTCACGCCCCTGGGTCAGCCAGTCGTTGACCAGGGTCATGCCCTTGTCCCGCGACCAGGTGCCGGTCTGTTGTTGCTCGATCTTGATGTTCGGGTATTTGGCGAGGATGTCCTTGACGCCCTTGGTGCGGTTCGTGGTGGAGTTGTTGGCGAGGTCGCCCAGCAGGATCACGATGTCGCCCTTGCCGCCCATCTTGTCGGCCAGGTATTGCATCTGCATGCGACCGGCTTCCAGGTCGTCGGAGGCAACGGTGACCACGCCTTCCGGCAACTTCGGATCGTCCGGCCGACGGTTCACGTACACCAGTGGGATGCCGGCGGCCACCGCAGCCTTGGTGATGCGCTGGGTCGCGGCGGTGTCGACCGGGTTGACGATGAGTGCGTCGACCTTCTGGCTGATGAAACTTTCCACCTGGCTCAGTTGCTTGACCACGTCGCTGCGGGCGTCTTCGAACTGCAAGGTAACGCCGTCCGGCAGGGACTTGGCCTTCTTGTCCATGGATTCGCGCAGGTAGGTCAACCAGGTGTCATCGAACTGGGACATGCTGACGCCAATCTTCAGGTCCGCCAGGGCAGCGCCGCTGGTGAGCATCAATGACAGGGCCAGCGAGGCGATGCGGGTCTTGGTCTTCATGAACGGTCTTTCTCCACTTTTTTGTTGGTTTTATGGATAAGGCGTGACGGATCAGGAACGGGGCAAGCGCACGATGGGCGCACCGGGCATGCAACACACCACGGCGCCCTTGCGCTGGATACACAGGGATTCGAGCAGGGGAAGGACTGCGGACAGGCGCAGCAGATGTGACAGGTGAAACGCAGAGCGGCTGAAGGTTTTCATCGACGGTACCTAGCTGTGTTTCTTGTTTTTGTTTCGTCTGTCATCCGTTCAAGGCTGGCTTGGCGGAAAACAAACAGGATTGTCGGTAACCTGGAATCGACTTTATTGGAAAATATTTTCCATATCAACCTGTTTTAGAATTTTATTCGTTTTTTATTCCATGACCCACGGGCGTGGTCAAAACCACCACTTCACCCTGCTCGGCACTCTGCCGGGCAGCGTCCAGCACCTGCGTGGTCGCCAGTGCATCGCGGGCCTCCACCGGCAGAGGGCCAGCGCCCTGCAACGCGGTTTGCAGGCGCTGGTAGAACTCGATCCAGCAACCCCGCTCCGAGGCCACCCGCTCGCGCTCGTTGCCGTGTTCGAACCAGCCCCAGCGCCGATGTTCCTCGACGCCCCAGCGCTCGCCTTCGGTTGCCGGACTCAACCCGGCCAGCGCCTGGGCCTCTTGGCCGTCCAGGCCTTCTACGGTGTAGCAGCCCTGGGTGCCGTTGACCCGAAAACGCGGACGCGGCGCGTTCTGCACGCAATTGCCGCTCAAGTGCGAAATCACCCCTGAGACATGGGTCAAGGACATGAAGAAGCCGTTGTCGAACACCTGGCCTGGCTGCCGATAGTCCAGCTCGGCGTACACCCGGGCTACCGGGCCGAACAGTTGCAGCGCCTGGTCCACCAAATGGCTGCCCAGGTCACGCAGGAATCCCCCGCCGCTGCCTTTACCCAACGACGTCGGCGAATAACGCTCGACACTGGACTCGAAACGAACGACCTGCCCCAGGGCAGCGGATTCGAGCAGCTTGCGCAAGGTCAGGAAATCCGAGTCCCAGCGACGGTTCTGGTACACGCTCAGCGGCACGTTGCGCCGTTCGGCCGCCACCACCATGGCTTCGGCCTGTGCGGCGTCACGGGCAAACGGTTTGTCGCTGACCACCGCTACGCCGAGTTCGATGGCCTCCATCACCACCGCCGGACGCCCGTCCAGAGGCGTGGACACCACCACCACATCGACCCCAGCCGCCACCAGTTGCTGCAGCGTGTCGAAAGCCTGGACCTGCGGATGATCGTTGGCCAAGTGCTGACGCCGCTCGGCGGACCGGGTCACCACGCCGACAAACGTGGCCCCCGGCAGGCTGCTGATCAGCGGCGCATGGAAAAATCGCCCGCCTTTGCCGTAGCCGACTAATCCGATTCGCATGAAAGCTCCTTTAGGTCTGAACAAACACAACTCATGTGGGAGCGGGCTTGCTCGCGAAAGCGGTGTTTCAGGCAACATCAATGTTGAATGTCAGTCCGCTTTCGCGAGCAAGCCCGCTCCCACAGAAGGACCATGTTAGCCGTAGAAACGCGGGCGTTCAGGCAATTGGACCTTGACGATCTGCCCACTCTGCTGCGCCTCGATACAGGCATCCGCCGCCACCGCTGCGGCGAAGCCGTCCCAGGCCGACGGTCCGCCCACTTGCCCGGCGCGCACGCCGTCGATGAAAGCTTGCAACTCCACGTCATAGGCCGCGATGAAGCGGTCCTTCCAGTCCATCAGGATCGCATTGGACAGCTTGGCGCCACTGCGCAGTTGCACCTGGGACGGTTCCGGAAGCTTGGCGATACCGGTCTCCCCCACCACTTCGCACTGGATGTCGTAGCCGTACTGGCAGTTGACGAACACTTCTACGTCGATGCGGGTGCCTCGGGTGGTTTCCAGAAGGACGATTTGTGGGTCTCGCAGGTGCGCCAAGGCCTTGCTGGTCTTGCGCGGAAAGACCACTTGCACCGAGACGTAATCATCGGCGAGCAGCCAGCGCAACACGTCCAGCTCATGAATGAGGGTGTCGGTGATCGCCATGTCGGTCTTGTAGTTTTCGCCCACGCTGGGGTTGCGGTGGGCGCAATGCAGCATCAGCGGTTCGCCGATCTGGCCGCTGTCGATCACTGATTTGAGCGCTCGGTAGCCCTCATCATAAGGACGCATGAAACCGACCTGCACCAGGCGCTTGCCCTGGGCGACTTCGGCCTGAACGATCCTGCGGCAGCCTTCGGCTGTCACCGCCAGGGGCTTTTCGCAGAATACCGGTTTGCCAGCCGCTATCGCCGCCAGCACGAACTCCTCATGGCTCGGCCCCCAAGAGGTGACAAGGATCGCCTCCACGTCGGGCGCCTTGATCAAGGCGTGGCCGTCGGGGTAGACCTCGGCGGTCAGTTTCAAGTCCGCCACCACCTTCGCCGCCTGGGCAAGATTGATGTCGGTCACAGCCACCACTTGGCTGTTGAGCAAGGTCTGGCTGCAACGACGGATGTGGTCCTGGCCGATGGCCCCGGTGCCGATGACGCCCAGCTTCAAAGACATTTGGAACTCCTTTCGTAGTGTTGGGGCAATCAATATTGACGGGCCTTGGCCAGTCGTTCGTTGAGGGTCTTGGCGACAGCATCGGTGCGGGCGCTGGTGGAGACTTGCGCCACGCCGACCCGCCACCACGACAGATATTTGTGGATCATGGTCTTGGGCAGCACCTTGATGTCGATCAGCGTCGAGACGCTCTGGCGCCGCGCATCGGCCAGGGCCGCGTGCAGTTCGTCGAGGGTCTTGACCTTGTAGGTCTTGCAGCCGTAGGCCGCGGCGCTCATGGCGAAGTCCACCGGCACGAAGGCGCCGTCGAGCTTGCCGGTGTCCGGGTTGCGGAAGCGGAACTCGGTGCCGAAGCTGTCCATGCCGTGTTCCATTTGCAGGTTGTTGATGCAACCGAACGTCATGTTGTCCAGCAACACCACGTTGATCTTGCGGCGCTCCTGGATCGAGGTCGCGAGTTCCGAATGCAGCATCATGTAGGAGCCATCGCCCACCAGGGCATACACCTCCTTGTCGGGCTCGGCGAGTTTCACGCCCAGGGCTGCGTTCACTTCATAGCCCATGCACGAATAGCCGTACTCGACGTGATAGGTGCCCACGCCCTTGCTGCGCCAGCTGCGCTGCAAGTCGCCGGGCAGGCTACCGGCGGCGGCGACGATGATGGCGTCATCGGCCAAGGTTTGGTTGAGCGTGCCCAGTACGCGGCTCTGGGTCAGGCAGGAACCGGTGAGTTCGATGAATTCACGAAACACTGCCGGGTCCATGTGGTCATTGATCTCCGGGACAAAATCCTCGACCTGGAAGTCCGCCTGATAGACCCGGTCCACTTCGGCGTCCAGTTGCGTCTTGGCATCGGCGATCTGCCCGCCCCATTCGGCGCGATAGTCGCCCATCGCGGCCGACAACGCCTCCAGGCCCGAACGAGCATCGGCCAGCAGTTGCACGCCATCGAGCTTCAAGGCATCGCATGGGCTGACGTTGAGATTGAGGAATTGCACATCAGGATGTTGGAACAGCCATTTCGACGCGGTGGTGAAATCGCTATAGCGCGTGCCGATGCCGATGATCAGGTCCGCTTCCTTGGCCAGCAGGTTCGCCGCCAGGCACCCGGTTTCGCCAACACCGCCGACGTTCAGTGGATGGCTCGACACCACGGCGCTCTTGCCAGCCTGCGTCTCGGCGAAGGGAATCTCGAAACGTTCGGCGAAGGCCTGCAACGCGGCATTGGCCCCGGAATAGCGCACGCCGCCGCCACAAATGATCAACGGCTTGCGCTTACCCTTGAGCAGCGCCAAGGCATCGCCGAGCATCGCCCCGGTGGCCGGACGGCGGTCGATGCGGTGGACACGTTTTTGCAGGAAGTAATCCGGGTAATCGTAGGCTTCGGCCTGCACGTCCTGGGGCAGCGCCAAAGTCACCGCACCGGTTTCGGCCGGGTCGGTCAGCACGCGCATCGCATGGATTGCAGCGGTCATCAATTGCTCGGGGCGGTTGATGCGATCCCAGTATTTGCTCACGGCCTTGAACGCATCGTTGGTGCTGATGCTCAGGTCGTGGAACTGTTCGATCTGCTGCAACACCGGGTCCGGCTGGCGACTGGCGTAGACGTCGCCGGGTAACAGCAGCAGCGGGATACGATTGGCCGTCGCGGTGGCAGCGGCGGTCAGCATGTTCGCCGCGCCAGGGCCAACCGACGAGCTGCAGGCGTAGATCTTGCGGCGCAGGTGCTGCTTGGCAAAACCGATGGCCGCGTGAGCCATGCCCTGTTCGTTGCGGCCCTGGTGGACCACCAGGTCGCCGCTGTCCTGCTCCAGCGCCTGGCCCACGCCCAGCACGTTGCCATGGCCGAAAATGGTAAAGACGCCGGCGACGAATTTGCTTTGGACGCCATCGACCTCGATGTATTGGTTATCGAGGAATTTCACCAAGGCCTGGGCCATGGTCAGTCGGGTTGTGGTCATGCTTGCACCTTGTCTGGAATGCAAATTCGGTGGCTGTCTCAAATCCCCTGTGGGAGCGGGCTTGCTCGCGAAAGCGGCATGTCGGTCAACATCAATATTGGATGTACTGCCGCCTTCGCGAGCAAGCCCGCTCCCACAAGGGGATCTTCATCAGGTCGATAACGGGGTCAGGCCTGGGAGCTTTGCAGATGGCTCATGCTTGCCCCCAGCGCCTGGCGAATGTCCGCCAGTTCATGGACGCTCTCGGCAAACGGTTCGAAGGACAAGTAACCTTCATACCCGCCGGCCAGCAACGCCTCGATCTGCCTGGCATTGCCCAGGATGTCAGCCTCGCCCACCAGCACCCGGTGTCCGTCGCGAATGGTCGCCAAGGGGGCCTGGGCATCCTCGACGCCGGAGATATGCACCAACCCGGTCAGCTCGGGAAAGAATGCCTGCTCGCCCGCCAAATGATGATGAAAGGTGTCATGCACCAGGCGAAACACATCCAGCCCGCCGACGGCTTCGATCGCATCCACCGCCGTGCGCTTATGGCGCAGCGAGCACTCCTCGAACCCCAGGGGTTCGATGAAACCGTAGATGCCGAAGGCGCGCAGGATCGGCGCCAGTTCGCTGAGCGCCGTGCGCAGCCCCGCCGCACGCTCGGCCTCGCTGCGTGGATCGGCGCGGTCGTTGAGCGGGCACATCACCAGCCCTTCGGCGCCGCATTCGCGAGCGTAGTCGGCCAGCCGCACGGCCTGGGCACGGCGCTCTTCGTTCCACACATCGAAGGGGTACAGGGCGTTGATCGACAGCACCTTGATGCCGCGCTCCTCGCACAACTCACGCACGCGCGCCGGCGGCATGCCGTCTTCAATCTCGACGCCCTTGAGATCGTTGCGAATCTCGATGGCATCGGTTTTCAGCGCCAGCGCCAAGTCGATAAAATCCGGCAGCGACAGGCGCGGGGCAACCATTCGGTTCAAGGCAAAACGCAGGGGCTTGTTCATTGTTGTTTTCCCTCCGGCAGTCATTCGAAAAAGGCGTTATTGGGCAGTCGGCATGCTGAATTCAGGACCCTTGGCGATGCTGTCGGGCCAGCGTTGCATCACGCTTTTGTAGCGGCTGTAGAAACGCAGGCCTTCCTCGCCATAGGCATGGTGATCGCCGAACAACGAGCGCTTCCAGCCGCCGAAGGAATGCCAGGCCATCGGCACCGGAATCGGCACATTGATGCCCACCATGCCGACCTTGATGCTGCGGGCGAACGCCCGGGCGATACCGCCGTCGCGGGTGAAGCACGACACGCCGTTGCCGAACTCATGGGCGTTGATCAAAGCCACCGCGCTGGCGAAATCCGGTACGCGAACGATGCCCAGCACCGGGCCGAAAATCTCCTGCTGGTAGATGCTCATCTCGGCAGTGACCTGGTCGAACAGCGTGGCGCCGACAAAAAAGCCCTGCTCGGCCCCTGGCACCTTGAAGCCACGGCCGTCGACAATCAGTCGCGCCCCTTCGGCGACGCCCGCATCGATGAAACCTTCGACCTTGGCCTTGTGTTCGGCGGTCACCAACGGCCCCATATCGGTTCCGGGCTGCTGTCCATTGCCAACCTTCAATTGATCGATGCGTGGCAGCAAGCGAGCAATCAGTTCATCGCCTACGTCCCCTACCGCCACAGCGATGGAGATCGCCATGCAACGCTCGCCCGCCGAGCCGTAGGCGGCGCCAATCAAGGCATCCGCCGCCTGGTCGAGGTCGGCGTCGGGCATGACGATCATGTGGTTCTTGGCCCCGCCCAAGGCCTGGACGCGCTTGCCGTGCGCCGTGCCCTGCTGGTGGATGTATTCGGCGATGGGCGTGGAGCCGACGAAGGAAATCGCCTCGATGTCCGGGTGTTGCAACAGCGCATCCACCGCCCCTTTGTCACCCTGGACCACGTTGAATACACCGTCGGGCAAGCCAGCTTCAGTCAGCAGACGAGCCATCAGCAAACTGGCGGACGGGTCGCGCTCCGAAGGTTTGAGAATGAAGCAGTTGCCAGCCACCAGTGCCAGGGGAATCATCCACAGCGGCACCATCACCGGGAAATTGAACGGTGTGACACCGGCGCAAACGCCTAATGGCTGGCGCAGGTTCCAGTTATCGATACCGCCGCCGATGTTGTCGCTGAAATCGGTCTTGAGCAGGTTCGGCGCACCGCAGGCGTACTCGACGATCTCGATGCCCCGGGTGACCTCGCCATGGGCGTCGGACAGCACCTTGCCGTGTTCGCGGCTGATGATCAGCGCCAGTTCGTCGTGGTGACGGTCGAGCAATTCCTTGAACTTGAACATCACCCGCGAGCGGCGCAAGGACGACTGCTCGGACCAGGCCGGGAACGCCGCCAGCGCCGAAGCCACCGCTGCCTCGACGGTACTCGGCTCGGCCAGGGCGACCCGGGCCTGCACCGCACCGGTGGCCGGGTTGAAGACATTGCTCAAGCGCACGCTGTCGCTGTCCTGCACGCGGCCGTTGATGTAATGGCCTACTACCGGGGCGTCACTCATTGTTCTTGTTCTCCATGGGAATGGGTGCAAATCAGAGGTCCAGCAGCCAACTGTGCTGCGGGTCGTTATGGAACTGCCAGACCCGCTTCGGGCCGGCCATGACGTTCAGGTAATACGACTCGTACCCGTAGGGCACGCTGACCGGGTGATACCCCTTGGGCACCACCACCAGGTCGCTGTTCTCCACGGCCATGGCCTGGTCGATGCTGCGGTCGTCGGTGTAGACCCGCTGGAACACGAAGCCCTGGGACGGGTTGACCTGATGGTAATAGGTTTCCTCCAGGAAGCTCTGGTGCGGCAGGTCGTCGGTGTCGTGTTTGTGGGGCGGGTAGCTCGACGAATGCCCCGACGGCGTGCGCACCTCCACCACCAGCAGCGAATGGGCCGGTTCGCTGTCGGGCAGGATGTCGCAGACATAACGAGTATTGGCGCCCTTGCCGCGCACGCTGCGCTTCATGCTGTCGGGCCGGATCAAGCGCGGGCCGTATTCGTTTTGCGCCGAACCCGGCGCGGCACATACGGCAATCTGCACGTCGCTCAGGGCGGTCACCTGGGCCTGGCTGCCCGGCGGCAGGTAGGCGGCATAGGGTGATTTGTCCTCGAACACCGACTGGCGATCACCGAGGTTGTCCCAATCGAAGGCGCCCTGCCCCGGTGCTTCGCCCTTGAGGTTGATGCGCCCACTGAGCAGCACCAGGCACACTTCCTTGTCGGCGGCGGCCACCGGCAGGGTTTCGCCCAGGCTCAGGCGGTAGGCGGTGAAACCGACGTATTCCAGTTCACCGGCAGGCAGCTGGACCATGGTCCGGCCGCTGGGCTGACTCTTGATCAACAGACTCATGACAAGCTCCTTTCTTGCAACAGGGCGCGCAAAGTGTCGTAGCCTTTCTTGGCGTAGGCATAACTCGGCGCCACCGCGGGGTCCTGCTCGGCTTCGACGACCAACCAGCCTTGGTAGTGGGCGGCCAGAAGGACGTCCAGCAATGCGGCGAAATCAATGTCGCCGTCCCCAGGCACGGTGAAGGTGCCGTTGATGATGCAGTCGGGGAAGCTCCAGAGGTTGTTGCGCGCCAGCTGCACCACGGCCTTGCGCACGTCCTTGAAGTGCACATGGCAAACGCGCTCGATGTGTTTGCGCAGCACCTGCAACGGTTCTCCACCGCCCATGTAGCAATGGCCCGAATCGAACAGCAGGCCCACTTCGCTGCCGGTCAGCGCCATCAGTTTGTCGATGTCCGACGGCGATTCGACGTAGGCGCCCATGTGGTGGTGATAGGCCAGGCGCACGCCCCGGGACAAGGTGAAGCGCGCCAGTTCGGTGAGCTTATCGGCGTAGACCTGCCAGGCTTCGTCCGTGTGGAAACGTGGCCGCTCGACCAGTGCAATACGCTGGCCCTGAATGGAGTCCGCTACTTCACCGTAAACCAATACCTTGGCGCCGTTCTGCGCCAACAGCTCGACGTGGCTGGCAATCGCGTCGATTTCCTCGGCGGCCGAGCGCCGGGCCAGGCGACTGGAGTACCAGCCGGAAACCAGCGCCAGGTCATACGGACGCAGCACATCGCCGACGCCCTTGGCGTCCTTGGGAAACTTGCCGTTGAGTTCGAAACCTTCATAGCCGATGGCCTTGCCTTCGCTCAGCGCAGTACTCAGCGGCGTCTCGCCACCCAACGATGGCAAGTCGTCGTTGCTCCAGGAAATCGGGTTGATGCCAATTCGAATAGCGGGCATGGGCTGCACCTTTATTGTTTTTACAAATCAGGAAGAACGACGCTGGACACTTGTGGGAGCGGGCTTGCTCGCGAAAGCGGCGGCATATTCAACATTGATGTCGCCTGACACACCGCTTTCGCGAGCAAGCCCGCTCCCACATTGGATTTGCGTTAACTCATCAAGCACGGGCACTGCGCCACGCTTCGATCAAGTCCACAAACCGGCCCTGCACCTGCTGGATCAAGGTTTCATCATCGATTTCCCCGGCGAGCCAGGCCCGGCTCGGCTCCTGGAAGATCGTGCGGCCCACGGCAAACCCGCGACAGGTGCTGCTCTGGCTGGCCTGGCGGAACCCTTCGGCCAGGGCCGCAGCCGGAGCGTTGAGCCCCAGCAAAACGACGCCTCGGCAATACGGATCGCGCTGCTGGATCAGCTCATCGAGTTGTTTCCATTCGTCCGCACTCTGGGCTTCGATCTTCCACCACGCCGGGTAGATGCCCAGGTTGTAGAGGCGCTTGAGGGCGCGATACAGCACGTCCGGGTGTGGTGATGGGTGATCCTTGGGCGGTATGACTTCCAGGAGCAATTCGTGGCCGCTGACCTGGGAAGCCTTGTACAGGCCCATCAACTGCGCTTCCTGTTCCAGGCGCAGCAGCGGCTCGTCGTCGGGGTGAAATTGCACCAGGCATTTGATGATCTGCTCTTGGGGCCAGGCGATCAGATTGCTGCCGATCGAGCGTCCGTGTTCGAACGCCAGGGGCCGCGAATTCTGCACTTCCACCGGCCGCGCCACCCACCAGCCGCGCCCGGTGGCGGCGTTCAGCGAATCCTGGCCGAAGCGTTGGTCGGCCAGCAGCCCCACATCCGCCTCGACGCCCTGATGCTGCAAATCAGCTTCGACCCGCTCCACCGCCTTGATGAATAATTGCTTGAGCTCGCCAATGCAACTCAGGTCGCGACCGCCCTTCTGGGCCAGTTCCACCAGTTGCCAGCGATGGTCGAAGGCGAAGATGAACAGCTGCTTCCAGGTTTTGCGCGGCACGCTGACCTGATGCAGCCGCTGCAACACGGCGTCCTGGTCCGGTCGGGTGATCGGCACCGGGCTCTTGAATAAATAGTCGAGTTCGGCACGGGTCGGCATCGCCGGCGCGCAGGCATGACGCGACACCACCAGGCCACCGCAGGCATTGGCCAATTGGCAGCAGCGCTCATCGCTGGCGTCCTCCAGCCACCCGGCGAGGAACCCTGACATGAACGCATCGCCAGCGCCCAGCACATTCAAAACTTCGACCCGTACGCCAGGGTAAAGGGCGCCGTCCTCCAGCCGAGTCGGAATGGCGCCGTGAATCACTGTGCAGCCTTGCGGGCCGAGCTTGACCACCAGCGTCGCCGCCGTCAGCGAACGCACCGTGCGCAGCGCCGTCAGCAGGTCTTCACTGCCGCCGGCAATCAGGAATTCTTCTTCGGTGCCGACGATCAGGTCAAAACGCGGCAGGATGCTTTGCACGTGCTGGCTGACTTTCTGATCGGCGACAAAACGGGTTTCCCCATCGGCCTTGCCTGCCAGGCCCCAGAGCACTGGACGATAGTCAATGTCCAGCACACGCTTGACGTTGTGTTTCTCGGCGTATTCCAGGGCTTGGGTGCTGGCTTTGTAGACACTTTCGGTGGAGAAATGCGTGCCGGTAATCAGCAGGGCCTTGCTGGAGGCAATGAAGGTTTCGTCGATGTCTTCGGCGCGCAGGGCCATGTCGGCGCAATTTTCCCGGTAGAACACCAGGGGGAAGGTTTCGCGGTCCTTGATGCCTAGCAGGACCATGGCGGTCAGGCGCTCTGGATCGGTCTTGATGCCACGCACATCGCAACCCTCGCGAGCCAGCGACTCGACCAGGAAGCGCCCCATGTGGTCATCGCCCACGCGGCTCAACATTGCCGACTTGAGCCCAAGTCGCGCCGTGCCGAAGGCGATGTTGGCCGACGAACCGCCCAGGTACTTGGCGAAGCTCGACACATCTTCCAGGCGCGCCCCGACTTGCTGCGCGTAAAGGTCGACGCCCAGGCGTCCCAGGCAGATCACATCCAATTGACGCCCACTGGCAAAACGAGTCTGGCCCATGCTGGCTCCTGTTATTTTTATCAGCCTGCGTTTATCGCCGAAACCGGCGTCAACGCTCTTGGTGGATGCAGACTAAAACGAGCAGCGGCCAATAATCAATAATTATTCTATAAATTTTTTACGTGGAATATTTTTTCCAATACGCTATGAGTTAACCGACCCAGGCGCAGTGCATCGTTTCAGCAATCACTGCAACGTTGTCCACCCCTGATGTTCCCTGCGCCTACGCTGTAGACTGCGACCAGCCAACCTATTGTCGAGGGCGAGCCTTTTTCGGGGCCGCCCTATAAGAACAAGCCAGAAGGATTTTCTATGACCCGCCCCGATGATCTGACGGCGCCGTCCGAGAGCGCGTCCGAACCCGCCCTCCCGAGCCCACCGATCAATGCCGAGCGCCTGCTGCAACTGATCACCGACGAATACGAAAGCCTGCCGCGCCAACTCAAGCGCATCGCCAGCTACATGAGCCAGCAAAGTGATCGGATCATGGTCGATCGCATCAGCGACATTGCCCGGGAATGCGAAGTACATCCGTCAGCCATCGTGCGGTTCTCCCAACGCTTCGGCTTCAGCGGTTTCAGCGAAATGCAGGCGCTGTTTCGCGAGGCCTATACCCACAAGACCACGCCGGTACAGAACTACCAGCAGCGCATCCGCAGCATGATCGCCAACAAGTCGCAGAAAGCCAGCGGCGGCGACTTGGCCCGTGAATGCGTCAATGCGACCCTGTCGGGCATCGAGCGCCTGGGATTGGAACTGGATGACCAGGCGTTCGAGAAAGCCGTGGACCTGGTGGTCAACGCCGACAACATCTATGTAGTGGGTGTACGCCGCTCGTTCGCCGTCGCCGATTACCTGGTCTACAACCTGCAGCACACCAACAAGCGCATCCACCTGGTGTCCGGCCTGGGCGGCAGCTATCGGGAGCAGATGCGCAGCGTGCGGGCCAACGACCTGGTCATCGCCATCAGCTTCACACCCTACGGCAAGGAAACCCAGCACTGCCTGCGCATCGCCCAGCACCACCAGGCCAAGACGTTGATTATCACCGACAGCAACCTGTCACCCCTGGCCAAGCGGGCCAATGCGGTGCTGCTGGTGAACGAGGGCAGTTCGTTCGCCTTCCGTTCCTTGAGCGCCACCCTGTGCTTGTGCCAGGCATTGTTCATCGCCGTGGCGTACCGGCTGGAGCTCAAGGTCGATGAAATTCATGAACAGGTAGGGTTCGAGGATTAACGCCTCGTCCCACCCTGTAACCAACCGCTGAAGGAAAAGCGATGAAACTGATCGGCAGGCTGGACTCACCCTCGCCCTTGTGGCGAGGGCGCTTGCTCCCGCTGGGCAGCGCAGCAGCCCCAATCAATTGCCTGACACACCGGGTCGCCAGGTCTCAGGGCCGCTTCGCGCCCCAGCGGGAGCAAGCTCCCTCGCCACGGGTGACGGTGGCTGTTGGGCAGATTCGTGCACGACCCCACAGTCCATTTGCGGATGACTGTGGGATTGTGTTCACCTCAGGTCCTTCATTGGGTCCCTTCAGGCCAGTTCCACTTCCTTCGGTCCGACGGCCATCGGTGCGACTTCGAAGCGATCCGCCAGGAAAGGTGTGATGTCCAGCGGCAGCGGTTCGTTGTTCACCAGTTTGTCCAGCAGCACTCCGGTGATGGCCGAGGTCAGGATGCCGGTGCGGAAATGGCCGCAGGCGTTGAGGTAGCCTTCCACGCCGCACATCGGCCCCAGGATCGGCAACTCATCGGGAGAGCCCGGACGCAGGCCGGCCCAGGTGCGTTTCAGGTTGATGTCAGCCAATTGCGGGATACAGCGCACCGCGCCTTGCACCAGCCCTTCGATCTCGGGGTAGGTGGTGGTCACGTCGAATCCCTTGTCTTCGGTGGTGCTGCCGATGAGGATTTCGCCATTGTCTTTCTGCGCCACGTAGCAGTCGCTGGTGGTCAGGCAGCCGTTGAGGATTTTCGGCATGCGTTCGGTCAGCAGGATCTGGCCCTTGACCGGCTTGACCGGGATCCGCACGCCGGTGGCCTGCTCGCTCAGGTCCGCCGCCCAAGCGCCGGCGGCGTTGATCAGCGTCCGGCAATGGAAAGTCCCCGCCTCGGCGGTTTCCACGCCCGTGACCCGCGTGCCCTCGCGCAAGACCTCGGTGACGTTGGTGTTGAAGAAAATATCGACACCGTTCTGCCGCGCGCCTTCGGTGTAGGCATCAGCCAGGCGAAACGGGCTGACCTGATGGTCACAGAGAAACTCCAGCGCACCGCGGGCCTCATGGCTGACACTCGGCTCGGCCTCGCGCAAGGCGGCCTGGTCCAGCCAGCGCACCTGGTCCGCCAGGTGCGGGATGCACGCGACAATGTGCTCGGCGTACAAACGATCCTCGTCGTCGTAAATCACGAACTTGAGCCCGGTCCGCTCGAACTTGCAGTCCATCCCATGGTTTTCCAGCAGCTCACGGTGCAACTGGGGATACATGGCGTTGGACTGAAGGGCGAAATCGAAGAAGGACTGGGGCAGGATATGTGGCGTGCTGGCATCCACCGCCACGGCGCTGCCCTGGGTCTTGCGCTTGCGGTCGGCGGACATCATGCGAAAGAAAATCACCCCGCAACCCAAGCCCACGGACTCGCCGATAGCCCACAAGCCGCCGGCCGAAGCGCGGGTGGCGTTGCCGGGCCGCTTGGCGTCGATCAGGGCGATTTTCAGGTGCGTGCGCTTGGACAGTTGATAGGCACAGGAGGCCCCGATCACACCGCCACCGGCGATGATCACGTCATAGTGCTGGGTCATGGGAAATAGCCTCCGAGCCAACGTTCTGGAAAGCTGAGAAGGGAATCGGATCGATGGGAAAGCGTGGCCGCAGCCAGCCGACATCGGCACGTCCCGTGGCTTCGCGCAACCGGTCGCTGCAATAACCGACGCACATCCGCCCTTGGCAATCGCCCATGCTCACGCGGGTGCGCATCTTCAGGCTGGCCATGTCCTGCACGCCCTGTTCCAAGGCGCGGTCGATGTCGGCGCGAGTGGCGTGCTCGCAGCGGCAGATCACCGTATCGGCGGCCGGCAATGCGGTTTGCCCGGCGCCACGCTGGGTGTAGCGATCCACGGCAGCGCGGAAGCGGACAATTCGGTCAAGCTGCGCCTGGTACCGCTCGCGGTGCTCAAGGGCGGTGGACGAATCCAGTACGTTGCGTTGCATCAGCACCGACAGCGCCGCGATACGTCCGCTCAACATGGCGGCCTCTCCACCACGAATCCCGCCCATGTCACCGGCGAGGTGGATATGCGCCTCGCTGCTCTGCTGCCAGGCATCGGCCACGGCCCGCAAATAGCCGTCCTCGCTGAAGCCATGCTCCAGACCCATCTGCTGGCTCAATTGAGTGCGCGGGATAAACCCGTAGCCAACCGCCAGGGTCTGGGCCGGCACCTGTTCGGCGCGCTTGAGATCGGGCACCCAGGCAGTGGAATATGGCGCCACGGTGACGATACTCAACTCCCCTTCACCGTCAGCCTGCACGACGCCCCAGCCGTAGCGCATGGGAATTCGATTGAGCTTGAGATAGGCCAGCATGCTCAAGCCGTCGAGAAACAACTGCGGTTTGTTCAACAGCGCCAGGCTTTCCTTGGCGATCCTGCCGAACGTGCAGGCCTCGTAGACCCCGGCCACCGCCACGCCCGCAGCGTGCAGCTGGCAAGCCACCAATGGCAGCAACGGCCCGGTGCCAGCGATCACTACCGGCCCCGGCGGCTTGACCGCCCCACTCTTGATCTGCAATTGCAGGCCACCAAGCATCATTACGCCCGGCAGCGTCCAGCCCGGAAACGGCACGCTGCGTTCATGACAACCGGCGGCCAGGACCAGGTGGGAATAGGCAATCTCACGCAGGCGCTCGTCGGCGTCCAGCAACATCAATGCCCGGAACCCCTCGGCACCGACGACACGGCTGCTCGTGCGCACGTCGATCAAGGCAGCGTGGCGCTGGAACGTGCCGTGAAGTTTGTCCAGGGCTTCGTTGTAGCGCGGCCCCAGGTAATCCAGGTTCACGCCATCGCGCAGCGGTCCGCGATACACGACGCCACCCAGGCGCGGCGCTTCCTCGAGCAAGGTGCTGCGTACTCCGTGGCTGGCCAGCTCAATGGCCGCCGCCATACCCGCCGGCCCACCGCCGACAATGACCGGATCGAGGTTCATGGCGCCTCCGTCCCGGTGATGCGGTTGGCACGGGTTTCGATCTGCATGCCGGGACGAACCAGGGTCTGGCAGGCGCGGCGCTTGTGGCGTCCGTCGATCCTGACCAGGCAGCACTGGCATACGCCCATGCCGCAATAGGCGCCGCTGATCTGGTCGTGATCGTTGCGAGCCACCTGGCGTTGCCCCAGGGACTGGATGACAGAGAGGACGGTTTCACCCTGGGCGGCGTTGACGGCCTGCCCATCCAGGCGCACCGTCATGTCGGCCCGTGCCAAGGGCTGGATATCAAATTTGCGGCACAGAAGTTCTTGAGGTTGAATCATGCTGCTCTTCCTTGAAGGTTCAGAGGGGCTTCGGCTCCTTGCGGCACGCCCTTCGGTTTGCATCGGTTCCCGGTAGCGGCGATGCGCCAACGCAGGGCGACAGACGCAACATAGTAGTGCGCACGAAATGGATGTTAGGGATTATTTGTGACCAAGTGTTGATCCAGGCCAGTGAATCCGCTTGCCGGCCCATGAACTTTTTTTCAGAAAGCCGACAGGTATTCTTTGGCAGAATGCAGCGCAATAGCTCCAACTTCCCAACACGGTACCGCCCATGAACCGCATCCTGACCATTGAAGACGACGCCGTGACCGCCCGTGAAATCGTCGCCGAGCTGACCCGCAACGGCCTGGACGTCGACTGGGTCGACAATGGCCGCGAGGGCCTGGAACGCGCGGTAAGCGGTGACTACGACCTGATCACCCTCGACCGCATGCTGCCCGAGCTCGACGGCCTGGTGATCGTCACCACGCTGCGGACCATGGGCGTGGCCACGCCGATCCTGATGATCAGCGCCCTTTCCGATGTCGACGAGCGGGTCCGCGGCCTGCGGGCCGGTGGCGACGATTACCTGACCAAGCCGTTCGCCACCGACGAAATGGCCGCCCGGGTCGAAGTGCTGCTTCGGCGCAACAACGGTGCCCGGGAACCGGAAACCGTCCTGCGGGTGGCTGACCTCGAACTGAACCTGATCAGCCGCGAAGCCAGCCGCAACGGCCAGTTGCTCAGCCTGCTGCCCACCGAATACAAGCTGCTCGAGTTCCTGATGCGCAACAGCGGTCAGATTCTGTCGCGCATGATGATTTTCGAAGAAGTCTGGGGCTACCACTTCGACCCCGGCACCAACCTGATCGACGTCCACATCGGCCGCCTGCGCAAGAAGATCGACCCGCCAGGCCTGGACCCGCTGATTCGCACCGTGCGGGGTTCCGGCTATGTCATTGCTGAACCCCGCTAAGGGCTGGCGCTCCTCCAGCAGCCGCTTGCTCGCGCTGTACAGTTCACTGTTCGTGATCTGGAGCGCGATCCTGATGGGGGTGATGTACTACGAAGTGTTCGGCTACCTCGACAGCCTGGCCAAGCACTCCCTGATGCAACGCCAGCATCTGTTCGCGCGGATCCATGGCGAACAACTGGACGATGCGCTCATGGCCAGCCTGACGCTGGACGAGCGCGGCGTCGATGCCTATGGCCTGTTCGATCCGCAACTGCGCCACCTGAGCGGCCCGATCCAGCAAATCCCTGGGGACCTGCCGCTGGACGGCAAGATTCATATGCTCGGCGGTTGTATCGATTCCGATGACCCCAGCGTGCCTTCCGACAGTTGTGATGCAGTGGCCACCCGGACCCAGGACGGACGCTGGCTGGTCCTGGCGCGGGACAACGGCTCGCTGTTCGCCGTGACACGCATCATCCTCCACGCGTTGTTCTGGGGCGTGTCGCTGACGATCCTCCCGGGCATTGCCGGCTGGCACCTGCTGCGCCGTCGCCCGCTGCAACGTATTCGCCAGTTGCAGGCCAGTGCCGAGGCCATCGTCGCCGGAGACCTGACCCATCGCCTGCCACTGTCGAGCCGGCGCGATGAATTGGACATGCTGGCGGCGATCGTCAATGCCATGCTCGATCGCATCGAACGCTTGATGAACGAGGTCAAGGGCGTGTGCGACAACATTGCCCATGACCTGCGCACGCCCCTGACCCGCTTGCGCGCTCAGTTGTACCGCATCCAGCAAGAAGCTGCGGACGGCTCGCCCGAGGCGTTGCAGATGGACCAGGTGATTGCCGAGACCGATACCCTGATGGCGCGGTTTCGTGGCTTGCTGCGCATTTCCGAACTGGAAGACCAGCAACGACGCTCGGGTTTCGTGCGCCTCGATCCCTTGCAGTTATTGCTGGAGCTGCATGATTTCTACCTGCCGCTGGCCGAGGAGCGCGAATTGACCTTCGTGCTGGAAGTACCTGACAGCCTGCCCCTGCTCAATGGCGACAGGGCGCTGCTGTTCGAGGCCGTGTCGAACCTGCTGAGCAATTCGATCAAGTTCACCCCGACGGGGGGCCGTGTGATTCTGCGGGGGGTCGATCAGGGTGACAGCACGCGCATCGAAGTACTCGATTCCGGCCCCGGCATTCCCGAGACAGAGCGCAAGGCCGTGTTTCGTCGTTTCTACCGCGCCGAGGGCAGCAGCCAGCACGGCGGATTCGGCCTGGGCCTGTCGATCGTCGCGGCGATTGTCAATTTGCACGGCTTTACGCTGGAAGTGGACAGCAGTGAATACGGCGGCGCGCGGCTGGCGCTCGATTGCCGGCCAACATTGTTGTGACGGCCGGCTCGTAGGAACACAGGGTTACTTGTCAAACCATTCTGGATTCTCAGGGCTCGGAACGATGCAGCGGGGTGTTTTTCAGCTCGTAGCGCAGCTCGTCGATCAGCTTGGCAATGCTTTCATCGGAGCGGACGCTGTCCAGGCTCATGCCGCTCACCACCAGGTCCACTTCGCCGCTTTCGCGGTGATAGAGGCGTACGGTGAGGGTGCCGTCGCCGTTGAGGCTGCATTCACAGGCCAGCGGCGTAAAGCTTTCTTCGAGGCGGGTGCGCAAGGGTGCCAGATGAGTCATGGGTTGCACCTCAGCTGCGAAGGCGCAAATGAACGGTGGACAGCGTCCACTTCCGGGCAGGCATGGACGTCCTGTCGATCTCGCACTTACGGGGTTCGATGCACATTGTGGCGTATTCCTTGACTGTTTCATGGGGACGCGACATCCGTAGCGATATCGCACCCTGACAGCCTAAGGACCCCGACCCACACGCAGAACCCGAATTTGCACCAGCATGCCAGGTGCATTTGCACTGGCTATCATGGTGCCTTCATCCGCCATTCATTGGCGAACAACCCGCGCTCCCGAGCCCAGACAATCGCCTCGCTGCGGCTATGAACGTCCAGTTTCGAATACAGCGTCGCCACATGGTTGCGTACCGTATTGGGTGCCAACTTCAAGCGCGCGGCGATCTCCTTGTCGGCCAGCCCCTGGCAAATCAGGCCCAGCACGTCGCGCTCCCGAGCCGTCAATTCAGTGAACGAGGCACTGGGCACCTGGGCATTGATGCTTTTGACGTTGGCCAGTTTCTCGATCAGGGTCCGACTGAACCAGGAAGCATCCTTCATCACCTCCTCGATAGCCGCCACCAGCTCCAGCTCCGAGCGCTTGCGCTCGGTGATGTTCATCAACACTAGCAGGTAACAAGGCTTGTCCTCGATCAGCACCGTATCGGCAGCGACTTCGCAGTCGATAAGTTCCCCCTCCTTCTTTTGCACCTTGACGTCGAGCTTTGAAAGAGCCGCAGTCTTTTCCAGCCTGGCGAATAGCGTGTCCCTGGCATCCTTATCGAGAAAGCCGATTTCCTCCACGGTTTTGCCCAACAGTTCTTCGCTGGCATAACCGGTGGTATGCAGAAAAGCTTCGTTGACTTCCATCAACTGCTGTTCGGCGTTGCACACCAGGGTCGGTACGGGTGACAGGCGGAACGACTTGGCAAAGCGCTCTTCGCTCTGGCGCAGCGCCGTTTCAGCCTTGCGGCGCGGCTCCATGTCCATGAAGGAAAACAGCATGCAGTCCTCGTCCTGCAGGTCCAGGGGCTGGCCGGCGACAATCACTTGCTTGCTCCCGCCATCGGGCAGTTTAAGCTCGGCCTGCATTTGCGGGATGGTCGCGCCCTGCCCCAGGCGCTCGACGGCCAGGTCACGTTTTTCCGCAGCTTCGAGCACGTCCAGTTCATACACCGAACGGCCGATCACCTGGTCGCGGCTGTAGCCCGTCATTTCCAGGAAACCCTGGTTGACCTTGATGTAGCGCAGGTCGCTGAGACGGCAAATCACTGCCGGCGCCGGATTGGCGCCGAAGGTCTTTTCGAACCGCTGTTCGGCGCTGGCCCATTCAGTGGCGTCACTGAGAATCAGCACGAGATATTCCGGTTCGCCCCCGCGATCGCTCAACACCATGCTGCGGATCCGGTGGACCCAGGTGCGATCCGGATCGGCCTCGGGCGTCACCTCCACCAGGATATCGCTGAACTCATCGCCACGGGCGACCCGGGCAATTGGGTAGTTATCCTCCGTCAGCGGGTGATTGTTGCGATAGCGCAGGTTGAAACGGCGGGCGTATTGCTTGGCATTGGCGCCCAGCTCACTGATGTCCTGGACACCGTGCATGGCCAGGGCGGCTTCATTGGCCCAGGCAATGGTCTGGTCGACTTCGATCAACATCACCCCGTCCGACAGCCCGGCGATGATCTGCAGCAATTGACGGCGATTGGTATCTGTATTGGGGACGTCTTGGTTCATTGGGTCTCCATGTGGTCAGTGCCTTTCAAGCATGGATGCGTTGAGGGTTACGACCACATGGGGTGACGTTAGTGCAGCGCGCCATTCATGCCGCCATGCGCCCCTCGGCAATGGCCTGGGAGGCGGCGAGCATGGCGCGCAACAGCACCGCGCAGCCGGCGGCAAGGTCGTCGGGGGCGGCGTTTTCGATTTCGTTGTGGCTGATACCGCCCTCGCAGGGTACGAAGATCATGCCGGCCGGGCCCAGTTCGGCGAGGAAAATTGCGTCATGACCGGCACCGCTGACGATGTCCAGATGCGACAGGCCCAACCCCTGGGCAGCGCCGCGCACGGCGTCGACGCAGCCTTTGTCAAAATACAGCGGCGGGAAGTCGGCGGTGGGTTTCAGTTCATAGGTCAGGCCATGTTGCCGGCAGGTGTCTTCGATCATCTGCTTGACCTCGGCAATCATCGAGTCCAGCCGCGCCGGTTCCAGATGACGGAAGTCCAGGGTCATGCGCACTTCGCCAGGGATGACATTGCGCGACCCCGGATAGGCCTGCAGGCAACCGACCGTGCCGCAGGCATGGGGTTGATGGCCGAGGGCGGCGCGATTGACGGCGCCGACGATGATCGAGGCCCCCACCAGGGCGTCCTTGCGCAGGTGCATCGGGGTCGGGCCGGCGTGGGCTTCGACGCCACGCAAGGTCAGGTCGAACCATTTCTGCCCCAGCGCGCCCATCACCACGCCGATGGTCTTGCCCTCGTCTTCGAGGATCGGCCCCTGTTCGATGTGCGCCTCGAAATAGGCGCCCACCGCATGGCCACTGACCGGGCGCGGGCCAGCATAGCCGATGGCGTTCAACGCCTGCCCCACCGTGATGCCTTCGGCGTCGGTCTTGGCCAGGGTTTCCTCAAGGGTGAATTTTTCCGCGAACACGCCGGAGCCCATCATGCATGGGGCGAAGCGCGAGCCTTCTTCGTTGGTCCACACCACCACTTCAAGCGGTGCTTCGGTTTCGATGTTCAGGTCATTGAGGGTGCGCAACACTTCCAGCCCGGACAGCACGCCAAAGCAACCATCGAACTTGCCGCCGGTGGGCTGGGTGTCGATGTGGCTGCCGGTCATCACCGGCGGCAGGTTCGGATTGCGTCCCGGGCGGCGGGCGAAGATATTGCCCACCGCATCGATGCTGACCGTGCAGCCGGCCGCCTCGGTCCATTG
This sequence comes from Pseudomonas fluorescens Q2-87, assembly GCF_000281895.1. Taxonomy (NCBI): domain Bacteria; kingdom Pseudomonadati; phylum Pseudomonadota; class Gammaproteobacteria; order Pseudomonadales; family Pseudomonadaceae; genus Pseudomonas; species Pseudomonas fluorescens. The sequence goes on along the minus strand of NZ_CM001558.1, from coordinate 2,291,391 downwards.
CACGAACAGATCCCGGGCCTGGCGGTCCAGGTCGGTCAGGGCCAGCCGGCACACCCCGCCCTTGACCGTGGCCCCGAGCTGCGCCAGGTCCATGAGCGATTGCCACAGGCGGTCGCGGTTGATGTGCGGGAGGGTGGACTGTAGGACGTCGATGGCAGCGTTCATGGGGATCTCCTTAAACCAGTTATCTCAATCTCAACGCGGTTCAGTGTGGGAGCGGGCTTGCTCGCGAATGCGGTGGGTCAGTCGACATCACTGCTGGCTGACCCACCGCATTCGCGAGCAAGCCCGCTCCCACATTCGACCGCATCCATCTGTTATTGCAGGGGTGATTTAACGACGGCGGGACTGGCGCCCTGCAAACTGCACAACCCGTAATAAATCACCCCGCCCAGCGCCGAGCCGGTGAACCAGCCGTAGCTGTAGAACCAGCTGAACGCATCGCTGCCCAGGGACAACAGCGTCAGCACCACCGGTACGCCAAAGGCGATGAAGCCGTTCCAGTTCCACGCCGGATACACGTCATCGCGGTACAAGCCGGCCAGGTCCAGTTGCTGTTTCTTGATCAGGAAATAATCCACCACCATGATCCCGGCAATCGGCCCCAGCAAACTCGAATAGCCCAGCAGCCAGTTGGAATAAACCGACTCAAGGCTGACCTCGGACACGATCAGGCCGAGTTTCTTCAGCAGTTCGTGGGCCATCAGCGCCAATCCCACCAGCCCGGTGAGTATCACGGCCTTGGTGCGGCCGATCAGTTTGGGCGCCAGGTTCTGGAAGTCGTTGGTGGGTGAGACGATATTGGCGGCGGTATTGGTCGAAAGCGTGGCGACGATGATCAGCACCATCGCCAGCGCCACCCAGACCGGGCTCTGGATATGTCCGATCAAGGTCACTGGATCGGAGACCGTCACCCCCACCAGTTTTTCCGAGGCGGCGGTCATGACCACGCCAAGGGAGGCGAACAGGAACATGGTTAATGGCAGGCCGATGATCTGCCCCACGATCTGGTCCTTCTGGCTCTTGGCATAACGGCTGAAGTCAGGAATGTTCAACGACAGGGTCGCCCAGAAACCGACCATGGCCGTCAGCCCGGCGAGGAAGTAGCTGGTCACCCCGGCGCCTTCAGGACGCTTGGCCGGGACCGCCATCAGTTCGGTCAGGGAGACATTGGGCAACGCCCATACCAACAGGCCGGCCCCCACCAGCACCAGCAGCGGCGCGGACAAGGTTTCCAGCCACTTGATCGATTCGGCACCGCGCAACACCACCCACAGGTTAATGACCCAGAACACCATGAAGCCAATCACTTCACCGGTGCCGCCCAGGCTCTTCCAGCCTTCAAACACCGAGCCCAGGAACAAGTGGATCGCCAATCCTCCGAACATGGTCTGGATGCCGAACCAGCCACACGCCACCAGCGCGCGGATCAGGCACGGCACATTCGAGCCAATGACACCGAAGGACGAACGCAACAGCACCGGAAACGGAATGCCGTACTTGGTCCCGGCAAAAGCGTTCAGGGTCAGGGGAATCAACACGATGATATTGGCGAACAGGATCGCCAGCAGCGCCTCGCCCACCGTCAGGCCGAAATAGGCCGTGAGCACGCCACCGAGGGTGTAGGTCGGCACGCAGATCGCCATGCCCACCCACAACGCGGTGATGTGCCATTTGTTCCAGGTTCGCTCGTGCACCTTGGTCGGCGCGATATCGTGGTTATAACGGGGGCTGTCGAGGACGTCGTTGCCGGCTTCAAGCTCGAACAATCCGTCGCGCTCAGTCACTGTTGATCTGGTCATGTCCGCTCCACTGTTTTCATTATTCTTTGCTCATCGACGGGCGATGGCCGGAGTACTTGCATGTCTGGCACAAGTGCTACCGATAGCCCGGCTGGCAGCGACAGCACTCAATAACCGTGCCGAATGATCCGCCGAATTGACCGGACGATCGATATAACACTTGCAACCTGTTGATCTTTAATTCTTTTAGTCCCAACCAAAGCCAAACTTAATGGTGTTATCGCCGACATGAGGCTAGATGACTTGCACACGCTGTCGAGTCAAAGATTCAAAGTGGTGCATCTCGAATCGACGAGAAGTGTCTAGACCGCGCTTCAACGGCTTTCAAGCCGCTGATTTACCATGACAAATCTCGCTCAAATCTCGATCCTGTCAAGTGCGTCAAAATGGTGAGCATGCTCACCATTTTGGGGATTTTGCTTTTTTATTGTTTAAATTCAATAGGTTATAAACGTAATAAGCTTATAAAAAATAATCTTGCTCATTTTATAAACTCAAGCTAGCGTCTAATCCTGACAGGCGTGACAGGAATAAAACCGGCCCGCCTGCGTTATTTATCAACCGTGCTCGATAAAACATAAAGAACCGGCAACAGTCGGTCATGCCTGCGAGGAACTCGGAATGTCTTTGTTGATCCGTGGCGCCACCGTTCTTACCCATGATGAAACTTATCGCGCCGACGTGTTTTGTGCCGACGGCATCATCAAGGCCATTGGTGAAAACCTCGACGTTCCGGCCGATGCCGAGGTGCTCGATGGCAGCGGGCAATACTTGATGCCGGGTGGCATCGACCCGCATACGCATATGCAGCTTCCGTTCATGGGCACCGTTGCCAGCGAGGACTTTTTCAGCGGCACGGCGGCAGGCCTGGCCGGGGGCACCACGTCGATCATCGACTTCGTCATTCCCAACCCGCAGCAGTCGTTGATGGAGGCCTTTCACCAATGGCGTGGCTGGGCCGAAAAAAGCGCCAGTGACTACGGCTTTCATGTGGCGATCACCTGGTGGAGCGAGCAGGTGCGCGAAGAAATGGCCGAGCTGGTCAGCCATCACGGCGTGAACAGCTTCAAGCATTTCATGGCCTACAAGAACGCCATCATGGCCGCCGACGACACCCTCGTGGCGAGCTTCGAGCGTTGCCTGGAGCTGGGAGCGGTGCCCACGGTCCACGCGGAAAACGGCGAGTTGGTCTACCACCTGCAACGCAAGCTGCTGGCCCAGGGCATCACCGGTCCCGAGGCCCATCCATTATCGCGCCCCTCGCAGGTGGAGGGCGAAGCCGCAAGCCGGGCCATCCGTATTGCCGAAACCCTGGGGACGCCGTTGTACCTGGTCCACGTGTCGACCAAGGAAGCGCTGGACGAAATCACCTATGCCCGCAGCAAGGGTCAACCCGTCTATGGTGAAGTGCTGGCCGGCCATCTGTTGCTGGATGACAGCGTCTATCGCCATCCGGACTGGCAGACCGCCGCCGGTTACGTGATGAGCCCGCCCTTCCGCCCTCGCGGGCATCAAGAGGCGCTCTGGCACGGCTTGCAATCCGGCAACCTGCACACCACCGCCACCGACCACTGCTGTTTCTGCGCCGAGCAGAAAGCCGCCGGCCGCGACGACTTCAGCAAGATCCCCAACGGCACCGCCGGTATCGAAGACCGCATGGCCGTGCTCTGGGACGAAGGGGTGAACAGCGGCAAGTTGTCGATGCACGATTTCGTCGCCCTCACCTCCACCAACACCGCGAAGATCTTCAATCTCTACCCACGCAAAGGGGCGATCCGCGTCGGCGCCGATGCCGACCTGGTGCTCTGGGACCCGCAGGGTAGCCGGACGATTTCAGCCAAGACTCACCACCAGCAAGTGGACTTCAACATTTTCGAAGGCAAGACCGTACGCGGCGTGCCCAGCCACACCATCAGCCAGGGCCGATTGGTCTGGGCCGATGGCGACCTGCGGGCCGAGCGCGGTGCGGGGCGCTACATCGAACGGCCGGCGTATCCGGCGGTGTTCGACTTGCTGAGCAAGCGGGCTGAATTGCACAGGCCAACCGCTGTGAAACGCTGAATCCAGGCCTTCGGCCTTCGCGAGCAAACCCGCTCCCACATTGGATCTGGGATAGCCGCAGAGGTGTGGTGTGCAGCAAATCCCTTGTGGGAGCGGGCTTGCCCGCGAAGGCGTCAGTCCAGGCAACGAAAAACCACTGCCCACCAGAGGCAGCACCTCAAACACCGTGAGGCCATTCCATGATCCAGCCCTTGAATCATCTCCCCCATTCTTTGGAAGACCCGGCCACCCTCGCCGCCCGCTTCAGTGACCTGGCGCCACCGCTCAACGCGCGCCAGGCCCACCTGGAAGCCTCCCGTTGCCTGTATTGCTACGACGCGCCCTGCGTGAACGCCTGTCCGAGCGAGATCGATATCCCCTCGTTCATTCGCAACATTCACCAGGACAACGTTCAGGGTGCGGCGAAAAAGATTCTTTCGGCCAATATCCTCGGCGGCAGCTGCGCTCGGGTCTGCCCGACGGAGATCCTTTGCCAGCAAGCCTGCGTGCGCAATAACGCACATGAATGTGCGCCGGTGTTGATCGGCCAGTTGCAGCGCTATGCCGTGGACAACGCCCACTTCACTGAACACCCGTTCAAGCGTGCAGCCAGCACCGGCAAGCGCATCGCAGTGGTGGGTGCCGGCCCGGCGGGCTTGTCCTGCGCCCACCGCAGCGCGATGCACGGTCATGACGTGGTGATTTTCGAAGCCCGTGAGAAGGCTGGTGGCCTCAACGAATACGGCATCGCCAAATACAAGCTGGTGGACGATTACGCCCAGCGCGAACTGGACTTTCTTCTTGAGATCGGCGGCATCGAAATCCGCCACGGTCAGAAGCTCGGTGCAAACCTGAGCCTGAGCGATCTGCATCAACAGTTCGACGCGGTGTTCCTCGGCCTTGGCCTGGCCGCCAGCAAACAACTGGGCCTGAGCGATGAATACGCACCAGGCCTGCTCGCCGCGACCGAGTACATTCGCGAACTGCGCCAGGCCGACGATCTCAGCCAGTTGCCCTTGGCCGACCGCTGCATCGTGCTCGGCGCCGGTAACACCGCCATCGACATGGCCGTGCAAATGGCCCGTCTCGGCGCTCGCGATGTCAACCTGGTGTACCGCCGCGGCCTGGAGGACATGGGCGCCACCGTTCACGAACAGGACATCGCCAAGGCCAATCAGGTGCGCCTGCTGACCTGGGCCCAGCCGCAACAGGTATTGCTCGATGACGCCGGACATGTGCGGGGCATGCGCTTCTCCCGCACCCACCTTGAAAGTGGCCGGTTGATTGCCAGCGCCGAAACCTTCGACCTGCCCGCCGACGCCATTTTCAAAGCCATCGGCCAGGCGTTCGATGACGACGCACTGGTAGATCCCCTGGCCCGGGAACTCAAGCGCCAGGATGGACGGATTCTGGTGGATGAACAGCTGCGCACCAGCATTCCCGGGGTCTATGCCGGCGGCGATTGCACCAGTCTGGATCAGGACCTCACGGTACAAGCGGTGCAGCATGGCAAGCTCGCTGCCGAGGCGATCAACGCTCAACTCATGCTCAACGTGGAGGCTGCGTAAATGGCCGATCTGTCGATTGTCTTCGCTGGCATCAAAGCCCCCAATCCGTTCTGGCTGGCCTCCGCGCCGCCCACCGACAAGGCCTACAACGTGGTCCGCGCCTTTGAGGCCGGCTGGGGTGGCGTGGTCTGGAAAACCCTTGGCGAGGATCCCGCCGCGGTGAACGTGTCGTCGCGCTATTCGGCCCACTACGGTGCCAATCGCGAGGTACTGGGCATCAATAACATCGAGCTGATCACCGACCGCTCCTTGGAAATCAACCTGCGGGAAATCACCCAGGTGAAAAAGGATTGGCCGGATCGGGCCTTGATCGTGTCGCTGATGGTGCCCTGCGTCGAGGAGTCGTGGAAACGCATCCTGCCCTTGGTGGAAGCCACCGGCGCCGACGGCATTGAGCTGAACTTCGGCTGCCCCCATGGCATGCCGGAGCGCGGCATGGGCGCGGCGGTCGGCCAGGTGCCGGAATACGTCGAGCAAGTGACCCGTTGGTGCAAGACCTATTGCTCGTTGCCGGTAATCGTCAAGCTCACGCCGAACATTACCGACATCCGCGTCGCCGCCCGAGCGGCCCATCGAGGCGGCGCGGATGCGGTGTCGCTGATCAACACCATCAACTCCATCACCAGCGTCGACCTGGACCGCATGGTCGCCCTGCCCAGCGTCGGCAGCCAGAGCACCCACGGCGGTTATTGTGGCTCGGCGGTCAAGCCCATCGCATTGAACATGGTCGCCGAAATCGCCCGCGACCCGCAGACCCAAGGCTTGCCGATCTGCGGCATCGGCGGCATCGGCAGCTGGCGCGACGCGGCGGAATTCATCGCTCTGGGCAGCGGCGCGGTGCAGGTGTGCACGGCGGCGATGCTGCATGGTTTTCGCATCGTCGAAGAGATGAAGGACGGCCTGTCGCGCTGGATGGACGACCACGGCCACGCCAACCTCCAGGCCTTCTCCGGCCGCGCGGTGGGCAACACCACCGATTGGAAGTACCTGGACATCAACTACCAGGTCATCGCGAAAATCGACCAAGAGGCCTGCATCGGTTGCGGCCGCTGCCACATCGCCTGCGAGGACACCTCACACCAGGCCATCGCCAGCCTCAAGCAGGCCGACGGCACCCGTAAATATGAAGTGATCGATGAGGAATGTGTGGGCTGCAACCTCTGCCAGATCACCTGCCCGGTGCAGGACTGCATCGAAATGGTGACGGTCGACACCGGCAAGCCGTTCCTGGATTGGAACCATGATCCGCGCAATCCCTATCATGTAACAGCTTGAGATTTGAGGCGTCTGGGCTGGCCTCTTCGCGAGCAAGCCCGCTCCCACAGGGGATATACGGCGAATACAAATCCTGCACCGCCAATCCCCTGTGGGAGCGAGCCTGCTCGCGAAGGGGCCCTCAGCCACAGCGCAAAACCTCAGGGTAACCCCACCAGAAGCGCCGTATCCAACTAACAGTTCTGCTAGTAGACGTCCTCCCAAAAATATCCGAGCCTGACACAGCCCTGTCACCTAAGCAGAACCCAGCCCATGTCAACGCCGCCAATGAAAATACTGTGCCGCTACCAATATGACCCATTGGATCGCCTCGTAGGCTTGAAGCCTTTGGAGAGCCCAGGCACCCAACGTTTCTATCAAGAAGACGAGTTGGTTAACGAGATAGAGGGTCAATCGCAGCTGACAATCATGCGTCACGGCCCCCAGCCGCTGGCGCAACGATCAGGCACCGACGCCGCCGCCGAGACGACGCTGTTGGCAACGGATCAACAACGTTCGTTGCTCAGGACAGTGGCGGATGCAGACTCGCGACAGATGGCCTATACCGCCTACGGTTATCGCACAGGGGAAAGCGGTTTGAGTTGTCTGCTCGGCTTCAACGGGGAGCGGCCTGAATCGATAACTGGGCATTATTTGTTGGGACAGGGTAACCGGGCTTTCAATCCGGTGTTGATGCGGTTCAACAGTCCGGATGAGTTGAGTCCTTTTGGGGATGGGGGGATTAATGCGTATGCTTATTGTGGGAATGATCCGGTTAATCGGTATGATCCGAGTGGGAATATTGCTTATCACCTGATACAAAGGCGTAACGCATTAGCCGAAATAGCTAGTTTGCCGATACAAAGACCCGCAAGGACTAGAACTCCTCCCATTGTTACCCACACCTCCAAAACCGAAACCAACCAATCAGTAAAATTGATAGCCAATAATCACTCAACACCCGAAACAATATTTGGCATTCCTAATAAGCCCCCGGAGAGATTAAAAAAATTCCCTGCAGAAGGTCCAGCCCGAAGCTCCTTTGCGCCTCGAAATGGTCAACAATCAAAAAGCTCTAGCGGCTCAGGCGCGCGCACAATAAAGGCACGCGAGTATGACGAACTCATCGACGACCTATTAAGGGAATACCCAGACAGCCTAGTACCGATAAGACAGAGTCTTGAAACTGATTTTCACACCGCCACCAGCGCTTTAGCAGAACTTCAAGCCAACAAAGCCCCTAGAGCCACTAGAGCCACTAGAGCTACTAGAGCCATGCAGATGGAACGTGACCGTGCATACTCTAGAGTTACAGTTGCTCGACAGGGCGGCAAACTGCAGTTCCTTGAAGACAACAAACGGGCCGTCGAGGCAATTCGCAAGAACAAGAAATAGAGCGAGAGTATCTGCTCTTCACCTGAATCAGCTACCGAGCCCGCCCATAGCCCTCCGAACTAACAGTTCTGCTAGTAGACGAGCTCCCAAAAATATCCGAGTCTGACACAGCCCAGTTCACCAAACAGAACCCAGCCCATGTCAGCGCCGCCAATGAAAATCCTGTGCCGCTATCAATATGACCCACTGGATCGCCTCGTAGGCTTGAAGCCTTTGGAGAACCCAGGTACACAACGTTTCTATCAAGAAGACGAGTTGGTTAACGAGATAGAGGATCAATCGCAGCTGACAATCATGCGTCACGGCCCCCAGCCGCTGGCGCAACGATCAGGCACCGCCGCCGCCGCCGCCGAGACGACGCTGTTGGCAACGGATCAACAACGTTCGTTGCTCAGGACAGTGGCGGATGCAGACTCGCGACAGATGGCCTATACCGCCTACGGTTATCGCACAGGGGAAAGCGGTTTGAGTTGTCTGCTCGGCTTCAACGGGGAGCGGCCTGAATCGATAACTGGGCATTATTTGTTGGGACAGGGTAACCGGGCTTTTAATCCGGTGTTGATGCGGTTCAACAGTCCGGATGAGTTGAGTCCTTTTGGGGATGGGGGGATCAATGCGTATGCTTATTGTGGGAATGATCCGGTTAATCGGTATGATCCGAGTGGGAATGTTCGGATTGCTATTGCGAACTCATATGGATGGGGGCAACTGAGATTACAACTGAAAGTTATTTCGCGCAGTCCGCCCAAAATCAGGTCATTTGACCCAAACAAAAAATATTCATCTATCAGTGCCAGCGAAGCCACCTCGTCAGCGGTGACAAGAAGAAAAACGCTCATATATGAGAAGGAAGGTTTTCACTCAACCAAAAAACTTTCAACACACACGGACACGGCTAGAATACGCAATAAAAGAGCTAAGAATAAAGAGCTATCAGACAAATGGAAAAAATATTTTTCCGAAAATCCAGACACCCCAGACCGGGCTGATCCTAAATTGAAATCGTTGCTCAAATCGCAATTAGAAAAACTTGAAGCCAAGACACTTGAAGCAAATAAACTTGGTTTAACGAAGGGCGCTAGACACGACTTTCTGAATATACAACGCACAGAAGTCTCACGAATTAAACTGAGAGTCAATAGAAGCCGTTGGGAAAATCTACCACAAAACCAAACCCAAGTTCGCGAGCAAACATAACTAACTCAACTTCAACGAATACGCTACCGCGTGTCAACTTGAGGCTACGGCTCCAACCCAATCCCCCGCAAAATCACGCTGGTCACCGTCTGCACCGCCCGTTCGAATTGCATGTCCGACAACGGCTGGTGATCGTTGAGGATGTTGATCTGGTGGTCGAAGTCGGCGTAATGCTGGGTCGAGGCCCAGATCATGTAGAGCAGGCTTGAGGGTTCGACCGGGAGGATGCGTTTGTCTTCCACCCATTGGCGGATTTTCGCTTCCTTCATCTTGGCCCAGTCATAGAGGCTGGCGTCGAGTGCCTGGCCCAGGGTCGGGGCGCCGTGGATGACTTCGTTGGCCCAGACTTTGGAGCCGTAGGGGCGGCTGCGGGAGTGGTTCATCTTGGCGCGGATGTAGCTGCTGAGCACCACCCGGGGGTCGTCGAACATCTCGAAGCACAAGGCGTCCTGCTTCCACACCTCCAGCAGGTCGAACAGCACCGCGCTGTATAGCTCGCTCTTGGTGCTGAAGTAGTAATGCAGGTTGGAACGAGGCAATTGCACTTCGGCGGCGATGTCGGCCATGGCCGTGCTGCCGAAGCCCTTTTCGGCAAAGACCTTTTCGGCGGCCAACAGGATTTTCTCTACGTTACTGCGACGAATCTCGATCTTGTGATTGCCCATGAGGGCTCCCTGGCGACAGCGTTGTCCAAGACTAGCATTCACCCACTCTCGAAAACACCGCAGATCCCTGTGGGAGCGAGCTTGCTCGCGAAGGCGGCGGCACATCCAGCCGGTCTGCAAGCTGGCTCACCCTGTGCCAAGTCAACCCAACCGGGCCGTGGCCTTACTTCGATGAATCATCCTGGCCGGCAGTATCGATGCTGACCACCACCGACATCCCCGGCCGCAGCCGTTCGCTTTCGGGCTGGTCAGGATCGACGGTGATTCGCACCGGCACGCGCTGGGCGATCTTGACGAAGTTACCCGTAGCGTTGTCGGCCTGCAGCAGGCTGAATTCAGAACCGGTGGCCGGGGAAATGTGTTCGACGTGGCCCTGGAATCTTCGGTGGTCGAGGGCGTCCACGGTGAAGCTCGCCGCCTGCCCTACCCGCACATTGTTCATCTGGGTCTCCTTGAGGTTGGCGATGACCCATTTCTGGTTCGGCACCAACGCCATCAATTGCGCGCCGGAATTGACATAAGCCCCCAGGCGCACGCCGATCTGGCCCAACTGGCCGTCCCGTGGCGCTACGACGCGGGTGTTGGACAGGTCGATGCGCGCCAGTTGCACCGCTGCTTCGGCGCTGGCCACGGCGGCTTCGAGGGCGCCGCGATTGACGATCACCGTTTGCAGGTCTTGCCGGGCGATTTCCAGGCTGGCCTGGGCTTGGGCCACGGCTGCGATGGTTTGTGCATTGGCGGCACGGGTCACGTCCAATTCGCGCCGGGACACCGAGCCATCGCTGATCAATGCTTCGTTGCGGCGCAGATCAGCCGCGCTCTTGCGCGCCTGGGCCTGGCTGTCGGCCAGCGCGGCCTGACGCAGCTTGATGGTGGCCTCGGCGCTGTTGCGTTGCTGCACCACGTTGGCCAGGGACGCTTTCTGCGTTGCCAACTGCGCCAACGCCTGGTCCAACCGCTGGCGGTAAATGCGATCGTCCAGGCGCACCAACAGGTCGCCTGCCTTCACGAACTGGAAATCCTGCACAGGCACTTCATGGACATACCCACTGAGCTGCGGCCCGATGATCGTCACCTGGCCGCGCACCAAAGCATTTTCGGTGGTTTCCACGGCGCTGCTGAACGGTGGGAGTTGCCAGGCATAGAGCACGATCAGCACGCCGATAATTGCCACCGCCGCGAAACCGAGCGATGAGAGCAGTCGCACCCGCAAGGAACGCGGTTCGGTAACCGGCGCAGCAGGCGGCGCCTGGTCTTCGGGGGTGGCGGCGATGGCATTGGTGGTCGTCGGGGTCGGTTCGGTCATGAAGGCGTGGCACCGCGGCTGGGTACGGAAGGGACAGGCGCTGCGGCGACGGGCTGGGTGGTGCTCATCAGCCACAGGGCACGGATGGAAATAGCGATCATGGTCAGCACGGCGATGACCGCGATCAACATGAATACGTCGTTATAGGCCAGCACGTTGGCTTCGCGAGTCGCGGCCGTGGCGAGGCTGCGGATGCCCTGCACGTGACGCAGGCCCGGATCGGCGATCAGCGCGCCCACGGCCGAGCCACCGCTGTCCACCCGCGCGGTCACGCGAGGATCGAACTGGCTGAGGTTTTCCACCAGATGGCTGGAGTGAAATTTCTCCCGCACCACCTGGAACGTTCCCAGCACGGCGGCGCCAATCAGGCCGCCGAGGTTCTGGCAGATGCCGAACAAGACCGAGAAACTCACCAGGTTACGCGGATTGGTCAAGACATTGCGTACCCCCAGGACCATGGTCGGCCCGAGGAAGAAAGTACTGCCGAACGCCAGCAGGAACTGGCTGAAATACAGGTTCTGCGGACGGGTCAGGTTGTTCGAATAACTGTCCATTACCGAACCGCTGGCCATCAGCACCAAGGAGATGATCAGCGGCATGAACAGGTGCGCCGGGTTGATGGTCAAGGCGCTGCTGGCCAGTCCGGCGATGCTGCCCACCAGCATCACGACGTAGAGGCTGTGCATCTGCTGGCTGCTCATGTTCAGCGCTTGCATGAACCCCACAGCTCCGGTGGATTGTTCCGAGGTCACCATGCGAATCAGTATCACCGCCAGCGCCAGGCGGATCATGACGCCACTGCCGAGCCAACGAGTCATCAACATCGGGTTGCGGCGGTTATGCTCGATTGCCAATCCCGCAAGAATCAACACGATCGACGCTGCGGAGGCGACGCCGATCCACGGCGCCTCCAGCCACCAGTCGATGCGCCCCAACGAGAGCACCGCACAAAGCAGCGCCACGCCACTGGCAAGTAAGGTGAAGGTCAGGAAATCGAGCTTTTCAAACGTCTTGAAACGATCCCCCGGCGGCAGTTTGAGCAACAACACGCAGCCGAGGGAGAGCAATGCCATCCCCAGCTCGAACAGGTACAAGCCACGCCACTCGGCTATTTGCAGGAGGTCTTCGGAAAACAACCGGGCCAAGGGCAAGGCCAGTTGCGAAGTGCCCAGGCCCAACACCAACGCTTTGAGTCGCCATTTGGCCGGGAAGGCCTGGACCATGTAATACAGGCCCAGGGAACTCAAGGCCGCACCGACCATGCCATGGGCGGCGCGCACGGCAATCGCCGAGTTCAGGTCATTGACGAACAGGTGGCCGAACGTCACCAGGGCATACAGAGCCAGGAACACTTCGGTGAAGGCACGCAAGCCGAATTGCTGGCGAAACTTCACCAGCAGCAGGTTCATCGAGACGTTGGTCATGACATACGCTGCCGGCAGCCAGGCCATCTCCGCAGTGGTGGCGCCAAGTGCGCCCTGCAGGTACGGCAAATTGGCAATCACCAATGAATTGCCCAGCCCGCCGGTCACTGCCACCAGTATGCCGACCAACGCGTAGGCGAATCGCTTGGGCGTTGGGTGCAGGGGCGTCGAAGGGGAACCGGGCAACGTTGGCCGCTCATGGGGTTGCCAGTTCCGAGGGGCGTAGCGATCCATTCAAAAACCTTGTTCTGACACAGACCCGAAGAGGTGGGCGGATGCCCTTTCGACGGTAAAAGGCAGCAAGAAGTGCCGTTCTTTTACGCAACGTTGCGAGCAAGCTCCCTCGCCACGTCGGCGGGTTCTGGCGTGGTGGTAGGCAACAGCGCGAGGCTACGTAGCCCGAATCAGACCGATGCGACATCTGGATAAACAAAGCCCCTGTGGCGAGGGAGCTTGCTCCCGCTGGGTCGCGAAGCGGCCCCAGGTATTCCGGCCCGGAATGAAAATCCAAGGGCCTGCTGCGCAGTCCAGCGGGAGCAAGCTCCCTCGCCACGGAGGTATCACCGTCCGCTGGCGGGAGCATTCGACTAATGTCTTAGACCAGTCATCGCATGACCGCCAGCAAGGACGGCTACTCTGGAAGCCAGGATTTGCACCGCCCCAATGCCTCCGGCCTGTACCTGAACCTGTCACAACCATTGATATGCCTCATTTTGCAGCAAGGCCAAGTTGGACATTTCCGATAATGGCCAGTTGACAACGACGAACAGCTTCCAAATAATCGCCCTCATGTTGTACGACGACGTATGACAAATAAAAACAACAAAAAAGTAGGGAGCGTCATAGTGAGCACACGTGTCCGTTTTTCGCCCGACAACCGTCCAAACCGCCGTACCCTTCTCAACTCCGGCCCAGCGCTGACACTGCTTGGTTGCAGCAGCCTCGCACTGTTCCTCCCCATGAGCGTTCACGCCGAAGGCTTCGTCGATGACGCCAAGGCTACGTTGACCCTGCGTAACGCCTATTTCAACCGCAACTTCACCAACCCGAACAACGCCCAAGGCAAAGCCGAGGAATGGACCCAGAACTTCATCCTCGACGCCAAGTCCGGTTTCACTCAGGGCACCGTCGGTTTCGGTGTGGACGTGCTGGGCCTGTACTCGGTCAAGCTCGACGGCGGTCGTGGCACGGCGGGTACGCAGTTGCTGCCGGTGCACGACGACGGGCGCCCGGCCGATGATTTCGGTCGCCTGGGTGTAGCCCTGAAGGCCAAGGTCTCGAAAACTGAGCTGAAGGTCGGCGAATGGATGCCAGTCCTGCCAATCCTGCGCTCCGACGATGGCCGTTCCCTGCCACAAACCTTCCGTGGCGGCCAGGTGACCTCCACCGAAATCAACGGCCTGAGCCTCTACGGCGGCCAGTTCCGTGGCAACAGCCCGCGCAACGACGCGAGCATGGAAGACATGTCGATGAATGGCCGCGCCGCCATCACCTCCGACCGTTTCAACTTCGGCGGCGGCGAATATGCCTTCAACGAAAAACGCACCCAGGTCGGCGTCTGGTACTCGGAACTGTCCGACATCTACCAGCAGCAATATTTCAACCTGACCCACAGCCAGCCCATCGGCGACTGGACCCTGGGCGCCAACCTCGGCTACTTCATCGGCAAGGAAAACGGCAGCGCGCTGGCGGGCGATCTGGACAACAAAACCGCATTCGCCATGCTCTCGGCCAAATACGGCGGCAACACCTTCTACGTTGGCCTGCAAAAAGTCAGTGGCGACAACGCCTGGATGCGCGTCAACGGCACCAGCGGCGGCACGTTGGCGAACGACAGCTACAACTCCAGCTACGACAACGCCAAGGAAAAATCCTGGCAATTGCGTCACGACTTCAACTTCGCCGCCGTCGGCGTGCCAGGCCTGACCCTGATGAACCGCTACATCAGCGGTGACAACGTGCACACCGGCGCCATCACTGACGGCAAGGAATGGGGCCGTGAGAGCGAACTGGCTTACACCGTGCAGAGCGGCGCACTCAAGAGCCTCAATGTGAAATGGCGTAACGCATCGATTCGTCGGGACTACAGCACCAACGAATTCGACGAGAACCGCATTTTCATCAGCTACCCGATTTCGCTCCTCTAAGCGCAGGATCTGCCGCCATGGCCCGTTTGCAGCGGGTCATGGCAGCGCGGCAAGCCACGCCAAGGATGCCGGTCTAGAGCGATTCGTCGATCAAACATTGACAAGGTAGCGGAAGGATAAGGATATTTCTCCACAGTCATACGACAACTTATAACAACTAATACCTCTCACTGTTTGCTCAGGTAATTCCATGACTACGACACACACTCGCCACCCTCTCAATCGTCTGCTGCTGACCGGTGCCGCCGGCGGCCTGGGCAAAGTCCTGCGTGAGCGCCTCAAGCCCTTCGCACGTCACATTCGCCTGTCCGATATCGCCAACATGGCACCGGCCATCGATGAAAGCGAAGAAGTCGTGCCATGCGATTTGTCCGATAAACAGGCCGTGCACCAACTGGTAGAGGGCGTCGATGCCATTCTGCATTTTGGCGGTGTTTCGGTTGAGCGCCCTTTCGAGGAAATCCTCGGCGCTAATATCAGCGGGGTTTTCCACATTTATGAGGCCGCTCGCAAGCACGGCGTCAAGCGAGTGATTTTCGCCAGTTCCAACCACGTGATCGGTTTCTATAAGCAGGACGAGACCATCGACGCCCACTGCGCTCGCCGTCCGGACAGCTACTACGGCCTGTCCAAGTCCTACGGCGAAGACGTCGCCAGTTTCTATTTCGATCGCTACGGCATCGAGACCGTCAGCATCCGCATCGGCTCGTCGTTCCCCGAGCCGCAGAACCGCCGGATGATGAGCACCTGGCTGAGCTTCGACGACCTCACCCAACTGATCGAATGCTCGCTCTACACCCCCAACGTCGGCCACACCGTGGTCTATGGCGTGTCAGCCAACCGCGACGTCTGGTGGGACAACAGCCACGCCGCGCACCTGGGTTACCAGCCCAAGGACAGCTCGGAAATTTTCCGCGCCAAGGTCGAAGCGCAGCCGATGCCGGCCGCCGATGACCCGGCCATGGTTTACCAGGGCGGTGCCTTTGTGGCGGCCGGCCCGTTCGAATGATTCGCCTGTTTTCATGGGATACGAACGAACCAAGGAATCGCCATGCAAGCCGAATTGATTGTCGATGCACGTAACGCCGTCGGGGAGAGCCCGGTGTGGGTCCCCGAGGAGAACGCCCTGTATTGGGTGAACATCCCCAACGGTGGCCTGCAACGCTGGAATGCCAGCACTGGAAAAATCCAGGGTTGGGAAGCGCCGGAAATGCTCGCCTGCATTGCCCGCCATCAGGACGGTGGCTGGGTAGCAGGTATGGAGAGCGGTTTCTTCCGCCTGCACCCGCATGACGACGGCAGCCTGGACAGTGAACTGTGCGCAAACGTCGAGCACAGCCGCAGCGACATGCGCCTCAACGATGGCCGTTGCGACCGCCAGGGCCGTTTTTGGGCCGGCAGCATGGTGCTGAACATGGGCGCCAATGCCGACGAAGGACGGATGTACCGCTACGAGGCCGGGCAACGCAGCCCGGTCGAGGCACAACTGAGCGGTTTCATCGTGCCCAATGGCCTGGGTTTCAGCCCGGACGGACGCACGATGTACCTCTCCGATTCGCACCCGCTGGTCCAGCAGATCTGGGCCTTCGACTACGACATCGACAGCGGCACGCCGTCCAACCGGCGGCTGTTCGTCGACATGATGCCCCTGGCCGGACGCCCGGACGGCGCGGCAGTCGATGCCGACGGTTGCTACTGGATCTGCGCCAACGATGCCGGCCTCATCCACCGCTTCTCCCCCGACGGCCGGCTGGATCGCTCGCTGGAAGTACCGGTGAAGAAACCGACCATGTGCGCCTTCGGTGGCAGCAACCTGGACACCCTGTTCGTGACCTCGATTCGCCCGGGTGACGATAACGATCCGCAATCCCTGGCCGGCGGCGTGTTCGCGCTGAACCCTGGCGTGAAGGGCCTGGCTGAACCGGCTTTCGGAGGGCCAAAACACGCCGCGAAATGATCTGCTTCACCGCTTTGCTGAATGAGCCATAAAAAAAACAACAAACTGGAGATTGACCATGGATTTCAAACGCACCCTTCTGATCGCAGCCCTGCCCCTGGCCTTCCTGGCCCAAGCGGCGCACGCCCTTGATATGAAAATCGCTGACATCCACCCCAAAGGCTACCCGACCGTGGTCGCCGAAGAATCCATGGGTAAAACCCTGGAAGCGCAGAGCAAGGGCGAACTGAAGTTCAAGTTCTTCCCGGGTGGCGTATTGGGTTCCGAAAAAGAAGTCATCGAGCAAATGCAAGCCGGCGCGATCCAGATGTCTCGGGTCAGCCTGGGTATCGTCGGCCCTGTGGTGCCGGACGTGAACGTTTTCAACATGCCGTTCATTTTCCGCGACCAGGCCCACATGCGCGCCGTCATCGACGGTGACGTGGGTGATGCAATCCTCGACCGGATCACCAACTCTGAATTCGGCCTGGTGGCCCTGGCCTGGATGGACGGCGGCACGCGCAACGTCTACACCAAGAAGCCGGTGCGCAAGCTCGAAGACCTAAAGGGCATGAAAATCCGCGTCCAGGGCAACCCGATGTTCATCGAGATGATGAACGCCATGGGCGCCAACGGCATCGCGATGGACACCGGCGAAATTTTCAGTGCCCTGCAGACCGGCGTGATCGACGGCGCGGAAAACAACCCGCCGACCTTGCTCGAGCACAACCACTACCAGAACGCCAAGTACTACAGCTTGACCGGTCACCTGATCCTGCCAGAGCCGATCGTGATGTCGAAGATCACCTGGGAAAAACTGACCCCGGATCAACAGGCGATGGTCAAGAAGGCTGCCAAGGCTGCCCAGGCCGAAGAGCGCGTGCTGTGGGACCAGAAATCCGCCGCCAGTGAAGAAAAACTCAAGGCCGCGGGTGTCGAGTTCATCACCGTCGACAAGAAACCCTTCTACGACGCCACTGCACCGGTGCGGGCCAAGTACGGCGCGCCGTATGCCGACCTGATCAAGCGCATCGAAGCTGTCCAGTAAGTCCCTCAATCTGTACTAATGAAACGGCTGGGCGCGCCTGCGGTTAAAAGGCGCGCCCGGTTACGGTGGAACCCGATGAAGAATTTGCTGCTGCGTATCAACGATAAGATTTACATGACGTGCATCTGGGTGGCCGGCCTTTCTGTCCTTGCCGTTGCGCTGATGATCCCTTGGGGGGTGTTTGCCCGCTACGTGCTCGGCTCAGGCTCGAGCTGGCCGGAACCTACCGCGATCCTGCTGATGATCGTGTTCACCTTCATCGGTGCCGCCGCCAGCTACCGCTCCGGCTCGCACATGGCCGTGGACATGGTTACCTCTCGCATGCCGCCTCACTTGAGAACCGCCGCATCGGTTGTCTCCCAGCTGTTGATGGCAGCGGTGTGCATTTTCATGACCGTGTGGGGCACCAAGCTGTGCATGACCACGTGGAATCAATTCATGAGCGCCATCCCTACCCTGCGCGTCGGCATCACGTACATGCCGATACCGATCGGTGGCTTCCTGACGTTGATTTTTGTGCTGGAAAAACTCTTGCTGGGCGATCAAAGCCAGCGTCGGGTCGTGCAGTTCGACCTGGTTGAAGAAAACGAAGGTGCCGCTTAATGGACGCTCTGATTCTGCTGGGCAGTTTTTTGTTGTTGATCATGATCGGCATGCCCGTGGCCTACGCCCTCGGTGCCTCTGCACTGATCGGTGCATTCTGGATCGACATCCCGTTCCAAGCCATGATGATCCAGGTGACGGGCGGGGTGAACAAATTCTCGCTGCTGGCCATTCCCTTCTTCGTCCTCGCGGGCGCGATCATGGCCGAGGGTGGCATGTCCCGCCGACTGGTGGCATTCGCCAGTGTACTGGTGGGGTTCGTGCGCGGTGGCCTGTCTTTGGTCAACCTCGTGGCGTCGAGTTTCTTCGGTGCAATCTCGGGCTCCTCGGTTGCCGACACCGCCTCGGTCGGTTCGGTACTGATTCCGGAAATGACACGCCAAGGTTATCCGCGGGAGTACGCCACCGCCGTGACCGTCAGCGGTTCGGTACAAGCACTGCTCACGCCGCCAAGCCATAACGCTGTGCTGTACTCGCTCGCCGCGGGCGGCACCGTCTCGATCGGTTCATTGTTCATGGCCGGCATCGTCCCCGGCATCATGATGAACCTTTGCCTGATGGCGCTGTGCCTGGTTTTTGCGAAGAAGCGCAATTACCCCAAGGGCGAAGTGATCCCGCTCAAAGAAGCGTTGAAGATCTGCAAGGAAGCCATGTGGGGCATGATGACCTTGTTCATCATCCTGGGCGGCATTCTCTCGGGCATTTTCACCGCCACCGAATCGGCCGCGATCGCCGTGGTGTGGGCATTCTTCGTGACCATGTGCATCTACCGCGACTACAAATGGAGCGAGTTGCCGAAACTGATGCACCGTACGGTACGCACCATCTCTATCGTGATGATCCTGATCGGCTTCGCCGCCAGCTTCGGCTACATCATGACGCTGATGGAGATCCCGGCGAAAATCACCACGATGTTCCTGACGCTGTCGGATAACCGCTACGTGATCCTGATGTGCATCAACGTGATGCTGCTGCTGCTGGGCACCGTGATGGACATGGCGCCGCTGATCCTGATCCTGACGCCGATCCTGATGCCAGTGATTGTGGGCATCGGTGTGGACCCGGTGCAGTTCGGCATGATCATGCTGGTGAACCTGGGTATCGGCCTGATTACCCCACCGGTGGGCGCGGTGCTGTTCGTGGGCTCCGCCATTGGCAAGGTCAGTATCGAAAGCACCGTCAAGGCCCTGCTGCCGTTCTACGCCATGCTGTTCGTGGTGCTGATGCTCGTGACCTACATTCCGGCCATCTCGCTGTGGCTGCCGCATCTGGTGTTGTAACCATTCCATCAGCAAGCAAGCCCCCTTGTGGCGAGGGAGCTTGCTCCCGCTGGACTGCACAGCAGGCCCATCCGGTTCCAACGCAGGGCGTCTGCTTCGCAGCCGAGCGGGAGCAAGCTCCCTCGCCACACAGGCTTCCCCACTCGACGGACGCGACCACCATGAGCCCACCTCTTCTGCACCTCGAAGACGAACTGACCCGCCTCACCTTGGCCCCGCATCTGGGCGCCAGCCTGGTCGACTGGACGCTGCGCAGTAACGGCGCGCCGCTGCTACGTCCCCCGGCTCCGAACGCCGTGGAAAACGGCCTGCCCGGCAAGCTCGGCGGTTTTCCGTTGATCCCATGGTCGAACCGGATCGCCGAGGGTGGTTTCGATTGCCCCGGCGGCTGGCTCGCCCTGGAACCCAACAGCCCCAACGATCCCTTTCCAATCCACGGCAGCGCCTGGCAACAGCCATGGCAAGTGACCGAACAAAGTGCCCAGGAAGTGTTGCTGCAGCTCGACAGCCAGTACCCGTTCGCCTACTGCGCCAGCCTGCGCATCCGCTTGAGCAGCGGCCAGTTGCACCTCGCGATGCACGTCACCCACATGGCGGAACAACCCGCCTGGCATGGGCTGGGCTTGCACCCGTATTTCCCGCGCACCGCCGGCACACGCCTGCAAACCCGCGCAACTGAAGTCTGGATGTGCGACACCGCGAAGCTGCCCACGGAACGGATCGACGTCCCTGATCAGTGGAACTTCGAGAACCTGCGCTCACTGCCCAACACGCTTGTCGACAACGGCTTCGGCGGTTGGAATGGGCACTGCCTGATCCAGCAGCCAGACCTGGGCTACGAGCTGGAGTGCCGGGCCAGCGGCTGCGATTATTTCCTGCTGTACTGTCCGGTGGACCTGGGGTTCTTCTGCATCGAACCGGTCAGCCATCCGGTCAACGCCCACCACCTGCCAGGACGGCCGGGGTTGCGCTTGTTGAGGCAGGGGGAATCGGTGACGCTGGGGTTTTCGATGCAGTGCAGGCTGCTATGACCCTGTGCAACCGAGGTTCTTGGTAGCTACGCCCGCACCCACATGAACACCGCCACCCCCAGGCACACCGCCGCAAACCCCACCTGCAATGCCCGGGCCGGGACATGGGCCGATAGCCGTCGGCCCAACACCATGCCGAGAATGCTCGCCGCGATAAACACGCCGCCGACCCGGTCGATGCTTACCCCGGCATGAAACGCACCTACTACACCGATCAACGAAATCAGGCTGATGACCATCAAGGACGTCGCGACGATCCCGCGCATCTGCACATCGGTCAGTTGCTTGAACGCCGGCACGATCAGAAAGCCACCGCCGACGCCGAGCAATCCCGAGACCATCCCGGTCACCGCGCCCAACGCCGACAACGTGGCGGTGCATCGGCCGGTCCAGGCCAGGCGCCCGGTCTCGCGGTCGAGCATGCAATTTTTCTGGCCCCAACTGGCCGCGCCGTGGTCGCTGGGGCCTGGTTGTACGCTTTCGCGACGCAACATGCGCGCCGCCACCAGCACCATCAACAGGCTGAACAGCATCATCAGGATTTTTTCCGAGAGCTGATGAGCAACGTAGATGCCCAGCGGCGAAAACACCGCCCCGAGTAGCGCGATCAGCAACGCCGCGCGATAGCGCACCAGGCCATGGCGCAGCCCGTCGATGGCCCCCACTGCGGCGGCGCTGCCCACCGCGAACAACGCCACCGGGGCGGCTTGGGTCATGCTCCATCCCAGGCCCAATACCAACGCCGGCACCGCCAGGATGCCACCGCCCGCCCCCGTCAGGCCGAGCACCAGGCCCATGACTACACCAAAAAAACTTGCCAGTAACATAAGGTTCTCTCAAGCCGCGCACACCTGTTGGCAGGTGTGATCGCATTTGCAGGACGCCTTGGCCCTCATTAAGCTGCGGACCATATGTTGTAAGTCCCAAGCGTTGCAACAAGCTATTTTAGATTGGTATGTGGCGAGGGAGCTTGCTCCCGCGGGGCTGCATAGCAGCCCTTTCATGAGTTCTTCCCGCACAGGTTCGCTGTCATGCCCGCGCAGATCCAAAGCTTTCTCGACCCCGCCTCAAAGACTTACACCCACGTCATTTTTGAGCACGACGGTGGGCAATGCGCGGTGGTCGATCCAGTGCTCGACTACGACCCGACTTCGGGACGCAGCGCCACCGAACAGGCCGACCGCATCATTGCCTTCGTCCACGAGCACCGGCTGACCGTGCAATGGCTGCTGGAAACCCATGCCCATGCCGATCATCTGTCCGCCGCGCCCTACCTGCGCCAGAAACTGGGCGGCAAGATCGCCATCGGTCAGTCCATCAACCAGGTCCAGGGCGTCTTCAAGGCGTTGTTCAACCTCGAACCGCAATTCGCGGTGGACGGCTCGCAGTTCGATCACCTATTCGCTGCCGACGAGTCCTTCTCCATCGGCAACCTCAAGGCCACCGCGCTGCACGTGCCCGGCCACACTCCGGCAGACATGGCCTATCTGATCGACGGCGACGTGATTCTGGTGGGCGACACGCTGTTCATGCCGGACGTAGGCACCGCCCGCTGCGACTTCCCCGGCGGCAACGCCCAGCAACTCTACGCCTCGATCCGCAAGCTGCTGGCCTTCCCCGCCGGCGTTCGCCTGTACGTGTGCCACGACTATCCCCCGGAGCACCGCGAGCCCCATTGCATGAGTACCGTAGGTGAGCAGCGCCAGCACAACATCCATATTCACGATGGGGTCGACGAGGCTACGTTCGTGACCATGCGCACCGAGCGGGACAAGACGTTGGGCATGCCTACACTGTTGTTGCCGGCGATCCAGGTGAATGTGCGGGCCGGTCACCTGCCGCCTGCTGAAGACAACGGTGTGATCTACCTGAAAATCCCGATCAACCAGCTTTAGAAATTGGGGGCTGCTGCGCAGCCCAGCGGGAGCAAGCTCCCTCGCCACGGGAAATGAGTGGTTGGCGAGTCGGTGGCCGGCCCAAACCCCATCCTGTGGCGAGGGCGCTTGCTCCCGCTGGGGCGCGAAGCGGCCCTAAAAGCCTTTTGGTTCAAGTCCCCAACGTCAAGCCATTGGCCGGCAGCGGCAACGCGGTCTTATAGCGCACCTGCTTGAGGGCAAAGCTCGAACGGATGTTCGCCACCCCCGGGACCTTGGTCAAAAAATCCATCATGAACCGCTCCAACGACTGGATCGTCGGCACCAGCACGCGGATCAGATAATCCGGATCGCCGGCCATCAAGTAGCACTCCATCACCTCCGGCCGGTCGGAGATCGCCTCTTCGAAATGCTGCAGCGCCTCCTCCACCTGCTTCTCCAGGCTGACATGGATGAACACGTTGACGTGCAAGCCCAGCATATCGGCATCGAGCAAGGTCACCTGCTCGCGGATCACCCCCAACTCCTCCATGGCCCGGACCCGGTTGAAGCACGGCGTCGGTGAAAGATTCACTGAGCGGGCCAGATCGGCGTTGGTGATACGGGCGTTTTCCTGAAGGCTGTTCAGAATGCCGATGTCGGTGCGATCCAATTTACGCATGAGACAAATAATCCTGTTTTTTATCGTTGTGCAGATTTTTTATCTGCAAATGATCTGAACAGCAAGCTAACAGAGAAAAATATTCTTCTGCGTCGAGCCTATGATTGTTGTAGGACAATTTCCCTTACCCGGGGAAATTCGTCAGCTAGCGCGCCCACTACAAGAAATTCACAAGATCGAGCGTAGAAAGCCATGAACCCAGCGTATGAACCGCTACGCCTGCACGTTCCCGAACCCTCGGGCCGTCCCGGCTGCAAGACCGACTTCTCCTACCTGCATCTGTCCGATGCCGGCACGGTGCGCAAACCCCCTATCGACGTCGAACCCGCCGACACCGCCGACCTGGCCCGCAGCCTGATCCGCGTGCTCGACGACCAAGGCAATGCCTTGGGTGACTGGGCCGCGGATATCCCCGTCGAGATCCTGCGCAAGGGCATGCGCGCCATGCTCAAGACGCGCATCTACGACAACCGCATGGTCGTCGCCCAGCGTCAGAAAAAGATGTCGTTCTACATGCAAAGCCTTGGCGAAGAAGCCATCGGCAGCGCCCAGGCCCTGGCCTTGAACATCGACGACATGTGCTTCCCCACCTATCGCCAGCAAAGCATCCTGATGGCCCGCGACGTGCCGCTGGTGGACCTGATCTGCCAACTGCTGTCCAACGAGCGTGATCCGCTCAAGGGCCGGCAGTTGCCGATTATGTATTCGGTCAAGGACGCCGGTTTCTTCACCATTTCCGGCAACCTCGCCACGCAATTCATCCAAGGCGTGGGCTGGGGCATGGCTTCGGCGATCAAGGGCGATACCAAAATCGCCTCGGCCTGGATCGGCGACGGCGCCACCGCCGAATCGGACTTTCACACCGCCCTCACCTTCGCCCACGTCTACCGGGCGCCGGTGATTCTCAACGTGGTCAACAACCAGTGGGCGATCTCCACCTTCCAGGCCATTGCCGGCGGTGAAGCCACCACCTTCGCCGGACGCGGCGTCGGCTGCGGCATCGCTTCGCTGCGGGTAGATGGCAACGACTTCATGGCGGTCTACGCCGCCTCGCGCTGGGCCGCCGAACGCGCCCGCCGCAACCTCGGCCCAGCGCTGATCGAGTGGGTCACCTACCGCGCCGGCCCGCACTCCACCTCCGACGATCCGTCGAAATACCGTCCCGCAGACGACTGGAGCCACTTCCCCCTGGGCGATCCGATCGCACGCCTCAAGCAGCACATGGTGAAGATCGGCCAGTGGTCCGAAGAGGAACATGCCGCAGTCACGGCCGAACTCGAAGCCGAGGTGATCGCCGCGCAGAAGGAAGCCGAGCAGTACGGCACCCTCGCCGGCGGCCAGATTCCAAGCGCCGCGACCATGTTCGAAGACGTCTACAAAGAGATGCCGGAGCACTTGAAGCGCCAGCGTCAGCAGTTGGGGATCTGACATGAACGATCACAACAACAATATTGCGTTGGACACCGCCATGACCACTACCACCATGACCATGATCCAGGCCCTGCGCTCGGCCATGGACGTGATGCTCGAGCGCGACGACAACGTCGTGGTGTTCGGCCAGGACGTGGGCTACTTCGGCGGCGTGTTTCGCTGCACCGAAGGCCTGCAGAACAAGTACGGCACTTCGCGGGTGTTCGACGCGCCGATCTCCGAAAGCGGCATCGTCGGCGTGGCGGTGGGCATGGGCGCCTATGGCCTGCGGCCGGTCGCCGAGATCCAGTTCGCCGACTACGTCTACCCGGCGTCGGACCAGATCATTTCCGAGGCAGCGCGCCTGCGCTATCGCTCGGCCGGCGAGTTCACCGCGCCGATGACCTTGCGCATGCCCTGCGGCGGCGGTATCTACGGCGGCCAGACCCACAGCCAGAGCATCGAGGCGATGTTCACCCAGGTCTGCGGCCTGCGCACCGTGATGCCCTCCAACCCCTACGACGCCAAGGGCCTGCTGATCGCCTCCATCGAAAACGATGACCCGGTGATCTTTCTCGAACCCAAGCGCCTGTATAACGGCCCGTTCGACGGCCACCATGACCGCCCGGTGACGCCGTGGTCCAAACACCCTTCGGCACAAGTGCCGGACGGTTATTACACCGTGCCGCTGGACGTCGCCGCCATCACCCGTCCGGGCAAGGACGTGACCATCCTGACCTACGGCACCACGGTCTATGTGTCCCAGGTCGCCGCCGAGGAAACCGGCATCGACGCCGAAGTCATCGACTTGCGCAGCCTGTGGCCGTTGGATCTGGAGACCATTGTCAAGTCGGTGAAGAAGACCGGCCGCTGCGTGATCGTCCACGAAGCCACCCGTACCTGCGGTTTTGGTGCCGAGTTGGTGTCGCTGGTCCAAGAGCATTGCTTCCATCACCTGGAAGCGCCGATCGAGCGCGTCACCGGTTGGGACACTCCCTACCCGCATGCGCAGGAGTGGGCGTATTTCCCAGGGCCGTCCCGTGTGGGCGCGGCGTTGAAACGGGTCATGGAGGTCTGAATGGGCACGCACGTTATCAAGATGCCGGACATTGGCGAAGGCATCGCCGAAGTTGAACTGTCGGTGTGGCACGTCAAGGTGGGCGACATGGTGGTCGAAGACCAGGTGCTGGCCGATGTCATGACCGACAAAGCCATGGTCGACATCCCCTCACCCGTACACGGTCGGGTTATCGCCTTGGGCGGCGAGCCGGGTGAAGTGATGGCGGTGGGCAGCGAACTGATCCGTATTGAAGTGGAAGGCGCCGGCAACGTAAAGGAAAGCTTGAACGAACCGGCAAAATCGACTGCCACAGTGCAGGCCCCAAAGCCTGCGCCCGTTACAACGTCTGAACCGGCCCCGGAAAAAACCGTCGCCGCGCCACGCTGCGCCGCCGTGGCCCCCGTGGCCCGCAATCCAGAAGAACGCCCATTGGCCTCGCCGGCCGTGCGCAAGCACGCGCTGGACCTGGGCATTCAACTGCGCCTGGTCCAGGGCAGCGGCCCGGCCGGCCGCGTGCTGCATGAAGATCTCGAAGCCTATCTGGCCCAAGGTCCATCGACCCAGGCCAAGGGCGGTTCGGGCTATGCCGAACGCCACGATGACCAACAGATCCCGGTGATCGGCATGCGCCGCAAGATCGCCCAGCGCATGCAGGACGCGACCCAGCGCGCCGCCCATTTCAGCTACGTCGAGGAAATCGACGTGACGGCCCTCGAAGAACTGCGGGTTCATTTGAATGAGAAACACGGCGCCAGTCGCGGCAAGCTGACACTGCTGCCATTTTTGGTGCGCGCGCTGGTCGTGGCCCTGCGGGATTTCCCACAGATGAATGCGCGCTACGACGACGAAGCCCAGGTCATCCACCGCTCAGGCGCGGTGCACGTGGGCGTCGCCACCCAGAGCGACGTTGGCTTGATGGTGCCAGTGGTGCGTCACGCCGAAGCCCGTAGCCTGTGGGACAGCGCGGCGGAGATCTCGCGCCTGGCCACGGCGGCCCGCAATGGCAAGGCCAGTCGCGATGAGCTGTCCGGTTCGACCATCACCCTGACCAGCCTCGGGGCGTTGGGCGGCATTGTCAGCACACCCGTGCTGAACCTGCCGGAAGTGGCAATCGTCGGCGTGAACAAAATCGTCGAGCGGCCCATGGTCGTCAAAGGCCAGATCGTCATCCGCAAGATGATGAACCTCTCCAGTTCCTTCGATCACCGGGTGGTCGACGGCATGGACGCGGCGCAATTCATCCAGGCCCTGCGCGGCCTGCTCGAACAACCCGCAACGCTGTTCGTGGAGTAACGAATGCAACAGACTTTGAACACCACGCTGCTGATCATCGGCGGCGGCCCCGGCGGCTATGTGGCGGCGATCCGCGCCGGCCAGTTGGGCATCTCGACCATCCTGGTGGAAGGCCAGGCATTGGGCGGCACGTGCTTGAACATCGGCTGCATCCCGTCCAAGGCATTGATTCACGTGGCCGAGCAGTTCCACCAGACCCGACACCACAGCCAGGGCTCAGCCCTGGGCATCACGGTGTCGGCGCCGACCCTGGACATCGGCAAGAGCGTGGAATGGAAGGATAGCATCGTCGATCGCCTGACCACGGGCGTCGCGGCATTGTTGAAAAAGCACAAGGTCCAGGTCATCCATGGCTGGGCCAAGGTGCTCGACGGCAAGACCGTCGAAGTTGGCGACACCCGTATCCAATGCGAACACCTGCTGCTGGCCACCGGCTCGAAAAGCGTCAACCTGCCGATGCTGCCGGTGGGCGGGCCGATCATTTCCTCCACCGAAGCCCTCGCCCCGACCTCGGTGCCCAAGCATCTGGTGGTCGTCGGCGGAGGCTACATCGGCCTGGAGCTGGGCATTGCCTATCGTAAGCTCGGCGCCGAAGTCAGCGTGGTCGAAGCACAGGAACGGATCTTGCCAGCCTACGACGGTGAATTGACCCAACCGGTGCACGAGGCGCTCAAACAACTGGGCGTGAAGCTTTATCTCAAGCACAGCGTCGAAGGCTTCGATGCCCAGGCCAGCACGTTGCAGGTGCGCGATCCCCAGGGTGACACGTTGAACCTGGCCACTGACCGGGTGCTGGTGGCGGTCGGGCGCAAACCCAACACCCAGGGCTGGAACCTTGAAGCGCTGGACTTGGCGATGAACGGTTCGGCAGTGAAAATCGACCACCGCTGCCAGACCAGCATGCGCAACGTCTGGGCCATCGGCGACCTGAGCGGCGAACCGATGCTCGCTCACCGGGCCATGGCCCAGGGCGAAATGGTCGCCGAACTGATCGCCGGCCAGCATCGTGAGTTCAACCCGACGGCCATCGCGGCGGTGTGCTTTACCGATCCGGAACTGGTGGTGGTCGGCAAGATGCCGGACGAAGCCAAGGCGGCCGGGCTCGATTGCATCGTTTCCAATTTCCCGTTCGCCGCCAATGGCCGGGCAATGACCCTGGAATCGAAAAGCGGTTTCGTGCGGGTCGTGGCGCGCCGGGACAATCATCTGATTGTCGGCTGGCAGGCGGTCGGCGTGGGCGTGTCCGAGCTGTCCACCGCGTTCGGCCAGTCATTGGAAATGGGCGCACGCCTGGAGGACATCGCCGGCACCATCCATGCCCATCCGACGCTCGGTGAGGCCGTGCAGGAAGCGGCGTTGCGGGCGTTGGGGCATGCGTTGCATCTGTAGCGATGATATCCACCGTGGCGAGGGAGCTTGCTCCCGCTGGGCAGCGAAGCGGCCCTGGCTTTTTTGCGAGTGCTGCGCACTCGAGCGGGAGCAAGCTCCCTCGCCACAGGTGAAACGCCGGGAAAATATGCCTGCCCCTTATCGAGCAGGCTGCGAAACAACCCCGGAATGAAGTATTGTTGTCCCCATCCAAAATACGTCAGAAGCCTTGAACCGTTTCGACGGTTGTTAAGAAATAGAGGGTGTCATGGGTAACGAGAGCATCAATTGGGACAAACTGGGCTTTGACTACATCAAGACCGACAAACGCTACCTGTCGCACTGGCGCGATGGCGCCTGGGACGCCGGCACCCTGACCGACGACAATGTGTTGCACATCAGCGAAGGCTCCACGGCGCTGCACTATGGCCAGCAATGCTTCGAAGGCTTGAAGGCCTATCGCTGCAAGGACGGTTCGATCAACCTGTTCCGCCCGGACCAGAACGCCGCCCGCATGCAGCGCAGCTGCGCCCGCCTGCTGATGCCATTCGTCGAGACCGAGCAGTTCGTCGAAGCCTGCAAGCAAGTGGTCCGCGCCAACGAGCGCTTCATCCCGCCTTACGGCACCGGCGGCGCGCTGTACCTGCGTCCGTTCGTGATCGGCGTGGGTGACAACATCGGCGTGCGCACCGCGCCGGAGTTCATCTTCTCGATCTTCTGCATCCCGGTCGGCGCCTACTTCAAGGGCGGCCTGACCCCGCATAACTTCCTGATTTCCAGCTTCGACCGTGCCGCCCCACAAGGCACCGGCGCGGCCAAGGTCGGTGGCAACTACGCCGCCAGCCTGATGCCCGGCTCCCAGGCCAAGAAAGCCAGCTTCGCCGACTGCATCTACCTCGATCCGCTGACCCATTCGAAAATCGAAGAAGTCGGCTCGGCGAACTTCTTCGGCATCACCCACGACAACAAATTCGTCACCCCCAACTCCCCTTCGGTCCTGCCGGGCATCACCCGCCTGTCGCTGATCGAACTGGCCAAATCGCGCCTGGGCCTGGAAGTGATCGAAGGCGACGTGCTTATCGACAAGCTGTCGGACTTCAAGGAAGCCGGTGCCTGCGGTACCGCTGCGGTCATCACTCCGATTGGCGGCATCAGCTACAAGGACAAGCTGCACGTGTTCCACAGCGAAACCGAAGTCGGCCCGATCACCCAGAAGCTCTACAAGGAGCTGACCGGCGTGCAGACCGGCGACGTGGAAGCGCCGGCGGGTTGGATCGTCAAGGTGTGATCCACGCCTGAGCGTGTCAAAAAAAAGCCCGGCTGTGAAGTCGGGCTTTTTCGTTGGCTAGCCACCATCGGTATCAATATCGGCATCAGTGTTGTCATCGGATTTCGGCCGGTCCGGGTCAGGCTTGAAGCCGGGGCTGAAGGTGTTGTCATTGTCCTGATGGTGTTTTTTCTGATCGACCTCCGGGGTCGCGCTCTGGGCCTGGCCTCCCTCGGTGGGGCTGACGGGGGTATTGGGTGAGCCGGCCGGAACCTGTGGGTCGATGGCCGGATCGTTGCGCGGGGACGACGTTTGCGTCTGTCCTTGTTGCTGCGTGGTTGCAGGTTCGTCGTTCATAGGCACCTCGTTCATGACAGGGCCGCATGTGAATCGGCCATAGCCATTCGAAGGGGACACAATGGCTTCGGTTCCATTTGTTTAGGTCGCCGCGATCAACTGCCCAGGACGCTGCGCACCATTCGGGTCAGGGCATCCGGACCGTAGGGCTTGCTCAGCAAATGAGTGTCGGGGCTCAACTGGTGGTTCCGGGAAATGATGTCGCGGGTGTGCCCTGAGGTGAACAATACCGGGACCGGCGGGTTCTGCACCTTGGCCCAGGCGGCCAGGTCGGAACTCTTGATCAGGCCGGGCATGACCACGTCGGTGAAGATCAGGTCCACCGAGGCGCCTTCAAGCAGCAGCTTCATCGCCGCATCGGCATTGACGGCGGTCAGGGTCCGATATCCGGCCTGCTCCAGCAATTCCACCGACGCGCTGCGCACCTCGTCATTGTCTTCCACCACCAGGATCGTCTCTTGCCCCCCAGGCTCGAGCGAGTCGTGTGGTACCTGTTCTGTGGTTTCAGGTTGCAAGCTGCGGGGAAAATACATCTGCGCCCGGGTTCCCTCGCCCAGGGTGCTGGCAATCTCGATATGACCGCCGCTCTGCTTGACGAACCCGAACACCATGCTCAAGCCAAGCCCAGTGCCCTGGCCGTCGGTCTTGGTGGTGAAGAATGGCTCGAACACTTGGTTCAAGACGTCCGGCGGCATGCCTGCGCCGCGATCGATTACCGACAATCGCACGTAGTCGCCCGCCGGGATGCCTTTGCCGGCACAGGCGGCCTCATCGAGCGCGATGTTCTCGCCGATCATGTCGATGTTGCCCTCGCCGCCCATGGCATCGCGGGCATTGATCGCCAGGTTCAGCAGGGCGTTTTCCAGCTGATTGCGATCGACGTGGATGCACCAGGGTTCCTCAGGCAAAGTCACGTCAATCCGGATGGTTTCGCCCAGGGCCCGCTGTAACAACTCACCCATGCCATCGTAAATGCGCCGCGGGTTGTAGATCGCCGGAGACAACGGCTGGCGCCGGGCAAAAGCCAGCAGTTGCGATGACAATCTAGCGCCCCGCTCCACGGCTTCGATGGAAGCGCTTACCCGTCGCTGCACGTTAGCGTTGTCCGACTCATGGCGGGCCAGCAGGTGCAGGTTGCCGGCGATGACTTGCAGCAGGTTGTTGAAGTCGTGGGCCACGCCGCCGGTCAGGCCACCAATGGCTTCGAGTTTTTGCGACTGGCGCAACTGTTCTTCTGCCGTCAACCGCGCCTGCACTTCTTCGGCGACGCGCTGCTCCAGATCCCGCGTGAACTTGAGCAGCGAGGCTTCGGCGGTCTTGCGCTCGTTGATGTCGATCAGCACGCCCGGGAAACGCAGGGGCCTGCCGGTCGCGTCGAATTCGCATCGACCGCTGGCCTGCACCCACAGGTAATCACCATCGGAGCGACGCACCCGATACTCGACGCTGTAAGGCGTGCCCGTGCGCAACGTCAGTTCGGTCTTCTGGCTAACCTCCTCAAGGTCGTCCGGATGAATGCTCTGGCGTGCGATCTCGATGGGTAAAGCGTCCAGCGGGCAACTGGGCGGGTAGTTGAAAGTACGGGCGAAACGCTCGTCGCCAGACAGCGTGTCGGCTTGGACATCCCAGACGAAAGACCCCAGCAGCGGCCCGGCCGAAAGCGCCAGCTGGATGCGCTCATTGACCGCGCGGTAACTGCGCTCGGCCTGCTGCCGCGCCCGCTCGGTCAATACATGTTCGGTGGTTTCCACTACGATCGCCAACACGCCCGCCGGGGTTTGGTCATCGTCCGGTACCGGGCTGTAGTAAAGGTCCATCCAGACATTTTCCGGCTTGCCATCACGCAGCAGGACCAGTTCTTTACTGCGATAGGACAAGGTGCCGCCGGCCAGGCAGACGTCGAGCACGTGGCGATTGAATTCGGCGACTTCCGGCCAGCCCAGCTCCACCGCTCGCCCCAGCAGATAGGGATGACGGCCACCGGCGAACTCGGCGTAGGCATCGTTATAGATCATGAAGCCCTGGCGGCCCCATAACATCACCATCGGCAAGGGCGAAGCCAACAACACCTGCACGGCGCTGCGCAGGCTGGCGGTCCAATGCTCGATAGGGCCCAGTTCGGTCTGGCTCCAATCGAACGCCCGGATACGCCCGGCCATTTCTGCACCCCACCCGGAGCACCCGTGATTCTGGGATAGAAACTGCATGGCTAGATTCTGAACCTCAAATACCTGCTGGGAGTTGACACATCACAAGTCCCTTGCGCCCAGAGCTTCGAGCGCGGGGTTGGCGTTTGGTTTCATGGCGGTCGATCCGGGCACTGTCCCAGCAAGGGATTCTTCCCTGCCCAGGTCCAAAAGTCCGCAGCACAACAACAGGCTTCAACGGAAATCGCGGCTATGCACCTGGATACCCGCCAGCAACTCCGTCAGGTCGCTCAAGCGTCCGGCGATCAGATGGCGGACCTCGCCGACGCTTTCCCAGCGTCCGTCGACCCGCAGCAATTGCGAGCCCACCAGGATCTTTCGCTGACGTTCGGCCAGGTCGCGCCAAACCACCACGTTGAGGTTGCCGAATTCATCTTCCAGGGTGACGAAGGTCACGCCGCTGGCTGTGCCTGGGCGCTGGCGTCCGGTGACCAGCCCGGCGACGCTGACGTTGCGGCCATGTTCCACAGCCTGCAATTCCCTTGAGCTGCGGCAGCGTCGCGCGCGCAGCTCGGGACGCAGCAAGGCCAGCGGATGAGGCCCCAATGTCGTGCCAAGCGTGGCGTAATCGGCAAACAGGTTCTCCCCTACCGTCGGTGTCGGCAGCTCCACGGGCGGTTCTTCCTGGCTAGGCAATCCGGCGAACAGGCCCAGCTGCTTCTGCACCCCGGCCACTTCCCAGCGCGCACGATGGCGATCACCGGCCAGGCCGCGCAGGGCTCCAGCATCGGCCAGTTGCGCCTGCGCCCGGGCATCGAGTTGCGCGCGTTCGCCCAGGTCGGCCACGTCACAGAATGCCCGCTGCCGACGGGCTGTTTCGATACGGCGGGCATCCTCTTGGCGAAAGCCCTTGACCAGGCGCAGCCCCATTCGGATCGCCGGCTGCTGGCCTTCCATGGGTTCAAGGCTGCAATCCCAGTCACTGGCGCGCACGTCCACCGGGCGGATCTGCAGTTGATGCCGGCGGGCATCCTGGAGAATCTGGTCCGGGCTGTAGAACCCCATCGGCCAGCTGTTGATCAGGGCACAGGCGAATGCCGCCGGTTCGTGGCATTTAAGCCAGCTGCTGGCGTAGGTCAGCAAGGCGAAACTGGCAGCGTGAGACTCGGGAAAGCCGTAATTGCCGAAGCCCTTGATCTGTTCGAAGATCTGCGCGGCGAATTCGGGGGTGTAGCCGTTTTTCTTCATCCCCGCTGCCAGGCGTTCTCGATGGGGCTCCAACCCGCCATGGCGTTTCCAGGCGGCCATGGAGCGGCGCAGTTGGTCGGCTTCACCGGGAGTGTAATCGGCGGCGACGATGGCGATCTGCATGACTTGTTCCTGGAACAACGGAATGCCCAAGGTGCGTCCCAGGACCTCTTTCAATTCCGGCGAAGGAAAAGTGATGGCCTCCTCGCCATTTCGTCGACGCAAGTAGGGATGCACCATCCCACCCTGAATCGGGCCTGGCCGCACGATCGCCACTTCGATCACCAGGTCGTAATAATCCTTGGGCTTGAGCCGGGGCAACATCGCCATCTGCGCCCGGGACTCGATCTGGAAGACGCCGATGGTGTCGGCGCGACTGATCATCTGGAATGTGGCCTGATCGTCCTTGGCCAGCGACGCCAGGGTATGGCGCTCGCCCCGGTATTGCGCGATCAGGTCGAAACAACGACGAATCGCGCTGAGCATGCCCAGGGCCAGAATGTCCACCTTGAGCAGGCCGACCGCGTCCAGATCGTCCTTGTCCCACTGGATGATGGTGCGCTCGGCCATCGCCGCGTTTTCCACCGGTACCAAGGTGTCCAGGGGTTGTTCGGATATCACGAAGCCGCCAGGGTGCTGGGACAAGTGCCGAGGGAAGCCGATCAGTTGCCCAGTCAGGCCCAGCACCCGACGCAACACCGGGCTGTCCGGGTCGAAGCCTCCCTCACGCAAGCGGTCTACCGGCGGAGCTTCATCGCTCCAGCGTCCACAGCAATCGGCCAGCGCATTGACCTGGTCCGGCGGCAGGCCCAGGGCCTTGGCGACGTCGCGCACCGCCCCGGCGCCGTGGTAGCTGCTGACCACCGCCGTGAGCGCCGCACGATGACGGCCGTAGCGCTGGAACACGTACTGCAAGACTTCTTCACGACGCTCATGTTCGAAATCGACATCGATGTCCGGCGGCTCGTTGCGCTCCCGGGACAGGAATCGTTCGAACAGCATCTTGGTATGACTGGGGTCGATTTCGGTGATGCCCAAGGCGTAGCACACCGCCGAATTAGCCGCCGAACCGCGCCCCTGGCAGAGAATATGCCGCTCGCGAGCGAAGCTGACGATGTCCTGCACGGTGAGGAAATAACTGTCGTAGCCCAGCTCGGCGATCAATTTCAACTCAGTGTCGATCTGTGTGCGGACCTTGTCTTCCACCCCCGCTTCCCACCGCCTACGCATTCCGCGCTCAGTCAATTCCCGCAGCCAGGACGTCGAGTCATGACCTTCCGGCACCAGCTCGCGGGGGTATTGATAACGCAGTTGGCTGAGATCGAAGGTGCAACGCTGGGCGATGTCCAGTGTCTCGTCGAGCAAGGCGCGAGGGTAGAGATCGGCCAGATCCTTGCGGCTGCGCAAATGGCGTTCGCCGTTGGGGTGCAGGCGTTGCCCGGCCTCGGCGACCGTGACGTGGTGCCGGATGGCGGTCATGGTGTCCTGCAAGGCACGACGACCACGCACGTGCATGTGCACATCACCACTGGCCACGGCAGGAAGATTCAGGCGTTCAGCCAGGGCCAGCAAATCCGCCAACCGACGGCGGTCGTCCTGCCCGCAATGCAACTGGACCGCCAGCCACAGGCGCCCTGCGAAGATCGACTGGAGCCAATGGCCCTGCACCTCGCCATCCTTGCTATCAGGCACCCACAGCGCCAGTAATCCTGGCAGGGGCTCATCGAAATCCTCGCGCACAATGCGATAGCGGCCCTTCTCGCTGCGGCGCCGGGCGCGGGTGATCAACCGGCACAAGGCTTGATAGCCTTCCAGGTTTTCCACCAGCAACACCAGTTTCGGACCGTTTTCGACCTGGATCTCGCTGCCGACGATCAGGTGCAGGTCCAGTTCCTTGGCCGCCTGCCAGGCCCGGACGATCCCGGCCAGGGTGCATTCGTCGGTAATCGCCAGGGCCTGATAGCCCTGCTCCTTGGCCCGACGGCAGAGTTCCAGGGCACTGGAGGCGCCGCGCTGGAAGCTGAAGTTCGACAAGCAATGCAGCTCGGCATACTCAACGCTCATGCGAACCACCCTTGCAGCCACAGCGGCCCGTCTTCGCCCACCGTGCGATAGGCCCAGCCACGTTGCCCAGTGCGGGTTTCGATCAGGTAATAATCGCGACGCACATCGGCGCCATCCCACCAGCCGGTCTCGATGCGCTCCGGGCCCATGAAGATATGCGCCTGGCCTGGCGGCAATGCCTGGGGTTCGTCGAGCAGCCAGCCGGGACGCTGTACGCCCTCGCGCACCGGACAGACTTGGGGGCGAAGCTGAGGGATCATTTGCCAAGCGCATTCAGGCCGATGATCGTCACGAAACCCCAGCCCCTGCACCGCTTCGTCCCCCAGCCGGGCCCGCAACCGTTCGCGCAGTTGTTCCCAGGGCAAGGATTGTTGGGGACGTTCGTCGAACAGTTCCAGGCGCTGGGGCACGAAACTCGGCAGGTCTTCGGCACACAAGCGAAAGCCGCGCACAGGGGCTTCGACCTGGACTTGCTCCAATCGGCCCCGGGCCAGTTCGAAGAGCATCGAAGGATCCCGCTCGGCGCTGAGCAGGCCGACCTTGATCAGCGTATCCGGCAAGCCGGCGTGCTCCAGATGCAAGTCAAAACGCTGCACGCCGCTGTCGCGGCCGCATAGAAAGGCCGCCAGGTCACCGGTCAATCGCCGCAACGGGAACAGCAGCGCCTGGTGGGACTGGACGTCGTAGTTGAGTTCGATGCGCACATCGAAACGGTCCGGCGGTAAATAGAACGACAGCGCCAGGGTGCGGCTGCCCACCAGCGCATCGAGGTGCTTGAGTACCTGGGCTTCGAAGCGTCGTGCCAAGGTGTTTCGGGGCAAGGCCTGGACCTGGTCCAGGCGGCGCAGGCCCATGCGCGACAAAGCCAGGGCGGCGTCGGGTTCCAGGCCGATGCGGTCCACCGGCATCTGTCCCAGGCACGCCTGCAAGGCCTCGCTGTCGGGCACCACCAAGGCGTCATAGGCATTGGCCAACACCCGCGCCGCCACCGGGTTCGGTGCGGCGACGATGCGGTGCCGAAATCCCAGTTCAGTCAGCTCGGCCCGCAACCGCGCTTCGAACACCGGCCAGGGCCCGAACAGGCCCAGGCTCGACTCGATCTCGAACAGCACCGTGCGCGGATAATGCACGCTGACCTGGGAGCTGAAACGGTAGGCCCAGGCCGCCAGGAACTGTTGCCAGTGCTCGATCTGCGTCGCGTCGTATTCGGCCGTGGCGAACCCCTTGCTCAGGGCCTGGGCAGCCGTCATGGTCTGGCCGGGACGCAAGCCCAGGGCCCTTGCCTGCGCATTCACCGCTTGCAGTACCCGACGCTGGGCCGGGCCGGTCAGCAGCGCCAGGGGTTCGTCTGGATCGGGGCGCTGGCGCAGCGCGGCGTCCAGCGCCAATTGCGGGAAGAGAATACAGACCCAGCGCATCGCAACCTCAGTGCCCTGTCTGTGTGATGAGCGAGGCAAAGGCAATCGGCGCCGAACGGGCCAGTCCGCCCCGGCACTTGAGCACGCGCAATTGCGCCGGTCGCGTATCGATGGCAATGCGCAGGGCCGCCGGCGACGGGTTGATGGCCTCCTGGATCGAGCGCCAGGCGAACGCCAGGGTCTGGCCGGTTTCAGCCGCCACTTGCAGCCGCCGCATGGCCCGGTCATCCGCCTGACGGGGCCAGCACAGCACCGCGCCGCAACTGCCCGAACGCAAGCATTGCTCGGTGGCCCACAGGGCATCGCGCTCATCGGCGCGGATCACTGACAACTGACGCAAATCGATGCCGGCGCTCTGCCAGGCCTGGGGATAGGGCACGAACGGCGGTGCCACCAGCACGATCCGCTCCCCTGCTGCCGACAGTCGCGCCAGGGTAGGCCATACCAATTGCAACTCGCCCACGCCCGGCGCGGCGATGAGCAACTCCGTCAAGGCCGCTTCCGGCCAGCCGCCGCTGGGCAGCGCCGCGTCCAGTGCAGCATGACCGGTGGGTTGCGGGCTGGCGGCCGGCGGCGCAGGCCGGCCCTTCCAGACCTGACCGCCGTTGAACAGCGTGTCCAATGCAACGACAGCGCCCATCAGCCTTGCCTCAACAAGCCACAGAACACGCCTTCAATGGCCAGGTCCTGGTCGGCTTCGACGATGATCGGCTGGTAGGCCGGGTTGCGCGGCAGCAGACGCACCCGCTCGCCGATGCGTTCGAAGCGCTTGATGGTGACTTCGCCGTCCAGGCGCGCCACGACAATCTGGCCGTTGGAGGCTTGCGGTGTGCGCTGCACGCCCACCAGGTCCCCGTCGAGAATGCCATCTTCGATCATCGAGTCGCCTTGCACGCGCAACAGGTAATCCGGCGCCCTGGTGAACATCGCCGGGTCCAGCATCAGGCGGCTGTGGACCTCGGCATCGGCGCTGATCGGCCGTCCGGCGGCCACTCGCCCCAGCACCGGCACGTCCAGGAGCTCGGGACGCGGCGGTTGGTTCAGCAAGCGGATACCCCGGGCCTGGTGCGGGTTGACCTCGATGAAACCGGCTTCGGTGAGTGCCAGCACGTGTTTGCGCGCCACGCTACGGGAGGCGAAACCGAACGCCTCGCTGATTTCAGCGAGGCTGGGAGACTGGCCCTGCTCGGCGATGCGTTCGCGGATGAAGGTCAGGATGGCGGTGCGGCGGGGGGTGAGAGTCGTCATGGAGTACATTTGTACTCTTTCGGGGTTTCTCTGACAAGCGCCGCCAGTCAGTTCGACAGGTCGCCTGGATTGCCGCCATCGCGAGCAAGCTCGCTTCCACATTTCTTCCTGTGCTCACAAATTCACGTGTTCGCTTGCTCGCCATGGAGGGCTGGCATCTGGCTAGGTTATTTAGGACTGAGTACATATCCATTTTTGCGGTAACGGCAACTTAGGGTTTCGCCCTTACGGCGACTCACTTTTTTTCAGACGCCAAAAAAAGTAAGCAAAAAAGGCTTGCCCCACCACTAGGCACCTCGCCTAGGCTCGGTGTGCCCTCTCTCCGGCATTGCTCCGTGGGCCCGCCGCGAAGGGTCATCCATGACCCAGCGCGGCTATCCCGGCATCCATGCCGGGATGCCCACTGCGCAATGCCTGCGTTCGGCCAGCGTGGTCAACGGGGCCCCCAGGTCAAAAGCCGGCGAGGCGGCCTTATAGCCGGCCTGTCTCTCCGGCCGTACCCCGATTCAATTATGAGAGCGAGCTTGCTCGCGATAACGGTGTGTCAGTTTTCAAGCTCCGCCAGGTACGCCCATGGATAAATCCCGCGCTCGTGCCCGTCACTGAAGACCAATTGCACTCCATATCCCTGGGCATTGACCTCAACCACTCGGATCCGTGGGTCGACCTGGACCGTCAGCCCTTTCAGGCGAAACGCCCGGCATTGTGAGCATGGGCAGTGGCGGCGCAGTGCCGCGTGGTCCAGGTGTTGTTCGCGGCCGTCGGGCCAGTCGAGCTTCAATTGCCCTTTGCCCTTGGAATTGCCAATCGCCAGGGGATTCATTGCAGTTGGCCCAAGGCAATGCGCACGGCTTTGCGCACTTCGGGATCGCCGTCGTCCTGGGCTGCCTGCAAGGCCGGGATCGCGTTGGGATCAGCCAACTCGCCCAAGGCCAGGGCCGCTTCTTTGCGCAAGTTGCTGATGCGATGGTCCAGGGTTTCGATCAGGGCCGGCAACGCCGGGGCGTAGCGCAAGCGGCCGAGGCTGCGGGTGGCACGCAGGCGCACTTGCCAATAATCGTCGCCCAGCGCGTCGATCAGCGCCGGGCCGGCATCGGCGTGGCCGACCTTGCCCAAGGTCGTGGCGGCTTCTTCGCGCACCGCCCAGGCCGGGTCCTGCAACGCCTGGCGCAGGGCCGGCAAGACTTGCGCATCCGAGGCCAGGCCGAGGGCGCCGGTGGCGGCGCGGCGCACGTCGCTGTCCGGGTCGTCACTGGCAAGCCGGGCCAGGGCCGGCAAGGCGTCGAGGTGCTTGAGCCAGCCCAGTACGCCGACCGCTTCGCGGCGTACGCTGGCATCGCCATCGGCCAGGGCGGCGATGGCTGCCGGCGCGGCGTCGGCCAGACGCAACTCGCGCAAAGCCCTGAACGCCGCGACGCGCACACTGACATCCCCATGGACGGCCCAAGGCAGGATCACCCTCCCCGCCGCTTCGCTCTTGAGCAGGCTCAGGCTCTGGGCGGCGGCGGCCTGCACGGTCGCGCACGGATCGGTCAGGGCCTGGCACAGCGCCGCGACCACCGGGGCGTCTTCCCAGGCTTCCAATAATCGCGCGGCTTCGGCCCGCACTTCGGCGCTGGGGTCCTGGGCCAGGCGATCGACCAACCACAGCAGGCCTTCGGGCTCTTCAAGGTCGGCCAGTTCGATCAGGGCGATGCGGCGCACGCCCGGGTCCTCGTCGGTGAGACGCGGTTGCAGGGTGAGGATGTCGTCGTTGTCGGTGTCTTCGAATAGAGAGGTCATAGGGCAAATCGCGGCAAGGAGGTTTCAGAGGGAAGCCCGAGAGGATTGAGGCGCGGCAGTTGCCGGCCTTCTTCATGGCGCAGCAGCTCGAGGCAGTGGCGCTTCAAACGGGCGAATTCAGGGCGGGTGACCAGCTCGGTCGTGCGTGGTCGGGGGAAATCCAGGCGCAGGTCCTCGATGATTCGTCCGGGGCGCGGGCTCATCACCAGCAAGCGATCGGCCAGGAACAGCGCCTCATCGATATCGTGGGTCACGAACACCACGGTGGTGCGGATGCGCGTCCAGATATCCAGCAGCAGTTCCTGCATGTTCAACCGGGTCAACGCATCCAGCGCGCCGAAGGGTTCATCCATCAACAACAGCCGTGGCCGATTGACCAACACCCGGGCGATTTCCACCCGTTGCTGCATGCCCCCCGAGAGCTGATCCGGCCAGTGCCCGGCAAACCCTTCAAGGCCCACCAGGGCAAGGATTTCATCGGCGGCCCGGTGCCGCTCGGCCTTGCCCAGGCCACGCATCTTCAGGCCGAAGGCGACGTTGTCGCGCACGCTACGCCAGGGAAACAACGTGTGTTGCTGGAACACCATGCCCCGCTGGGGCGAAGGTCCGGACACTGGCAGGCCGTCGACATTCAGGGCGCCGGTGCGCGGTTGCAGATGCCCGGCCAGGGCGCCGAGCAACGTGGACTTCCCGCAGCCGGACGGCCCCAGGACGCAGACGAACTGGCCCGCCTCGATCTGGCAATCGAGGCCCTGGACGGCTTCGAAGGCTTGGGTACCTTGGCCGAGAACAATGGACAACTGACGGATATCGATCCGCCCCTCCGACGTTTGCATTGCACTCATCAGGCTTTTCCTCGCGGTCGATGCCAAGGCGTGGCCAGCCCGCCCAGGCGTTTGATCAACAAACTGCTGCCCATGCCCAGCACGCCGATCAGCAGCATGCCGACGACGATGTCGGGGTAGTTCTGTACGGTGTAGGACGCCCAGGTGTAGTAGCCGATGCCGTATTGGCCGGCGATCATTTCTGCCGTCACCAGACAGAACCACGACGTGCCCATGCCGATGGCCAGGCCGGTAATGATGCTCGGCGCGGCACCCGGCAGGATCACTTCCAGCAGGATCGCCCGGCGTCCGGCACCGAGGCTTTTCGCCGAGGCGATCAGCCGTCGGTCCACGCCTTCGACGCCGTGCACGGTATTGAGCAGGATCGGAAACAACGCCCCGGTAAAGGTGATGAACACCATCGACAGTTCCGAGGAGGGAAACATCAGGATCGCCAGGGGAATCCAGGCCACTGCTGGGATCGGTCGCAGGACTTCCAACGGCGGCAACAGCAAATCTTCGGCCCATTTCGAACGACCAATGGCGACGCCCAGCGCCACGCCAAGTACCAGCGCCGCGCCATAGCCGGCAAACACTCGCCCCAGACTGCTGCCCAA
Source organism: Pseudomonas fluorescens Q2-87 (assembly GCF_000281895.1). Classification (NCBI taxonomy): domain Bacteria; kingdom Pseudomonadati; phylum Pseudomonadota; class Gammaproteobacteria; order Pseudomonadales; family Pseudomonadaceae; genus Pseudomonas; species Pseudomonas fluorescens. Next base: position 2,250,057 of record NZ_CM001558.1, on the reverse strand, counting down.
GTGCCGAGCGAGATTGCCGGACTCCCCCAGGCCGAGCGCAGCCTGGATCACCGCCAGCGGCGTCGGTACGTTGGCGAAGGTCACCAGGCCGAGGTCCCAGTGGCCGTTGGCGGCGAGCTGCCAGAACAGCAGGCAAAGCAGCAATGAAGCGGCTCGCAGGAGCCAGCGTTTGGATGTTGAGAACACTGATTTATCCTCTGGTGTGGAGTCCCTGTGGGAGCGGGCTTGCTCGCGAAAGCGGTGGGTCAGCCTGCAAAGATGTCGAATGTGCTGACGCCTTCGCGAGCAAGCCCGCTCCCACAGGTTATTTGCAAGTCAGCGGGCGGCGACCGCCTGGGTGGTGGCCTCGGTAAAGTCCAAGACCTTGCCGCCCTGGGCGCTAGCAAACTGCTGGGCCTGGCCCTTGAGCAGGAACGCGCTGAGCTGGCCCTTGGCATCACTGGCGAACCACGCTTGTTCGGCCAACAGCTTGATCCCGCTGTCGCTGGCCTGGGCATAGACAGCGCGGATGCCCTTGCCTTCCTGCTTGAGGCTGGCCAGCGCGGCGAAGGCTGATTGGGCCGAGGCGTAATGGCGCACCTTCGGTTCACCGCGCACCCAGATCTCGGCCACACGGCTGAAATCGCTGATGGCTTTGCCAGTCAGGGCGTCGGCCGTGTTGAGGGGCGTCTGGGCGTAGTTGCCCAGTTGCGCCGCGTAATCCAGGTTCGACGCCTTGAAGGCGGCGCGGATGTACTGGTCATCGATGAAGGTGTTGAGATCCAGGCCACGATCAGCCTTTTTCAGCAGCTTGAGGGTGTCGATGGCGGTGCCGACGGCTTGGCGATATTCCGGCTTCCAGGTCAGGTCTCGGGTCTGCACGCCCAGCGGTCCGTGGAACAGGTAATTGACCTCGGCATCCACTCCGGTGACCTTGGCGATCAGCTCGCTGTACTTCTCAGGTTCGGCGGCCAGCAATTGATTGGCCTCGATAGACGCGCGCAGGTACGCCACGACGATCTCCGGGTACTTTTTCGCATAGGCCTGGTCCACCAGCGCGCCATGGAACGTCGGCGTGCTGGCCTGGGCACCGTCGTAGATCTTGCGGGCGAAGCCCCGGCTGGGGAACAGTTCGGCGAACGGCACGAAGTCGGCGTGGGCATCGATCTTGCCCGCCTGCAACGCCGAGCCGGCCACCTCCGGCGGCTGGGCAATGATGTTCACGTCCTTGAGCGGGTCCCAGCCCTGGGCCGCGACGGCGCGCAACAACATGCCGTGGGCGGTGGACGCAAACGGCACGGAAATGGTCTTGCCCTTGAGCTCGGCCAGCGACTGCACGCCCGACGCACTGGGCACTACGATGCCGTTGCCGCTGCCCTGGGTGCTGCCCGACAGCACGCTGATGAACAGGCTGTGCTTGCCGGCGGTTTCAAACGCCACGCCGTTGAACGCCCCGGGGAAATCGGCCATGGCGCCAAAGTCGAGTTTGCCGGCGACCATCTCGTTGGTCAGCGGCGCACCGCTGGTGAAGTTCTTCCATTGGACGTCGTACTGGACGTCCTTGTAGGCGCCGTCGTGGGGCAAATATTTGTCCAACAGGCCCAGCTCACGGATCAACAACCCGCCGGCGGCGCAGTTGATGGTGGTGTCCTGGGTGCCGATGGCGATACGGATGGTTTCTGCCTGGGCAGGCAGGGTCAATGAAGCCAGTACCAGACCGGCCAGTGCTGCACGCAATAACATGGGTGTGTCCCCTCGAATCATTTATTGGATATTCGTCTCCGCCGTGATCAGGGCACGGTGGGAAACGAGGGGTGTTCTGAATAGAGCGTCCGGGTGCGGCCGGATGGCTTTTTGGGTGTCAGGACTGGCCGCATTCGCGGGCAAGCCCGGCTCCCACAGGTTTATCGGTGTACATAAGATTTGCGACTGGCTTCGATCCCTTGTGGGAGCGGGCTTGCTCGCGAATGCGGTGTCGCGGTCAGCGCAACAGGTACGGAATCTCGACTTTTACCGCCCCGGTCGGGCAGTCCTTTTCACAGGGCATGCAATACCAGCATTCATCGAACGCCATGTAGGCCTTCTGGGTGGCCGGGTTGATCGCCAGCAGGTCCATGGGGCAGACGTCAACGCAGACGGTGCAGCCTTTGTGGGCGATGCATTTGTCCTCGTCCACGGTGACGGGGGCATTGGAGCGGAAAAAAATTTCCTGGGGTTGATAGGCCATGGGCGGTCTCTCTGGGTGGAAGGCTCACGCCGCGTCGGCACCGACCCGCAGCCGGTCGTAGGCCTGCAGTTCGTCGGCATCGAGGGCGATGATGTAGGGCTCGACAGCTTTCTTGAACGAGGTCATCACGCCGTCGTCGCCCTTCTTCAGGTGGCAATGGCAGAACCAGTCGCTGTCGTTGCGTTGTGGGTGATCGACCCGATAGTGGTACAGGCCCCAACGGCTTTCAGCGCGGAACAGCGAGGCCCGCGCGGCCATTTCGGCGCAATCGCGAATCATGCTGACCTCCATGGCGCGCATCAATTCGTGAGCGTTGTGGGCCTTGATCTGGTCCAGGTCGCGCTGGATATCGCTGAAGCGTTGCAGGCCGATCTGCATTTTCTTGGTGACCTTCGGCGGTTGCAGGTAATCGTTGACGAAGCGCCGCAGCTTGTATTCCACCTGGGCTGGCGGCAGGCCGTGCTCGCGGTCCAACGGCGCATAGACCCGGGCCTTTTCCCGTTCGATCTGCCCGGCATCCAGCGTTGAAAAATCTTTCCCGGCCACGAAGTCCGCGGCATTGTTGCCGGCGAACCAGCCGTAGGTGAACGCCCCGAGCATGTAGTTGTGCGGTACCGCTGCCATGTCGCCGGCCGAGTAAAGCCCCTTGACCGATGTCTCGGCCCGCTCGTTGACCCACACGCCCGATGCCGAATGACCGCTGCAAAAACCGATTTCGGAGATGTGCATTTCCACCATTTGCGTGCGGTAGTCGGTGCCACGGTTGGCGTGGAATTGGCCGCGACTGGGCCGCTCGTTGCTGTGCAGGATCTCTTCGATGTTCTGGATGGTTTCTTCGGCCAGGTGATCGAGCTTGAGAAAGACCGGACCATTGCCGCCTTCGAGTTCCTGATGGAACTCCCACATCATCTGGCCGCTCCAGTAGTCGCACTCGATGAAGCGTTCGCCCTTGTTGTTGGCGGTATAGCCGCCCAGTGGTCCGGTGACATAGGCGCATGCCGGGCCGTTGTAATCCTTGATCAACGGATTGATCTGGAAGCACTCCAGGTTCGCCAGTTCGGCACCAGCGTGGTAGGCCATGGCATAGCCGTCGCCGGCGTTGGTCGGGTTTTCGTAAGTGCCCATCAGGTAGCCAGAGGCCGGCAAGCCCAGGCGCCCCGCCGCGCCGCAGCAGAGGATGACAGCCTTGGCCTTGATCACATGAAAGTCGGCGGTGCGGCAATCGAAGCCCATCACGCCGTTCACTGCGCCTTCGTCGTCGGTCAGCAAGCGGGTGCAGACCAGTCGATTGGTGATGCTCACCCGTGCCCGCTTCAACTGGCGGTACAGGACTTTCTTGATGTCATGCCCTTCCGGCATCGGCAGCACGTAGGCGCCCATGTGGTGAACTTTCTTCACCGCGTAGTCGCCGGTTTCGTCCTTCTCGAACTTCACGCCCCACCGGTCCAACTGCTCGATCGTCTCGAAGCTATGGGTCGCATAGGCGTACACCGCCGCCTGGTTGACGATGCCGTCATTGGCGATAGTGATTTCCTTGGTGTACTGCTCGGGCGTGGAATGGCCGGGGATGATCGCGTTGTTCAAGCCGTCCATGCCCATGCTGATTGCGCCGCTGCGCTTGACGTTGGCCTTGTCCACCAGCAGCACGCGCAAGTCGCGGTTGCGCTCCTTGGCCTTGATTGCCGCCATGGGCCCGGCGGTGCCGCCACCGATGACCACAATGTCGTATTCCTGTTCGAGGGTACTTCGAGTCGTGGAGCTGTGGGTCATGCCTGCGTCCCCTTTTGTCGGTCGATCCGCAAGCGGTACTGGAAGGCATCGCCGCGGTAATAGAGGTGTTCGAAGTCCAACGGCTGGCCGTCGGCATCATGGGTCAAGCGCTCGATGCGCATGATGGGCGAACCGGCTTCGACCTCCAGCGCCTGGGTCAGGTCGCTGTCGGCCAGCACCGCATCGATGGCCAGGTCCGCGTGCCCCAAGGTCAAGGCGCAGTCGTTTTCCAGGATCAGGAAAATGTCACGGGTCACCAGGTCAGCTTTTTCCAGTCGCTCACCGAGGGCCTTGGGCAGGTAGGTGACCTCCAGGGAAATCGGTTCTCGGTTGATCAGCCGCACCCGCTTGATCTGCGCCACCGTGTCCCCTTCGGTGATCTTCAAGCGCTCGGCCACCAGCTTGTCGGCAGCGATGAACTTGAAACTGTGCAGGCGGTTGATCACCTCGAAGCCACGGCCGGTCATGGACTCCGCCAGGCCCTGGAGCGTGCTGACGTTCTGGAAGGTCTTGGGCTTGGCCACGAACGTGCCCTTGCCGTGGATCTTGAAGATCAACCCTTCTTTTTGCAGATCCCCCAGGGCCTGGCGCACAGTGATGCGGCTGACGCGAAACAGCGCGCCAAGCTCGCTTTCGGAGGGCATCTGGCTGCCCTGGGGGTACTGGCCGTCGAGAATGCGCGAGCGCAACACGTCGCGTAGCTGGGTGTGCAGCGGCACGCTGCTGAGGGAAAGAACGTTGTCGGACATGGACCCTTTCACTTGTCATAACGAGTTATGACGTGATCTTAGGGAAACGGCCCGGGGCTTGAGAAATACCGTTTGGACATAACCTTAGAGCTGAGCCTCAGTGCCCTCGCTGCGAAAGGCGCTGGGGCTCTTTCCGGTCCAGCGCCGGAATGCCCGGCGGAAACTGCGCACGTCGCTGTAGCCGACTTCCTCGGTGATGCGCTCGATGGACAGTTCGGGATTGGCCAGCAGGTTCAGGGTCCGGCTGCGGCGTACTTGTTCGAGCAAGGCTTCGAAGGTCAGGCTGTGTTCGGTCAGGCGCCGGCGCAGGGTGCGGCTGCTCATGTTGAGATCGCCGGCGATTTTTTCGATGTGGCTGCCACGGGTCAGGTCCCGGGCGATCGCCCGCTCCACGGCCTGGATCAGATCGATCTTCTGGTGGACCTCGGTGGCCTCCTGCTCCAGCAACGCCAATGCCTGGCGCAAAGCCAGCGGGTGGTGATTGGGCAAGCGCACGCCCAGCCAGTGCGCGTCAATCAGCATGCGGTTGTGCCGGCAACCAAAACGCACATCCGGTCCCAATATCCGCAGGTATTCCTGGGCATAGGACGGCGCGGCGTGCATGAACTCCACGGCCTGGGGCTTGAAGTCGGGCCCGGCCAGCGCGCGGCCATAAACCATGAGGCTGGCGAAAAACTCCTCCACCGCAAATATCTGGATCTCGGCAAAAGGCAGGCGGCAGGTCGCCTCGACCATGATTCGGTCAGTGGTTTCTCCGACGCTGGTCACCGCAATGCCGCCGGTGGTGTGCTGGTAACGCACGCCCAAGGCGAAGGCATCGCGCAGGGTCTCGCATAACGACACAACGTGGCCCAGCAGGCCCAGGGTGCCGAGCACGTTACGGTCGCCGACCCACAACCCCAGTCCCTGATCGGGCAACAGCCTGAGCGCCCGCTGTATCATGGCCACCGCCTGGCGGTAGGAAATGCGCTGGGCAGGATCCTGCAAATCGTCGAGGCCAAACCCCACGCCACGACACAAGCTGGCGGCATCGAAGCCCTTGTCCGTCACCACCTCGGCCAGGGTTTGCAGCAGAAACGGCGACACCAGCGCCAGTTCATAGGTGGGATCGACGACTTTCATCGGCATGGGCGGGTTCCGGAGCACGTTAGGAGGCGTTTTTGTAACCGGTTGTTTCATCAACGTTAGCATGGCCCGGCAGATCAGGGGGTACAAAAATCTGGCCGCGCAAGTCCCCTGCGTGGCCGCCATTACCCTGCCCCGGCAGCGGCGAACGGCTTATTTGTATGGCTCGGACTTTCGGTGCCTCTCCAACAATAATAATGAGCCCCTCCATGAACCCGATCCGCAGCAGATATGTCTTGCAACTGACCCTCGCCCTGGCCAGCGCCGGTACCCTGCCCGCATTGGCTAGCGAATCGGGGGTCGACAACATCGGCCCCGGCACCGATGGCTTTTTTGTGTTGCCGCTGGAAGTCGACAGCCTTCCGGACCACATGGTCGCGTTCAACCTCTACTACAACCATTACAAAGCCCGGAAATTCAATATCAGCTCGTTGGGCGGTGAACTGCCGGACGTGGAAATCGAATCCACGGCAGTGGTCCCACGTATCGATTACCTCAGCCCGTTGCGGGTGGCCGGCGGGCGGGCGGGGATCTACATCGCCCAACCCTGGATCAAGCAGGAAGTCTCGGTGTTCGGCCTGCACGACACCCGCGAGGGCATGGGCGATACCACCATTTCGCCCATTGTGCTCTGGGACATGGGCAAGAACCTGACCCTGGCCGCAGCAGTGGAAATCACCGTGCCGACCGGCGAATACAGCACCGATCGATTGGCCAACACGAGCAATAATTTCTATACCTACAAGCCGCTGTTTTCCTTCACCTGGTTGCCCTCGGAAGACACCGAGGTGTCGATGAAAACCACCTACAGTTTCAACCGCAAGAACAAGGACACCGACTACCGTTCTGGGCAGATTTTCCACTTCGACTATTCCGCCAGCTATCGCGTGACTGACAACCTGAGGCTGGGGCTAAACGGCTATTACCTCAAGCAGACCACCGACGACAAACAGTACGGCCGCACCGTGCAATTCGCCGGGCAGGATGTGGACGACGGCGTGCGCGGCCAGGTCTTCGCCATCGGCCCGGCGTTGCACCTGACCTTCCTCAAGTACGCCAGCGCCGAAATCCGCTGGGCCAAGGAATTCGCCGTGGAAAACCGCACCGAGGGCGAGATGCTGTGGGCCAAGATCAGTATTCCGTTTGCGTTCTAGAAATGTTTCACAGGCATTCGTTTCACCGCAGGTTTTGTCTTGGCAGGACTGAATCAGCTATAAACCGGCCAGCTCTCGACAATCCTGCCGCCCCGCACCGCCAGCAGGTCGCCAAATTGCAACAGCACCGACTCGGTCTGGGTCGGTCGCAGGAACACCTGGTCCTCCACCGCCAGCCCCACCGCTTCGGAACCGTTGACCATTTCCTGGTTGGAGCTGCGGCCGTAAAGACCGTTGCTCTTCAAGCCGCGCGGTGATTCGAAGTCGGCCATCCAGTTGCCGCCATAGATGAAGAACGTGGCGCGTTGGTTCACATCCCACCAGGAAAAAATCCGCGACCGCTCATCCAGCGCCGGGATGTTCACCGCGCCGGTGCTTTTCAGCACTGGGGTGGCGATAAAGGCCGCCGGCACGTGCTCGCTCAATGACGGCAGGTCATAGTGGCTGGGCTTGAGCATGGCCGTGCCCACCGACACTTCGGTGCTGAGATTTTCCTGTTCATGCAGGCGATAGCTGGGGCTGCCGGCGGTGTTGAAGGTCAGGCTCGGATGCCATAAATCGGGGTAGCGCAAACGGACGAAGTCCACCCTGGTTTTGTAGATCGCCATGACCCGGGCCAGCAGCGTCTCGGGACTGGCCAGCAGTTCGGGCACGCCCATGCCCACGAACGGGTCGTAGCCCATGAACCCGGCGAATTCCAGCTGCGCCGGATGGGCGCGGATCTGCTTGAGCATCGCGTCCAGCGCCGCGTCGTCGGCCACGCCACCGCGATGCAGGCCGACATCCAACTCAATATTGACTCGCAAACGCATCCCCAGGCTCTGGGCCAGCGCCCGGTATTGCTCAAGCCGTTCGGGCGTGTCCAGCAGCCACTGCAATTGCCGCGACGGATCGAACGGCCCCTTGTGGCGTTGATAGAACAACTCGGCAGAGCGCACCGGCAAGGGCTTGCCCAACAGGATATCGGCCTCGGGAAATTGCACCGCATCGTGATTGAGAAACGGCTGGTGGAACGACATCAACCGTCGGGTCTCGGCCCGCTGGGCGATGTAGTGCAGCAGCCCGGGCGACGGCAACGATTTTTCCACCAGGCGCAGTTGCTTGCCGGTGCGCCGGACCGAGGCCGTCACCACGTCGATGTTGTGGTCCAGCCGATCCAGGTCCACCACCATCACCGGACGCATGGGGCCGTTGGCCTTGAGTTCGCGGTTCAACTGGCGGAAATAATCGCTGTACGGCCCTCCCAGGTCATCAGGCCGAAACCAGGCGCCGGCGCCAGCAAGCAAGACCCCCGCGCCCAGCGTACCCCTCAGGAAACCGCGACGATTGAAGCCCATCAGCTCACCCCCAGAATCGATGAAAGATGCCCGTTGAGGAACTTGCCCGCAGGGTCCAATGCCTGGCGCACCTGGGTAAATTCAGCCCAGCGCGGATAGAGCGTCTGTAGCGCCTTGGCGTTGAGGGAATGCAACTTTCCCCAATGTGGACGGCCCTGGTATTTCCAGAAGATCGGCTCGATGGCCGCGAAGAAATTGTGATGATCCATCTGATAGTGCTGGTGCACGGAGATCGAGCAACTGTCCCGGCCTTCAAACATGCTCAGGGCAATATCGTCGGCCTTCACATAGCGGTATTCGATGGGAAACCAGGTGCGCAGATCCTTGTCGCGAATCAACGCGAGGATCTCACGCAGACACGCGGGCCCCCATTCGGCCGGCACCGAATATTCCATCTCGTTGAAGCGCACGGTGCGGGAGTTGGCGTAGATGTCATGGGAATCACCGACCCGATCATCGAAACTGGCCAGCAGCCGCAAGCTGTTGAGCAGTGCTCGGCGGGCGGCGGGAAAATCGCTGCCGTACTTGTCGAGATTCTCGATCAAGCTGACGAATTCGTTGCCGCCCTCCTCTTCGGGGCTGATCGGCGGCGTGGCCGGATCCGTGGTTTCGTTCAGGGCTATCGACAGCGCATAGTCGGAATGGGTAACGACCTGCATCTCCCAGTGCTGATTGTCACGGGTGTTGCTTTCGACGTCCTCGAGCAGCTCTTCGGTTTTGGCCACCCATTGGCGCTCACGCAGCCGATAAGCCGGACGGTTCTGCAAGCGGACGCGGGTCACCAGGCCCAGCGCGCCGAGGGACACCCGACCGGCCAGGAATACTTCGGGGTGGCGCTTGGCATCGCAATCGAGCACCTCGCCACTGGCCGTTACCAACTGCAGGCCGACCACTTGCGAGGCATACGAGCCGAACGCCTTGCCGGTACCGTGGGTCGAGGTGGCGATGGCGCCGGCCAGGGTCTGGTAATCCACGTCGGCCATGTTCGGCAGCGCCTGGCCGATGGCCTTGAGCGCCGGGCCCATGCGCGACATGGGCGTACCGCCGCCGAACTCGGCCTGCAGGCTGGCCGCGTCGTGGTCCAGTAGTCCGCTGAAAAAACTCAGCGACAGCAACGTCCCGTCAGTGGGCACCAACGCGCTGAAGGAATGCCCGGAACCCACCGGACGAATCCGCCCCTCGGCCCGCGTCACCACTTGCACCAGTTCGTCGAGATCCTTGGGTGCCAGGCGAGCGGCTGGCAAGCAACTCTGTGCCCCCGACCAGTTGCGCCAGGGAATCAGTCGCGGCGCGCGCATCAACTCGGCCAGGGCGCCCTGGCTGCCCAGCGCGGTAAAAGCTGCGAGCATGCCGGCCCCTTGCAGCAGCCGGCGCCGTGAGAAATCCATCGTCATGCTGTAGTCCCCGCTGGTCACTGGATCGGTTGGCCGGACATGAAGGCGATCAGCGCCACGAACTGCTCCTCGGAACAGTGCATGCACAGCCCCATCGGAGGCATGCCGTTGTAGCCATTGATTGCGTGGTCCAACAGGGTGTCGGCGCCCTGGGCCACGCGCGGCGCCCAGGCATTTGTATCGCCGGTCAACGGCGCCCCGGCGCCGGGGTTGGCGTGGCAGAGCTTGCAACTGCTGTCGTAGACCTGGGCCAACGCTGCGTCCGCGGGCATGGCCGTGAATACCGTGGCCGCGGGAGGCTTGGCTTCCTCGCCGCAACCAGCGAGCAGCGAACCGAGCAGCACAAAGGTGGCGCAGTGAAGCAGGATGGAAGGCGTGGTTGCCGACATAAAGCCCTCTTGGCAGCGCGATGGTTGCGCCTTTTTTGTTGTGGGTCTGGCAGTTCCCACACTAAGGCACGTCAGGGCATCGGCTTGAGGGCATTGGGGGCCATAAAAGGGGGCTTGGGCGGCCAGGCCTTGTACCCAATTTATCGAGATCAGGGGATCAGCAGCCCCTGCTCCCGCTCACACAACTGCACCACGTAATCCCACAGCACCCGCAACCGTACGGATTTATGCAGTTCGCGGCGGGTGCTGATCCAATAGCTGCGGCGGATGGTTTCGTCTGGCAACAAAGGCACCAGCGCCGGATCGCCGCTGGCCATGAAGCAAGGCAATACGGCGATCCCCAAACCTGAGCGCGCGGCTTGTTGCTGGGCGATGACGCTGGTGCTGTGGAACACCACCCGGGGGTTGCGGCAAAAGCTGTTGAGGAACATCAGTTCCTGGCTGAACAGCAGGTCATCGACGTAGCCGATCCAGGCGTGACGGGCCAGGTCTTCCCGGTTCCGCAAGGGTGGCGAGCGGTCCAGGTAGGCCTGGCTGGTGTACAGCGCCAGGCTGTAGTCGGTGAGCTTGCGGGTCACCAGCAGGTCGGCCGACGGGCGTTCGAGGTGAATGCTGATTTCCGCCTCACGGTTGAGGATACTGACAAAGCGTGGCACCGCCACCAGCTCCACTTCCAACCCCGGATAACGCTGGAACAGCCCATCCATGCGGCTGGCGAGGAACATGATGCCCAGCCCTTCGGTCACCCCCAGGCGGATCTTGCCCAGGGGCGCGCTGGACTGGGTGATGTCCTCCTGGGCCAGCAATGCCACGTTTTCCATGGCCTCGGCGTGTTTGAGCAACGCCTCGCCGGCAGGGGTCAATTCATAGCCTTGGGCATGCTGGACGAACAGCGCCGTACCCAGGCTTTTCTCGATGGCTTCGATGTGCCTGGCCACCGTAGCGTGAGTGGTGTTCAGCCGCCGCGCCGCCGTTAGCAGACGGCCGCTGCGTTGCAGCTCCAGGAAATAGCGCAGGTCATTCCAGTCAAACATGGGCCATCCTTGCATTCCTCTTGGGCGGGACTGTTTATAAACGCACAGCGGCTGCGCAAAAACTAACATTCTTTTAACGAAAACTAACAACTAGGATGGACCCACAAGAACAATAAATGAGGTCGCGAATGCAACCTGTCGTCGATGAATACGATTACGTGATCGTGGGTGCCGGCCCGGCCGGGTGCCTGCTGGCCAACCGGCTTTCGGCCAACCCACAGCATCGAGTGCTGCTGCTCGAAGCCGGCGGGCGCGATAACTATCCGTGGATTCATATCCCGGTCGGCTACCTGTTCTGCATCGGCAACCCGCGCACCGACTGGTGCTTCAAGACCGAGGCGCAACCCGGCCTGCAAGGGCGCGCCCTGAGCTACCCTCGCGGCAAGGTGTTGGGCGGTTGCTCGTCCATCAACGGCATGATCTACATGCGCGGCCAGGCCGCGGACTACGATGGCTGGGCCGCCGAAGGCAACCCCGGCTGGGCCTGGAATGACGTGCTGCCACTGTTCCGGCAGAGCGAGAACCACTTCGCCGGAGACTCCGAACTCCATGGTGCCGCCGGCGAATGGCGGGTCGAACGCCAGCGCCTGTCATGGCCGATCCTCGATGCGTTCCGTACCGCCGCCGAACAGAGCGGTCTTCCCAACGTCGACGATTTCAACGGCGGTGACAATGAAGGCTGCGGCTACTTCCAGGTCAACCAGAAGGCCGGCGTGCGCTGGAACGCGGCCAAGGCCTTTCTCAAACCGATTCGCAACCGCACCAACCTGACCGTATTGACCGACGTCGAAGTGGATCGCGTGCTGTTGCGTGACAATCGGGCCCACGCGGTCAGCGCTCGCTGGCAAGGCAAAGGCATGACCTTCAAGGCCCGCAAGGAAATCGTCCTGTGCGCTGGCGCCGTTGGCTCGCCGACAATCCTGCAGCGCTCCGGGATTGGCCCGCGCAACCTGCTCCAGCGCCTGGGTATCGGCGTGGTTCATGAGCTGCCCGGCGTCGGCGGCAACCTGCAGGATCACTTGCAACTGCGGTTGATCTATCAATTGGAAAACGCCCGGACCCTGAACCAGATCGCCGGCACCTTGTGGGGCAAGATGGGCATGGGCCTGCGCTACTTGTACGACCGCAGCGGCCCATTGTCGATGGCGCCAAGCCAACTCGGTGCGTTCGCCCGCTCGGGCCCGGAACAGACCCGCGCCAACCTGGAGTACCACGTCCAACCATTGTCCCTGGAGCGTTTTGGCGAACCACTGCACAGCTTTCCAGCGTTCACCGCATCGGTGTGCGACCTGCGTCCGCAAAGTCGAGGCCGGGTAGACATCCGCTCCGCCGATCCGCACGAAGCACCACTGATCCAACCCAACTACCTGAGCCACCCCGAAGACTTGCGGGTCGCCGCCGACGCCATCCGCCTGACCCGGCGCATCGTCGCGGCCCCGGCCCTGGGCAGCTTCAACCCAGTGGAATACCTGCCGGGCCCCAGCCTGCAGACCGAAGAGGAACTGCACCAGGCCGCCGCCCGCATCGGCACGACGATTTTCCACCCGGTCGGCACCTGCCGCATGGGCCAGGACCGCGACGCGGTGGTGGATGCGCAATTGCGCGTCCATGGCATCAGGGGCCTGCGCATCGCCGACGCCTCGATCATGCCGCGCATCACCTCGGGCAACACTTGCTCGCCGACATTGATGATTGCCGAGAAAGCGGCGCAGATGATCCTCAACCCAGCCACGAGGAACACCAGCATCGAAAAAGTACCTGCCGCGGTCTGAAGAACAAGTCAGCCTCCTGTGGGAGCGGGCTTGCTCGCGAATGCAATCATACGGCCACCTTTTATGGTGGATGACACACCGCCTTCGCGAGCAAGCCCGCTCCCACAGGGAAAAAACGTGTCGATTCAAGGAACGCATCAAAGCAGAAGACGCCCTACCGGCGTCGGCAGTGGAACAACAAAAACAATCACTGTGAGGGATAGTGCTATGTCTGAACACGTTCAGCCCCTGGAAGCCACGCGTAGCGCAGGCACCAGCCAGGAAACCCAGAAAGTCATCTTCGCCTCCTCCCTGGGGACGGTGTTCGAGTGGTACGACTTTTTTCTCTACGGCGCTCTGGCGGCGGTCATCAGCAAACAGTTCTTTGCCGGGGTCAATGACACCACGGCGTTTATCTTCGCCCTGATGGCATTCGCCGCCGGCTTCATCGTGCGACCGTTCGGTGCACTGGTGTTCGGACGGTTGGGCGACATGATCGGGCGCAAATACACGTTCCTGGCCACCATCGTGTTGATGGGCCTGGCGACGTTCTGCGTCGGCCTGCTGCCCAACTACGCCAGCATCGGCATCGCCGCGCCGATCATCCTCGTGCTGCTGCGCATGCTCCAGGGCCTGGCCCTGGGCGGTGAGTATGGCGGTGCCGCCACTTATGTCGCCGAACATGCCCCGATAGGCAAGCGCGGCTTTCATACCAGCTGGATTCAATCCACGGCCACCCTCGGGTTATTGCTCTCGCTGCTGGTGGTGCTGGGCTGCCGCTACTTCACCGGCGATCAATTCGAAGTCTGGGGCTGGCGCATTCCGTTCCTGCTGTCGATCCTGCTCCTGGGCATCTCCACCTGGATCCGCCTGAGCCTGCATGAATCGCCGTCCTTCGTGAAAATGAAAGAAGAAGGCAAGTGCTGCAAGGCACCGATCCGCGAGTCCTTCGGCAAATGGGAAAACCTGAAAGTGGTGTTGATCGCCCTGTTCAGCATCAACGCAGGCCAAGCGGTGACGTTCTACGCTGCGCAGTTCTATGTGCTGTTTTTCCTGACCCAGTTCCTGAAGATGGACCCGGCCCTGGCCAACAGTTTGCTGATCGTCAGCGTGGTGATCGGCGCACCGTTTTTCATCTTCTTTGGCTGGCTCTCGGACAAGGTCGGACGCAAACCCGTGCTGATGATCGGCCTGCTGCTGGCGACGGCGCTCTACTTTCCGATCTTCAAGACCCTGGCCCACTATGCCAACCCGGCCATCGACCTGGCGAGCCGTCAGGCGCCTATCACTGTGGTTGCCGACCCGGCCACCTGCACCTTCCAGTTCGACCCGGTGGGCAAGGCACGTTTCGACAGCCCTTGCGACAAGGTCAAGACGTTCCTGGTCAAGCAAGGCCTGCCCTACAGCAGCGTCGCAGCCCCGACCGGCAGCACAGTGCAGGTCAGCGTCGGTGACGTGAAACTCGAAGGCTATGACGAAGCGGCCCTGCGCGGCGCCGTGACCCTGGCCGGCTATCCGCAGAAGGCCGACGCCCAGCAGATCAATCGGCCGATGATCGTCGCCTTGATCGTGGCGCTGATCATCATTTCGGCCATGTGCTACGGCCCACTGGCAGCGCTCATGGTTGAACTGTTCCCGACGCGGATCCGCTACACCTCCATGTCCCTGCCCTACCACATCGGCAACGGCTGGTTCGGCGGTTTCCTGCCCACCGTGTCGTTCGCTCTGGTGGTCTACACCGGCGATATTTTCTATGGGCTTTGGTACCCGGTGGTGATTACCGGCGTGAGCCTCGTAGTGGGCATGTTCTGCCTGCGGGAAACGCGGAATGTGGACTTGGATAAGAACTGAGGGTAATTAACCCTGCGGAACCTGATCCTCCCGTGGCGAGGGAGCTTGCTCCCGCTGGACTGCGAAGCAGGCCCCTCTGGCGGTCGCAGCGCAACCGAGCGGGAGCGAGCTCCCTCGCCACAGGCTGTCTGCCAAGTCTCTCAATGAACCGAGTGATCCTTCACCGTGCTCTCCACCAGATCCAGCATCTGCCCCAACGCCCAAGGCTTGGCGATGAACGAAGCGTGATGCTTGATCCCGGCGCTTTCCGGCGTTTCGAAACCGGACATGATCAATAAGGGTATCTGCGGCCAGCGGTCGCCGGTCAGGTTGGCCAGGTCCGCACCATTTATCAGGCCCGGCATGGTGATATCGGTCAGCAACAGGTCGACGTAATCGGCGCTTTCTTCGAGAAACGTCAGCGCCGCATCTGCGCTTTCCCGTGGCTCGACGACAAATCCCTCGTCTTCCAGGATTTCACAGAGGAATTCCAGGATCGTTGGATCATCTTCAACGACGAGGATCAAACGTGTGGTCGCCTGTCCGTTGCCGTTTGGCATCGAATTCATTAAGTGACTCTCCTTGGCCCCATTAACTTCTCTTGCGGTTTGTACCGCTCTGCAAGTTATGAGCGATCCCCTTGCGAGAAATTCATTCTGCTTGCCTACGGATCGCCTGAATGCGGCCCCGGAGATATCCGCCGCAACGCAGGGCAACGTTTTCATCTGTATATCCATACAGATAAAACTTGCTCCGGCGCGCAACCATGACCATGCTAGGCCCCAAGAAAACCGCTGAGAGAAACGGCGCTATGCAGCTGTACCTGTGTGAAAAACCGTCCCAGGCCAAGGACATCGCAGCCGTGCTCGGCGCCACGCGTCGTGGCGATGGTTGCTGGCTGGGCCCGAACGTCACGGTTACCTGGTGCATCGGCCATCTGCTGGAAACCGCGCCGCCCGACGCCTACGACCCGCGCTACAAGCGCTGGGTGCTGGCTGACCTGCCTATCGTGCCGGCGCAATGGAAAATGACCGTCAAGCCAAAAACCGCCAGCCAATACAAGGCGGTCAAGCGTTTGCTGGGGGAAGCGAAGGCATTGGTGATCGCCACCGACGCCGACCGTGAAGGCGAAATGATCGCCCGGGAACTGGTGGAGCATTGCCGCTATCGCGGGCCGATCCAGCGACTCTGGTTGTCGGCACTGGACGAAGCGTCGATCCGCAAGGCCCTGGCCGCCCTCAAGCCGGGGGCGGAGACGTTCAACCTCTATCACTCCGCCCTGGGTCGCTCCCGGGCCGACTGGCTGATCGGCATGAACATGAGTCGCCTGTTCACCTTGCTGGGGCGCCAGTCCGGTTATCAGGGCGTGTTGCCGGTTGGCCGGGTGCAGACGCCCACGTTGCGGCTGGTGGTGGATCACGACCGCAGCATTGCCGACTTCGTGCCGGTCGCCTACTGGGCCATCGACGTGCAACTGAGCCATGACGGCACGGCGTTCATGGCCCAGTGGCGCGCCGACCCGGATGCCTGCGACGACCAGGAACGCTGCCTGAACCAGGCCCTCGCCCGGGACGCTGCCCAGGCCATGGGCAACGCTGCCACCGCCCGGGCGTTGAAAGTGCGCACCGAGCGCCTGCGCGAAGCGGCGCCACTGCCGTTCGACCTGGGCACGCTGCAGGAGGTCTGCTCGAAGAAGCTCGGCCTCGGCGCCCAGGAGACGCTGGACATTGCCCAGTCGCTCTACGAAACCTACAAGTTGATCACCTATCCACGCAGCGATTGCGGTTTCCTGCCGTTGAGCCAGCACAGCGAAGCCCCGGCCATCCTCGCCGCCCTCGCCCAGGCTGACCCAAGCCTTGCACCGCTGCGCGAACATTTGCAGCCGCAGCGCAAATCCCGGGCCTGGAACGACGCCAAGGTCAGTGCCCACCACGGCATCATTCCCACCGCTGCCGCGAAGAACCTCGACAAACTCGCGGGCAAGCAGCGCGCCGTGTATACGCTGATTCGTGCGCGCTACCTGGCGCAATTCCTGCCCAATCATGAATACGACCGGACCCAGGCCGACTTCGACTGTGCCGGCCAGGCGCTGCGTGCCGTGGGCAAGCAGATCGTCGAGCCGGGCTGGAAACGCGCATTGCCCGAAGCGTTGGCGCCGACAAAAGGCCGCGAGGCGCCCGTGCCGCAAACCCTTCCGGCGCTGACCGAGGGGCGTGATTGTGCCGTGGACGAGGTGAAACCCAAGGACCTGTGGACCCAGCCCCCGAAACCCTTCACCGAAGGCGACCTGATCAAGGCAATGAAGAACGTCGCCAAGTTGGTAGACGATCCGCTGCTCAAGCAAAAGCTCAAGGACACCACCGGCATCGGCACCGAAGCGACCCGGGCCTCGATTATCCAGGGGCTGCTCGACCGGGGTTACCTGGTGAAAAACGGCAAGGCGTTGTCAGCCACCCCGGCGGCCTTCAGCCTGATCGATGCCGTGCCCCGCGCCATCGCCGACCCGGGCACCACCGCCATTTGGGAACAGGCGCTGGACATGGTGCAAAGCGGTGAAATGAGCCTGGAAGAATTCGTGACCCGGCAAGCGGCCTGGATGAGCAAGCACATCGCCCGCTGCCAAGGCATGAGCCTGACCATCAGCGGCCCCGCCAGCCCCGCCGGTCGCGGCGCTACACCGTGGAAGAACAAACGCAAACCGGCCAAGCGCAAGGCTGCCGGTACACCGCGTAAAGCAAGCAAGGCCAAGGCGACCTGAGCAAAATCAGTCCTAGCATGAACGCCATATCAATGGGGCTTGACCGGAATCCTCATACCCAAACCATTTTGTCCGACAATATGTAGTGACCAAAAATAATCACTACAAAACCGTTGACGCCTCCGGTTTGCCCTTGCATGATGAAGACGTCTCCCCGATCGGGAGTACAGGCAACTGTTTGAGCAAGCTCGTCTGACCGCCGAGCTGTTTTTTTGGATAAGGGACTGCCCACAAGGCAGATTGAAGGTGCTGACCTGGCCTGACCGTCCGGTAACAAGGACGAGAAACGCTGGCGATCAATCCTCATGACGCACGTGGTCGACCCCTCGAGAGTTGACACTGGTTGAAGATTCTTCGCGGTTTCTCTTCGTTGTAGCGCATTTGCGTAGCAGCCCTTCGATAACACTACACAACCGATGCATGACCCTGTCTAAGTTCGACAGACGAACGCTGACGGCCTGGTTTCGGTAGCAGGCAGGCACTTACCGAGAAGCGAAGTTTTTGCGAACCACCAGACAGATCAACCAAATGGTCAAGGAGCTTACACATGAATCTGAATAATCAACCATCTATTGATGAACTGGCTCGCATGTTCGCAGCACACAAGGACACCCTCGACAGCCATATCCTGTGGATCAGCAAGACTGGCCAGGTGCATATGGACTGCTTGTCGCCGTACACCCAGGAAGAAGAGTTCGAAAGGAACACGCAAGACCTGTGTGCCCGGCTGAAGATGTACCGTCGCGGCCAAGGCTACGTTGGCAAGAAGGCCGCCGCGGACAAGGACTTCATGGGACGCGTCCTGCAAACGCTGACCCAGGCGTGGGAGTCGATGCAGGCCACCTCGCCAGTGCGGGTCATCGACCGCCTCTGCTGATTCCACTTGAATAAAAGGGCCCGTTCCTCAACAGGAACGGGCCCTTTTTCGTGGAATCTAGAACACCGACCAGCCGATCCGCTGGCTGAGCAGTTCCAGCGCCGCCATGCCGGCCAGGGAGTTGCCGGCCACGTTGAGCTCCGGCGACCAGACGCACACCGTGAAGCGCCCCGGCACCACGGCGACAATCCCGCCGCCCACGCCGCTCTTGCCGGGCAGGCCCACGCGATAGGCAAAATTGCCCGCCTCGTCATAGAGCCCGCTGGTGGCCATGATGGAGTTGACCTGCTGGGTCTGGCGGGCGCTCAGGATTTGTTCGCCACTGTGCTTGCAGAATCCGTCGTTGGCGAGGAAGCAGAACGCCCGGGCCAGGTCGATGCAGCTCATCCTCAGGGCGCAATGGCTGAAATAGCTGCGCAGTACCGCTTCGACGTCGTTATGAAAGTTGCCGAACGACTGCATCAGGTAAGCCATCGCAGCGTTGCGGGCGCGGTGCTGGTATTCCGACTCGGCGACCTTGCCGTCCACCATCACCTGGGGATTACCCGACAGGCGGCGTACGAAATCGCGCATCGACAACGCCGGAGCGGCGAAACGCGACTGGTTGATGTCGCAAATCACCAACGCGCCGGCGTTGATGAACGGGTTGCGTGGTCGCCCCCGCTCGAATTCCAGCTGTACCAGGGAATTGAAGGGCTGGCCAGACGGCTCATGACCCAGACGCTCCCAAATCGCTTCGCCGGAATGCCCGATGGCCTGCACCAGGCTGAACACTTTGGAAATACTCTGCACCGAAAACGCCGTATCGGCGTCGCCTGCGCAATACATCTCGCCGTCGTTGCCGTACACGGCAATGCCCAGCTGATTGGGCGCCACGGTGCCCAGGGCAGGAATGTAATCGGCCACCTTGCCCTGACCTATCAGGGGGCGAACCGCATCGAGGATCTCGTTCAACAGTGCTTGCATATGCGCAGGGGTCCAGTCATTCCCCGTTCGAGTGCGGGGATACAGACGCTAGACGCTGATGGACGGGATCAGAGCACACTGAGTCTTTAAATCGAGCGGGCTATAGTGAAAAGGATCAAACCGCAGGAGGAACACCATGCGTCAAATCGTGCAAAAAGAACCCTGGTGGGCCTCGCCGCCCAGGCCGGGACAGGATGAAAGTGAGCTGGAATGGGGATGGCTGGTGGTCTACAGCGAAGGCGAGCCGCGTTTTGAATTCGTCAGGGAACGCCCTACCGACGAACAGATCCGCCGCCGCAAGGGCTGCCGCGTCACCCTCGGGTCGGAATGAGCCAGCACCGTCACGGCTCGATCTGTGGCAACACCACTGCCCGATTCGCCAGCTCCGTTTCCACCAGGTTGCCCTCGATTTCCTCGTCCAGGTAGTACACCGGCGCCATCACCCCGCTGAGGGGATGCTTGAGCGATTTGAACCAGGCCTCGTCGAACGCGGCGCTCAGGCTTTTGCGGATCTGTGCCTCCATTTCCGGGCGCTCGCCTTCGTGGATGATCGCGCGAACGCCTGCCACGCCCACAGAAATCAGCGCTCCCGCCGCCTTCCCGGCCACGGCCGCCGCTGCACCTGCCGCCCCTCGCGTGGCGAACTGCCCTTCGATCTTCTCGCTGGTGCGCTGGGCCACTGTGGCAATCACCGCGTCCGATGGCCCCGAACCGGTGGCGGCGGCCTTGTTGACGTGGTCAATCAGCGCGGCGTACGCCGGCAACGTGTTCAATGGTTCGGTATGGACCACCTCGTACAACGAAGCATTGCGCGTCGCCGGCGGACCCAGGTTGATGGCCGGAATGGCGTGCAGGCGCCGATTGATCCATTCAATGGGGATTCGATGCCGCTGGGCGATGACCTGGACCTGCTGATTGACCAGGCGCACGTAATAATCCGTCGCACTGGCCCTGATTGCCTCGGGGTCGATCTCCACCGCCACGGGCTCCAGCACCTGGTCGCGATATTGCTCCTGCAGGTAAACCGCCAGTCGCCGGGCCGAAGAGTCCTCCGCGCCCTTGGCACTGGCGGAATACCAGCCGACCTTCATCGCCAGCCACTCCTGCGTCCAGTAGCTGCTGAACCAGGGAATGAACTCAGCCTCGGTGCGCTCGTACACCAGCACCCGCCAATGCTCCATCGAACCGCTAGCATAGACGCCGGTCTGCTCCAGGGCGCTTTTCGAAGCGGCGATGATCTGCCGGTCGACCTGTCGCCAGGTGTCCTGGGAAACCGCCACCGTCGCTGCCTGTTGACCGCGCTGTGGCGTGGCGCACCCCGCCAGAACGAGCAAGACAGCCAACATCAGCGAACGCAGCACAATCGCGCCACCCCGGATTCATGTCACCCCTTGGTTGAGTATAGGCCGCGAAAAACCGCAACCGGCCTAAACACAAAACCCTGTGGGAGCAAGCTCGCTCACACAAGGGGCTTCATCGCGGGTGCCTTCGGGTCAGCCGAGTAATACCGCGACGCCTTCAGAACCGGGTGAAATGCTCGAATTGCCAGGCATCTGCCGCACCGTCCCGGGACGGCTCATGCACGGCCCCCACCGGCGTCCAATCGGTTTGCTGGCCTATCAAGGTGCCAAGGTAAGGCCTGGCCACTTCCAGCACCCGTTCGTAATCCATCTGCTCCGGTTCGACGATGCCGCGATCCGGATGCTCCACCGCCCACACGATTCCCGACAACACCCCCGCCGCCACCTGCAGGCTGGTGGCGTTGTTGAATGGCACCAGGGCCCGGGCCTCGTCGATGCTCAGCACCGATCCATACCAAAAGGCATTCAGGCCGTGGCCCATCAACAACACACCCAGCGCATCGATGCCGCCACTGTCGATTTCGTCGTTGAGGATGCGTTGCTGGCCTTGGGGCTGCCAGCCGCGGCCGATCAGTTCGTGAATCGATAGCAGCGCGTCGTTGCACGGATGGTAGGCGTAGTGCAGCGTGGGTCGATAGATCAGCTTCTGCCGCTCTTTCACCGTCAGCAGATCGGCGGTCGAAGCCGTTTCATGATGGGTGATCATCAGTCCCAGGCACGGTCCGCCTATTGGCGTCCACGTCTTGATCCGTACGCTGGCGCTTGGGCGTTCCAGATAGATGGCGTTGCGTGTGCCGAAGCGATGCCGCTGGGCAGACGATGGCCAACGGCGTTCGTGAGTGCCCCAGCCCAGCTCCGCTGGTTGGCGGCCCTCGCTGATGAACCCTTCCACCGACCAGGTGTTGACGAACTCATCGTCCTGCTTGAGGCGCAGGGAACGCTGGGTATCACGCTCGGCAAAGTGAATCACCTTGATGCCTGTCTGCATGCACAGGCGGGCCCAATCCACGCCTGCGCGCTGTTGTGGCAACGGATGATCCAGTTGCATCGCCAGTTCCACCAGGCCGGCCTTGAGCAGGTGCGTTATCAGGCCTGGATTTGCCCCGTGGGCCACGACGGCGGTGGGGCCTCTGCCGAGTTTTTTGCGCAGGTCCAGGACTTGGTAGCGCAACGCGTAATTGGTGCGGCGCGACAAGCTCAGTTGTGGGTCGCTGTAGCCGCCCGCCCAAGGTTCCACGCACGTGTCGAGGTACAGCGCGCCCTTGTCGCAGGCATACGCCATCAACGCCAGCGAGCTGACCTCCACCGAGAGGTTGACGATGAAATCTCCAGGCTTGACGAAGCGGTCCAGGATTTTGGCAAAGGTAGGCTCGGTCAATGCCTTGCGCACGAAGCGAATGCCCCGATCCTTGAACCAGATCTGCTGTTCGATCACCGGTGCGATCACGGTGATCTGCCTGACCGGGATGTGATCCTGGCCCAACAGTAATGGCAAGGTGGCCCGGGCGATGGAGCCAAAGCCGATGACAATCAGATGGCCGGTGAACGGTATTCGCTGTGCCATGTGTTCTCTCCTTGGAGAGACGGATTGATCACGCTGTAAAACCGACCGGCGCAGGTGTTGGTCACACTGCGCCGGCCCGTCGGGCCCTCGCCTATGAGGTGCCGAGCCCCTCCGACAGGTCAGTGCCGGAGCGCGCCTGGCCATTGGGTGCCGTGGGCGCCGTGTCATCACGGTGGCTGGTGGTCCGGCTCACCGTATCGCGCGCCGCCTCGTACCCCTCACGCGCCGTCCGTTTGGCTTTGTCAGCCATGCCGGCACTGGTCTTGCCCATCACCCGCTGCTCCGTGGACGTGCTGGGCAGTGCGGCGCCGAGCATGGCGCCCAGGGCGATCCCGGCAGCCGCCATCATCAAGGGTTGCTCCTTGAGCAGACGGCTCAATTGCGCGCCCGACTCTTGGGAGTAATGGGACATGCGCTCGCGCCTTTCGTGAGCGCTGTGCCGGGCATGACGAGCCCCTGCCCCCAGGTCATCGGCCAAGTGCGATGCCTTGTCCTTGAGATGGTGAAAACCTTCTCGCAACGAATCGCTGGTGCTGTGCAGATGTTCCTTGGCGCTGTCCAGGCCACCTGAAAGCCCCTCGCTCCAACCGCTGGACGCCTGGTCCGGACCGACACGGTAGCCGACGCGTGGGGGATGGTTCTGGCCCAGCATCAACCAGCAAAGGCCCACGGTAGTGAGCACCGTGGGCACCGGGTTGTTGCGCACGCTGGTGCCCAGGTTGCTGAAGAAAGCCGCGCCGTTACCCTGCATCAGGCTCATGGCCTGATCGAGCATCTGCCCCGGCGTGAACTTGCTGCCCAGGGCATCGACGATATGGCTAATGTGATCCCGTTGCTCGTCGATTTCACGCTCGATGGTTTCCGGGCTCTTCTGGGATTCGGTTTTGAATTCATCCTTCATGAGGCTTTCCTCCGCAGGGCTTCCTGGTCTTTGTTCAACGCATCGAGGGTTCGGTCAGGCTTGAAGTGCGAGGGTTCGAATTGTTTTTTGCCCGACTGCACCATGACGAACCCGATGATCATCGTCACCGCGCCGACGATCAGCGCCGCCAGCCAGGGTTGCATCATGGTGCTCAAGCCGTAGACCACCGCCATCAACAGGATGACAAAACCCGCCAATAGAACGATCGCTCCGCCCGCGACACCGGCGACGCCCGCCTTGAGGGTATTGACGCTTGCCTGGATCTCGGCCTTGGCCAGCGCCAGTTCCTTGGTAAACAGCGAAGGGACTTCGCGGCTCAACTGCTTCAACAGCCCCGCCACCGACGCATCGTTGTCGGTCACGGAAGTTGCGGCGGGACGCTGGAAATCAGGGTCTTGTCGGTTCATTACAACGCTCCTTTGCTATTGGCCGAACCGGGCAACGAGCCGGTGGCGGCGTCACTGGGATGGTCCTGGACATTGGGTGACGTGGGGGTAATGCCGGTGGCAAGCCCACTGGCGGTACCGGCGCCTGGGCCGATGGGATCGGGAATGGGGTCGAACGGCCGGTCCGCGGCGAAACCACCCTGGGGTGGTGTCGAATGCCCTTGCGCAGGGTCTTCACCATCGCTGGCAACCGGCGAACTGCCGGCCTTGAGGAACCGCGACAAGCCGAAGCCTACCGCCAAGCTGCCTGCCAGGAACAGCGCTGGGTTGTCCCGGGCCAGGCGCGAACCTTCGTGCAGCAGCTGTTCGGCGCTCTTGTTGCGCAAGGTGCTGGCCAGGCCTGTCATGCGATCGGCCATGTCCGCCAGGTAATGCGACAGGCCAAGGGTGTCGTTGTCTTCGAGCTCCGACATCGCCGATTTGGCGCCACGGGCCAGTGCGTCGATCTGATCCGCCGCCGTGTCGCGGTACTGACTAAATTGCGCGTCGGCTTTTTCGCGGGCGCTGCCAATGGCCTCGTTCACATCTTCCTTGATAGCGTCCACGTGTTCTTCGGGTCGCGCCTGGTTCGATGTACCACTTTGCCGTTCGGGGTTGTTGTCCGGGATAGTCATGTCTGTCCATCGCCTCCGTGATGAAAACTCAATAACGAGCAACCACCGCAGTGATGCCCAATACGTGTCTCTCAGAACAGATGACGGAGGGTGACAGGGGGGAGTTCAAACGAGTTTTGCGGTGGGACGCTGTGCGGTATCGAGCGCCGCTTGGGCACGCAAAAGCCTGCCCGAGGGGCGCATATAAGCAGGTTCCGAAACGGTCGAGGCCTTCCTCAACCCAACGCCGTATCGAGGAACATCATGACGGCAAACCCCATCATCAGCCCCAGCGTGGCCGGGGTTTCGTGGCCGTTGCGGTGGGTCTCGGGAATCACTTCGTGGGACACCACGAAGATCATCGCCCCCGCCGCCAGCCCCAGGCTGATGGGGTACGCGACGGCCACGCCCGACGACATGCCCAGGCCGATCACCGAGCCCAGCGGTTCCATCAGGCCCGAGCCCACCGCAATCAGCGCGGCACGCAAGGTGCTGATGCCGGTGACCCGCAACGCCATGGCAATGGCGAGGCCTTCGGGAATGTCCTGGATGGCAATGGCGGTGGTCAGGGGCAAGCCCACCTTGAAATCGCCGTCGGCGAAACTCACACCGATGGCCATGCCCTCCGGCAGGTTGTGCAAGGTGATCGCAAGCACGAACAACCAGACGCGATTGATGCGCTCGGCCTGGGGGCCTCGTCGGCCGCTCAGCTCATGTTCGTGCGGCACGAAACGGTCGAGGCCGATCATCAGGGCCACGCCCAACCCCAGGCCGACCACCACGACAAACGCGGCGAGCAGTTGGTTACCACAGATGATCTGCGCCGCTTCGATGCCTGGCAGGATCAGCGAGAAGGAACTGGCGGCCAGCATCATCCCGGCGGCGAAACCCAGCATGATGTCCTGGGTCCGCGACGAGATATCCCGCAACACCACTGCCATGACCGCACCCAGGGCAGTGGCGACGAAACCGGACGTGCCGCCCAGGATCGCGTAGCCCAAGTTGTGCCGGTCAGCACCGACCAATGCGTTGTAGCCGCTATACAGCAGCAGCGCCGCGACCACTGCCAAGCCCAGCCAGAAGCTCACCCCCAGCAACAGATTGTTTTGCACGGGGCCCAGCCAGGTGCGCCAGGGCGAGCGGATTCGGGAGGTGGGCTGGTCCATCGAATGTCCTTACTGTCTAACCATGGCTTATCCGATCGTTACCATGAAAATGGGAACGACCCGACGAAAATTCAGGCGAGGGAGTCGCCCCCCTCGCCTTTCTTTACAGTTTGTCAATTTGCATCCCCGAACCCAAGTCGGCGCCCGTGGTGGGATCGCTTTCAGGGTTGGACATCGTCCGCGCCTTCATGTCCATCAGCAACGCTTCATCTGCTTCACTCAACTGTACGCTGGCCATTCCGTCGCCGCCATCCACCGCAGGGGTTGGGTTCTCGACGAACTCCCAATCGTCGCCCTGGTTCCACGGACCGCGAACGGTCGGCTCGCCCTGGGACATATTGAAGTACACATGGGTGAACTCCGGCATGCCTGGCAATTTACCTTGAGGGAAATTCGGCTGGATCGCATGCAAAGCTTTTTCAAAGGACAGTTGGTGGGCGATTTCGCGGGTCATCAGAAAGCCCAGTGCCTCCTTGACGCCTGGATCATCGGTCACGTTCATCAGCCGCTCATACACGATTTTCGCCCGAGCCTCGGCGGCGATGTTTGAGCGCATGTCCGCTGTGGGTTCACCGATGGTGTCGATGTACGCGGCGGTCCAGGGCACACCGGCCGAGTTAGTCAGCGGCGAACCGGCACCGTACAAAACGCTGGTGATGTGCGAGTCGTTTCCGGCCCCATTGATGTCCCGGTACAGCTGGCCTTCCTGCTCGACGCCCTCGGCCATCTTGCCCTTGGCGCCTTTGTTCAGCATGACGATGATCGAACCGATCACCTCCAAGTGGCTGAGCTCTTCGGTGGCAATGTCCATCAGTAAATCCTTGCGGCCTGGATCGTCCTCGGACAGCGCCTGCGTAAAGTAACGTGACGCCGCCGCCAATTCACCTTGGGCGCCCCCGAATTGTTCGAGCAACAGGTTGGCAAGCCCAGGATTGGGTTCAGCGACACGCACGGTGTATTGCAGTCGTTTATTATGTAGAAACATGATTGAACTCCTCGATCAGCAATAAGACACGCGGACACTGCCAACGACAGGCCCACAAGACTCTGAAGAAGTTATACGGTTGATAATTTGGTTTTTATTCAACAAACAAGACGAACGGCAAACTGCAATTAAGTCGCCGTCTATATCGCCGCGTCATTGAATACGCAACAAGCGAAAACCTGTTGTGTTTGAAAAGGAATACAGTACAGGTCCCGCGCTATTAACGCGGGACCTGCAGCCTCGGGACGTTACGACTTGCGACCGCCACCGTGGCTGTTTTCACCACCTTTCTTGCCTGCTTCGGAGGCCTTTTCCCGGTCATTGGCGAAATTGCCACCCGACGCCTGGCCGCCCTTCTTGCCAGCTTCCGAGGCGCGTTCAGGGTCATTGGCAAAGTTGCCGCCCGAGGCTTGGCCGCCTTTGCGGCCGGCTTCTGCGGCACGTTCCGGGTCGTTGGCAAAATTACCACCCGAGACGTGACCGCCCTTGCGTCCTGCTTCGGCTGCGCGTTCTGGATCGTTGGCGAAGTTGCCGCCCGAAGCCTGGCCGCCTTTCTTGCCCGCTTCCGATGCTTTCTCACGATCGTTAGCGAAATTGCCAGGGTTGTTATTGCCTGTGTTAGCCATTTCATTCACCTCGTTAGTTGCTGTTAGCGAACCGCATTGGCTCGTCTTATTGAGAAAACCTGTCCCGCCCAAGGTTTGAAAAAAGGCGCGCATACCACGACGAACGGTCGTAACGATGAAGTTCACTTTCAAATGCACTAGTTGGATCTATTACAACCCGCTATCGCCCAAGCGGCGCGCCATTAATTATTTGAACAGTGCGTGTCTTTCCACGCCGTCCGCCAAAGACCGGATGGCGCCGGCACCCCTTTGCACCGGTCTCGTCACCCTGGCCTCGCGCCGTTCCAGGAAGCCAAAACTCGCGGGCTGCCGGTGTTGTCTTGCACCACCGCACTGACCGGCTTGCGGTGTCCGGGCACGCTGCTGCCAATGCCCGGATTCAAGCGAAAAATCAGGGAGAAATCGGGTCACTGGCTGGAAAGGTTTCTTCCAGGGCCTCGTCCAGTTGATTGTTGGTAATGTCCCGCCCACCGACCTTGCCGCTGCGCTCACAATGGCAATCCGGCGCCGGACAGGGCTCGCCGTTGGGGTGCTGCTCGGCACAGGCCTGGCTGCAATAGGCTTCGCCGTCGTGATTGAATACGCGCTCCGGATCTACCTTGCAGTGGCAATCCGGGCAGCCGCAACGTAACTCGTTCATGCTCGTCCTCCTGCGTTGTCCGGTGTCTCTTCAAGACCCCACCAGTAATTGAACTTCCAGATTCGCCGCCGCGACGCCATGGTTTTCGACATAAACATCGGCGGCCCAGCCCTTGGTCAGGTTGCGGTAGACCTGTGTGCCGAGCGCTGTCCCGCAGTCCCACTCCATGACG
This sequence comes from Pseudomonas fluorescens Q2-87, assembly GCF_000281895.1. Classification (NCBI taxonomy): domain Bacteria; kingdom Pseudomonadati; phylum Pseudomonadota; class Gammaproteobacteria; order Pseudomonadales; family Pseudomonadaceae; genus Pseudomonas; species Pseudomonas fluorescens. The sequence continues at coordinate 2,222,242 of NZ_CM001558.1, read as the reverse complement.
TCCCCGACGCTGATGTCATTGACCGAACGCAATTCGAAAACGGTATGGCCGCCCGCATCTGCCACGAGCACGCCGACCAGGCCGCTCTGGCGATTGATGGCGCGTACTTCACCGGTGGTTTTATTCATGCCTCTCCTCGTGAAGGCTGCTGGCCGGCTACAGGCGTAACCGGCCACACGGGCCCTTTAGCGCTTGGCTTCGGTATGCGGGTTGGCGGAACGTTCCAGGAAGGCCTGGGTGATTTCCGGCAAGTGTTCGCGCAACCAATCGGCCATGGCGATTTCCTGCGGCAGGATCTGTTCGCAGGCCCGTTGCGTTTCCACGTCACCGGCCACTTTGGCGGCCTCGATCAGCACCGTATAAGAAGCGATTTCCAGGTTCTCGAACACGTAGCCGCTCATCGCGCCCTTAACCACCTCGTCGGTCATCATCATGCCGCCCATGGCTTGGCCGAAAGCCATGAGTTTGCCGGCCATGTCCTTGATCATCGAGGTGCTGCCACCCAAGCGCTGGATGCACTGGTCCACCAGCTTCTGTTGCCCGAGTGTTTCCTCGATGTGCTGCTCGATCCGGGCCTTGAGTACGGGGTAGTGCTCCAGGCGTTCGGCCTGGGCCTTGAGCATTTTCTCCGCTTGCTGCTCCATGGCATGGGCGTCGTTGAGCCAGTCCAGGAGGTTCTCTTTAGGCGTTGCCATTTCGTTCTCCTTGCGAGAGGTCGCCACCGCACCGCAGCGCGACAATGATGGAAATACCGTACATAAAAGTGGATATCGCGGCGCTGAGGAAAGTTTGGCGGAACCGCCTTTCAGGGCGACGAAAGGCGCCGCCATCGTTTCACTGGTCGATGGGAATGCTAACCTCAACGGCTCCAGGCCAACGGAGACATGCCATGCCCGACGACCTTCACTTCGAACCGCTCGATCAGCTGCTGGAGCATATGGCCGGGCGCCGATTCCTGGTGCTCACCGGCGCCGGCATCAGCACCCCCTCGGGCATTCCCGACTACCGCGACAGTGAGGGCGTGCGTCGGGGGCGCCAGCCGATGATGTACCAGGAATTCCTCGCCCAGACCGAGTCCCGTCGACGCTATTGGGCGCGGGCGATGCTGGGCTGGCCACGGGTGAGGCAGGCCCGGCCAAACGTGGCCCATGAAGCCTTGGCCGAGTTGCAGGCACAGCAGCGCATCAGCGGGTTGATTACCCAGAATGTCGACACGCTGCACGACCAGGCCGGCAGCCAGGACGTCATTGAACTCCACGGCAGCCTGCACCGCGTGCTGTGCCTGGATTGCGAGCAGCGCAGCGAGCGGCAGCAGATCCAGTTGTTGATGGAAGCGCAGAATCCTTACCTGGCCGGTGTCGACGCCGTGCAGGCGCCCGACGGCGACACCCTGCTGGACTCGGCGTTCGAGGCGCGCTTCCAGGTACCCCGCTGCCCCCATTGCGACGGTGAGCGCTTGAAACCCGACGTGGTGTTCTTTGGTGAAAATGTCGCTCCCGCCACTGCGACCCGCGCCACTGAAGCCGTCCGGCAAGCAGATGGCCTGCTGGTGGTGGGCTCGTCGCTGATGGCTTATTCGGCGTTTCGGCTCTGCAAGGCGATCAAGGACCAGGGCAAGCCACTGTTGGCGATCAACCGGGGCAAGACCCGGGCCGACGAGTTGCTGGACTTGAAACTGGAAGAGCCTTGCGAGTGGTTGTTGCCGTTGCTGACACAGCACCCGTTTTAGCAACGCCCGGACCCTTTGTGGGAGCGGGCTTGCTCGCGAAGACGATGGAAGATTCAATACTGCTGTCGACTGATACACCGCTTTCGCGAGCAAGCCCGCTCCCACAGTGGCCGGGGTCAACTCGCGGCCAGCTGCGCACCCAACTCCTGCCCCTTGATCGTATCGAACAACGCCTGCGCGGCCGCCGACAATTCATGCCCGGGCTTGGTCAGCACGCCAATGGCCCGTTCGATCACCGGGTCGCTCAAGGTGATGCAACGCGCGCCCAGCTCATGCATTTGCCCGACACACAGCGCCGGCACCGCGCTCACGCCCAGCCCACTGGCGACCATTCGCCCGACCGTCGCCAACTGGTGGCTTTCGAATTCCACCGGCAGTTTCATGCCCCGTGCCTGCAAATGCTCTTCCAGCATCACCCGGACGGTGGACGGCCGTTGCAGGGTGATGAACGGCTGCTCCAGCAAGGCCTGCCATTTGATCTCGCTGACCCGGGCCAACGGTGAATCCAGCGGCACCACCGCGACGAAGCGATCCAGATACAGCGGGGTGAAGGCCAGTGAAGAACTCTGCATCGGCTCGAACGCTACGCCCAACTCGACATGCCGGTCACGCACCATCTCCAGCACCTGCTCGTTGATCACGTCGTTCACCGTGACGTTGACATTCGGATAGCGGGCGCGGAAGGTCTTGAGGATGGGTGGCAGCAGGTTGCCGGCGAACGAAGGCATCGCCGCCAACGTCACGCGACCACGCTGCAAGGTGAAGCGCTGGCGCATTTCATCCTCGGCGTTGTCCCAATCGGCAATCAGCCGGCGGGCCAGCGGCAGCAAGGATTCGCCTTCGGGTGTCAGCGCCACGTTGCGGGTGTTGCGGCTGAACAAGCGCCCGCCCAGGCCTTCTTCCAGCGCCTTGATCGTCAAGCTCAGGGCCGACTGGGACAAATGCAGTCGCTCGCACGCGACGGCAAAGCTCAGGCTCTGGGCCACGGCGAGGAAGGCACGGATTTGCTTGAGGGTCATGGTCGCTGTGCTCCCAGCGGCAAGCGGTAAGTTTTGAGCAGCAAGTGGCTGTCACTCATTAATGAGATTAATCAATAAATCCAACCTAAAAATCAACTTAACAAATATATGACTTGGCGCAACACTGCATTTCATTGCGACCCCATCAAGAATAAAAGAGGTGTCTATGGCAGGTTTCGACAAACGCGTGAGTTCTTATGAAGAAGCGCTCGAAGGCTTGAAGGACGGCATGACCGTCATCGCCGGCGGCTTCGGCCTTTGCGGCATCCCGGAAAACCTGATCGCCGAGATCAAGCGCAAGGGCATCCGCGACCTCACCGTGGTGTCCAATAACTGCGGCGTCGACGGTTTCGGCCTCGGCGTGTTGCTGGAAGACCGGCAGATTCGCAAGGTGGTGGCCTCCTATGTCGGTGAAAACGCCCTCTTCGAGAAGCAACTGCTCAGCGGCGAAATCGAAGTCGTGCTCACCCCCCAAGGCACCCTCGCTGAAAAAATGCGCGCCGGTGGCGCAGGCATCCCGGCATTCTTCACCGCCACGGGCGTCGGCACGCCGGTGGCCGAGGGCAAGGAAGTGCGTGAATTCCATGGCCGCCAGTACCTGATGGAAGAATCCATCACCGGCGACTTCGCCATCGTCAAGGGCTGGAAAGCCGACCATTTCGGCAACGTGGTCTACCGCCATACCGCGCAAAACTTCAATCCGCTGGCCGCTACGGCGGGCAAGATCACCGTGGTGGAAGTCGAAGAAATCGTCGAACCCGGCGAGCTGGACCCGACGCAGATCCACACCCCCGGCATCTACGTCGACCGGGTCATTTGCGGCACGTTCGAAAAGCGCATCGAACAGCGCACCGTGCGTAAGTGATCCCCTGCCCCCGGCCCGAATGAAGGAATAACACCATGGCACTTTCCCGTGAACAAATGGCTCAACGCGTCGCCCGCGAAATGCAGGACGGCTATTACGTGAACCTGGGCATCGGCATTCCGACCCTGGTCGCCAACTACATCCCCGAAGGCATGGAAGTCATGCTGCAATCGGAGAACGGCTTGCTCGGCATGGGCGCGTTCCCCACCGAAGCCGAAGTCGACGCCGACATGATCAACGCCGGCAAGCAGACCGTCACCGCGCGCATCGGCGCCTCGATCTTCTCTTCGGCCGAATCGTTTGCCATGATCCGCGGCGGCCACATCGACCTGACCGTGCTCGGCGCGTTCGAAGTGGACGTCGAAGGCAACATTGCCTCGTGGATGATCCCCGGCAAACTGGTCAAAGGCATGGGCGGCGCGATGGACCTGGTGGCCGGCGCCGAGAACATCATCGTCACCATGACCCATGCGTCCAAGGACGGCGAGTCGAAACTGCTGCCCCGCTGCAGCCTGCCGCTGACCGGTGCCGGTTGCATCAAGCGCGTGCTGACCGACCTTGCGTACCTGGAAATCCAGGACGGCGCCTTCATCCTGAAAGAACGGGCCCCGGGCGTCAGCGTCGAGGAAATCGTCGCCAAGACCGCTGGCAAGTTGATCGTGCCGGACCACGTCCCTGAAATGCAGTTCGCTGCCCAGTGAGGAGAGATTCGATGCAAGAAGTCGTGATTGTCGCCGCCACCCGTACCGCCATCGGCAGTTTCCAGGGTGCGCTGGCTTCCATTCCCGCCCCGGAACTCGGTGCAGCGGTGATTCGTCGCCTGCTGGAACAGACCGGCCTTGCCGGCGAGCAAGTCGACGAAGTGATTCTTGGCCAGGTGCTGACCGCAGGCTCCGGGCAAAACCCGGCACGCCAGGCGTCGATCCTGGCGGGCCTGCCGCACGCAGTGCCAGCGCTGACCCTGAACAAGGTCTGCGGTTCGGGCCTCAAGGCCCTGCACCTCGGCGCCCAGGCGATTCGCTGTGGCGATGCTGACGTCATCATTGCCGGTGGCATGGAAAACATGAGTCTGGCGCCCTACGTGCTGCCGGCCGCCCGCACCGGCCTGCGCATGGGCCACGCGAAGGTGATCGACAGCATGATCACCGACGGCCTGTGGGATGCCTTCAACGATTACCACATGGGCATCACCGCCGAGAACCTGGTGGACAAGTACGGCATCAGCCGCGAAGAACAGGATGCCTTTGCCGCCTCGTCCCAGCAGAAAGCCGTCGCCGCCATCAAGGGCGGTCGGTTCGCCGATGAGATCACGCCGATCCTGATTCCCCAGCGCAAAGGCGATCCCGTCGCCTTCGCCACTGACGAACAGCCGCGCGCCGGCACCACCGCCGAATCCCTGGGCAAGCTCAAACCGGCGTTCAAGAAGGACGGCAGCGTCACTGCCGGCAATGCTTCGTCGCTCAACGACGGTGCTGCCGCCGTTGTGCTGATGAGCGCCGAAAAAGCCAAGGTCCTGGGCCTGCCGGTGCTGGCAAAGATCAGCGCCTACGCCAATGCTGGCGTCGATCCGGCGATCATGGGCATCGGCCCGGTCTCGGCGACCCGGCGTTGCCTGGACAAGGCCGGCTGGTCACTGGATCAACTGGACCTGATCGAAGCCAACGAAGCCTTCGCCGCCCAGTCCCTGGCCGTGGCCCGGGAGCTGCAATGGGACATGGCCAAGGTCAACGTCAACGGCGGCGCCATCGCCCTGGGGCACCCTATTGGCGCGTCGGGCTGTCGCGTACTGGTGTCGTTGCTGCATGAAATGATCAAGCGCGATGCCAAGAAAGGCCTCGCGACCTTGTGCATTGGCGGCGGTCAAGGCGTCGCACTGGCGCTGGAACGGGCCTAGTCGCAGAGGGTTCTACGGTGGCGGTGCGGCCCCACGAATGTCCGCACCGCCACTGGCAACACCACCGGCGCAACCTCGGTTTCGCCGTTTTTTTTTGCCGGGCGCCTGGCGTGCGTTTGTCACGGGCAGCCTCGTGAAGCGTGTAGGGGTTATCGAGCCATGCCCAGGCGCATCAGTCCACCTTCGACCATGTCCACCGCCAGGCCTCGGTAATCCTCGATCAGCGGATGGATGCTGGCCAGCGGATGGGTATGTGTCGCCGTCACCACGATCACGTCCGCTTCCGCCGCCTCGCCAGCCTGGATGCCCGCGTGAGCGTCTTCGAAGACCAGGCATGTTTGCGGTGGCACTTGCAACCGCTCGGCGGCCAGGCGATAGCACGCGGGGTCAGGCTTGCCTTCGCTGACATCTTCGGCGGTGATCATCACGTGCGGACGCGCAATGCCGGCCGCTTCCATACGGCGCAAGGCCAATGCCAAGGGAGCCGAGGTGACGATTGCCCAGCGATCCGGCGGCAGGCTTTTCAGGAACTGTGAGGCGCCGGGCACCTGCACCACACCTTCGACGTCTTCGATTTCCTCCCGGGTAATCTGCTCGGCCTCGGCCCTGGCATCGACGCCCGGCAAGCGCTGGCGGGCGATGGTGTCGATGGCCCGCACGCCATGGATCGTCGGCAGGAACGTCGCCACATCCACGCCGTGGCGCAGGGCCCAGCGAGTCCAGATCCGCTCGGCAGCGGCGATGGAATTGAGCAATGTGCCGTCCATGTCGAAGAGGAAGGCGCGGTAACCAGTGTCGGAGGGGATTGTGGCAGGCATCGGATCCTCGTGAAGGCGTGGCGAATGACGGCCACTGTATCACCGTCATGCGCCTCCACGGGTTTGCATGCCAGCCACCATACCTCGGCATACTCAGATCTCATGTGGGACCGAGCTTGCTCGCGAATGCGCTGGGTCAGCTTGAAGTGATGGTGAATGTGCCGCCGTCTTCGCGGGCAAGCCCGCTCCCACAGGGTCCGGTGCCTTGCGCAAATGCCGCGTATACCCGCGATCCACTGTGGGAGTGAGCTTGCTCGCGAATGCGCTGGGTCAGCTTGAAGTGATGGTGAATGTGCCGCCGTCTTCGCGGGCAAGCCCGCTCCCACAGGGTCCGGTGCCTTACGCAAATGCCGCGTATACCCGCGATCCACTGTGGGAGTGAGCTTGCTCGCGAATGCGCTGGGTCAGCTTGAAGTGATGGTGAATGTGCCGCCGTCTTCGCGGGCAAGCCCGCTCCCACAGGGTCCGGTGCCTTACGCAAATGCCGCGTATACCCGCGATCCACTGTGGGAGTGAGCTTGCTCGCGAATGCGCTGGGTCAGCTTGAAGTGATGGTGAATGTGCCGCCGTCTTCGCGGGCAAGCCCGCTCCCACAGGGTCCGGTGCCTTACGCAAATGCCGCGTATACCCGCGATCCACTGTGGGAGTGAGCTTGCTCGCGAATGCGCTGGGTCAGCTTGAAGTGATGGTGGATGTGCCGCCGTCTTCGCGGGCAAGCCCGCTCCCACAGGGTCCAGTGCCTTACTCAAATGCCGCGTATACCCGCGATCCACTGTGGGAGTGAGCTTGCTCGCGAATGCGCTGGGTCAGCTTGAAGTGATGGTGGATGTGCTGCCGTCTTCGCGGGCAAGCCCGCTCCCACAGGGTCCGGTGCCTTGCGCAAATGCCGTGTACACCCGCGATCCACTGTGGGAGCGAGCTTGCTCGCGAATGCGGTGGGTCAGCTTGAAGTGATGGTGGATGTGCTGCCGTCTTCGCGGGCAAGCCCGCTCCCACAGGGTCCGGTGCCTTGCGCAAATGCCGCGTACACCCACAGGTTTTTATGCCAGGCCCAAAATACCCCGGCTACTTAACATGGGTCATCTACACCAGTCGCTCGATCGCCTGGTGCTGCCAGACCCGTTTGTAATACAGGGTCTGCAACAACAGCATGCTCAGGTACGCCACGGGAAACGCCATCCACACCCCTTGCAGACCGAAATGCGCATCCAGCAGGTACGCCGCCGGCACTTCCACAGCGACAATGCAAAAGATCGAGATCGCCACCGGCACCAGCACTGTGCCGCTGGCGCGCATGATGCCGCCGACGATTGCCTGGAAGCCGAACACCAGCAGGCTCCAGAGCATGATATGCAGCAGGTGTTCGGCCTGGACCCGCGCCACCGGGTCGGTGATGAATAGCCCCAACAGCCAGTGAGACAACAAGTACCCCAGCACCACCAGCCCACCCGTGAGCCAGACATTGATCAGCAGCCCCGTACGCAGAATCGGCCCCAGGCGCTCCAGGCGTCCGGCACCAATTGCCTGGGCGCCGAGGATCGAGGCGGTGATGGCGATCGACAGCGCCGGAAATTGCACGTAATTGACGATCTGCGTCACCGCGCCATAGGCCGCCGTGGCTTGGGAGCCGTGGCGGTTGACCAGTGCCAGGATCACCAGCTCCGACAGGGAGATCACCACCATCTGCAACCCCGTGGGCAGGCCGATGCGCAGCACCTTGCCGAGGATGACCCGGTCCAGGCGCATCGCTGCGAACAGGGCGCGGTCCGGCGCCAAGGCATGCTCGCGACGGTTCAAGCGCCACGCGAGCAAGAGCATGGCCGACGAAGTCCCCACCAACCCTGCGAATGCCGCGCTCTGGATGCCCATTTGCGGCAACCCCAGCCAGCCACGAATCAACGCAGGCGTGAGCATCAATCCGATGCTGGTGGACACCAGCAACGCGAGCAGCGGCGACAGCGTATCGCTCACGCCGCGCAACAATTGGGTAAACACCACGAACACCAAGAGGATCGGCAAGATCCACATCATGACCCGGGCATACGAAACGGCGTCCTCCAGCACATCGGCCGGCGTGCCCAGCCCTTGCAACGCCTGGCGCGCAAAGACGCTGCCGAGCACCGCCGCCACCAGCCCGATGATCGCCCCCAGCAACAGTGTCGAACCGGCAACAGCCTTCACCGTACCGGTTTCCCCCGCGCCATAGGCCTGCCCGATCAACACCCCGGCTCCCGCGCCCAGCCCGATCACCAGGGCGATGAAGAAAAACACGATGGGAAACATCCCCGACACCGCCGCCAGCGCCTGGGTACCGAGCATTTGGCCGATATAGATGCTGTTGAACGTACCGGACATGGACTGCAGGAAGTTGGACAGGACCATGGGTGTCAGGAACAGGAGGTAGGTTTTCCAAAGAGGCTGGGTGGGCATGTGGGCTCTGATGGCAGGTTCAAAATTCGGCTGCCGTTAATCTAGCTCAAACCCTCCCTGTGGCGAGTGATTTAATCCCTTCGCCACGCATTTGCTCATCCGATTTCATTTTCTTGGACTAGTCTCGACAATTTACCAGTGGCATCATAGGATAATGGCACATGGCCAGCGACAAGCCGCTGGCGCCGGGGAACTGACAGCCGGTCATAAAGTCCGGGTAGCTACAGCAGATAACTTGGCATTAGCAAATAACTCTTCAGCAATACCTGTTCAGGGACCGAACCATGACGCCGTATTCCCCCGGTCATTCTTTTACCGCAAAAACCTCGCCACTCCTTTGGCACCCCGTAGCTGTGGCGATTGTCGCCAGCATTGGCACGCTGACGCTGAACGGCACGAGCGGGCAAAACATCGGTTTGAGTGTGCTGCTGGTGATCCTTGGTTTAGCTGTCGGCGTTATCGGCGCGCGGTCTCAAGGCCGCCAACTTGAAGGTATCATTGCAGCGACCGATGCCCAGCACGCTCTGCAAGCCGCCAACAGCATTCAGCAACAAGCCAGTGCTCAGCTCAACGAAGTGATCCTCGGCGCCATGCCGATCTGGGCCAAGCAAGTGGAGAGCTCACGCCAGCAGACTGAAACCGCGATCGTCTCGCTGACCAGCCGTTTCACTGGTATTTCCTCTCGCCTTGAAGAGACGGTGCAAGCCTCGCAACTGGCCGCTGGAGAGTTGGCGGGCAGCAGCAGCGGCGGAGCCGTTCAAGTGCTGGCGCAAAGCGAAGGCGAACTGGTGAAGGTCATCGACTCCTTGAAGTCCACCCAAGCCAGCCGCGACGAAACCCTGGCCCAAGTGCGCAACCTCACCGCCTACACCGGCGAATTGCGGACCATGGCTGCCGATGTCGCAGCGATTGCCGCGCAGACCAACCTGTTGGCCCTTAACGCCGCCATCGAAGCCGCCCGGGCGGGCGAAGCGGGGCGCGGTTTCGCGGTGGTGGCCGATGCGGTGCGCGCGCTGTCGAGCAAGTCCAGCGAGACTGGCCAACAGATGTCAGCCAAGGTCGACGTCATCAACACCTCTATCACCCAGTTGGTCCAGGCCGCCTCCAGCGGCGCCGACCAGGACAGCCAATCAGTGGTCGTGTCCGAGGGCAGCATCCAGCGCGTGCTCGAACGTTTCAAGAGCGTCACCGGGCGCTTGGCCGACTCGGCCGACCTGCTGCAGCGGGAAAGCTTCGGCATTCGCGACGAACTCACCGAAGTGCTGGTCAGTCTTCAATTCCAGGATCGGGTCAGCCAGATCCTCAGCCATGTGCGCGACAACATCGAAGACCTGCATGTGCATGTGCAGCAGGCCAGCCAGTCGCCCGAACAGGCGCCCTCCATCGACGCCCGCCAATGGCTGGCGCGCATGGAAACCACCTACGCCACCGACGAGCAACGCCGTAATCACCACGGCAGCTCGGCCGCGCAACAGGATTCACAGGAAATAACCTTCTTTTAGGAGCGCCATTCATGGCTAAAAATGTATTGGTTGTCGACGACTCCGCGAGCGTTCGGCAGGTCGTCGGCATCGCGTTGAAAAGTGCCGGCTATGACGTGATCGAGGCCAGCGATGGCAAGGACGCCTTGGGCAAGCTCAACGGCCAGAAAGTGCACCTGATCATCAGTGACGTGAACATGCCGAACATGGACGGCATCACCTTCGTCAAGGAGGTCAAGAAACTGGCCAGCTACAAGTTCACGCCGATCATCATGCTGACCACCGAATCCCAGGAATCGAAGAAGCAGGAAGGCCAGGCCGCAGGCGCCAAGGCCTGGGTGGTCAAGCCATTCCAACCGGCGCAGATGCTGGCGGCGGTATCCAAGCTGATTCTTCCTTGATGGCCGGAGGCTTCAATGCCACTGCTGTACGAAACAAACGGCGACATGGCCCAAGTGCAGATCGACGGTGAACTGACGATCTACACCGCTGCCGATCTGTCCGCGCAATGGCTGCCACGACTGGGCGCGACGCCACATATGGCGCTGGATCTGTCGCAGGTCACCGAGATGGATGGCGCCGGCTTGCAATTGCTGCTGATGATTCAGCGCGAGGCCCCCAAGGCCGGCACCCAACTGACAGTGACCGGCCAAAGCAAAGCCGTTACGGAAACACTCGCTCTGTGCAACCTGGTTGCCTAGAGACACGTCGGATACGACAAGGATATGAGCGTGAGCATCAATCTCGATCAGGCACAACAAACCTTCATCGTCGAGGCACGGGAACAGCTGCAAGCGATGGAGGAATCGCTGCTGCAACTGGAAACCGACCCGAGCGACGATGACGCCATCGGCGCGATCTTCCGGGCGGCCCATACGATCAAGGGCTCGGCCGGGCTGTTTGGCCTGGAACCGATCGTCAGCTTCACCCACATCGTCGAAGACGTGCTCGATCGCCTGCGCGAAGGCAGCGTTGCGGTGGACCCGGGCCTGATCGCGGTACTGCTCAAGTCCGGCGACCACATGCTTGAGCTGATCGACGTCGTCGCCAATAAAGGCGCGACGTTGCAGCCCCCTGCCCTGGCCCGGGAAAAAGAGCTGTGCCAGATTCTCCAGGAATACCAGGCGCCCCCAGCCGCAACCGAACCAGAACCGGTGCAGGAAACCGAAACGGACGCACCCGGCGAAGCGAGCCTTTGGCACATTTCCCTGCGTTTTGGCCTGGACGTGTTCCGCAACGGCATGGACCCGTTGTCGTTCCTGCGTTATCTGCAGACGCTGGGTGAGATCGTCCGCATCGACACCAACACCGAAGCGATGCCGACCATCGACGCTTGGGACGCCGAGTCCTGCTACCTGGGCTTCGACATCGAGTTTCGCTCGAATGCCAGCCATGGGGCGATCAACGAGGTCTTCGATTTTGTCCGCGAGGATTGCGTGATCGACATCGTTGCCGCACAAGACGCCGAGCCCCAAGCGAGCACCGACCTGGTCGCGACGGCGCAGGCACAGGCTGACGAAAGCACCGCCCTGGTCACCACCGGCGAACTGTTGCCGGACCAGCGCAAGACCCCTCGCCTGCCGGCCCAGGTCACGTCTGACAAACAGGCAGTGGCCAGCGAAGGCAAAGCCAGGGACGGAGCGTATGTACGGGTCAACGCCGACAAGCTCGACGAACTGATCAATCTGGTCGGCGAACTGGTGATCGCCAGCGCCGGTGCCAGCTTGCTCGCACGCACCTGCCAGAACGACCCACTGCAAGAAGCGGCCTCGTCGGTGTCCGGCCTGGTGGAGGAAATCCTCGATGGCGCCCTGCGCCTGCGCATGATCCCCATTGGTGAAACCTTCAACCGCTTCCGTCGGGTGGTGCGCGATGTCAGCCAGGAATTGGGCAAGGACATCGACCTGATCATCAGCGGTGCGGAAACCGAGCTGGACAAAACCGTGGTGGAAAAAATCGGCGACCCGCTCATGCATTTGCTGCGCAACGCCATGGACCACGGCATCGAAACCGCCGAGGCGCGGCTGGCGGCAGGCAAACCGGCCAAGGGACACCTGCACCTCAATGCCTACCACGACTCGGGCAGTATCGTGCTGGAAATCGCCGATGACGGCGCCGGCCTCAATCGCGACCGCATTGTCGAAAAAGCCCAGGAACGCGGGCTGATCGCACCGGGTGCGAACCTGACCGACCAGGAGATCTACAACCTGATCTTCGAAGCCGGTTTTTCTACCGCCCAGGCCGTCACCAACCTTTCTGGCCGTGGCGTGGGCATGGACGTGGTCAAGCGCAATATCACGCTGCTGCGCGGCACCGTCGACCTGGACAGCCAACCGGGCAAAGGGACCGTGGTGCGCATCCGCTTGCCCCTGACCTTGGCCATCATCAATGGGTTCTTGGTCGGCATCGGCCAATCCACCTATGTGATTCCACTGGACATGGTCCAGGAGTGCATCGAACTGAGCGAAGACGATGGCGTCGCCAGCCGCGAACAAGGCTACCTCGACTTGCGCGGCGAAGTGCTGCCGCTGGTGTACCTGCGCGATCACTTCCACCACGAAGGCCCGGCTTCGCGCCGGCAAAACGTGGTGGTAGTGCGCTACGCCGAACTCAAGGCCGGCCTGGTCGTCGATGACCTGCTCGGTGAATTCCAAACCGTAATCAAGCCCTTGGGCAAGCTGTTCGGCGCACTGCGCGGCATCAGCGGCTCGACCATCTTGGGCAGCGGCGCCGTGGCATTGATCCTCGACGTGCCGGCACTGCTGACCCAAATCGCACAGATAGAAAACCGCTACACCTCAAACCCATCACAACACGCCACTGCTCGCTGACGCTTTAGCAACTCCATGGAGAGGTATTCCCCAATGAAATGGTTCTACGATCTTAGAATCGCCACCAAACTGATCACCTCGTTCCTGGTGGTGCTGGCGCTCACTGCCGTCATGGGCGTGTTCTCGATCATCCAGCTGGGCCAGGTGAACGGCACCACTGTTGAAATTCGCGAAAACTGGATGCCTTCCATGCGTGCGGCGTCGGGCATGCGTTTCTTCGGGGCGAGCTATCGCCTGAAAGAAAACCGCCACATCGCCGCCGACTCAGACCAGGAGCGCAGCACGCTCGAACAGGAAGCCGCAGAGGCCAGGAAAGCCTTCGAAACACGTCTGGACACCTATGAAAAACTGCTCTCCAACGCAGAAGATCGCCAGTTGTTCGAAGCTGCCCGAAAGGACTGGGTCGCTTACCTGGCGATCAGTAAGGACCTGCTTGCGCTGTCCCGGCAGAACCTGACCGAGCAGGCCCATGCGCTACTCAAGGGCGAGTCCAAGCGTCAATTCGATCTGGTGACCGCCGACTTGCAGAAGCTGGTAGAGCTCAACGATACCGGGGCCGCCGCGGCCAGCGAGCGCGGCGCAACGCTGTTCGAAAACGCGCGCCTGTCGATCATCGCCGCGCTGGTGGTCGCGCTGTTGGTGGGGCTGGCCCTGGCACTGTTCATCTCGCGAATTATTTCGCGCCCATTGAAACAAGCCGCCGCCGTGGCCGAGCAACTGGCCGAAGGCAACCTGAACGCGAAGATCGAAGCCGGCTCCAAGGATGAAACCGGCATGGTGCTCAACGCCATGCAAAACATGGTGGGCAAGCTGTCGCACATCATCGGTGAAGTGCGTAACGCGGCGGATAACCTGGCCAGCGCCTCCGAAGAAGTCAGCGCCACCGCACAATCGATGAGCCAGGCCACCAGCGAACAAGCTGCCAGTGTCGAGGAAACCAGCGCGTCCATCGAGCAGATGAGCGCCAGCATCAACCAGAACACCGAGAACGCCAAGGTCACCGATGGCATGGCGAGCAAGGCGGCCAAGGAAGCCACCGACGGCGGCGAATCGGTGCAGCAGACCGTGGTGGCGATGAAGAAAATCGCCCAGCGCATCAGCATCATCGACGACATCGCCTACCAGACCAACCTGCTGGCGCTCAACGCGGCCATCGAAGCGGCCCGCGCCGGAGAACATGGCAAAGGCTTCGCGGTGGTCGCCGCCGAGGTGCGCAAACTGGCCGAACGCAGCCAGGTGGCGGCCCAGGAAATTGGCGAACTGTCCTCCAGCAGTGTCGACATGGCCGAAAAGGCCGGACATCTGCTCAATGAGATGGTCCCATCGATCAACAAGACTTCGGACCTGGTGCAGGAAATCAGTGCCGCTTCCGAGGAACAGGCCGCGGGTGTGGCGCAGATCAACACGGCGATGACCCAGCTCAACCAGGTGACCCAGCAAAACGCCTCCAGCAGCGAGGAGCTCGCCGCCACCGCCGAGGAGATGAGCAGCCAGGCCGAACAGCTGCAGCAGGCCATGAGCTTCTTCACCCTGGACTCGCCGTCGAAATCCGCCGTTCAGGTTTCCAGGGCGGATAACACGCCCGGTCCGTCCAGCCGCAAAACGGCCCGGGCACCTGCACCGGTGATGCCCAAGGCGTTCGCCTACAACATGGCTAGCGCGCCGGACGAGTCGGAATTCACCCGGTTCTGATAGCCCGGTTCCACAGGCTTGCTTAAAGGAGAAAAGGCAATGGGCGCCATCGCGACCACACGTCAAACGGCCAGCGCGGTCGAGGAAGAAGCGCAGTACCTGACGTTCATGCTCGGCACGGAGATGTTTGCCATCGGCATCCTGTGCATCAAGGAAATCATCGAATACGGCAACCTAACCGTCGTGCCGATGATGCCGGCCTTCGTGCGCGGGGTCATCAATCTGCGCGGCGCGGTGGTGCCGGTGGTGGATTTGTCGGCCCGTT
Source organism: Pseudomonas fluorescens Q2-87 (assembly GCF_000281895.1). NCBI lineage: Bacteria > Pseudomonadati > Pseudomonadota > Gammaproteobacteria > Pseudomonadales > Pseudomonadaceae > Pseudomonas > Pseudomonas fluorescens. The sequence continues at coordinate 2,207,218 of NZ_CM001558.1, read as the reverse complement.
TTGGCCGGCCAAATTCCGCCATCAGCCGCCGCAGTTGCGTGGTAATCATCGAAGCCGCCAGCGTTGACGGACAGGCCCAGGACATTGGCCTGCTGGTGGATACGGTGTCGGCAGTGCTGGAAATTCCGGCTTCGCAGATTGAGCCGCCACCAAGTTTCGGAGCGAAGATCCGCGCCGATTTCATCAGCGGCATGGCCAAGGTCGACGGCAAGTTCGTCATTGTCCTGGAGGTGGATCGCGTGCTGTCCATCGACGAGATGTCCGAACTCGCCCAGGCCAGCCCCGCCGCGCTGGAAGCGCCCGGATCATGAGCACAGACATTTGCAGGGAACGCACGGTGAACTCAATGGCCCTCACCGACCGGGAGTTCAACCAGTTTCAATCCTGGCTGTACCAGGCCGCCGGTATCAACCTGTCGCCGGCCAAGAAAGCCCTGGTGGCCGGGCGCCTGTTCAAGCGCCTCAAGCACTATGAGCTGGACAGCTACGGCGATTATTTCAAGCTGATCATGAACGGCCAGCGCACCGATGAGTTGCAGGTGGCGCTGGACCTGCTCACCACTAACGAGACCTATTTTTTCCGCGAGCCCAAGCACTTCGATTTTTTGCGCGAACATGTGCTGCCCCACGCGACGCCGGGCAAGACCTTTCGCCTGTGGAGCGCGGCCAGTTCGTCTGGAGAGGAGCCCTACAGCCTTGCCATGACCCTGGCCGAAAGCCTCGGCACTACGCCTTGGGAAGTCATCGGCTCGGACATCAGCACCCAGGTCCTGGCCAAGGCCCGTTCCGGGCATTATCCGATGGAACGCGCCCGCAACCTGCCCCATCAGTTGCTGGTGAAATATTGCCTCAAGGGCACCGGAAGCCAACAAGGCACACTCTTGATCGACCGGGCGCTGCGCAACCGGGTCAACTTCATCCAGGTCAACCTCAACGAAACCCTGCCTGAGTTGGGCGAGTTCGATGTGATTTTCCTGCGCAACGTGATGATCTATTTCGACCAGCCGACCAAAAGCAAAGTGGTCGCCCGGCTGATCCCGCGGCTCAAGTCCGGCGGGTATTTCATCGTCAGCCATTCGGAAAGCCTCAACGGGGTGTCCGATGCGTTGAAACTGGTCGCCCCGTCGATCTACCGCAAGCCATGAACGCCGCGATAAAAGAAGTGCCCGAGGCGTATCTGAAGCCGGGGGAGTTTCGCTTCGCGACCTCCCCGACCCGCATGCGCACGATTCTCGGTTCCTGCGTCGCAATCACTCTCTGGCACCCGCAGCGCAGGATTGGCGGCATGTGCCATTTCATGTTGCCCAGCCGGGTGCGCTGTTCCACCGCATTGAACGGTTTGTACGCCGACGAGGCCATCGAACTGTTCATCCGCCAGGCACACGCCCACGACACCGAGCCCGAGGACTACCAGCTCAAGTTGTTCGGCGGCGGTGAGATGTTCCCTGAGCTGCAGCGCCATGTGCCCTTCGGCGACGTGGCGCGCTTGAACGTCAACGCGGCGCTGGAAATGGCCGCTCTCTATCACCTGGACCTGATCGCCCATGACATGGGCAGCACTGGCCACCGGACTATTGTTTTCGACCTTTGCACTGGCGATGTATGGGTCAGGCATCAACCGATAAGGACTCGCCATTAACCATGCCAGGGAAAAAGATAAACGTATTGCTGGTGGACGACTCCGCCGTGGTCCGCCAAGTATTGCTGGCGATCCTCAGTGACACGCCGGACATCCATGTCATCGGCGCAGCCTCCGACCCGATCTTCGCGATGGATAAATTGGCGAAGGAATGGCCCGATGTCATCGTGCTGGACGTGGAGATGCCGCGCATGGATGGCATCACCTTCCTGAAAAAAATCATGAGCGAGCGTCCGACGCCGGTGGTGATCTGTTCGTCCCTGACGCCCAAGGGCGCGGAAACCACCTTGCAGGCGATGGCCGCCGGGGCGGTGGAAATCATCACCAAGCCAACCACCGGGCTGAAGAATTTCTTATTGGAATCGGCACCGGAACTGGTCTCGGCAATCCGGGCGGCGGCCCAGGTCAACGTCCGCAACCTCGGCAAGCGCCCCGCCCCGCCGCCGCTGATGCCAGCCACCAAACTGACTGCCGACGCGATGCTGCCGGCCGCCAACGGCCACGCCATGGCGCAAACCACCGAGCGCATCGTCGCCCTGGGCACATCCACCGGCGGCACCCAGGCCTTGGAAGCGGTACTCACCGCCCTGCCACGGGTATGCCCAGGCATCGTCATCGTCCAGCACATGCCGGAAAAATTCACCGCATCGTTCGCTGCGCGCCTCAACAGCCTCTGCCAGATCGAAGTGCGCGAGGCCCGCAACAACGATCGCATCCACCCGGGCCTGGCGCTCATCGCACCGGGCGGCAAACACATGATGGTGACCCGCAGCGGCGCGTTTTATCACGTGCAAGTGGTGGACGGCCCCTTGGTCAATCGCCATCGCCCTTCGGTGGATGTGTTGTTTCGCTCAGTCGCCAAATTCGCCGGCCGCAACGCCACCGGCATCATCATGACCGGCATGGGCGACGACGGCGCCCGCGGCCTGAAGGAAATGCTCGACGCCGGCGGCAGCACCGTGGCCCAGGACGAAGCCAGCTGCGTGGTCTTCGGCATGCCCAAGGAAGCCATCAAACTCAACGCGGCCCAACGGGTCATGGGGTTGCAAGACATTGCCCAGGTGATTTTGCACAAATAACCAGCACATCCTTCCCTCAAACCAACCCAATCCCCCGTGCCTATGTGGGTGAGATCGTCGCCAGCACGCCAATCAGCAGGGTCAGGGCCAAAAAACCACCTAGAAAAATCGCCATCTTCGCCATAAGCACTCCTGGGACAAAAAATTGCAGTACACGGGTCGTCTGCCAGGCGAACCGCGTGTTTATTCTGGGCTGGAGATGGCGTTCATTACAGATGCACCTGGCGCAGGAAAATACGGATCAGACAAATACCTCGTGTCCGACGCAACGGATATACCAACGTATATTTTCATGTGCCAACGCAGCGTGGCCATCAACCGGAACACCGCTTAACCTTGCCCGGCATCCAACGCCGCAGACCAGATGCGCTTCGAATCAATGAATCCCGATGGCCGCCGGCGAGGTCGCAGTCCTGGTTTTTGAACAGGTAGACAGAGGTGACCCATGCGTCCTTCATTCCCGACACCGGCATTGGCTCGCGTAAAGGACAGGACAGTCCCCATCCATTGCGGCTGGGCCGATATCGTGCTGTTGAGCCTGCTGGTGTGCCTGGCTACGTTCATATTCCATGGCCTGGATCAGATGAGCCAGCCGCTCGCCGCCCTTGAGGCATCGCCTCTGTCGCTTGATCTGGCCCACCTGCCGGAATATACGCTGCGCACCACATTGCGGATGTTCATCGCCCTGTTCGCATCGTTTTTTTTCTCTCTGGTCGTCGCGACGCTGGCTGCAAAAAGCCGCAAGGCAGCCATCGTGATCCTGCCCGCGCTGGATATTCTCCAGTCCGTGCCGGTACTGGGATTTCTCACCTTCACCGTTGTGTTTTTCATGGCTTTGTTCCCCGGCAAGGAAACCGGCGTGGAATGCGCGGCCATCTTCGCCATTTTCACCAGCCAGGTCTGGAACATGACCTTCAGCGTCTATCAATCGCTGCGCACCGTGCCCCACGATCTCTATGAAGTCAGCCGGCAGTTCGCGTTTTCGCCATGGCAGCGCTTCGTCAGGCTCGAGTTGCCTTTCGCCACGCCGGGCCTGGTGTGGAACATGATGATGTCGATGTCGGGCGGCTGGTTCTTCGTGGTCGCCGCCGAGGCCATCACGGTGGGCGACACCACCGTGAGCCTGCCGGGCATCGGTTCATGGCTGGCCCTGGCGATCGAACGCAAGGACATCGCCGCCATCGCGTGGGCCGTGCTGGCCATGGCTGGGGTGATCGTCATTTATGACCTGTTGTTTTTCCGGCCAATCGTCGCCTGGGCGGACAAATTCCGCTTCGAACAAACCGCCTCCCAGAAACGCCCACGGTCCAGGGTCTATGACCTGCTGCGCTCAGCTCGGCTGGCGCCCCTGGCATTACTTGCGCTGGACAACCTCAAGGCCGCGTTATTCCTGGAGAAACTCCCCCGATTACCGTCAATCCGCTTCAAGACCAACGCCCGCATCAGTCGTGTAGCCGACGTGGCCTGGATCGCCCTGGTCGTCGCCGCGTGCATGGCCGGCATCCTGCAATTGTCGCGTTTCATCGGCAGCACCTTGGGCCTGGAAGAGGTAGCCAGCACGTTGGGGCTGGGCCTTGCCACTTTGCTGCGAGTCGCCGTGCTGACGGTCCTTGCCAGCGTGCTATGGGTGCCCATCGGCGTCTGGATCGGTTTGAACCCGCGTTGGGCCGAGCGCTTGCAGCCCGTTGCACAGCTGCTGGCAGCCTTCCCTGCCAACGTCCTGTTCCCGTTTGCGGTGATCGCCATCGTGGCGCTGAAGCTCGACCCCGATATCTGGTTGTCGCCACTGATGGTGCTGGGCACCCAGTGGTACATCCTGTTCAACGTCATCGCCGGCGCCAGCGCACTGCCCACCGATCTGCGCGAAGCCGCACGCTGTTTCCACGTGCGCGGTTGGCAATGGTGGCGCCAGGTCGCGCTGCCGGGCGTATTCCCCTACTACGTCACCGGCGCTCTCACAGCAGCCGGCGGCTCGTGGAACGCCAGCATCGTCGCCGAGGCAGTCTCCTGGGGAAATGACCATTTGTACGCGTCCGGCCTGGGCTCCTATATCGCCCAGGCCACCTCGGCCGGGGATCTGCAACGCGTGGCACTGGGCGTCTCGGTCATGTCGATTTTCGTGGTGGGCTTCAACCGGCTGCTGTGGCGCCCGCTTTACAGGTTTGCCGAACGCCGGCTTCGAATAGATTGAGGGTGATCCGATGCAAGTAATCGATAAACGTTGCCTGGTGGATGTTCAGCAACTTGGGCATGTCTATGGCACCGCAGGGGGCGCCGAGCGCGTGGTGCTGGACGATGTCTGCATGCGCTTGAACGAAGGGGAAATCGTCGGTCTGCTGGGACGCTCCGGTTCCGGCAAGTCGACCTTGCTGCGCTCCATCGCCGGCCTGATTTCGCCCACGACCGGGGCGGTTGAGTTTCCGGCCGACGCCCAAGGGGTTTCGAGTTCAGTGCGCATGGTCTTCCAAAGCTTCGCCCTGTTCCCCTGGCTGACCGTGTTGAAGAACGTCGAAATTGGCCTCGAAGCCTTGAATGTGGCGGCCCCCGAGCGACGGCGCCGGGCCTTGGCTGCCATCGACATGATCGGCCTCGACGGCTTCGAGAGCGCGTTCCCGAAGGAATTGTCGGGCGGCATGCGCCAGCGCGTCGGCCTGGCAAGGGCACTGGTCGTCGCTCCAGATATCATCTTGATGGACGAGCCGTTTTCAGCGCTGGACGTCTTGACCGCCGAAACGCTGCGCACCGATCTGCTGGAGTTGTGGTGCGAAGGACGGATGCCGATCAAATCCATGTTGATGGTCACCCACAACATTGAAGAAGCCGTGTTGATGTGCGACCGGATCCTGATTTTTCCTCCAATCCCGGGCGGGTCATGAAGGAAATCGCCGTTGAGCTCAATCAACCACGCCATCGCTCGGACCCGGCCTTCCAGGCCCTGGTCGAACATATCTACGTGCAGATGGCCGGCGGAGCGCAAGAAGGGGCGCCGCGCCAGGGCATGTTTGCAGGCAGCGGCAAGGGCATGGTCCTGCCGTCGATCTCCACCAATGCCCTGGCGGGGCTGATCGAGGCGGTGCAGGACCAGCCGTTCGCTGGCCAGGCGGATTTGCGCGAGCTTGCGACGGCATTGCGATTTTCCGCCAGCGACCTCTTGCCTGTCGCCGAAGTGCTGCAACTCATGCGCCTGGCCGACATGCAGGACGGCCACATAACGCTGCTGCCCGCCGGGCAACGCTACGCGCACTCGACGGTTGACGAGCGCAAGCAATTGTTTGCCCAGCATCTGCTCAGGTACGTTCCGTTGGTAAGCCACGTTCGCAAGGTGCTCGACGACCGTCCGACACGCACGGCACCGGCCAGGCGCTTTCGCGATCAATTGGAGGACTTCATGTCCGAACACGACGCGGCCAATACGCTGGACTGTGTCATCCAGTGGGGCCGTTATGCCGAGCTGTTCGCCTACGACGAAGTGGCCGACCAGTTCAGCCTGGACAATCCTTCCTGAGGCGATTCACCTGCCCCGGTATAGACTGCTTGGATCGAGGGCCTGGCGTTGGAGCGATGCGGATGAAGATTCGATGAGGAGCACCCCGTTGGCGCTCCGTGTGGCGCTTTTGCTGGGGCTTGCCCTGGGCATCGCCGCGATAGACACCGTTACCGATCTGGAAATCGCGGTGGGGGTGTTCCAGATCGTGGTGGTGCTGATCGCCGTGAGGATCCTGCCCGCACGGGCGGTGGCCGGCGTCTCGGCCATCTGCATGCTCTTGACGATCCTGAGCTATCGATTCACGCGTTTCGGCGACACCGAAGCCGGGCTGATCAACGTGTTGATCAGCCTCGCGGCCATCGCTGGAACGACTTATCTGGCACTGCGTCTGTCGACCGCCATCCGCACCGTGCATCAAACCCGCGCGCACCTGGCCCACATCACCCGGATCAACATGCTGGGCGAGCTCGCCGCTTCCATTGCCCACGAAGTCAACCAGCCACTGGCTGCGGTGGCCACCAGCGGCGGAGCCTGCCTGCGCTGGATGGCCACCGAACCACCGAACCTGCCCAAGGCCCGCCAAGCGGTGGAGCGGATCGTTGCCGACACCCACCGCGCCAGCGAAATCATCGCCCGATTGCGCGGCATGGCCAGGCATCAGGCACCCACCAAGCAATGGCTGAACGTGGCTGACACGGTCAATGCCGCACTGCGATTGCTGGCGGGGGAACTGAACGAGCAGGACATCACATTACACGTTCAGGTCGAGGACGGGTTGCCGCCGGTGCTGGCGGATGAAGTGCAGATCCAGCAGGTGCTGCTCAACCTGGCGATGAACTCGGTCGACGCCATGCGCCAGGTCGATATCGAGCGCCGCGTACTGACGGTGCAAGTCGCGCTCGAATCACCTGATCGATTGCTGTTTTCAGTGTCGGACCAGGGCGGCGGTTTGTCCGCCGGCGACCGTGAGCGGGTGTTCGATGCTTTCTACAGCACCAAACAGGACGGCATGGGCATGGGCCTGGCGATCAGCCGTTCCATCATCGAAGCCCACGACGGGCGTATCTGGGCCTCAAGCGATCCGCGATCCGGCTCGACCTTCCACTTCACCCTGCCGGCCGTTACACGGGAGCCCGATGAATAAAACCGAGGTTCAGAGCCCTGCCGAAGCGATGATCTACATCGTCGACGATGACAGCTCGGTGCGCGCATCGCTGCAAGACCTCCTGGCTTCTGTGGGCCTGGCGAGCATGGCGTTCGGTTCGGCCCGCGAGTTCATGGACGCTACGCGCCCGGACGCCCCCGCGTGCCTGATCCTTGATGTGCGCATGCCGGGCCTCAGCGGCCTGGATTTCCAGCAGAAAATGACCCACCTGGACATCCAGATTCCCGTTGTATTCATCACTGCCCATGGCGACATTCCCATGTCGGTCAAAGCCATGAAGGCCGGGGCACTGGAGTTCTTGACCAAGCCGTTCCGCGAACAGGACCTGCTCGATGCCATCGGCCAGGGCCTGAACCATGACCGGGAAAGACGCAAGGCGGCGGCGCTGATGGACGAATTGAAATGCCGTCATGACGCGCTCACTGACGGCGAGCGCGAGGTGATGGCCCTGGTCGTCTCGGGCCTGTTGAACAAACAGGTTGCCGCCCAGCTGGGTTTGAGCGAGGTGACCGTGAAAGTGCGGCGCGGGTCGCTGATGCGCAAGATGAATGCCGATTCGCTGGCGGCGCTGGTCAAGATGTCGGAAAAACTCAAGGATGCCGGCGGCTCATAGCAAGTGGTCGCCGATCACGGCTATGATGCCGTTCGCCCTGCTGATGGGCGATATTGCAGGCCACCCTTAAGGATCCAGGTATGACCTTTCTGCCGTCACGCTCCACCCTATTCGTCTCCAGCCTCCTGCTCAGCTCGCTGTGCCTGGCCGAAGGTGAGCCAACGGACGGCAGCCTCATCAAGGATTCCACCAAGGCCGCCGTCTCGACGTTCATCACCGCCGGCAAGAACCTGCTGGGCGGCGTCAGTGAAGGCGTGCTCGACGGCCGCGAGTCGGTCCAGGGCACCGATGGCGCCGCGATCATTTCCTCCAACGAGCAACTGAAAGACCACGTCGCCATTGAAGTACTGAAGCTGGAGCCGGTTGACGACACCTTCAGCGTCACCCTCGGCTTCAAGAACAGCACCGACACGCAACTGCGCCTGATCAACCTCGGCCAGACGGGCGCCCTGCTCGCCATCGACCAGGCGGGTTACGCCAACCGGCTGGCAGGGTTTGAAAACCCTGATGAAATCACCATCCCGCCGAAGACGGCAGTGCGGCAGAAGTTCGTGTTCGAAGGGTTGAACGAGAAAATCAATACTGTGCGCGTCTGGGGGCAGGATTATCAGGTCAAGAAATAAAGCTGGGCCTCACAGAATCAGCCGGCTTTTGTCCTGCTCGCCGGTTCAAGATTCAACGCAAGCACGCTCATCAACACCACCACTGCCCCAACCATGACCATCCTCGACGGACGTTCCTCAAGGACCCATGAGGCCATCACCATCGCGGTGGGCGGTATCAGGTAAAGCGCCAGGGACGCCCGGCTCACGTTGCTGTGTGCCAGCACATAAGCCCAGGCTAGGTACGCCAGCGCGCTGGGAAAAATGCCCAGGATCAGCACCGCCAGGGCCACCGAAACCGAAGCCTCCCGCGCCGCGCCCAACAGCCCCGGCGCGAAGACCAACAACAGGATCGTGCCCGACCAGACGGTGTAGCAAACCATGGTCAACCCGTCGTAGCGATGGGAGTGGTGCTTGTGCAAAGCGAAATACACGCTCCAGGACAGCGCCGCCAACAGGATCAACATCCCATGGATATCCACCTCACCCAAGCCCCGATCCCCCGCGACGACCACGCCAGCGCCCAGCAAACCACACAGTACGCAGGCCCATTGCCAACCGCCGACTCTGTCCTTGAAGACAAAATGCGCCAGCAGCGTGCTGAACAAAGGCGTGGACTGGGCCAGCACACTGGCCGCACCGGCACTGACGCCCCGCTGGCCGTAATTGAGGGCGATGTGGTGCAGGCTCACGGCGAACAGGCCCAAGATAGCCAGCATCGGCAGGTCCTTGGGACGCGGGCGGGAAATGCCCTTCACCATTGCAACGAAGGCCATGAACACCGAGGCGATGAGGAACCGCATCAACGCCAGTTGACCGGGTTCATAAGCCTGCAAGCCGATGCGAATACCAATCGGCGAATAGGCCCAGCAAAGAATCACGAACAACGTCACCAGAATAATCTTTACCTTGAACCTACTGGGGTTGCTCAAGCGTTCCAGCGTCTCACAGCGGTTATCCATTCGGGCTCCGGCGCGTTGACCCTCTGTCGATGCCCGAAGTATCGAAACCACCCATCATCAATACAAGTGACTTAAACTCAGCCAACCATTCACTTTGGATGAGCCATGGAACTGTCCCAACTGCGCATGCTCAAGACCGTCTGCGACACCGGCAGCATCGCCCGTGCCGCCGAAGTGCTGCATTGCGTGCCTTCCAACATCACCGCACGGCTCAAATCCCTGGAACGGGAACTCGGCGCACCATTGTTTTTCCGCGAAGGTCGCGGTTTGCGGGTGAGCCCTGCAGGTGAGGTGCTTCTGGGATACGCGACGAAAATCCTCGGCCTGACGGAAGAAGCCCGCCGTGCGGTAAGCCCGGCCGGCACGCCGAACGGGCCACTGCGCATCGGCGCCATCGAATCCAGCGCCACGGGGCGCCTGCCCCAGCTGCTGGCCAAATACCACGCGCAGTACCCGCAAGTGACATTGGAACTGAGCACCGGAACGTGGGCACAGTTACTGGACGATACCCAGCATCACCGGCTCGATGGCGTGATCGTAGCGGTGGACGTGGAACGCCCCGGACTCAAGCGCGCCGTGATGTACCGCGAAGAGCTGGTACTCATCGCCTCCGAATCCCACGGCCCCTTGCGCAACGCGGCAGACCTGCAAGGCAAGGCGATCTTCATGTGGCCCACGGGCTGCCCATACCGCTTGGCATTGGAACAGTGGTTATTACGCCATGACCAAGCCCAACCGATCATCAGCATCGCCAGCTATGGCGCCATAGTCGGCTGCGTCAGTGCTGGTGCAGGCGTTTCGCTGGTGCCCCGTGGGATCTATGAGCAATACCGTCAGGGAGCTGGCTGGAAAGGCTACGACTTCCCTGGGCTGACGGGCATGGACAACTTATTCTATTGGCATGAAAACGCTGGCCGGCACCCCGCCAGAGAGGCATTTCTAGCGATGTTGCAGGCCCAATTCGAAGGATAGTTGCACCCCGTGGCGAGGGAGCTTGCTCCCGCTGGACTGCGAAGCAGTCCCAAGCTGGCACTCGCTGGAAAATGCCACACCGCTAAAGCAATGGTCCTCAACGCACCAGGACACGGAGTCTGCCTTGGAACTACCACCACAATTCATCCTCCACGAAACCAGCCATTGGACTGTCAACCATCACTTGGCTTAAGGGATTTTTCATGTCTATCGCTCAACACTTGAAAGTTTCACCACTGGGCAACCTCGACTCGCTAATGGAGTCGCTCCGGGCCGAAGGATTACCCTATGCCGATCTCCACGAGCCTGAGCGCCATTTCTTTGCGTTTCATCAGGACGATCAACCGGTGGGCTATGTCGGTGTGGAGGGTTCCACTGCTGATCGCCTGTTGCGTTCGTTTTTGATATTCCCCTCCCATCGAGGCGGAGGCCTCGGCTCAGAAGCGCTCAAATCAGTGGAAGCGCTACTGGTGGGTCACGGGGTCAAGTCGTTGCACCTCTTGACCAATACTGCCGCTCCATTCTTCGAGCGTCACGGTTTTGAACATCGTGACCGGGCTGCTGCGCCTTCTGCCATTCAGGGCACTCTTGAGTTCCGCAGCCTGTGTCCCGCCACGGCGAGTTACATGACCAAGCGCATCGCTTAAATGGACCTTTGATTGACTCGCTTGGAAAGCGCTTCAGCGCTTTCCTTGCGTTCGGAGTAACGATCCACCAAATAGTCTTCCCTGCCCCGCACCAATAACGTGAACTTCATCAGCTCCTCCATGACATCGACAACCCGGTCGTAATAGGACGAAGGTTTCATGCGCCCGGCTTCGTCGAACTCAAGAAACGCTTTTGGCACGGATGACTGATTGGGTATCGTGACCATGCGCATCCAGCGCCCAAGCACACGAAGCTGGTTGACCGTGTTGAATGATTGCGAGCCGCCACAAACTTGCATCACCGCCAAGGTTTTGCCTTGGGAAGGACGAACCGCTCCAAGCGCCAGGGGAATCCAATCGATCTGCGCCTTGAACACTGCCGACATGGCGCCATGGCGTTCCGGCGAGCACCAGACCTGCCCCTCTGACCACATCACCAAGTCACGCAGTTCCTGCACCTTGGGATGATCGATAGGCGCGTCATCTGGCAGCGGCAGTCCACTAGGATCGAAGATCGCCGTTTCGGCACCCATGAGCTCCAGGAGGCGCGCAGCCTCTCGCGTCAGCAACTGGCTGAAGGAGCGTTCACGGGTGGATCCATACAGCAAAAGTATGCGGGGTTTATGCGCCGGCACTTCTCGCCCGGAAAGCTTCTCGAGGGTCGGGACATCCAGCAGGGCCCGATCGAGGTTTGGAAAATCATTAAGCTCGTCGCTATTGGACTCGTTCATCACATGTCTCCTATCCGGTCCAACGCCTGCTTGAGTTCAATCGCGCTCAGGGAGCTTGGATCGAGCGTAAAAAACGCGGCGAATCGTTGGCGGATCTTGGCGACCGTAGCGTCAAATGCCGCTTGTATTTCCTCGTCGCTACCGTCCACTTCGGAGGGATCGGATAAGCCCCAGTGAGTCTTTATTGCAGATCCGAAGTACACAGGGCACGGTTCGCCTCCGGCCTTGTCACAGACCGTAATCACGATGTCCGGTGGGTTATCGGTGAAACTTTCGGAGCCTTTGCTGTAGAGCACCGAAGTGTCCACGCCAAGGGATTGCAAGGTGCTGATCGCCCGTGGATTGAGGCGCCCGCTCGGGAAGCTTCCCGAACTTATCGCCGTCATTTCCTTGGGCGCCACATGGTTGAACAAACCTTCAGAAAGCACGCTCCGGCAACTGTTGGCCGTACACATGAACAGGACTCGCATGGAGAGTACTCCAGCCGCTTTTTTGCGGGCATCAAGATCGGATTTCAGTAACAGGCTGCTTCGCGGACAGGTCGTCCTTCCATGTCCTGCAGGTGAGCGGCGTTGGTATATGTGTATCCGCCTATCCAGCGCAAGCATAAATTCAATAATAGGGTTACGCCAACAAGCGCGATTGCGGCCCAACATCGCGTGCCGTCAGTCGACACTCTCGCTGACCGATATCTGTATAGGCAACATCACCCTCGCGACAAGGTTTGGGTCCGAGACCGCTGCAACCAGGGTTTGCACCGCCTGTTCCGCCACTTCTACCACCGGGTGAGAGAGCACAGCCTGCACCAGGTCGGTTTTCAGCGCGTCCCGGGTCAGGGGCGTCAAGTCATGACACACCACCACCGGCAGCCTGATCGCCTGTTGCTTGAGCTCCCGCAAAGCACGCAGCACCCCGGCGACGCCGCCGCCCGCCACGTACAGGGCTGAGAGATCCGGCTCACCGCTCAGTAAGTCCAGCGCATTGCCATAAGCAAAATCATCATCCTCAAGCGTCAGGCGCGAAGCGAGCAATTCCCAATCGCTGGAGTGCTTCGACAGATAACTGCGAAAGCTCAGCTCGCACAGCTCCTGGCATTGGAAACGCTGGCTGCTGACCATCACCGCTGCCGAACCGGGCGCCCTGACCAATCGACTGACAAACCACCCTGCCGTGCGACCCATCAGCCGACTATCAACACCAACGTACGAGCCGTCGGCGGGCCCTGCCAGTTCGGAAATCAGGGCAACCACCGGAACGCCGGCACCTCGCAAGCGGCCGATGGCGTCACGCACCAACGGATGATCGACCGCGACCATGCCGATACCGTCGACTTGATTCCCCAGCGCCAGCACGCGCTGAGCCACCGTTGCCGGGTCAAGATCGTCCAGATAACCGATTACCACACGGATGCGCGCCCGCGTGAACGTCGTCGCGGCGTTCGACAATGCTTGAGCAAGCCCCTGATAAAACGCCACCCCGCTCTTTTGCAGCAAAAAGCCCAAGCGCACCGTCGGCTTGTCGTTGAGCACCCGTTGCTCGATCACGCCTTTGGCATGAAAACCCAAGCGCGCCGCAGCCGTTGCGATGCGATGCGCCGTGTCCGTGCGCACGTCTGCTCGCAGGTTCAGCACGCGATCCACCGTGGAGAGGCTCACACCCGCTTCGCGAGCGACATCAGCCATGGTTGGACGGAGTTTTCGGCGTGGCGCTTTTGACATGTTTTGACATTCCTTTTTTTGATAATGAAGGGTTTTGACACAGTTAGCCATCCCCCCGTAGCCGTGATCCTTACGACTGAAATAGCATCGAGGCAGCGCTAAACACTCATCCATAACAACAAAGCCGGAGTGCGTTCATGCCGATTCATATCTCCACAGCGCCCTGCTGCTGGGGCGTCGACGATGTCGACAATCCTGACCTGCCGCCCTGGCGCAACGTGCTCGGCGAAGCCGCAGAGGCTGGGTATCAAGGTATCGAGTTGGGCCCCTATGGTTACTTGCCGCTTGACGCCGACGTCGTCAACGCTGCCCTTGCCGATAACTGCCTGCGCGTTGTCGCGGGAACAATTTTCGATGATCTGACGACACCCGCGAAGCTGCCTTCCTTGCTCCGCCAAGCACACGATATCTGCGCACTGCTCAAGCAGTTGCCCGCTATTGAAAAGGAACCCGGGCAGCGCTTCGCCGGCCCCTACCTGGTAATCATTGATTGGGGCCATGAGCATCGCGATTACGCAGCGGGCCACTCGGAACAAGCGCAACGCCTCGATGATGCGGCGTGGCAAACGATGATGGGCCACATCCGCGCCATCTGTGACATCGCTTGGAATGATTACGGCATTCGCCCCGTGATTCACCCCCACGCAGGCGGTCATATCGAGTTTGCGGACGAACTGGCGCGGCTGGTCGAGGATATCCCGGACGAAGTCGCCGGGCTGTGCCTGGACACCGGCCATCTCTATTACGCCGGTATGGACCCCGCGGCCTCGTTACAGGCTTATGCCCATCGACTCGATTACATCCATTTCAAAGACATCGACCAAGCCGTGTTCGACCAGGTCATGAATGAACGCATCACGTTCTTCGACGCCTGTGGCAAAGGTGTGATGTGCCCGATCGGGCGAGGCGTGATCGATTACCCCCACTTGTATCGCCTGGTTCGAAGCCTGGATTACCAGGGTTACATCACCGTCGAACAAGAACGCGACCCTCGCAACGCCAACGGCAGCCTGGACGATGTCAGGTCCAGTCGCACCTACCTTGCAGACATCGGATTCTGACCGACAGGAAACAAACCTATGATCAACGGCAGCAAACGTATCCCGCGACCGATCCGCTGGGCCATGGTGGGCGGCGGAAGCCAGAGCCAGATCGGCTACATCCACCGTTGCGCAGCACTTCGTGACAACACATTCGTCCTGGTGGCGGGCGCGTTCGACATCGACCCTGCGCGTGGCAGCGAATTTGGCGAACAGCTGGGGGTCGACCGTGAGCGCTGCTACGCCGATTACCTGAGCATGTTCGAACAGGAAGCCCTGCGTGCGGACGGCATCCAAGCGGTATCCATCGCCACGCCCAACGGCACGCATTATACCATTACCAAGGCGGCGCTGGAGGCCGGGTTGCATGTGGTGTGTGAAAAGCCATTGTGTTTCATCGTCGAGCAGGCCGAAACCCTGCGTGAGCTGGCCATGCAAAAGAACCGCATCGTCGGTGTGACCTACGGTTATGCAGGCCATCAACTGATCGAACAGGCACGCGAAATGATCGCTGCCGGTGAGTTGGGTGACATCCGCATGGTGCATATGCAGTTTGCCCATGGCTTCCATAGTGCTCCGGTGGAAGCGCAGAACCCGGCTACGCAATGGCGCGTCGATCCGCGGCAGGCTGGGCCCAGCTACGTATTGGGCGATCTCGGCACGCACCCGCTGTACTTGTCAGAGGTGATGCTGCCTGACCTTAAAATCAAACGGCTGATGTGCAGCCGGCAAAGTTTCGTCGCCAGTCGTGCGCCGCTGGAAGATAACGCTTACACGCTGATGGAATACGACGGCGGCGTGATGGGCATGGTGTGGTCGAGTGCCGTCAATGCAGGGTCGATGCACGGTCAGAAAATCCGCGTCATCGGTTCTCGCGCGAGCATCGAATGGTGGGATGAACGCCCCAACCAGCTGAGTTTCGAAGTCCAAGGCCAACCCACGCAAATATTGGAGCGCGGCATGGGTTACTTGCACCCGAATGCGTTGGTCGATGATCGCATCGGCGGTGGCCATCCCGAAGGCCTGTTCGAAGCGTGGGCAAATCTCTATTACCGGTTTGCCTTGGCCATGGATGCCTCCGATAGAGGGGACACGAAAGCGCTCGACGCAATCCGCTATCCCGGCATAGATGCCGGGGTCGAAGGCGTGCGCTGGGTCGAGCGCTGTGTGCAATCGGCCAATAACGATGCCGCCTGGGTGGCCTATTGAGGCCCTGCCTTGCTCATTACTCAAGCTTTGCCGCGAATCGAACAGCCAACGGAGAACAACAATGAAAATCGCCCTCGACCCTTACATGCACCGTCACTTGAGCCTGCCAGAGCTGTGCCGCAAGACGGCCGAACTCGGCTTCGAATACATCGAGCTATCGCCCAGGGATGACTTTTTGCCTTGGTGGGTTCGTCCACGGGCCCATAAAGAACGCATCAGCGAATTCAAGAAGGCGCTGCGCGATCACAATGTGCAGCTCGCCTCATTACTGCCCATGTACCGCTGGGCCAGCCCCCATGAGGACGAACGCCGCGCCGCGGTGAATTACTGGAAAGAAGCGATTCAGATTGCCGTGGAGATGGGCTGCACCACGATGAATTCGGAGTTCGGTCGTGGCCCATCGCCTGATCGCGGACACAAGGTGAGTTGCTGTGGCGGCGCCCACAGCCATGAATCCAGCGAAGCTGCCTGGTGGCGCTCGATGGAAGAGCTTGTGCCGGTGTTTGAAAAAGAAGGCGTGACGCTCAACGTTGAACCTCACCCTGAAGATTGGTGCGAGACGCTGCACCCAGCCTTGGACATGCTTAAAACCATCGGCTCGGACAACGTGAAATTCTTGTACTGCACGCCGCACACCTTTTACTTCGGTGATGACATGGCGCAAATGATCGCCGACGCGGGCTCGATGATCACCCACGTCCACATCGCCGACACCTATAACCACAAGGCTTCGTCGGGACTGCGCTACATCGTCAATCCGCCTGGCGCGAAAGTGACGGTGCATCAGCACATGGACATGCATCAGGGCGAAATCGACTGGGACCTGTTTTTCCAATCCCTCGCCAAGACCGGTTTCGATGGCATCGTCACCGCGTGCGTATTCGGATGGGAGGAACGGGCTGACGACTCCGGACGGTTCATGCGCAAGGAGATCCAGCGCTACGTCGACAGGTACTTCAAGTAGCAGGATCTAGACAGAGCAATGGGGCGGTACTGGATGAGTCCGCCCCCTTCTCCTTAGCATGTTAGGGCCGCTGCGCGACCCAGCGGGAGCAAGCTCCCTCGCCACGGGAGTTGTGCTTGGCGCAAATTATGGGGCCTCTCCATCCCTATCAGCCGCCAATAAACTTCCTGGCTGTGGCGGATGCCTTTGTGGCGAGGGCGCTTGCTCCCGCCGGGCTGCGAAGCCGTCCCCCCAAGGACCGCTCGATCAGCCTGATGTACCGGACCGCCAGGTTTTCAACCCTCGGCAACAGCCTCGCGCACGAAGTCTTCATAGCTGCGCAGCGGGTGTCCGATAAGGGTCTGGAGCCGTTCCACTGCCCCTTGCGCCGCTTGCATGCCGAACGTCTGGATCCCCGACATCATCAAGCGCATGTCATAGGCCAGCCAGGTCGGGCCGTACGAAGCCAGTTGCCCCTCGAACGCGGCGACGTCATCACCGGCGTAGGCGATCTCGCGCCCCAGGGCTGCGCTCCAGGTCTTCGCCACCGAGGCACCGGTCAGCGCGTGCGGCCCAACCAGCTCCAGCGTCACACGCTCCAGCGCGGATGGGGCCTTGTCGCGGCGCAGCAACTCGGCAACGGCGACGTCGGCGATGTCACGCGCATCGATCATCGAGACGCCCGCCGAGCCGATGGGCATCGGGTACACCGAGTAGTTCTGAATCGTCTGCTGGACCATGCGATCGTTTTGCATGAAGTAAGCCGGGCGCAGGATGGTCGCCGGCATGTCGAGGCTCTCGATCATGCGCTCGACCGTATGCTTGCCGGTGAAGTGCGGGACATTGGTGAACTTGTCGGCATGAATCACCGACAGGTAGACGATGCGCTCGATGCCTGCCTCGCGAGTGAGGTTCAGCGCGATGAGGGCTTGGGTGACTTCGTCAGGCGTCACTGCATTGAGCAGGAACAGCGTACGCACCGACGACAGTGCAGCGCGCAGCGAGGCCACATCGGTCAAGTCGCCGACCACTTCGGTGACGCCCGCCGGGAAGGCCCACTTACCGGCCTGGCGGACCAGTGCCTTGACCTCGGCGCCTGCATCAGCAAGGCCTTGGGTGACGAGTGAACCAATAGTGCCCGTGGCGCCAATAACGAGAATGCTCATGTTTGAAACTCCTGCATCGAATAAATGGGATGGATCAACGTGGAAGTCCGCAACGGCCTTGCCAGTGCGTGAGATGGCATACCGAGCTGCGATGCCGAGACAATATTCCGTTGCACTTACAAAACGAAGACCACAAAATCCAGACACCTCGTTTCAAAAACGGAACACCCCATGAACCTCAACGCCCTGATCGATTTCATCCTCGTCGCCACCAATGAGGGGCTGGGAAAGGCCAGCCGTGCGAGCGGCATTTCCAAGGCCACCCTGTCGCGCCGCATTGCCGATCTCGAAGAACAACTGGGCGTGAGGCTGATCGAACGCAGCGCGCGCGGTTTGAAACTCACCGAAGCCGGCGAGCTGTTGATGTCTGGAACGGAGGGCCCGCTGAGCGAAGTCACCGAAGCCATGACGGCGGCGCGCGAAGGCGTTTCGACGCCGCGTGGTCGCTTGCGAGTCGCCGCGCCGGTGCTGTTTTCCCAACTCGCGATGGGCCGTATCGGCGCCGAATTTTGCGCGGCCTACCCGCAAGTTGAAATTGAAGTGGTGGCGGAAGATCGCCTGGTGGATCTCGTCGAGGAACAGTTCGACATCGCCATTCGCATCAGCCCCAGCCCGGACAGCAATCTGGTCGGCCGGTGCTTCGCCAAGGATCGACTGGTCGTCGTCGCTGCGCCTGAAATAGCCAAGCCGATGCCCGGCGCAATCAGACCGGTTGCCAGCATCGTGACGTCGAGTTTCCAGCCCACCCAATGGAGCCTCGATGGCGGGCAGCTGGTCTTGGAGCCGGTTCCGAAAATGCGATTCTCTTCACTGCTGATGGTCCGCGATGCGGCTATCGCCGGCGGCGGTGTTGCCCTCATTCCACAGTCGATTGCCTGGAACCACCTTGCCCGCGGCGAACTGGTTCAGTGGGGCACGGTGTCAGGCATCGAGCCAGCGCTTTGGGTTTTGCACACGTCCAGGCGCCTTGCTGCGCCGAAGGTTCGCGCGTTCGTCGACTTCATTTGCGCCAGATACCCGGACATGTCGCTGGTTCTGAGGGGATAGGCTCATTCGCCCAGAGCCCCTGCAGAATGTGGCTGTTCCTGAACTCAGATAGGTGCCGCAGTCGGCGCCAGGGTCGGACCGTGTTCAACGCGCTCAGGCGCCTTGTGCACCATGGTGTAGGCGTAGTCGACACCCATGCCATAGGCGCCGGAGTGTTCCTTGACCAGGTTCATGACCGCATCGTAGGTGTCGCGATTCTTCCAGTCACGCTGCCACTCCAGAAGCACCTGCTGCCAGGTGACCGGCACCACGCCGGCCTGGATCATGCGCTGCATGGCGTAGTCGTGGGCATCCTTCGTGGTGCCACCTGAAGCATCGGCGACCATGTAGATCTCATAGCCGGCATCGTGCATCGCGGAGAGCGCGAAGGTGGTATTGCACACCTCGGTCCACAGGCCGGAAACGATGATCTTGTTGCGGCCGTTCTTCTTCAGCGCATCGCGTACCTTCTGGTCGTCCCAGGAGTTCATCGAGGTGCGCTCCAGCAGCGGAGCATCAGGGAATACGGCGAGCAGCTCGGGGTACGTGTGGCCGGAGAAGCTTTCGGTTTCCACCGTGGTGATGGTGGTCGGCACGTTGAAGATCTTGGCCGCCTTGGCGAGACCCACAGTGTTGTTCTTCAGCGTTTGCCGGTCGATGCTCTGTACGCCAAAGGCCATTTGCGGCTGTTGGTCGATGAAGATCACTTGGCTGTTCAGAGGTGTCAGCACTTCGTTTTTTGGATTGTTCATTGTGGTTCCCTTTAAATGAGTGATGGTTGGTGTGCGGATCGCGACGGCGACATCAGTTTCGTTTTCGTCATGGAGGCCGCAGCGCTTTACACAAGGGGCTGCGGCCCGGACTGGAAACAAGTTAACCGATAGCCAGCATCTTTTGGGGCGCATTAATGCGCTTTCATGGGCGCAAAAATGCGCTCTTTTGCACGCTTCCCCAGTGCTAGCCTTTGCCTTCCAACCACACGAATTGCCGTTTCGAGCGATCCGTCACGCACCAGGAGAATGCAATGGCAGCCTCACAACCGTTCAATAACAAAACCGCTTACTGGGGTGTTCCATGGGAACAGAGCTATGGCTATCCGCAGGCAAGGCAAGTGGGAAACGAGATTTATGTATCCGGCCAGTTCAGCCACGATGAAGACGGCAACCTGGTAGCCCCAGCGCCGCTGGACAGCGAGGGCAAACCCAGCGATTTCTCCTCGATGGGCGAACAGATGCGCACGTCCTACGACAACATCTCCAAGTTGCTGGCGCTCTATGGCGCAACACTTCAAGACGTCGTTGAAGAAACGCTTTATGTATTGGATATGGACGCGGCCTTTGCCGTGGTGGGCAATATTCGCAAGGCCGCCTATGACGCTGAACGCCCCCAGTGCGCCAGCAACATCATCGGCGTGTCGAGACTGGCCCAGCGTTCGCAGCTGATTGAAATCGTCTGCAAGGCAGTGATCGGTGCACGAGCCGACTAAGCCACACTCCCGGTTTCGATTAGCGCGGCCGGGAGCGCTCGCTGCCCTTCGATCAAGGATTTCTGGTCCGCGACGGCCGCTGCGCAAAACGTCATGAACGCTTTGACTCGCCATGACTTGCGGATGTCCTGGTGGGTCAGCAACCAAAGCTCGTCCTGAAGCTCTGGCATCACCGGCCCCACGCGCATCAACCCCGGCGTGATATCGCCCACCATGCACGGCAGAAACCCAACACCCAGTCCCGCCGCGATTGCCACACTCGCTGCGGCGACCGAATCGGTGCGATACGAAATGCAGCTGGCATCGACTCGGCTGTCGACGTAGCTCGTTGCCTTGAGACCGCTCAACGCTGCGGAGTAAGACACCCACGCCTGACCTTGCGCGAAAGGGTCGCAAGTCGATGCACTTTTGCTGCTGCCATAGGGCGCCCAAGCGATGGTCGCCAGTTTGCGCCCCACCAGGCTTTCCGCTGGTTTGCTGGTCGCTCTCACCGCGATGTCTGATTCGTCCCGGGCCAGGCTCAATGTCTGGTTGCCCACCAGAACCTCTATCGCTATCCCTTCGTTAAGGGTCTTGAAGTCGGCGATGATGGGAGTGAGAAAGTACAGCAGCAACGAGTCGCTGGTCGTGATGCGAAGTTTCCCGAGCAGCCCCTGGCCCGAGCGCGAAACACGCCGCGCGACGCTGACGATATCGAGCTCGACGCGCTCCGCCAGCGCCCGCAACTCCGCACCTTCCGCCGTGAGCATGTACCCAGAGCGACGGTGATCAAACAGAGCCACCCCGAGCGTTTTCTCAACCTGAGCCACTCGACGCGATACGGTGGACACGTTGATGCCCAGCTTCTTGGCCGTGGCGGCGCGATTGCCGCATTCACTCAGGGATTTGATGATGCGCAAATCGTCCCAGGACAGCTGGTTCACAGCTTCGCTCAGATCCCACTTGACGCCACCCTGCACAGCCGGGCCTGTTGAAGCACTTTTAGGTGACGATTTCACGCCGCTGCATCCAGTTGAAGTGTTGGGGGATCATACGAAAAAAGCGTCGGGAGGACCAAGGTGATGCTCAACACGGGAGGTGGGTCGTTAGCGCGGCCAAGGCAAAGGCCTGTTGCCTTTTGCGGAAGCCAGCCCGATCAGAATGTTCCTACGCAAGCTGAAACCGTCGGTTCGTTTCCATGGCGAAGTCTCTCGATTCCTACGAAACACTCGGAAGCCGTCACCTAGTCCGCGTTGGGTGTTCGAACCTATAGTCGTTCCCGTCGCTCGGAAGGGTGACCAGGTTTGGCGACCTGGGAATTGGGTGCAAAAGTACTGCTTTTTTTGCGGAGGCTTGGCACACTTGCACGGCTGCCTGTTATGGCAGTTGTGCGTGGGAGACCTTGGGGTCTGCCGGTTCCAATCCCGGTTCGCCAACCTGCGTACAACTGCCACCCGATTGTTTGGCGACGATTGGGTTATTCGAGTCCTCGTTAGATTGGAGTTTCAAACATGGAAAGATACGTCCCCATCACCGGCATCGACTGCACCCCCGCTTCCCTCCTCATCGATACCCAAGCCCCGCTTGACGTCCTGCACGCAACCGCTGATTACCGCATTCGCGTGGTGACGCAGGTATTGGAAAACATCGCGTTTCGCTCCGAGACCGCCAGCGACACGGTGGTGCTTTCGGATTTCGCACAGCTGTTGGTGATTCCGTTGCGCGATGGATGTGATTTGCTGGAGGTGATTGGTCGGCGG
The DNA here is from genome assembly GCF_000281895.1 of Pseudomonas fluorescens Q2-87. Taxonomy (NCBI): domain Bacteria; kingdom Pseudomonadati; phylum Pseudomonadota; class Gammaproteobacteria; order Pseudomonadales; family Pseudomonadaceae; genus Pseudomonas; species Pseudomonas fluorescens. Next base: position 2,184,995 of record NZ_CM001558.1, on the reverse strand, counting down.
CTTCAGGCGCAGGTTGAGGGCTGATGGAGTGACGGGCGCCTGAAAGCGCCCGTTTTTGCTTGTTTGGTAGAGCGGAGTTCCGCAGGCCAATTGCACTGCATGTGCTGAGTCTTACCCAGCATCTACGCGTGATTTTCGCCCCCAGTTTTGAGGCCGTGGCTTAATAAACTGGCGTCTGCGGGCGTTCACTATGGACTGCTTTCGGCCGATTCTGTTGAAAAAGTCGGCCATGGTTGCCACGGCAGAAAAGTACGCGCCTGAGGTTGAAATCTTAACTTTGGGCAGAGGCTTCCAAGCTCAGATTTCACGTAGCAGCGTGCAAAAAAGGCGTTTTCACCGTCCAATATTCAGGCCATTTGGGCGAACCGACTTTTTCAACAGAATCGGCCAGAAGCAGCCATTCGAACGCTTCGCCCAAAAAGGGGCGAATCTTGGCAATTCCCCTCTGCGAGTCTCCCGGTTCCCTTAAAGCCCTGAAACAGGTCTTTTTTGATTCGATACAGGTCTATTAGGGGCTGCAGCATACTAAATGCACAGTTGATCTCGCTTCCTTCGGTTATGAAACGCGGATCCATGAAAACTGGGCACAGGGTATTGAGTGAGAGCACATTTTCTCAGCCTGGTAGTTTGATCATCAGCGGCAAGGCTGGAAAAACGGGTTAAGAAACTTCCTCCTCGAAAAAGAAGGCAGTCTCCCCGAAAGCCGGTTTTAGTTGATCGAACCACGTAGCATCGGGATCAAATCGTGCGAAGAATGGTCTTTGCACCCAATCCGGGTTTCGTGCTTGGATAAAGCGTAAAACAAACACCTTTTCTCCTCTAATTTCAGCTACACCGCAGACCTCAACTTTCCCCGGATCTGCGCTCATCGAAGGTCCTCTGGCGGTCCTAGCAATACCTGAGACTTGTTTGACAGCGTCTCGGTAAATTTCCCACGAACGTATAAGAGGCACTTCAAAATACCGGCGAGCCCCGGTATCACGTTCGATAAACATATAGTAAGGAATAATACCTAGTTCAACTTGCGTCTGCCAGAGTCGCGCCCAGACATCAGCAGAGTCATTAATATGAGCCAGCAACGGGCCCTGACTACGTATTTGAGCACCTGTTTTTCGAACACGACGAATAGCCTCTCGAGCAATTGCAGGCTCAAGTTCCGCCCAATGATTATAATGAGCCATTAAAGCTAAGTGTTTCCCATGCATGCTAATCTTCCTAAATAGATCAAGAAGTTCACCTGCGTCGCTATCAGTCACAAACCGCTGAGGCCAGAAAGAAAGCGCTTTCGTACCAATTCGGATAGTGTGGATGTGCTCGAACTCAGGAGTCAAAAGAGGTTCTAGATAAGCACGTAGATTGCTTGTCTTCATAACCAGCGGATCTCCACCAGTGATTAAAACATCAGTCACTTGAGGGTTGGCCCGCAGGTAATCCAACAGCTGGGTGTTTTCCTTAGCAGCAATTTTGAGCGATTGGTCTCCAGTGAACTGGGCCCAACGGAAACAAAAAGTACAGTAGCTATGGCAAATCTGACCAGCGCTTGGGAAAAAAAGCACAGTTTCACGATATTTGTGCTGGACACCAGTTACCGTCACGCCAGACAGTGAAGGGATGTTACGCTCAAGCTGTCCCGCTGGATGAGGGTTCAGTCTAGCTCTAACCTGTTTTATCGCAACCTCACACGTTGAACGTTCGGAACTCCTTAAAAGTAAAGATGACACTAGATCAAAAGACTCTTTATCCAGCATATCCTTCTGGGGGAAGGTAAGTTGGTATATAGGGTCGTTGGGAATATTGTCCCAATCGATCAAATTCTTTATAACATATTCATTGACCCGAAATGGCAAGACGCTTGCCACAACCTTCATCTCCCAAATAGTCTGGCTGTCTAATTTAGCAAGCTGAGAAATGTGGTCAATTTGTTTCAAGGTATAAACCTTGAAACGTTCAACCTCTGATTTGTTTGTGAAGTCATCAACACTCACCGCTAGATTTTCTATAGAATGCATAATTAGTAGCCAATAAGATTCTTTAATGGAATATAGGAAATGATAAAATATGGAACTGTCTTGACCTAAAATTAATGCGTGATCACATATAATATCTGATGACGCAATGGCATCTTAGGCATATAAACTTAACCAAACCTCAACAAGGTTAGCGTGGGCTAACCAAGAAAGCGCAACCTCCAATTGACAAATTTTTCCACACTATTAACACTTGCCGCATGAAAATCAGCGACGGTGGACAAAATCTACAATTCTCCCACAAGCCTCTTTAATTTCAACTTCATTAACGGAAGCAATTGATATTCGGATATGGTCCTTCATACCGTAAGAAGAGCCCGGCGTGGTAGAAACAGATTTTACGTTTAGGAGATCGTCTACAAATTGAGCGTCCGAATCCCAAGTAGCACCCAATACGCGGGAAATATTAGGAAATAGGAAAAATCCACCCTGCGGCATTACAATATCAAACGTAGTGCTTAACAATTGATGGCAGTAATAGGCTCGGCGTTGCAACTCATCAACACGCGTTTTAAGAATATTTTTAGGCAAAGCTGTTGCTGCCAGGGCACCGTGCTGAGCAAATGTACAAGCATTATCCGTCATAACGCCCTGAAGCGTGGAGCAGCGATTGATAATATTTCTATCCGCGAACATATAGCCTATTCTAAAACCAGACATGGAGAACAGTTTTGAAAACGTACGTGTAACCACCAGCAGGCTAGTATCCACCATAAGATCCAGAGGACTAACATGTTCACCGCTACCAAAAACGATGCCTTCGTAGGCTTCGTCGGAAATTAGTAAAAATCCAAACTCTTGAGATAAGAGCACCAACTCTAGAATTTCTTGTCGACTTAGAACCGAGCCAGTGGGGTTGTGCGGCGAGTTAACGATCAACGCCCTAGTTTTGCTAGTGACCAACTTACGAATTTCAGCTATGTCGATACGCTTAGTGCCCATTTCATAATCGACGGCAATGCCCTCGTTAAGCTCTATGTAAGATCTATAAGCGGGCCAGCATGGGTTCGGAATAAGAACCTCGTCACCTTTGGCTAATATGCATTTCATCAACATAAACAAAGCCTGACTCGAGCCATTAGAGACTAAAATCTCGGCTGGGTCGTACAACTTACTATGCATGTGAAAACACTTCTCGATCAAAGAGCTTTTTAAAGACTCTATGCCGGTAAGATCACAATAGCCAGTATGTCCATTCGTTAAGGCGTTAATCGTTGCGCGAGAAATTTCCTGCGGAACTTTAAGATTGAACTCACCATCGTGCATCTGAATTAAGTCGCCCACTTGAGGACTTTTACTTAAGACCTGCGACAACTTCTGACTCGGGCTTAACATAATTTTAACCAACTGTAATTATTTTAGATGTCGCAGCATCTGCCGCGAGTAGACTTCAGTGAAAAAAGCTTTTGCCGACGGTCCCAGATCCTGGGGCCAGAAATCAAACATTAGATTTACACGAGTACATTTACTATAGTTCCAAGACTCATGTTGAAAAGTCGTATCAATGATTACTATGTCACCAGTTCTCCAACTAACGATCTCTTCCCCGACTCTCAGCCCAGACAAACCATCGTCAGAACAAACTATAGGTAGATGTAACGTCAGCATAGGATAAACATAATCTAGATGCGGTTCGATATGACCGCCAGGCTCTAGGCTTGAAAGCACAACCTCTCTGATAGTCGCACCTGGCACAATATCCTCAACAAAGCGAATAGTATTTGGTACAAGGTCAGCGTATACAACAACTTTTTGACCACCTTTATAAAGTGGAATTGATTTCCACAAAGGGTCGCCATGAAAGGGATATTTTTCTTGCGTGTTCTTATATTTATCATAGAGCTGGATTAATTCCTGCGTCATCTCGGCGAGTAGAGTATCAACGCCTGAGAGAAAGCTGAAATCGTCTTTAGACCAAAGAGGCTTTCTTGGTCCAAACAACGACTTAAACCCATTGATATTTATATTCGTAGCATAAGGTACAGGCGAAACATGCTTAGATAGGCCGCTGGATAGGCGGTTGGATAGGCGGCTAGGTAATGATGATTTACTCTCATAACATTCCAATTCTATTAGATCAAGGACACACTCACGTGTTTTATCATCGATATCGCCAAGTTCATCTAATACATCGCGCCACAATGTGACGACCGGCTCCCGCCACTTTAGAGCAGACCTGCAGGCAATCACTACAGTCGCATATAGCCGGATTATGAGGTAAATGAGTAATACCTGGCTCGCTCCTAAAAGTCCAAATCCCAATAATTCGGTTCTGTAATATAGACCCGCCACTAAAGTAAAAATAGAGAGAGGAACAAACCAACACAAGCAGCTACTATAGCGTCGCACGGCAGAGTAAGGTACGACGATATTAAGGATATCGAATTGGGAACGAATAATCGGCCAGGAGCTGACGGAATATAGAAGAAAAAATAGCAAACAGCAGTAGGAAACAGAATATATCGACAAGAGATCGATCGGAACAGCCAGAATAAGAGATACATATAACAATAAGCAAGCTATCACGGATATACTGTGTTTCAGTATATAATTTATGCCTCGAATGCCGTATAGGTTTCTCATGTCGCAACCTGCGCCGAAGGCTCGTATTGAATCCATCTAAATAAAAGTAGAGAGAACAGCGCTAAAAGTCCGAGCGCTAAGCCACACCATATACCAGCTGCTCCTAGGTCAGTATAAAATGCAAGTAATAGAGCTAGCGGCAGCCCCACTAGCCAAAAACAAATGATTGAGAGCAGCATCGGAATAACAGTCTTTTTCAGACCCCTAAATATACCGAGCAGGACCATTTGACTACCATCAAAGAAATGGAAGATTCCTAAGATGCTGACAAAGAGGCTAGATAGCATGATGAGTTCGTCATTTACACCGTCATCGCGAGCAACAAATAACTGAACGATATCATTAGAAAAAATAATCAGAATAGAAGATGTCACAGTGAGCACTATCCAGCTGAGCCATAGAGCACTCCATCCTGTGTCACTAGTCCGCCGCGAATACAAACCTAAAGGTGAGCAAAGGCTTATTCTTGTGGTAGATGCTTGCGAAATACCATTAGGTATTGTAAATACAACTTGAAGAACTTGCATTGCGATACCATGAGCAGCCAATGCAACGACTCCAAATTTACCCACTACAATTGTAAGGATGAAGAAAAACAGCGTGTCGTTTGCTTGAGTTAAAGAGACCGGAATACCGTTTTTTAAAATAGGCAACATCAACCGCCATCTCACTACCATTAATTTTATGCAGTGCCGACGCTCCCTAAACTGCGGATTCATTAAACCGAATGTGATCAGCAACATACAAAGCAGAACGTTTGTTAGAGTCGTGGCTATACCTGCACCGAACAAACCCAAGGGGGGTATCCACAAAAACCCAAATATTAGAATCAGGTGCGCAACGAAGTTAAAGACCGACGCTATAATAATTGCGATAACTGCATATCGCGCGGACCCCATTATAGATAAAACATTTCTGAGGTGTACAAATAAAATCGCTGGTCCAATGCTCCACATCAGGCTACTCATATATCTCTGGGCCTCGAGAGACAAAAGAATATCCTGGCCGAAAAAAACTAATATTTCTTTCGTAAAATAGAGTATTGATAAGCATATTAAAAACGCAGCTGCTATGAGCTGAACGCAACTGGTTGATACAGATATATATTGTTCCTCTTTTTCCTTAGAGCCCAACGCATCAGTTATAAATGGGATTGTAGAGACTAGCAATCCGGAAAATAATAAGAACAGGAGATAGTAGAGGCCCTGTGCCAAAGTCGACGCAGCTAACGCCTCTGTACTAATCCATCCAGCCATTATTACGTCCGTAGTAGCAATAATCACATGCGCGATATTGCCAAATACGAAGGCAAGCGAGAGCCGGAAACTCTCGCGCATCTCAGATGTATATCTACGGGAAAGCCTCACGGCACGATTATATATCAGTGATGATGTCAAGACTGTACTCCCGATCTAGGTGCTTAGATATATCCTTGGAAATCTGTACTCTTTTTAGCCATCGATCCGTTCCATCGTACCTTGGTGTAAATTCCGGCCTGCCGTGAGCGCACTTGTAGTTGTTGATAAATAAAACCTGCGCTTCATTCATTGATAAGTTAAAGGTGGCTGACTCAACCAGCGCGATAAAATCCTTAAACACTAGTTCTTCACACTGAGACATTTTACTGTAGTCAACGTAGACCGGATCATAAATGAAGCTGTAACCTTCGGCTGGAGACTCTTGCAATACCGCCGTCTCTAGAGCTTTCGGCTTATATTCGATCGTGGATGGTCGGTCGGAAAGAATTGTATAACGATTCTCAGTTAACCTATGTTTGAGTGTTGCATCAATAGTTGAGAAGTCTGGGCAAGACAGCAAGTTAGGGATTTTATCGTCGTTTCTTACGCATAAAAATCCTAGCACATCTGCCCTATAGGCTAGAGCGGGGTCTTCCGTATGAAGTTCTAAATGCACAGAACCACTCCCCAACTGCTTATTTCTATCTTTGAATATGGGGAATATTTCTTGAATAAGATTACCGTTCTGCAGGTCGCTATAACCGAAGACATCACCAACATGCCTTGAAAGCTGAAGAAACAAATCATCGTAGTTTGAATGACAGTCGTCTTTCCAGTGTTTCGGCGTTGGACGCTGTTCATTGGCTTTAGGGAGGTCTAATACTATTATGTCGGACGAATAACTAAAGTCCTCTTTAAATTGAGCTACAACAGCTTCTGGCTTTAACATCGAGTAGTCTAATTTTGTAAGTATCATATCAACACCGAAGAAATGGTAAGTTAGGTAGCTTCAAAGCCACGAGGTGTAGTGAACCACTCACGCGTCAATTTAGCTCAAGAGATCTCAAGCGTTTTATGATCATAACCGAGCACAAACTTCTTTGAGCCTAGTTTATAAAAGTACTGGTTATTCAGAGGAATCTTTCCAAGCTTGGTGGTGTAAACATACTGTGGGACACTGAAACCAGTTTCATAACCGTGCAACTGTTCCATAATCTCAAGCCCTTTTTCAATCGACGTCCTAAAGTGCGACACGCCTTGAACATTGTCCGCGTGATAAAGATAATAAGGTCTTACCCTGCCTTTCACTAACATCCGGTTCAGCGTTCTAAGAGTTTCAACGTCGTCATTAACTCCACGCAACAGCACTGTCTGGTTTTGCACCGGTATCCCGTGGGAAAGGAGTTTATCTACCGCGCTTAAGGCCTCAGGAGTCACTTCTACGGGATGATTGAAATGAGTGCTAAACCAGATCGATCTGAATTCAGACAACATCTTACAAAAATCATCTGTTATCCGCTGCGGGAGAAAAACCGGATATCGTGAGCCAATTCGTACAAAATCGACGTGGGGGATTGCATTGAGCCTAGATATAATACTATGCAGAAGCTTATCTGAAAGAATTAGCGGGTCGCCTCCGGTGAGTAATACGTCGCTGATATTTTTGTTATTCGCGATGTACTCTATGTCTTGATCATATGAAGCGGGAAGTTCTTTGTTGTAATAAGTACCTGACTTATCAGTTGTATGAAATTTTCTAGTACAATGCCTACAGTAAACTGGACATGTATCCGAAACTAGGAATATGACCCGGTTTGGATATTTATGTACGACGCGCCTGGTTTTCATGTAAGCCATATCACCAACCGGATCTACTTCTTCCTGCTGATTGCTCTCTTCAACTTCTTTTGGGTGGGGTATGCTTTGCAGCCTAATCGGACAATTCTCATTGGTCTCATCCATCAGTGATGCATAATAGGGAGTAATCATCCACTTATACTGGCTCTCTGTTTGCTCAATCCCCCTCAACTCCGTTTCACTGAGATTCACCCAGGTTTCCAGCTGAGACTTGGTGCGGATGGCATTCTTCATCTGGAACTTGTAGTCACCCCATTGGTCGGAAGAAAGTAAATCCTGTTTACTCAGAGTGTCCTTTGCAATAATCATTTTATTATCCTTGGATGGCAGGGTGACTGATAAGATTTTTGTCAATATCTGCAGTTTTTGAGGTCGTCCATCCGCCGCTATGATAGTCGAGACCTTGTATCTTATATCGACTATTTGGAAGCCCAAAGCCGAACTCTTGGAATATCAAAGCAGCATTATTAACTGCATCATCTTCTAGCGGAAATGGCTTGTAATCCAGGCTCTGATTCATGGATTGAAGTACGTCAAATATGAGTCCGCCTATACCTGACCCTTCTGACATTCTCATTTTTGGTCGCCGAGTGATATAATCTGGTAATTCGAGAGAGAAGGCGTCTCTAAGCAAAGCTTTCGTAAAATCATCTCTTACATGAAATTCCATTGGTAACGAGATTATAAAATCGAAAAGATCTTTATCAAGAAACGGCACACGGCATTCCACCGTATTGAACATGCTCATTCTATCCACACGTTGTAGATCAGTTCGATACAAGTTCCTAACCTTATGTAATTGAAGTGCACGACGGTCACTGACCCCTTGAAAGAAGTCATAACCAGCAAATAGCTCGTCACTTCCATCTCCAGATAAAGCTATACGTATGCCGTCTTCTTTCATCCGGGAGAAAGCAGCATTTATAGTTAATGCGTCAGTTATATCCACAGGCTCAAACTGCTCAGACACGTATATGTGTGTTCTAATAGATTGCATGAGGTCTGCGCGATCAACATCACAAACAACTATTTTTATGCCGAGTTCTTTGCATAGTCTCTGAGCGAATACTACGTCAGATGAGCCAGGCACGCCTACCGTGTACGCGGTGACGTTATTATGATATAGGTTAGCAAGATAAAGAATAATCGCGCTGTCTAGCCCGCCAGAGAAAACTACTCCAACCGGAAGATCCGTATTAACTTGGCGTTTTACCGAAAGGTGCAGTAACTCGTTGCATTTAGCTACCGCGGACTTGCAATCAAATTTCAGCTCTATGCTTTCGCTAATTAAATAATATGCTTTTTGTTGACCATCCTCCCAATAATATCCGGGGAGAATTTCTTGTGTCTTGTTGCTCAGCCCAATCAGTGCTTTCAGTTCCGATGCGAAATAGAGGACGGATCCCACTTGAGCCCAGTATAGAGGCTTTACGCCCAACCGATCCCTCGCAGCAAAAACAGTGTTGTCTTCCGGTGAGTAGATAATAAAGGCGAATATTCCATTGAACCGGCTCAGACAAGACCTTCCCCAGTGAATATAGGCTCTAAGAACCAGCTCAGTATCTGAGCAGCCTAAAAACTCCACTCGTTGCGATAATAAAATCAATCGCAATTCATCGAGATTATAAATCTCGCCATTAAATATAATTGCGTGGCCAGAAATTTTATCTATGAACGGTTGATTATTTTCTTCTCTCTCCACGATAGGCAAGCGATTGGTACCAATGGCAGCATTAGAAAATATAAAACGCTCTCCAAATCTTTCAGCCGCGCCTCTATGAGAGATTCTCCCCAACATTTCTAATAAAGTAGCCTCAATGTCGCGCCGTCCATCAGAACTAGTAGACGTTTCAAATATTGCAGCTATCCCACACATCTAGCACTCCCCCATTAATTTGTCTTCGCTATATTCAGATACTTCGATTTCAATATTTTTCTCATACTTTTTATGGAAGTTAAGTATCTCATCTATGGACGTTGCCCTCACCCACAACTTAGCGATATAAGCTTCTTCGTTCTCTACATCGAAGAATCCATCTTTGTGCCCGTTAGTAGTAGGCAGTACCTGCGATAAAATCTCACATGCAGAATCAATTTCTGGGAGTTTTATAGCTTTGATGTAGCCTGAGCGATTTGGATAGAATAGGAGCATCGCGTATACGGCGTCCTCAGGCAAGATCGGAAGGTCATCCCCCAAATAATGCCCTATGGTCACTGGCTTATTTGTTAGGTAATTTACGTTTAAAGAATACGCATCACATGAGCACAAATCCTTAAGAGCTTCGTCCACGAAGAACCCACCCAGCCTAGGATTTACCTCAATTACCTGGGGGCCGCCTGGGGATAATTTGAACTCAACGTGTAAAAATCCGTTCTTTATCTTCAGCGCTTTTATAGAATCGCTAATAGCTGATACTATTATCGAAATTTGGTCGTTGGAAAAGCTTTGGGGCGGTGTGACTATGACCTTTTCTAATACCGTATTAGAAGTATTGCTTGTTATCATCTTTTCGAAGATTAGCATCGGGTGAATGCTACCGTCGATAACTAAGCACTCTAAAGAACCTTCAGGCCCCTCGATGAATTCTTCAATTAAAACGGAAACACCCGGAGTATATAGAACTGGGCCTTCCTCTGAAGAGCTAAGCCATTTTTTAGTTCCTGAGAAAGAACATGCTCCAGGTACGTCAGGAAATCTTTGTATGAAGTGATTGTATGCCTTTTCAAGACCCTTCCGGTCATCACATATCGAGACAAACGCCGAGCCGCCTCCATATACTGGCTTCATCACAACGGGAAATATAAGCTCATCAATAGTTTCGAAATCCCCATTGAATAGCCGGAATTTTACTGGCTTAACACCTTTTATATTGCTAAGTTGTGAACGCATTAGGTGCTTATTATTGCAGTTTTCTAGCGGCTCGGCGCTGTAATATTTGAGCCCGCATTTAATAGCGACCTCTTCAACTGCATAGTTGGCGTCCCCACGCGGTGTGACATGCGCCGGGTAACAAAACAGTCCTTTCACGTTGTATATGCGACTTAAACGTTCTATTGCGCAGAGTACTTCGCTAGTTTCAATACTATCAACCAAGACAACTTCGTCACTTTCATCGCTGGACTCCCTGATATTTTTGCTATCTTTTGCGATGATTGTTATGCATCTGATGCCCTCTTTTGCCGCGGCTTGAAAGTGAAGTTTTCTATATAAATATAATGAGGTTGATAGATAATCGTTGTCGATAAAGATTAGTATTTCGGGCTTCATGTGTAGCTCCATGATAATTGGCGTCGTTGTGTAATAAGATAGTGAGCTAACGTATGCACCGTATGCCACCCGGGTATCGGTATAGATCTTTTTGGAATTGCACTAGAAGGTTAATCTCAGCGAGATAATAAATATCTCTACTGGTTCGATCTACTGAAGTTAAATGAGCTATATGGGCAGCTGATCTCGCTCAGAAAAGGCATGACCCAGGACGTTCAGCTTGCGCTCACTCGGGTAGTTCAGCATGACAATCTATTCCCTTAGATTCTTCGCTATGCGCGTTGATTCAACTATTGTGTGAGTTGAATCTCCAGCCCTTCTTGGCCATGGTAGTCATGAAACATTTGCATAATTATTTAGTGCATTAGCTGCGGCTTTATTTTCGGCTCGCATATTTCCCAGATCCCGGGGTGGTCTTTCAGCTCGCTGAAGAAGTTATGTCGGTGATCGAAGACTTCCACCGGAAGGACGATCAGCCAAGGACACGCGTCTTTGGGTGCTTTCAGGCCCGCCGCGTGAGCGATCAGAGGACAGTAAACGATGTGGACGCGCTCTTTTTCAGGCAGGGCATGTTCCTTTGCGAGTTTGTCGAATTGAGTAACCGTCCCCAGTATGTCATCGACAGAAACGAGGCGCCGGACAACTCTTGAAAGTTCACTAAGCGCATCGGACCGGCAGGTCAAGAATCTGGGTATTCCGGCGTACCGTTTGTACTGGCGAATGATTACACCGCCGCTTTTGCCCGCGTCGAACGCGCGACTGCCGTCCACACCAACAATCCGAATCGGAAAGTCGCTGTCGTCGAGTTGCAGCACTTCGAGGAAGTTCTCAATGTCGAGCCGAGGAAAATGGTCAATTTTCCGCAGGTACGTCGGTAATAGGCAGTTGAGCAGATGGTCGATAGAGCTCTCGATGATTATCGCCTGCGAGCGATAGATCAGGCGGTTCAGCATGCATGCCGCCAAGTAGTGCTCTTCATCAGTACGAAAATTTACGATCCAGCGGTCGAGTCTAATTTTGCCGATGCCGGTGATGGCTCTTTTCTCGAGAAGGACGCAAAAACGGTCCAGGACATCCTCAAGCAGGCCATGGTTTACTTCTGGGTCATGAAAAGCCATAGACAATCCTGTGCTATGTAATCATTGCTTTTTCGCGGCCGTGTTCCCTGGCCGGTGCACTCAGACTGTGCAATAGAATTAGACTACATGCGAAACACACAGGCACGCAATACTCCGTTTACATTTTGAAACAAGCCTCCACAGTGCTAGTGTTGCGGTGTATCCCCAGCCTCCCCGACCGGTCCAGCTTATGAGACTGATCATGAAAGGCAAGCGTAAGGCCAAATGTAGGAATTGAAAATAACTGCCACATTTCGGTAACAACCACCCTCTTCTCTAATGATTGTAGTGGTCTAATGAAGCCGGACATCCATTTAGGTGAGAATGCTCGCCAGATCGAGGTGTCTGACCAAACAACGCCGTTCCTTCTTGAATCCAAGCGCGAGGCTGGCGACCTTGTGCTTAAACAAAACTACAGCTACATCGAAGCCAGCCGTTCACTCGGCATTGGTGAGTCGGCATTGCGCCGCTGGGTTGACCAGATTCAGAAAGAACATACAGGCGTCACCCCGCAGAGCAAGGCACTGACTCCGGAACAGCAAAAAATTCAGGAGCTGGAAGCCCGGATTGCTCGGCTTGAGCGAGAGAAATCGATACTAAAAGAGGCTACCGCGCTCTTGATGTCGGAAGATCCCGAGCGTTCGCGCTGATTGACCAGTTGAGCGCACATGAGCCGGTTGATTGACTGTGCAAGGTGTCTGACGTCACTCGCTCGTGCTACTACGCCCAGCGCCCGCGGCGCCGCACGCCCGATGTAGAACGGCTTCGATTGCGTAGTCGCGTCAGTGAGCTGTTCCCGCAAAGTCGCAGCTCTGCGGGCAGTCGCAGAATCCTGTCGCTGATGCGTGAAGACGGTGAGCAACTCGGTCGGTTCAAAGTGCGTAGCTTGATGCGCGAGCTTGATTTAGTCAGTAAACAACCCGTCTCCCATGCCTACAAACGAGCAGCAGTAGAAAAACTGGATATCCCGAACACATTGAACCGCGAGTTCGACGTTCCAGCGCCTAATCAAGCCTGGTGCGGCGATATCACCAACATTTGGGCGCAAGGAAAGTGGCATTACCTAGCTGTCGTCCTGGATCTTTGTACTCGTCGGATCGTGTGCTGAGCGCTGTCGGAAAAGCCAGACGCTGAGCTGGTGATCAAAGCGCTGGATATGGCTTATGAGCAGTGTGGCAGGCCTTCGGATCATCCTAGAAGCGGGGTGTGCGGACCAGCTGCCTGAGCCTTTAATCGGACGCTTCTACCTGGATCTGCAACCTCTGCATCAACTGGACATTGATATCGGAACGGCAGTGATGGAAGTGGCCGAGGGTAGGACACCAGCGCAGGTGCAAAGCGGCATCGACGCTCGACTGGCAGCCTTCAAACTACGCGAGCGCGCCCTCAAATATTTCCAAGCGCGACCGGTCGAGGTTTGGGGTAATGGTCGAAACCATGAAGTGGCCGTCTATAGAGAAGGCACCTCTCCAAGTCTGCTTCAGCCCGCGCCGTGGATGTGGGAAAGCAACGAATGGAACTACATGCTGAACGATGATTGCCCAACGTTTTGCCCCACCAAAGGACGCTGGCATTGGGAGCTTTCCTCCTCGTCCAGCGAAATGCGCCCATTGGCGACTGCGGTTTTATCGGTTTCATCGCCACTTCAAGGCAGTTACCAATCTGAGCCCTTCGCAGTTCCAGAAGCGGGTACGGCTGCTGCAGACCAGGACGCTGATGGTGGCCAATGCGAAGAGTGTCATGGCTGCGGTCTTTGAGGTTGGCTACGAAAGCGCAACTCAGTTCAGTCGAGATTACGCACGATTATTTGGACTTCCTCCTGCAAAAGATGCCGGTAGGATCCTCGGAAATATCAGCGCCGTAAGGCCCTAACCATCTCGCGGTTTAAAAATGAAACGAAGATATTCATGACCGGCAGCTATTGGCCGATTCTGTTGAAAAAGTCGGTTCGCCCAAATGGCCTGAATATTGGACGGTGAAAACGCCTTTTTTGCACGCTGCTACGTGAAATCTGAGCTTGGAAGCCTCTGCCCAAAGTTAAGATTTCAACCTCAGGCGCGTACTTTTCTGCCGTGGCAACCATGGCCGACTTTTTCAACAGAATCGGCCGAAAGCGGCCGGTCCCTAACCGACCGAAGTCGACATCGGCAAGAATCAACGCCTGGTCACTGGACGCACTGATCAAGGTGTTGTCAGTTACCAAAAATGCGTGAGCCTGAAGGGGATCGCAAAGCTGTGACAGAAGCGGCTTACCGCGACTTGAACATCACATTCGCCGAGCCGCCGGAAGACGAGCCCGTGCAATTGATCGGAGTCGCTAACGCCTGGGTGTAAAACCCGCACGTTCACCTTGGAACGGGGTCGCCAGCACATAATGGCATTAAGCCACAAACCAAGCTTCCCCAATCCCCGCGCAACCATTAAGCTCTGCTGCCCCAACGTCCGTCCAAGGGCCGGGGAAAAGGACAACCGAACAGCCAGGAGCAACCATGTCAACTTTCAAAGCCATCGCCGCCGCTATCGCCCTCGCCTCACTCGTGGGGTGCGCGACCAGCCGTTCCGAGGTCGATATCATTGGCCCCGCGCCGCAAGCCAGCACCGCCGGCCAAGGGCAGCAGGTGTACATCAGCGCAGTGGATGAGCGGGTGTTCCAGGTCGATCCCCGCAGCGCCGATATTCCTTCCTTGAAGAACGATGCGGAAGTGAACGATACCAGCGTCACCCAACGGGCCGTCGGCCGCAAACGCAACGGTTATGGCAAAGGGCTGGGCGACGTAGTGCTGCCATCGGGTCGAACCGTGTCGCAACTGGTGGGCAATGCGGTGGCGACAGCCTATCAGCAGGCCGGTTACCAAGTGGTGAGCACACCCACGCCAAGCGCCGCCAATGTGAACGTGCACATCGTCGAATACTGGTCGTGGTTCTCTCCAGGCGCGTTCAGCGTGGCGGTGAACAACAAGGCCCACCTGAAAATCGAAACCCCAGGCGCAGCGCCACTGGAAGTCATTTCCGGCGCACGCGACAGCATGCAACTGGCCACCGACAGCGATTGGAAGAAGATCAACGAACAGGGTCTCAGCGCCATCGTGACCGAGACGGGCAAGCAGTTGGGCAAGCCTAAGCCATAAGGCTCACGCCACTCACCGTGCCGTGGCGGATGCAGTCGCAGCCATCATCGCGACTGCTCCGCCCGCTTGCGACACGCCTCACCAAAAGCCTGGAATATCGCTCGATAATCCGGATTTTCCATCACCTGCCATTCCGGATGCCACTGCACGCCCAAGGCAAACGCCTGGCTGCCTTCCACCGAAAGCCCTTCCACCAACCCATCTTCGGCCACTGCCTCGACCCGCAGGCCCTGCCCCACTCGCGCAATGCCTTGGCCGTGGACAGAATTGACTTCGATCTTCTGCGCCAATCCCAACCGCGTAAGCACCCCACCCGGCTGGACGGTCAAGGCATGAGTGCGGGCGTATTGATCTTCAACGGGTTCGTTGCCCGTAGGTTCGTGCTCGGCGCCTGGTCCATCGAGCTGTTGATCGAGCGTGCCGCCGAAGGCGACGTTCATTTCCTGAAAGCCGCGGCAGATACCCAGCACCGGAACGCCCGCTTCGACCGCCGCGCGCCAGAGCGGCAGCGCCAATTGATCGCGGGCCTCGTCGTGCTCGGTGTCTGGGGGGCTGGGTGGGCCGCCGTAGCAACGGGGGTCGACGTTGGAGGGAGAACCGGTGAAAAGCAGCCCGTCCAGCCCGGCAAGGATGTGGACCGGGTCAAGCAGCGCGGGAAACACCGGCAGGATGACCGGCAATGCTTCGGCCGCGGTGGCGACAGCCTGGGCATATTTGTCGTTGCTGAGCTGGACGGTGTGCGGACCGATTTTGCCTGAGCAGGCAATGACTCCGATCATGGGCAGACGCGATTTGACCCCCGATTTTTTATGGCAGGCGTTTATGGATCGGATTGTGGCGCGGGCTCGGTTGTTCCATTTAGCTGTTGCGCAGGGGCCGCCCGCTCTCAATATTGGCCGACAGTTGCGCGTAGGTCTGGCGCTCTTGCCGCCAGGCTGGCTGCCCTGGTGCAGTGCGCCAAGATTCGCTCAAAGGGCTGTTGTCGACGGTATCGAAACCGAACTGGTCATATAGGCGCCTCACACACTCTACGGCTTCAGGAAAGTTGCTTGAGGCTGCTAAAGCCAAGCGGTCCGGAGAATCGGCAGCCTGCCCCCACAGGTTGATTCTTGGCGCTTGGATGTGCGTGAAGGCCTTGACCACTTTGGAAGTAGGCAGCTGTTCCTGTCGCAGCTCATGAACGGTCTTCACGCCCTCGTCGACGATGGGAAACTGGCCGTCCCTCCAAGCCATATAATTATTCGTGTCGATGACAATTTTCCCTGCAAGCGCTTGCGTCGGCATGTCATTGATCATCTTCAACGCAACGGCTATGACTACAAAATCTCCTGCCTGCGCCGCGCCGATAGCCGTTGAAGCACGTGCTAACGGGCCAAGTTGGTCGACCAACGCCTTTAGTGTCTCTGGGCCCCGGGAGTTGGCGATGACGACTTGGTAGCCGTTCGCAATGGCCGCACGTGCGATGTTGCTGCCCACCTCGCCTGCCCCAATGATGCCGATGGTTGTCATGAGCAAATCTATCTCCGGTGCCAACTACCACTGGAGCTGAGTGATGCCAATCTACATCCTCAAGCTCCGCCATCTTAAAAGCGGTCCGTCACGATTCGGATAACCCCGGGTAGGTCGTGAAGGAGCGCTCACCCTTCCTTACATCTGTATCAACGCCTCGCTTTTATCCCAAAGCTTTTTACCCATCTGCGCATCCAGGGCATACGACCGAACGCCCTCTGCAAACGGAACAGGCGAGTCATTTACCGGGGCTACCGCGCAATCCTCCAGATACCGCCCTCCGATTTCGTCAGCATCGGCCACAACGGCTGCCCAGACTGATGTGGACGCTGCTTGCGCGATACTTTTAAGCTCCGCCGGCGGCAGATTTGCCTGTGAACGTGCATTGCCAACGAAATCGAATAAAGCCTGTAGCTCCTCCGGCGAAAAATGCCGAGGGAGATCAGTCAGGCTGTTACCGGGCATCACCGAGGCCGAACGGATGCCACGGTCTCGATGGCGTCTATCGAACTCGGCAGCAAAAAGAGAGACTGCGGTCTTCGAGCGTCCATAGGCGACAAATGCGTCATAGGCCTGCTGTTCAAAATTAAGGTCTTGGAGGTCAACATCGGCGACTCGGTGGGCCTGTGACGACAGCAAGATAACCCGACCGTTGTCGGCGATTAACGAGTCCAATTGCCGGATCAACGCGAAGTGCCCGAGATAATTGGTCGCGAACTGAACCTCAAAGCCATCGACCGAAAGGCCAAACGGGGTAGCCATCACACCAGCGTTGGCAATGATTGCGTCAAACCGTTTTCCAGTCTTGACCAACCGATCTGCAGCGGCCTTTACACTTCCCAGCGAGGCGAGATCAAGTTCGATCAACTCCAGATCACCCTGTCCCGGCGCGCCTGCATCGCGAATCAAAGCGGTGGCTGACTCGGCGCGATCAAGCGCCCTGGCTGTTCCCACCACACTGGCACCATGGGCGACGAGCGAGCGTGCCGTTTCCAGCCCGATTCCTGATGAGATTCCAGTGACGAGGTATTGCTTGCCGCTAAGATCCACGCCGGCAAGCACATCGTCAGCGGTTGTTTTTGCGTCGAATTTCTTTGTCATGGTGGAGTTCCGTAAAGCTCATTGGAAGATACGTTGCGCTTTGCCCGAAAGACGGCGCCCCGTTGCTGGGTTCAGATGCTCAAACCGCCGGCAATGTCGATCACACCCCCGGTGATGTACGCCCCGTTTGGGCCGGCCAAGAAACACACCAAGGCGGCGACCTCTTCAAGCGAGGCAATCCGGCGAATGGCGTGCAAGTCCAACAGCGCGTCGGGAGCCCCCTCTCCGAGCACTTCAGCCGCCATGTCGGTGGGCATCACGCCGGGCTGGACCACGTTGGAGGTAATGTTGCGAGGGCCCAGATCACGCGCCACGCCCTTGGCGTACCCGGCGATGGCCGCTTTGGTGCCTGCGTAATCGGCAGCACCGGCGAACGGAACGTGGCCACCTAACAGAGAACCGATGAAGATGATCCGTCCACCGTCAGTCAGCAACGGTGCCGCCGCGCGTGTAGTTGCTATGGTTCCCATGACATTGATCTGCCACTGACGATCCAGATTCACAGTATCGAGATCCGGAGCGTCAACGGTCTTGCCCTGTACAGCGATCGCTGCGTTGTTGACCAAGATGTCCAGGCGCCCGAAATGAGCAATTACGGCGTCGACCATCGGTTTGGCCGAGGCCATGTCCGCCTGATCACTCTTGATAGCCAGCGCGCGTACGCCTTTAGCTTGTAACTGCCTGACGACCTCTGCTGCTTTTTCAGCAGACGCCACATAGCTGATTGCAACATCAGCACCCAGTTCGGCCAGTGCCATGGCCGTGGTTGCGCCTAGCCCTCGCGAACCGCCTGTAATAAGTGCCACCTTACCGATCAACGAACGATGCATGAGCGACCACCTTTTGCTGTGAAGAAACACTACCGGGGCGGCGTACATTTTCCATACTGCCCATTACGATAACGATCGTTAGTTAATTTGAGTTTACACAGGCTGTCAACGTATTTAATATCGGTCGTTATGAAAAAAGCCGAGGCCAACTGATGGGGCGACATCGCGAATTCGATCTTGATGCGGTGCTGGATGCCGCCCTTTCCGTCTTCTGGCGCAAAGGGTACGAAGGCGCGTCGTATACCGACCTTACGCAAGCAACGGGCGTTGAACGTCCTGGTCTCTACTCGGCCTTTGGCAACAAGCAGGCCCTGTTTCTGCGGGCGCTCGATCATTACTACACGCACTACCTGGATTTCTTTCAGGCAGCGATGGATCTCCCGACTTCACGGGATGTGGTCGAACACATACTGCGCAGAACGGTGGAGTTGAATACGCGGTTTCCGGATCACCTAGGGTGCTTGGGCATTCATGGAGTCCTGGCTGGCTCCGACGATGCTGAGCCCGTTCGTCAGGCCCTGATAGATGCACGAGCCAACGGTGAAGCGTCATTACGCGAGCGCTTCGAACGCGCGAAGCTTGAAGCCGACTTGCCACAAACAGCCAATAGCGCTGCGCTGGCCGTCTACTTGCTGGCGGTGCTCCACGGCATGGCTGTCCAGGCCAAGGCCGGTTTTAGCAGCGATGTCTTGGAGTTGGTCGTTGACCAGACTTTGGCAACATGGCCTTCCAATGACGGCGTCGCCAAGGTGCGTAAGTCTTCAGAAAAGCAATGAGGCGTTCGGCTGGATTGGCTCGGGCGTGGCGTAAAAATTCTTCGACCCAATGGAAACCTGATTCTCGCAGTCGTATCAGCTAGTTAGCTGTTAAATAAGTGCCATTCGGGACGGATTTATTTCCAGCAAATAAATCTGTCCCCTTTTCACGTATTCCTCTGCGCAGGCGCCGGAAACTGGTCGCATCCCCAGCAGAGCAAGAAGCCCATCCAACAACCTCCCGTCGTCTCGTCACTGGAAACCCCACTGCCCCGTGTCTATTGTTTTTGGCGACAAAATCGCCATTGGAGGCATAGACATGAGCCAGCGTATTTCAACCGCCGCTTCAGCTGTTCGGCATACAGGCATGGTAGCCACGACACTGTGGGGCTCAGACAACGTCGCCGGTATCGCGGTCGATCCGGACGGCACTGTCTGGCTTGGCGCTTACAGTCGGCTGGGACTAGGGGGCGAAGAGGATTCGGGTTTCACCGGCAGTCTGGTCCGGTTCAATGCCGACGGTAGCCTGGACCGCAACTTCAGTGGAGACGGTAAATCCTTGCTCCCTGTGGCGCTCGATATCGAGGACGGCGGTAATGGCGCGGTGCAGCCGGGAGGGGGCTATCTGGTGGCGCAGTATGTGAAGGTAGGCGACGCCTGGGTGTCTGGCGTCAGTCGTACCTTGGCTGATGGCAGCCTCGATACCAGTTTTGGGAACGACGGCACCGCGCTGGTGCCCTTCTACTGGAATGACTCTTTAGGCCAGCAAGCATCGTTCTCTGTCCAACGCGACGGCAGCTTTTTCGCAAGTGCTGCGTATCCCTCTGGGGAGATCTACATTGCCCGCTTCGACGCGACGGGGACCTTGATCTCATCTTTCGCAGAGGCTGGGGTCCTGCACCTACCTGAGTCCATCGGCATTCAACCCAGCGGCACGATCGACGTTTCGTTGCAGGGAGACGGCAAGGTATTGGTCACGGGGCGAGACACCCTGACCCGCCTCAACCCGGACGGCACGCTGGATACCAGCTTTGCGAATGGGGGCAGCCTGGCCCTGAAGGTTCACGCCGACGCCCTCGTGATACAGGACGATGGCAAGATCCTGCTGGCCGGTGCCTCGGGCGGAGTTGCGGTCGTCATCCGACTCAACGACGACGGCTCGCTCGACACCGGTTTCGGTGATCAGGGTGAGGCACGTTGGGGCTCGGAAAGCGCGCCTTTCGCCGTAGCCGATATGATCGTGCTGGCCGACGGCAAGCTATTGATCGGCGGAAGCCAAGGCACCCGCGCGGATGGCTATCTGGCCGCCTTGGTTCAGTTGAACGCCGACGGTAGCCTGGACCACAGCTTCGGCAATCCCGACGACGGCTATTACCATCTCGACGGTGGCCGCGAGGACGACTTTTTGCTAGGTACCGCCTCGTTCGACGATGCGATCGTTGGCGGGGCCGGTGACGATCTGCTCGATGGCCAGCAAGGTCGCGATCTGCTGACGGGCGGCGCCGGGGCCGATACGTTCCGGTATCAGTCAGTCACCGACAGTTACCGGACTGCCACCGAAGCTCATAGCGACCGAATCACCGACTTCGACCCCAGCACTGATACGATCGATCTCTCCTCCCTGGGCTTCCTCGGGTTGGGCAACGGACATGACGGCACGCTTGCGATACGAGTCGATGAAAGCGGGACGAGGACCTACCTCAAGAGTTTCGATGCCAACGCGGATGGGGAGCGCTTCGAATTGGTCTTCGACGGTGACTTGAGCCAAACCCTGAATGAAACCAACATCCTGTTCCAGCAAGCCAGGTTGATGGGCACCGTTGGGACTGATCGTTTACAAGGCAATGCTCGAGGCGAAACCATCGAAGGGTTTGAGGGCGATGATCGCCTTTATGGAGCGCTGGGCAATGATGTATTGGCTGGCGGAGCGGACCGGGACGTATTGGTGGGTGGCGGTAATAACGATGTGTTCCGCTTTGACGAACTGAGCGACAGCTACCGCACCGCCACCGAAAACCATACTGATCGCTTGATTGACTATACGGCCGGGGAAGACGCCATCGATTTGTCTGCCTTGGACTTTACCCGGCTGGGGAATGGTTACAACGGCACGTTGGACGTGGTTGTCAACGAAGCCAAGAACCTGACCTACTTGAAGAGTTACGAAGCCGACGCATCTGGGGCTCGATTCGAGCTGAGCTTGGTAGGGGATCACTCCGGTTACCGTGACTTGAACATCATCTTCGCCGAGCCGCCGGAAGACGAGGTGGTGCAATTGATTGGAGTCGCTAACGACTGGGTGTAGGACGTACTTCCGGTTATTCCTTGCCTTGGGCCGTACCCGAGGCATTGGGGTAGGCAGCCCAGTGGTAAATAGACAGTGTCCTGCTAGCCTCCTTACATAGCCTGCGTGCCGTCCTTGTCGCGCGCCCCTTGATAAGTCTCGTTCTAGAGCGACGAAAATGCGAGATGGCGTATTTAGCTAACGACAGAGGAAAAGGCCATGAAATACCGCTGTCCTGGCTGTGGTTACATCGCAGACTCCTTGCCGCCCAACCCATAGATGTCCTGCATGTGACAAATTTTCCCATGGGTGGCTGAGTTATGACTGGGAAAGCTTTGCTTTAACGAAACGTCGTCATATCGCCTATAACCTGCTGATCATCGGCGCAGTGCTAATCAACTTTCTTACAACGATCACCTCGAAATCAGCCGACGCACGCATGTGGCTGTTCAACTTATTAATTATTCCAGCGGTGTTCAGCTTGTTTTATTGCCGAGAGCGGCTTGGAACAAAATCAACCTATGAGGGGCATAGCGGCAGGTCTATGCGTCCCTGGTTTATCGGTGGCTGGGGTTGACGAGTGGATAACAAATCGCCTCTCCAGTCATTCAAGCAAAGGGCGCATAAAGCTTCTTTCGTAGCTCAAGATAAATTTCAACTCAGTCGCCTCTTCCACTAAACGTACACATTCCTGATCTTGTGCTGCCGCCTGCCTATATCGCTCGTAATCGGCGAGGTTGGCAAAACTGAATAAGCAATACGCAATATTGTTGGCCCCTTCGGCGGGCAGGAAATAGCCGTGATGCTGACCGCCCAAGCGGGTCACCAGTCTGATCCATTGGCGGGAGTAGCGTTCGAACGCATCGACCTGATAGGGGTCGATGACATATTTGACGTGGCAGGTAATCATGGGATCAATCCTTTGAATTCGGGCGGTTGAAAAGTACATTACACCGGGCGCACCACTCTTCAGCTGCGCTCCGGTTCATTGGAAAACGCAGGAGAGGATGACTTGTATCGGCAACCGTCAGGACCAGCGTGAATTTTATGAATTTACGGTAAAGCGCGTCAGCTGGAACGCTCATGCCTGCCCCATCGACTACTCGAATAACGCCGCCCGTCACCCTGGTATCAATCTGTTTCCACTCATACTGCCAGCCTGTTACCCACGAAAAGTCTCGAATTTGATAGTCGCCAGTGGCGCTTTGGCACTGAGCGAGTTTCTTGTTGGAAAGGTCAAAGACGAAAAAGACCGGGCCTGGATAGCCGAGCCGCTGAGTATGGTCAAGGCTCAGTCCTTCCTTTAGGTTGATGGATGTAACAAGCGCTTTTGATCGTCGCTTGCGCCGTATCAGGTGCCATATGGCGACACAAAAAATCGAAACGGAAGCCAGGAAAAGTTGGCGGCCTTCGACGGTAAGCTCTTGGGGCCAATACGTTATGAAGCCCCACAAGAATGCCATCGTCACAAGTCCCGACAACCAAGCGGCGGGAATCACCATACTGTTGGCGAGGCCAGCTCCGAGCGTCCTCAAAGAGCTTTTCATAACCGTATCCAATGTCGTTTATGGGAAAGCTCGCAGGTTATCTCGGATTGGGAGGCTCTAAATGCATTCAATCTGACCGCACGCGTCCTTCCAAAATCTCAAACCCATCATCAGTGGGGGCGTACCCAACAATTTTTCTGCTTTTATCAATCGAGAGGCGCTTATACCTGTTATCTGAGACCCCGTGGATAACATGGAATCCGCTTAGCTCGGCGTCAACGCAACTTTCAAGCAGTGCGACAACATCCCTAAAGCTGATAAAAGCAGCTACGTCCCTGGGGCTGTGGCTTTCACCTTGTTGAAATTCAGCGACATTGGCAATACGGACGGCGATGGTTGTCATGTGACCATCGTTTGCATACATCGAAGCCAGAGCCTCGCCAAACGCTTTGCTGACCCCGTAAAGGTTGCCTGGTTTAGGTGGCATACATTCCTGTATCTGCACATCCGTTGGGTATCCTTCGATAACCTGGGCACTGCTTGCAAATATGAAACGCTTGCAACCTTGTGCCTTTGCGGCGAATAACATGTTGTAAGTGCCCACGATATTCACTGGGAGCAGCGAGGCCATGAAATCGGCGTCCGGGTTAGGGTCAGCCGCTAGATGAATCACGGTGTGTATGCCTTCGCAAGCCTCAAGGCAACTGCCTGGATCCCTGATATCGAGAGAGACACGCTGTGCAGCGTCAGGAAGTGTTGTTACGTCTATATCGGCTAAACGCAAATCCGACTTGTCGTCTTGCGCTGCCCAAAAAGCGCTGCCGATCTTGCCAGCAGCACCTGTAACCAGGATTTTTCGTGTTCTCATTTCAGCATGTCCCTATGATAAAAACCTGACGCCAGCCTCCCAGCCTTGTGGCCGGTTTACAACCTTCGATAAGAACAAACGTCAATTTCAGGCTTGGGGGGATTTATTCTCGACCAGACAGTTTCCACCATCCACGACGATGACTTCACCGGTGATGTAACTGGATTCTGGAGACGCCAGGAACGCAACCGCCGCTGCCACTTCACGGGGGCTGCCTGCCCGACCCATTGGGGTGAAGCGCCCAGCCTCGGCTTCAATGGGTGAGGTTGAGCCGGTCGTAATCCAGCCGGGAGCGACGCTGTTTACGGTAATTCCTTGCTTAGCCACTTCAAGTGCAAGCCCCATGCTCATGCCAACCATCGCGGCCTTGGCGGCGCTATAAGCGGCTTCGCCCGGATTGCTGCACCGGGTGCCTGTGGTGGAACTGATGTGGACGATTCGCCCATAATTTCGCGCCTGCATACCGGGCAGAACGGCTCGGGTTAGAAGAAAAGCCGTAGTCAGGTTTCTAGCCAGTGAAAGATTCCACTCGTGCAGATCCATCGCTGCCAGTTCCGAGAAAGACTCTGGGCTTCCTTGCATGGACATCCCCGCATTGTTCACCAGAATATCCACCTGCCCCCAGACCGACTCTGCCCACTTGCCGAATTCGCGCACCTGAGTTTCATCGGTGAGGTCAGTTGGGCGGCCTTCAACTTCAAACCCTTCGGCGCGTAGCTCGCTGACTCGATCAGCGATGCGGTTACTGCTGGCCGTGACGATCAGCCTCGCCCCAGATGCACCTAGCCTGCGAGCAATTGCCATACCAATCCCAACTTCACTTCCGGCACCACTGATAAGTGCCACGTGTCCTCTCAACCCAGTATTCAACATGGTGTTCCCCACGTACTTGATGTGTAGGAGAGTGGAAGTCAGGCCAACCGAGACAACTGCCCAAACACCCTCACATTTAACAGCATTCAAGCGATCGAGCCTGGCCATACCGTTTCCCCAGTAGACCTTAGCTTAACCACCGAGCAGCAATCATATTCAGCCATGACTTGACGCCTGTTCGGTCCATTAGAGCCCTCATGAATTGGGCGCCCCATCTGCCTGGTGGCCTTCCTTTGGTTTGAACACTAACCTTCCCAACACCCACACAAGGAAGTTGAGGAATCATGACTGGCCGCGAGCAACTCCATCGAGATGGCTACGCCCTGCTCCGTGGCGCGATCCCAGCCGAGTGGTTGGACGATCTTCGGGCCATGTTCGATGCCGGCGTAAGGCCGTCGGATCAATGGCCCGTGCCGCGTGGCATGGACTGGCGTCATTCGATGCTGGACGACGATGCGCGAGTTCAAGCGGTGTGCCGTCTGCCTCAGGTGCTGGCGGTGGCAGGAGAATTGATCGCCGAGCGGTTTTTCCTCTCACAGGTGGAGGGCCGCGAGCCTCTTGCCGGTGGCGGCCACCAGCAACTGCACCGCGACTTATCGGCGCAACGGCCAGGCGACATCGCGATTGCCCTGGCTTTTTTCGACGATTATGGCCCTGGAAACGGCGCGACCCGTCTCGTTCCCGGCAGCCATCGCCCCGAAGCGGGAGCCGCGCCATTGGACTTCAATGACGAGTCACGGACCGTACAACTTGCAGGCTGTGCCGGTGACATCCTGGTGTTCGATGTCGATTTGGTCCATGCGGGTAGCCTGAATACGATGGGCGCTCGCCGACGCTCCATTCTGATCAGCTATTTTTCGGAGTCGTTGTACGCGTCGCATTTGGAAACCGTGAGCTTGAGAAATATTCGCATGGACACGAGCGAGCGGTTCGAGCCTTTGGGTTTTGATTTTGGGGGTTAGCATTCCTTGGGTGGTCTGTCTGTCATGACCGTGCCATCAGGCTTGGAAAAATGGTTTAAGGTGCGCAGCTACGCAATGGACTATTCAAAGGACGCAACGGATGGAAACGGCTTTGTCTCAACTTGGGGAACGCTTGAATAATCGCCGATTCACTGTAGCGAACAATACCCAGGGGCTATCGGGTGCCGGCACGGTCTTTCATTACTTCGTCAACGAAGAGGCCATTACTGGCAACTACCAAGGCGGGCGGATTCGTATAGGAACCCAGATTGGTCGTGTGACTGGCCCAGATACCATCGACCTTCTTTATCAATGCTTGACCACTGACGGTGAGATCCTTGCCGGTTGGTCGCGCGGTACGGTGGGCGCTGACCCAGCAGGCCGCACCACGCTCCACTTCGTCTGGGGTTGGTTGTCCGGCGCGGAGGGCGGTGGCGAATCTGATTATGTCGAGCTTGTGGAATAGTTTCTTATCGGAGGAAAAAGTTGAGCGCCCCCATTGAGCGCCTTTGGAGATTCGAATGTTGACAGGACATCGGTTCGAACGCACTGCGCAGGGTGATCTGCATATTCACTCGCGCAACTTGGTGCATAGCACATTCGTGCTGCTGGCGGGCGCGCTTGCCTTCATCATGCCGCTGGCGTTCGTCGTGTTTGTGTTCGCGGATGGGCTCTCGCTGTTTGCTGATATTCATCCGCTGTCGGCACTGCTGATCGTGCTCGGCCTGCTGTTGATTCCTGCGCTTGGTCTGCTGCTGGTGGTCTACACCGGTATGCGCGAGACGTTGGTGTTGTCACGGATGGACGGCGAAGGCAAGCGCCTCACCCAAAACTTTTTTGGACGCCGCGAGCGCGTGCAATCGGTGTTTAGAATCGATGCTGCCAAATACCTCGAACTGCGCCGCCGTCCTCAGGCTGAGCAAGCCTACACCCAACTGTGGCTGATGATGCGCGATGGCACCGCCCACCGCCTGACGACCAATAACGTTCCGGTAGTGCCGGGAAGTGAACGCACTGACGTGTGGCTGCGTGAGTTGGCCGACTACCTGAACGTGGCGGTGCCCACTGAGGTCGTTGATGATTCGGCGGCTGTTGTGAAGGCTGCCTATAGGCCTGCCCCGTCCCCAGCCAGCGGTAAAGTGGTGAGGGAAGCCAGGCAGCGGCGTCAAAAAGGAGCCACGCCCGAACCTGAACCCACCGAGAAACTCGGTATTCCCACCCGCGCCTTGCTCACGCTGATGGGCACCTTCATGGCGGTGCTTGAGCTGACCCACCTCGTCGCATTGGTGCCTGCTCTGTTTACTGGACGGCTGCGCGTAAGCGGCTTTCGAACGCGCCCGACGACTTTTTACTGGGCCGAGCAACCGCTCAGCTTTTCATTCAACTTTCTGGTGGGCGTAGCCGAGGTGCTGATCATCGGATTCATTGCCTGGGGTTGCCTGCGCACGGCGATCCAAGGCCGGATGAAATTGGCCGCTGTTGGCCATCGCGCAGACTCCTGACAGTGGTCATCAAGACAGGTTTTACCTGCCTTAGGGTCGTTAATAGCGTGGCTTTACTCGGCCTCGGAAAATCCATACCGCTTTACAAACCGACGCTCGTCAACGGCGAAACCTTGCCGCACGTAAAATGCGTGGGCCTCTGTTCGGTGGTCACCGCTGGTTACCTCAACCCGAGTGCAGAGTTGCTTTGTAAAAAACGCATCGGCAGCGGCAACTAGCATCGCCCCTACTCCTTGTCCCCGGTAGTTTTCGTCAATGACTAGCGAGGTAATACGTCCGAGTCTACCTGGCTGATGAAACAGCTCCAGCACGTGTAAGCTTATGACGCCGACAACATTTACACCGTCTTGCGCCAGCAGCACGGTATCGCAAGTACTGGCTCCTAAGATCTCAAGCTTATCTCGGATAAGCCGTGGCGAGGCTTGGTAGCCTAGCTGCCCCAGGAGTTTAGACACCGATTCTGCATCGGTTAGTAAGGCGTTTCGAATTTTCATATTGTCCTCAACAAAGTGAAACCCTCACGTAACGGCCCAACCCACATGAACCCAATCGACCCACTGCCATTCCAACGCATCACCGCCGCCCACGGCAAGCCCGAAGGCGCTACCTATTTCGATGCTGAAGAAAGCATCACTCATGACATCTTCCCTGACCGCATCGTCTTCCAGACCAACTACCTGGACTACCGCAGCTACCAGGTCGATCTCGCCGAAGGTGTTATTCGTGTGCGCAAGACGCAGCTGGATAACTACAAGCGCGGGCATCAGGCGCAGGTGGTCGAGGATGAGATGGATGAAGAAGATTGGGAGGAACTGGACAGCGTATGGCTGCGTTTGAGCCAAGACCTGGACACCCAGGGCCAAGGGCCGCAGCCGGACTTGGCCGATACGCTGGCGGATCTGTTCTATGAACTGTTCGACGAAGAGCAAGCGCAGGCGCTTGTCCAGAACATGCCGGCGCCTGTCGCGCAGTGGGATTGGGCGTGGACTCAGGTGCAGTCGGCGCTTGCCCAGGCCAATCGGCTGGCTGAGTTCGAATGGAAGGAATGGTCTTCCTACGGGGTAAGCGCCGTCAATGCCCTCGCACCGCTACGGCAGTTGGGCCTTGAAATTTCCGAGCCTGATGCCAAGACCATCGATGCCGTCAACCGCGCCAACGATTGGGAGCGAGCGCTGCTTCAGTATTTCAACGGGCAGTTGGAGGCCCATGATTTGAAGTTGTTGGCCATCGGCACGCATTTCGATGAGTACCAGGCCTTCGCTTGCTTGCCCATGAACGGTTTGAGCCTGGTGAATGCGCTGGAGATCATGGGTCGGTTGAGGATCGTCTACAAATATTGAGTAGTCGCTTGCAACCGTCGCAGCAGTACTTGGATTTATCACGCGTTGGGGCCAGTGCCTTCTTTCGGTTAAATCAAAGAGTACGTTTTTTTGTGGCGAGGGAGCTTGCTCCCGCTGGGGCGCGAAGCGGCCCTCAAGCCAGCCGCCTCGGTCATTCAGATACACCGCATGCCCTGTGTGGGGCTGCTGCGCAGCCCAGCGGGAGCAAGCTCCCTCGCCACGGGAATATGTACTTCTCAAGCGAGCAGCATCCTGTAGGAGCGGGCTTGCTCGCGAAGGCGGCAGTCCATCCAACGACGATGCAAGCTGACCCACCGCTATCGCGAGCGAGCTCGCTCCCACATGAGGTTCAGGTCAATTACACCGTGGCGAGGGAGCTTGCTCCCGCTGGGGCGCGAAGCGGCCCTCAAGTCAGCCGACTCGGTCATTCAGATGCACCGCATACCCTGTGTGGGGCTGCTGCGCAGCCCAGCGGGAGCAAGCTCCCTCGCCACGGGAAAGTACTGACCCGTATCGTTTGGTGCGCAGCAAAGCGAAGCCCAGCTATCGGATTTTCGTATAGTCGCTATCGATATCACTCAGTTCTCGTCATCGCCCTCTCTCTCTAATCTGCCCGCCAACGCGATCGATGAAGGTCGCCGCAGATCAAACCGACCTTATGGAGAGAGAAACGATGAACACACTCAACCGCACCCTGGCCATTGCTGCACTGGCGTTCGCCACCCTCAGCGCCGAAGCCGCGACACCTGTCCAGGCTGGTACGACCGTGTCCGCGGTCGGGAGCGTGGTCCAGTCCGCCAGCTACATCACCACTAAGGATGGCGTGCAGCTTTACTACAAGGACTGGGGCCCACGGAACGGTCAGGTGGTGACGTTCAGCCACGGCTGGCCGCTGGACTCCGATAGCTGGGACGCGCAGATGATGTTCCTCGCCTCCAAGGGTTATCGCGTGATTGCTCATGACCGTCGCGGCCATGGCCGTTCCAGCCAGCCGTGGGAAGGCAACGACATGGACCACTACGCTGACGACCTGGCAGCGGTCATCGAAACGTTGGATCTCAAGGACGTGACCCTGGTGGGGTTCTCCACCGGCGGCGGTGAAGTCGCTCGCTACATCGGTCGCCACGGCACCGCTCGGGTGAAGAAAGCCGTGCTGGTGTCCTCCGTGCCGCCGCTGATGCTCAAGACCGATACAAACCCCGGTGGCTTGCCTATCGCAGTGTTCGACGGCCTGCGCAAGGCGTCCCTGGAGAATCGCTCGCAGCTTTACCTGGACATCGCCTCGGGCCCGTTCTACGGCTACAACCGCAAGGGTGCCAAGCCTTCCCAGGCGCAAATCCAATCGTTCTGGATGCAGGGCATGCTCGGCGGCAGCAAAAATACCTATGACTCCATCGCGGCATTCTCGGCCACCGATTTCCGCGGCGACCTGAAGAAGTTCGACGTGCCGACGCTGGTGATCCATGGCGATGACGACCAGATCGTGCCCATCGACGCTTCAGGCCGGGCCTCGGCGGCGCTGATCAAGGGTGCCCGACTGATCGTCTACGCAGGTGCACCTCACGGCCTGATCGAGACGCATAAAGACCGCCTCAATCAGGATCTGCTGACATTCCTCAAGGAATAGGCCCTGCGTACATCCATTTGTGGGAGCGGGCTTGCTCGCGAAAGCGTCGGCGCATTCAACATCAATGCAAACAGGCCCGACGCCTTCGCGAGCAAGCCCGCTCCCACACTGGTTTGGGGGTGGCTATCGATTTAGTGGCGCAACAGCTTACGCAACGGAATCTCGTCCTTGCGCACCGGCGATTTGATCACGATGTAGCTGAAGTACTTGGAGATGCCGATGTTCTTGTCCAGCAGGCTCTCCATCACCTCCTGGTAATCCTGGATGCTGCGGGTCATGAAGCGCACCAGGTAATCGTAGCCCCCGCTGATCAGGTGACATTCGAGCACCTCATCCACCAGACGGATGTTGGATTCGAATTTCGCGAAGTCTTCGCGCTTGTGGTCGCTCAAGGTGACTTCAGTGAAAACCGTCACTGAATCGGTAATCTTGGCCAGGTTCAGATGGGCCTTGTAGCTGGAAATATACCCCAGCGATTCCAGCCGTTTGACCCGTTGCAAGCATGGGCTGGCCGACAGGCCTACCGCATCGGCCAGGCTGACGTTGGTCATGCGGCCGTCTTTTTGAAGCTCTACCAAAATGCTGATGTCGATTCGGTCCAGTTTCGCTAAACCTTCCATCGCATACCTCTTGCCTGCCGTTCGTAGGACAATCTTCTAACAAAATCAGCGCCGTAAGGACAGCTGATGCTGAGCCACCAGGTCGGCCATGCTGTTGATGCAGTAGTCCGCCGCGCACGGCTGGGGAGGCTGCTCAGGGTTACGGCAGATCAGGCACACAGCCCCCGCTTCGCGTCGACGGGCACCGGGGCGGGTGACTTGGAGAATCGCTTCGGCACCAAGATCGTTGGCGGCCAGCCAATCGTGATCCTGCAAAGGATCGATGGCCAGAGAAATAAAATCGTCCGGTTCGATGCCCAGGCGTTCACACAAGGCACCGCGGTCTTCTGCATCGCGATCCCCCTGCACCAGCAAGCGATAGAACTTGCGCAAATAGAGCATTGCGCCCGGTGCATCCTCGAACAACGACCAACTCGCCGCGGACCGGGCGAAGCTCATGCCCTCCTCCCAGCTCGCCTTGAGCTTCCAGCGTTCGGCCAATTGGCGATGGGCGAAACACAGCAGACCGCTAAAGCCCAGCTCGCCAAAACGTGGATACAAAGCCTGCAGCACCTCGTCGAATTCGGCCAACACCTGGGCCTTGTCCGATGGTTGGCCATAACTCTCCAGCAACGGCTGCAACGCCGTCCAGATGCCGGCGTCGCGATCCACCACGACTTCATCGCAGTCGATCAGCAACGCTCGATAGTCAGTCAGACTCATGGGTAAAGCCTCCGATGATGTTCCATCACTCCACGCTCCTTGATTTGCCGGGCAAGCGCCCTGAATGCGAGACGTGTCAGCCCAACACGCGTGCCAGGGCAGCGTCGAGAATCTGCAATGCTTCGTCAATCTGCGCGTCGCTCGTCACCAGCGGTGCGAGGAAGCGCAGGACGTTGCGATACACCCCGCACTTGATCACCAACAGCCCGCCCGCCCGTGCTTCATCGATCAGGCGTTGGTTCAAGTCCGCGTCCGGCGTGCGCGCCTCATCGTCCTTGATCAGCTCGATGGCCAGCATGAAACCACTGCCGCGCACATCGCCAATCTGCGGGTAGCGGGTTTGCAGGCGCAACAGACCTTCGCGCAGACGCTCACCCAACGCCAAGCCACGGGCCAGCAACTGTTCTTGTTCGTAGGCCTCGATCACCGCCAGCGCCGCCGCGCAAGACAGCGCGTTGCCGCCGTAAGTACCGCCCAGGCCACCGGGCAACGGTGCGTCCATGATCGCGGCCCTGCCGACCACGCCGGACAGCGGCAAGCCACCGGCCAGGCTCTTGGCGACCGTGACCAGGTCCGGCTGGATGCCGGCATGCTGGAAGCCGAACCATTTACCGGTGCGACCGAAACCGGTCTGGATTTCGTCGAGGATCAACACAATGCCGTGTTTTTCGGTCAGCGCACGCAAACCCTGGAGAAACTCGACCGGCGCCGAGAGAAAACCGCCATCGCCCTGCACCGGTTCGATGATGATTGCCGCGACGCGCTCAGGGGCCACTTGGGTCGCCAACAGCTCATCCAACGCCCCCAGCGCCATCTCGCTGGTGACACCGCGATAGGCATTTGGATACGGCGTATGGAACACCTCTGGCGCAAACGGTCCGAAATTCTGTTTGTACGGTTGGCTCATCCCGGTCAGCGTGGTGCCGAGCAAGGTCCGGCCATGGAAGCCGCCACGAAAAGCGATCACGGCCGAACGGTTGGTGTGGGCACGGGCGATCTTCACGGCATTTTCCACCGCTTCGGCGCCGGAGGTGAAAAACGCCGCTTTATAGGCCTGCTGGCCGCCAATCATTTCGCACAGGCGCTGGGCCAGATCCAGATAGGGTTTGTAGGCGACCACTTGGAAGCAGGCGTGGGAGACTTTTTGCAATTGGGCCTGCACGGCCGCGACAACCTTGGGGTGATTGTGGCCGACGTTCAAGACACCGATGCCGCCGACGAAGTCCAGGTAGCGCTTGCCGTCCACATCCCACAGTTCCGAGCCCTGGGCCCGGTCGATCACCAGCGGATGCGCGGTAACCAGGCCACGTGGCACGAATTGATCACGCTGACGGAGCAGACTAGGGGTTTCTTCGACTTTACTGTTCATGGCATTTCCCATCGTGAGCCTCGCACCCAGGAAGCGGTTGCGGTGTGTTCACAGGTTAAGCGTTCGACGCGATTGTCTAAGCCGAACTTGGTCATTGAGAAATTCGGATCGACTGTTTACACCCCGGCAAACAGCAGAATCCTCCAGCGACATCGCAGCCCATGTAATCTGCCGGAAACGGTGCCCTACAACGCAGCGTGATGCTTCCATGCGGGCCCTTTCGACAGATCCTGCTCTGGCGTTGAGGCATGCTAGTTATCCCTCCTTCCCGGCGAGAAACGATCCATGGCCCTGCTCTATAAAGCTGACCCGGTACGCGGTGAACTCTGGCGACGGTTGTTCGCCGAACACGCTCCGGATATCGAATGGCGTGCCTGGCCGGACATCGGCGATCCGCGGGATATCCGCTACTTGGCGGCTTGGCAGGCGCCGGACGACGTGCAAACGTTATTGCCAAACCTGGAGGTGCTGTTCGCCTTGTCCGCCGGGGTCGATCAGCTGGACCTCGACCGCTTGCCAGCAACGCTGCCGGTGGTGCGCCTGCTCGATCCGGGCATCAGCCAGGGCATGTGCGAATACGCCAGTTTTGCCGTACTCAGCTTGCATCGGGACATGCTGCGCTATCGCCAACAGCAGGCAGAACGCCGCTGGCAGGCACACCGCCTGGTGCCCGCAGCGCAGCGCCGGGTGGGCGTCATGGGCCTCGGTTTGCAGGCACAACAGATACTCGCCACGTTGAAGGCATTCGGCTTCGCCCTGTCGGGTTGGGCACGCAGCGCGCATGACATCGCCGGCGTGGAGTGTTTTGCCGGGAGCGACCAACTGCCAGCGTTTCTCGGTCAATGCGACATCGTCGTCTGCGTCCTGCCCCTGACCGAACAAACCCGAGGTATTCTCAACCGCCAGTTGTTCCAACACCTGCCCAGAGGCGCGGCCCTGGTCAACATGGGTCGGGGTGGACATTTGGTAGAAACGGATCTGTTGGAAGCGCTCGCCGATGGCCAACTGAGCGCGGCGGTGCTCGACGTGCTGGAACAGGAGCCGGCGTCACCGGACCACCCTTTCTGGAACCACCCGCAGATCCTGCTGACGCCGCACATCGCGGCAATGACCCAACCTGAAAGTGCGTTCGGCGTGTTGCTGGACAATATCCGTCGGCATCAACGGGGCGAATCGATGCTGGGGCTGGTTGACCGTGAAAGAAACTATTGACCGTCAAGGGCTGTTGCGCACAGGCCTTAACGCCCTTCGGATCTGGCATCCGCGTTGAAACCCACCCCGATATTTACTGCTGGCCCGACCATGGATTTGAGCAAGAAATGTGGTCGACGCAGCCGCTGCTTAGTGAACCTGCCGAATCCACCCGAGGCCCTTGCCAGGCCCCTTGGCAGGTGAGATACAAAGGCTTTCAGCGGATTAAAACCGTCCGATCAGTACCTTCTCAATGGTGATCTGCCATGTCCACTTCGCAACGCCCCACCTACTTCTATCGTTCCATGACGGCCGCCGATGTCCCTGCGGCGCATGCCTTGTCCGTGCAGTTGAAATGGCCTCATCGCCTGGAAGACTGGGCGATGCTGCAGCGCGTCGCCCAGGGTTTTGTCGTCGAGGATCGAGGCCGTTTGATCGGCACCGCGTTCACCTGCCCGCAGGGGAGCCACGCCACCATTGGTTTGGTCATCGTCGATGATGAATACCAGGGCCAGGGCATCGGTCGCAAACTGATGGAGCTGGCTATCGAGGCGTGCGGTTCAAGAACCCCCATCCTCAATGCGACGCTGGCCGGTGCTCCGCTTTATGCGAGCCAGGGGTTCGTCGACTTTGGGCACGTCCAGCAGCATCAAGGACAAGCGCAGGCACCGGCCCCGCAGGCATTGGCCGTCGGCGAGCGCTGCCGTTCGCTGAGCGAAGCCGATCAGCCCGAGCTGGTCAGCCTGGCCAATGCCGCCAGTGGGCTGGACCGCGAAGCCGTATTGAACGACCTGTTCCAAGTGGTTGAAGAGGCCGTGGGCGTGGAACGGGACGGTCGCTTGTGCGCCTTCGCCTTGCTACGCCCTTTTGGCCGTGGTCGCTGCATTGGTCCGGTCGTCGCTCAAGACCTGGAGCAGGCCCGGCACTTGATCGCAGTGCTGCTGGCCAAGGTGCCGGATGCTTTTGTCCGCATCGACATTCCCTCAAACAGCGGCTTGGCACCTTGGTTGGAAGAGGCCGGGCTCAAGCACGTCGACACGGTCGCCCAGATGGCACGGGGCACACCCCCAGAGGCTACCGGCGCGGTGCGGCAGTTCGTGCTGGTGACCCAGGCCATTGGCTGAAAAAACCGTCCTCATCAACGTTGCCCTGGAGAATCATTTTCATGCTCGAACCGACCGCAGTGCTGTTGGCACACGCCGACGGCCGTCTCGCTTCAACCTCTTTCACATCAGGCTCGCTGGGCGCCGATGATCCGTTTGACCGACTCATCGCCTATGCCGGGGCGGATGGCATGGCTGCCGGTGTGGTCCGGGCGAGTGGCCGGTTCAGCGTCGACGACTACCCCTTCAATGAAACCATCGTGGTGCATGCGGGCGCGGTCACCCTCAGGAGTCAGGCGCAAACGCTGCAGCTCAAGCCGGGTGAGAGCGCGGTGATCGGTCTGGGGACGGCCCTTGAGATCGAGGCGCAAGCGGAGTCTCTGTGGGCATTCTGTGCTGATGTCCCGGTAGTTGACGCGCGTCATCCCGGGCTAACGGCGCTCCCCGCCCACACCCATCTCTCGCCCTCCGCGGCGCCGGATGGTGAGATTCTGATCAGCCCGCCGCCCCAATGTCGCTCGCACAATCTGTTTGTCGAAGAAGCGTCCAACCTGCGTATCGGCGTCTGGGATTCGACGCCCTACACCCGCCGGTCACGCCCGCACAAACTGCATGAACTGATGCACGTGCTCGAAGGCAGCATTACTCTGCAGACAGCCGATGGCAGCGACCTGACGGTCAACACCGGCGATACCGTGTTCGTGCCCCTGAATGCACCGTGTGCCTGGCAGAGCAGCGTCTATGTGCGCAAGGTCTACGTCGTCAAATAGCTTGGACTCATGCTGGTCCTGTGGCGAGGGAGCTTGCTCCCGCTCGGCTGCGAAGCAGTCGTAAACCGGCGGGCGCGGTGTGTCTGATGCTCCGCATTTGGCAGGTTTGGGGCCGCTTCGCGGCCCAGCGGGAGCAAGCTCCCTCGCCACGGGTTTGTCGATTGCCTTAAGTGAACAGCATTACGCCGCCATCGCGAGCAAGCTCGCTCCCACAGGGATCGGTGGTGAATATCAACTTTTCTATAGCCCCAAAAAAGCCCGCAGTGTGCGCGGGCAAAAGGGTGTCGCAGGTCTTTCAAAGCGCGGCGGCGATGGCTTTGCCGACATCCTGGGTCGAGCCCTCGCCGCCCAGGTCGGGGGTGATCGGGCCTTTGGCGATAACCTGTTCAATGGCCTGGAGAATCCCGTCGTGGGCCGCGCGATAACGTTCGTCGCCGTTACCCAGGAAGTCGAGCATCAACGCGCCGGACCAGATCATCGCGATCGGGTTGGCGATGTTCTTTCCATAGATATCCGGCGCTGAGCCGTGCACCGGCTCGAACAGCGATGGGAAGCGCCGTTGCGGATCGAGGTTGGCCGACGGTGCGATGCCGATGGTGCCGGCACATGCAGGTCCCAGGTCGGAGAGGATGTCGCCGAACAGGTTGGACGCCACCACCACATCGAAGCGGTCCGGCTGCAACACGAACCGAGCACAGAGGATATCGATGTGTTGTTTGTCCCATTTCACGTCCGGGTACTGCTCGGCCATCAATGCCGTGCGCTCGTCCCAGTACGGCATGCTGATGGAGATGCCGTTGGACTTGGTCGCCGCGGTCAGGCGTTTGCGCGGTCGGGTCTGGGCCAGGTCGAAGGCGAACTTGAGGATGCGATCGACACCGCGCCGGGTGAACACCGACTCCTGCAGCACGAACTCATGCTCGGTGCCTTCGAACATCTTGCCGCCGACGGACGAGTATTCGCCCTCGGTGTTTTCGCGGATCACCACGAAGTCGATGTCCCCCGCTTCGCGCCCGGCCAAGGGGCACGGTACACCGGGGAACAACCGCACCGGGCGAATGTTCACGTACTGGTCGAAGTCGCGCCGGAACTTGAGCAGCGAACCCCAGAGGGAAATATGGTCCGGCACTTTATCCGGCCAGCCCACGGCGCCGAAGTAGATCGCGTCGAAGCCCTTGAGTTGCTCGAACCAATCGCTGGGCATCATCTGCCCGTGCTCCAGGTAATAGTCGCAATGGGCCCAATCGAGCACTTCGATGCTCAAGTCCAGTTGCCACTTTTTTGCAGCCTGCTCCAGTACCCGCAGTCCTTCCGGCAGGACTTCCTTGCCGATGCCATCGCCGGCGATGGCGGCAATTCGAAATGCTTTGCTCATCAATCATGGCTCCCAGGTGTCTGTCCAAACGACGGCCGCATTACAGCCCACCGATGTGGAAGGCTTTGACTTCAAGGTATTCATCCAGGCCGTATTTGCTGCCCTCGCGCCCCAGGCCCGATTGCTTGATGCCACCGAAGGGCGCGACTTCCATGGAAATGATCCCGGTATTGAGGCCGATCATGCCGAACTCCAGCGCCTCGCCGAAGCGCCATGAACGGCGCAGATCCTGGGTAAAGAAATAAGCCCCCAGGCCATACGGCGTAGCGTTAGCCAGGGCCAATGCCTCCTCTTCGGTGCTAAAGCGCATCAACGGCGCGACGGGGCCGAAGGTTTCTTCGTTGGCCAATAACATCCCGGCGTGGGCTTCGCCAAGCACCGTCGGCTGGACGAATTGACTGTCGCCGCCAGGCACTGCGCCACAGAGCAGGCGCGCGCCCTGGCTCAACGCGTCGTCGATGTGCCGGGCGACTTTGTTTACGGCGGCCAGGTTGATCAGCGGGCCGATCATGACGTCAGCCTCCAGGCCGTTGCCGACCTTGAGTTTGCCCACCTCTTCCACCAGCCGCTCGGCGAAACGCTCATAGATACCGTCCTGCACCAGGATGCGGTTGGCGCAGACGCACGTCTGGCCGGCGTTGCGAAATTTGCTGAGCATGATTCCGGTAACGGCCTGCTCCAGGTCGGCGTCGTCAAACACAATGAACGGTGCGTTGCCGCCCAGTTCCAGGCTCAAGCGCTTGATGTGCTCGGCGCTCTGGCGCATCAACAACCGACCGACCGCCGTGGAGCCGGTGAAGGAAATCTTGCGCACCGTCGGATTGCCGGTCAGCTCTTCGCCGATGCCGGCGGGCAAACCGGTGACGACGTTGAATACCCCGGCTGGAATCCCGACCCGCTCGGCCAGCACGGCCAGGGCCAGGGCCGACAACGGAGTCAGGTCCGACGGCTTGACGATCACCGGGCAGCCTGCGGCCAAGGCCGGTGCACATTTGCGAGTGATCATCGCGTTGGGGAAATTCCATGGCGTGATCGCGGCGCAGACGCCGACCGGTTGCTTGAGCGTGAGCAGGCGACGGTCGCCGCTGGGCGCGGGGATGGTCTCGCCATAAACCCGGCGTGCTTCCTCGGCAAACCATTTGACGAAACCGGCCCCGTAGCGGATTTCACCTTTGGCTTCGTTGAGCGGTTTGCCCTGCTCGCAGGTCATGATCAGCGCGAGGTCGTCGAGGTTGTCGATCATGGCTTGGTACCAGCGCTCCAGCAGCGCCGCACGCTCCGCCGCCGGGCGCGCGCGCCACGCCGGCCAGGCGCGCTCGGCGGCCTCGATGGCGCGACGGGTTTCTACGCCTTGCATGGCCGGCACCCGGGCGAGCACTTGGCCGCTGGCGGGGTCGATGACGTCAAGGGTGGCGGCGTTGTCGGCGCCCATCCACTGCCCATCGATGTAGGCCAGTTCTGCCAACAGGCTGGGGTCTTTCAATTGGTTCTTGAGCATGGTCGTGTCCTGTTCCGAGGTATTTCCAGTCTAGGGAGATGCCACGAAGCAGGATGCTGAAAGCGGGTCTTGGGCAGCGTTGGATGCTGAAGTTTTGCGCTGCGGCGGCAGGCTATACCGAGGTGCCAGCCTCACCACTGATCCCCATGTGGGAGCGGGCTTGCTCGCGAAGGCGGCGTGCCAGTCGACTCATTGTTAACTGACACATTGCCTTCGCGAGCAAGCCCGCTCCCACATTTGTCTTGTGTATGGCTTAGAGTTTCAACGCCCCCAACAACCCATCCAAAAACCGTTCCCCCGCGTCCATCTGGCTGATCTCGATGAACTCGTCCGGCTTGTGTGCCTGTTCGATGGAGCCTGGGCCGCAGACCACCACCGGCACGTCCAGGCGTTGCTTGAACAAACCGCCCTCGGTGCCAAAGGACACCTTGGCGGTACCCGTGCCGGGGGCGGCGAAGTTTTTCAGGAATCGCACGGCCTCGACGCTCGGATGCGTATCCAGGCCGGGATAGACGTTCAGGGTTTCGATTTCGATGTCCGCCACGCTGGAGAGTTGCCGGGCCTCGCGCACGATCACTTCGGCACGTTCGCGCAATTGCTCCAGGAATTGATCCAGGTTATCGGCCGGCAGGTTGCGCACTTCGAAATCCAGGGTGCACAGGTTGGGCACGATGTTCAGCGCCTTGCCGCCGACAATCTGCCCCACATGCACGGTACTGTAGGGCACGTCGTAGTCGCTGTCCTGGGCGCCCTGGGCTTGCAGTTGCTGCTGGCTCTGGCGCAGCGCCGCGATGAAATCACAGGCCACGTGAATGGCATTGACCGAACGCGGCGCCAGGGACGAATGCGCTTCCAGGCCACGACAATAGGTGCGGTAGGAACCCTTGCCCTTGTGTCCGAGAACGAACTGCATGTTGGTCGGCTCGCCGATCACACACAGGAATGGCCGCATTGGCGCCAGGTGCAGCACGTCGAGCAAGCGACGCACCCCCACGCAGCCAATCTCTTCGTCATGGGAAAGCGCCAGTTGCAACGGCCGGCTCAACGAATGGTCGGCGGCGTCGAGCATGGCGTCGATGGCCAGCGCGATAAAGCCTTTCATGTCACAGCTGCCGCGCCCATACACCCGCCCGTCCCGCACGGTCGCCTGGAACGCCGGGACGGTCCAGGCCTGCCCCGCCGCGGGCACCACGTCGGTGTGGCCGGACAGCAAGATTCCGGGCAACTCACGCGGACCGGTGCTGGCGAACAGGTTGGCCTTCTTGCCGCTTTCATCCTTGACGATCAACGACTCGATGCCCTTGCCCAAGAGCAGCTCGCGCACGTACTCGATCAGGGCCAGGTTCGATTCAGAAGAGACCGTCTCAAACGCCAGCAGGCGCTGGAAAATGGCTAAAACCCGGGGCTTCATGAGGCCTTGCTCCTTTGCTCGGCTGAAAGGGCGAACCGGCGGATGGAAAACGGCTCGATCGAGGTTCGAGTACTGCCGGTGCTGATCAGTTCGGCCATGACGTCGCCGACGCCTGGGCCGAGCTGGAAACCGTGACCGCAAAACCCGAACGCATAGTACAAGCCATCGACATTGCCACTGGGGCCCATCACCGGCAGCGAATCGGGCATGTAGCCTTCGATGCCGCTCCACACGCGGATGATGTTCAAGTTGCCGACGCCCGGCAGCAGCCGACGCATCTGCTCCAACTGGTTGAGAATGCTGCGCGGCTCGACATAGGCCCGGCGGTTGAGCATGTCCGGCTTGCTGCGATAGCCGCCGCCAATGACGATGTTGCCCCGGGGAATCTGGCGGAAATAAATCACTTCCTCAGGGATCTTGGTGTACACCCCGATCACCGTCGGCAAGGCATACGGCACCGGTTCGGTGACGGCCATTTGCGGACCGTGGGTGTCCAGCGGCACCGGCTCGCCGAATTGCGCCGAGAGTTTCTGGCCCCAGGCGCCGGCGGTAATCAGTAATTGCGTGCCGTTGAACTGGCGGCCGTCGGTAGTGGTAACACTAAAACCGTCACCGCCCTTCTGCACTTCGGCCACCTCGGTGCGTTCTTCGATTTGCGCACCGAGGCGCCGCGCCGCCCGGGCAAACGCCGGGGCCGCCAGGCGCGGATTGGCGTGACCGTCATGGGGCGCGTAGGAGCCGCCCTTCACATCCGGGCCGAGAAACGGAAAGCGCTTGTGCAGCTCGTCGCCACGAAAGATCTTCAGGTCCAGTTGCTCCGCCTCGGGAGCGTCTGCGTAGGCTTGCAGCTCGGCGATCTCGTCATCGCGATAACACACGCGCATATGCCCGCTGGCGATGAACTCCAGGTCGTCGTCGATCAGCTCCGGCAGGCGTTTCCACAGCGCCCAGGAACGGTTCGCCAGTTCCAGTTGCCCAAGAAAGCGCCCCTGGCGCCGGACGTTGCCGAAGTTGACGCCGCTGGCGTACTGACCGATCTGGTCACGCTCAAGCAAGATCACCGATTGCCCACGTTGGCGCAGGAAAAACGCCGCCGCCGAGCCCATCAGGCCGCCGCCGACGATCACTACGTCGGCCTTGTGTATCGTCATGGCGCCACCTCCCGGGTGAGCATGGAAAGCGGTTTGACCGGAGCCTGACCGCGCTGCCGGCCGACCTCCTGGACATCGACCCCGGCCGCCGCCGCGATCACTTCGGCCCCGGCCTGGGAGCAATAACGGCCCTGGCAGCGGCCCATGCCGACCCGGCTGAAGGCCTTGGCGCGGTTGACTTCGCAGGCGCCCTTTTCACTGACGGTGCGCCGCAGTTCACCGGCGCTGATCATTTCGCAGCGGCAGACGATGGCCTCGTCCGGCAATGCCTTGGCTTGCGCCGCCGGCCAGGGAAACGCCTGGGCCAGGCCGAGGCGAAACGCATCCATCACCTTGAGCGCCTGGCGCTGTTCCGCCACTTGCACGGCGTCCACCGGTTGCTGCAGATCGCCCAACAGCGCCATGGCAACCAGGCGCCCGGCATGCTCGGCGGCGTCGGCGCCACGGATCTTCGACCCGTCGCCAGCCGCGTAGACGCCATTGACCGACGTGCGACCTTGCTCATCCGTGTCCAGCAACCACTGGCCAGACGCCTCGTCAAAGCGCAGGCGACAACCCGCCAGGTCGGCCAATTGGGTTTCCGGCCGCAAGTGATAACCCAGCGCCACGGCGTCGCAATCCACCGTCAAGGTCTTTGCGCTGGCGGTGCGGACCCGCACGCCGCTGACACCCGTGGTGGCCTCACCAAGCACTTGCAGCGGCGAAATCCCCAAGTGCACCGGGACCTTGGCCCGATACAGCTGCGCCAGCAGCTTCATGCCGGTGAACAGCAACCCCGGGCGCGCCATGAGTTGGGGCAAGGCCTGGATGCGCTTGGCCAGCGGCGAGGTGTCGAGCACCGCCGCGACATTGGCACCCGCCTTGAGGTACTGGCTGGCAACCAGGTACAGCAACGGCCCGCTGCCCATGAACACCACGCGATGGCCGATGGAAACGGCCTGGGCCTTCAAGGCGATTTGCGCCCCGCCGAGGCTGTAGGTGCCGCCCAGCTGCCAGCCTTCAATCGGCATCAAGCGATCGGTTGCGCCGGTGCACAGGATCAGCGCGTCGTAATCCACCACCGAATGCTGGCCCTGGCTGACGCAGCACAGCTGGCCCGGCGTCAAGTTCCACACCAGGGTGTCCGGACGGTAATCGATCTGGGGGCGCAGGCGGTCGAAGGTTTCGTGCAGGTCCTGGGCCTTGCGCGCTTCGGTGCCGTAGAGCGTCACGTAGCTGCGGGTGAACCCTTCGGGTTGGCGTCGGTAGATCTGTCCGCCATCGCGACGATTCTCGTCAATGACGATCGGCTTGAAACCGGCGGCCACCAAGGTCTCGGCGCTACGAACGCCCGCCGGCCCAGCGCCAACAATGACTATCCGCGCAGTGGCCATATCGCCTCCGGTTGTTGGGTGATGATGTCCAGTCCCTCACGCACTTCGTTGGAGCAGGCGCGCAGGCGTTCGCCGCTGCGGGTCCAGACCCAGCAATCCTGGCAGGCACCCATCAGGCAAAAACCGGCCCGGCTGCCCGGATCGAATTCCGACTGGCGCAACGCCGGGCCATGGGTCAGCAACGCGACCATCAAGGTGTCGCCCTGCAACGCCTCGATGGGCATGCCGTCCACCTTCAACTTGACGATGGGCCGGCCCTGTTCGGCCAACCTCACGAAACGACCGTTCATGCATAGGCTCCCACGATCATGCTGTTTGAATTCTGCTGGCTCTTGAGCAACTCGCCGCCGTCGTGATGACAGAGGATCTCACTGCCGCCGTCGATGAATTGCCGGGGCGGCGCGGTGTGGTTACACACGCCGTCGACCCGCACCGGGCAGCGATTGAGAAAGGTGCACAGGCCTGGC
Organism: Pseudomonas fluorescens Q2-87; assembly: GCF_000281895.1. Lineage (NCBI taxonomy): Bacteria > Pseudomonadati > Pseudomonadota > Gammaproteobacteria > Pseudomonadales > Pseudomonadaceae > Pseudomonas > Pseudomonas fluorescens. The sequence goes on along the minus strand of NZ_CM001558.1, from coordinate 2,141,608 downwards.
ACATCGGCGCGCGGGCCCAACGCCGGCAGCGTGCCGCAGGTCGTGGCGCCGCAACTTTCCAGCCAGCCCTGACGCAACTCCGGCACCGAATGAATCAGCAGCTCGGTGTACGGATGAAACGGCGCCTGGGCGAACGACTTTCGCGTGCCCTCTTGGATCTTGTGGCCGCTGTACATCACCACGATGTCGTCACACAGCGCTCGCACCGTCGAGATGTCGTGACTGATGAACAGATAGGAAACCCCCAATTGCTGGCGCAGGTCGCGCAGCAGTTCGAGAATCGCCGCGCCCACCACCGTGTCGAGGGCCGAGGTCACCTCATCGCAGAGGATCAAGTCCGGTTTGGCCGCCAGCGCCCTGGCCAGGTTGACCCGCTGTTTCTGACCGCCGGAGAGTTCGCTGGGGCGGCGCTCGGCCATGTCCCGTGGCAGGCGCACCAAGTCGAGCAGTTCGCCGATCCGCTCGCGCAGCGCTGCGCCCTTGAGCCCGAAATACATCTTCAGTGGCCGGCTGAGAATGGTGCTGATGCTGTGCATCGGATTAAGCGCTGTGTCGGCGTTCTGGAAGACCATCTGGATGCGCCGGAACTGCTCACCCGTGCGTTCGGACAGGCTGCCGCCCAGTGGCTGGCCATCGAACGTCAGCCCACCGAGTGCGGGGGTCAAAAGCCCCGCCACCACCCGTGCCAGGGTCGACTTACCCGAGCCGGACTCACCGATCACACCGATGGCCTGGCCCCGGCGCACCGTCAGGTCGATATCCTCGAGCACACGGATCGCCGGCATGCCGTGCTGGTTCTTGTTGCCGTAGCCGGCGGTCAAACCGCTGATGGTCAGCAACGGCGTGTCTTCGGCCACACCGCAGGGCGGACGAATCGTCGTGTCCGGCCGCGCTGCCGCCAGCAGGCTGCGGGTGTAGGCATGGGCCGGGTTTTTGAGCAGTGGTTCGGTGGCGCTCTGTTCGAAAATCTGCCCGCCATTGAGTACCACGATCTGGTCGGCCATTTGCGCAACGACGGCCAGGTCGTGGGACACATAGACCGCCGTGGCCCCGCGCTCGCGAACCACACGCTTGAAGGCGCGCAGCACGTCGATCTGGGTGGTCACGTCCAGCGCCGTGGTCGGTTCATCGAGCACCACCAACAGCGGATCGCTGATCAGGGCCATGGCCGCCATTACCCGCTGCAGTTGCCCGCCGGAGACTTGGTGCGGATAACGCTGGCCGATGCGATCAGGGTCAGGCAACGACAGGTCGCGGAACAGCTCGATGGCCTTGGCTTCGAGGACGGCCCGAGTGCCCAGGCCATGAATCAACGCGCCTTCCACCACCTGGTCGATGAGTTTCTTCGCCGGGTTGAACGCCGCTGCCGCGCTCTGCGCAATGTACGACACACGGTTGCCACGCAGGCCTTGCAGCTGGCTTTCACCCAGCGCCAGCATGTCATGCTCGCCAATGCGCACCACGCCGCCGGCCAGGCGACAACCGCGCCGGGCATACCCCAACAGCGCCAAGGCGATGGTGGTCTTGCCGGAGCCAGACTCGCCGATCAGCGCCAGCACTTCGCCCTTTTCCAGGGAGAAACTCACGCCCTTGACGATCTCAACTTCGCCGCGCTCGCCACCGGCGACCACACGCAGGTTTTCGACTCGGATCAATTCGCTCATATCAATGGCCTCCCGTACGTCGATTGCGCCGTGACGACAGGCGATCGATAAACAGATTGACGCCGATGGTCAGGGTGCCGATGGCCAACGCCGGTATCACGATGGCCGGCGCGCCCTGGTTGAGGCCGCCGATGTTTTCCCGCACCAGCGAGCCCAGGTCGGCATCCGGCGGTTGCACGCCCAGGCCGAGAAAACTCATGCCGCTGAGCAGCAGGACGATGAAGCCGAAGCGCAAGCCCAGGTCGGTCAGCACCGGATTGAGAATGTTCGGCAGGATCTCGACACAGGCGATGTACAACCGACGCTCGCCACGGGTACGGGCCACTTGCACGTATTCCAGGGCCTCGATGTTCACCGCCATGCTGCGGGCGATACGGAACGCGCCCGGCATGAAACTGAGTACCGCCGTGCAGATCAGCAAGGTCACCGATGAGCCGAAGGCCGAGACCATGATCAGCGCGAGCATTTTGCTCGGGATGGAAATGAACGCGTCCATCAGGCGGCTGATCAGTTCGTCCAGCCATTTGGGCGAGACCACCGACAGCAACGCGCAACTGGTGCCCAGCCCACTGGCCAGGACCGCTGCCACCAACGCCAGGCCAACCGTAAAACGCGCACCGACCAGGATGCGGCTGAGCATGTCGCGGCCCAGGTAATCGGTGCCCAACGGGTACGTGGCGCTGAGGCTGTCAAAGACATTGTCGGAAACCACTTCGCCTACCGGGTGCGGCGCCAGCCAGGGACCAAAGATGGCGATCAGCAGCCAGATCACACACATCGCGGCGCCAATCAGGCCGAGCCAGGGCGCTTTGTGAGCGACCTTGCCCACCGCCAGTTCGGGCGCCGCAGGCGGCGATTTCACCATGAGATTGTTCATTGGTTTCTCAGCCTCGGATTGGAAAGGATCGCGCACAGATCAGCGATCAGTACCAACATCAGGTACGCCGTGCAAAACAGCATGGTGCAGGCCTGGACCAGCGCCATGTCGCGGTTCGTCACGGCATCGACCATCAAGCTGGCGATACCGGGATAGTTGAAAATCGTCTCGACGATCACCACGCCGCCCAGCAAGTAGGACAGGCTCAAGGCGATGGCATTGGCAATCGGCCCGATGGCGTTGGGCAAGGCATGGCGCAGCACCACCCGCACCGAACTGACGCCCTTGAGGCGGGCCATTTCCACGTAGGGACTGTCGAGTTGATCGATGACCGCCGCCCGGGTCATGCGCGCCATTTGTGCAACGATGACGCAGCACAGCGTCATCACCGGCAACGCGTAGGTGCGCATGAATTGCAGCGGTGAGGTGATTTCGCTGGAATACGACAGCGCCGACAGCCAGCCCAGGTTCACCGCGAAAATCAGCACCGCCAGGGTGGCGACCAGAAACTCCGGTACCGCCACCATTGCCAGGGTGCAAAAGCTCAGGAAGCCATCGATGCGCCCGCCTCGGCCCATGGCCGAACCGATGCCCAGTAGCAGCGCCACCGGCACCGACACCAGCGCCGTCGCGGCCGCCAGCATCAGGGTGTTGGGCACCCGTCCGGCCATCAGCTCAGTGACCGGCACGGCGTTGGAGACCGACAGTCCCATGTCGCCGCTGAGCAGGCTCGTCAACCAGTGCAGGTAACGCAATACACCCGGCTGATCGAGCCCCATTTTCACCCGCAGGGCGGCCACTTGTTCTGGCGTGGCGAACTGTCCGAGTGACTGTTGCGCCGCGTCTCCCGGCAACACCGCCGTGATGGCGAACACCACCATCGATACGATCAACAGCGTCACGATCGCGGCACCCAGGCGCCGGCCGATCAGCCACAGTGTATTGCTATTCATCACCCTACCCCTTGTGCCGTGTCACGCAGCCAAACATTGCTTATCAAGCGTCCAGCCAGATTTGCTCGGCAAACATGTAGCCCATGAAACCACCCAGCGGATTGGTGCCGTAGCCTTTGACGCGCTGGTCGACGCCATCGATGTTGCTGATGAATACGGGAACGCCGATACCACTGTGCTCATGCACCAAAGCCTGCATGTCGCCATACATCTTGCCGCGCTTGACCTCATCGGTTTCACCCCGGGCCTGGATCAGCAACTGGTCGAACTGCGGGTTTTTCCAGCCGGATTCATTCCAGGGCGCAGTTGACTGGAAAAATTGCGAGAAGATCATGTCGGCGTTCGGCCGAGGGTTGATGTTGCCGAAGCTCAGCGGGTGCTTGGCCCAGTGGTTGGACCAGTAGCCATCGCTCGGCAACCGGTTGACATCGAGCTTGAGCCCGGCCTGCTTGGCCGATTGCTGCAACAGCACGGCAACGTCGACCGAGCCGGTGGCGGCCGGCGAGCACATCACTGGCATGCTGATGCTTTCCATGCCGGCCTTTTTCAGCAGGAAGCGCGCCTTTTCGGGATCGTAGGCCCGTTGTGGCAGGTCGGCGTTGTAGAACCGCGCGCCAGGGGCGATGGGATGGTCGTTGCCGACCCTGGCGAAGCCACGGAAGATCGCCGACTTGACTTGCTCGCGGTCCAGCAACAGCTTCATGGCCTCGGTGAATTCCGGGCTTTGGCCGGGCATCTGGTCCTGGCGAATGATCAGGTCGGTGTAGTTACCCGACGGCGAATCGACAACCCGGTGGTTGGTGCTGTCCTTGATGCGTGTGGTCGAGCGCGGGTTGACTTCGTTGATGATCTGCACGTCGCCCGACAGCAACGCGTTGACCCGTGACGGTTCGTCGGCGATGCCGATGAATTCGATCTCGTCGAGGTAAGGCAACCCCGGTTTCCAGTAATTGGCGTTGCGCGCACCAACCGAGCGAACCCCTGGCTTGAACTCCTTGACCTTGAACGGCCCGGTGCCGATGCCCTGGCTGAAGTCGCTGGTGCCTTCGGGCACGATCAGCAAATGGGAAATGGCCAGGATCGAAGGCAGCTCGGCGTTCGGACCACTGAGGCGTATCTGCACCTCGTGGGTACCGTTGGCCTTGACCTCGGCAAACTGCTCCGCCAGGGGCAGGACCTTGGATCCAGTGATCGGGTCCTTGTGTCGCAACAGGGAAAACACCACGTCGGCGGCGGTCAAGCCTTTGCCGTTGTGGAAGACCACTTCCTTGCGCAGGGTAATCACCCAGAGCGTGGCGTCGGTGGTGTCGATGCGTTCGGCCAGTTCCAGTTGCGGCACCATGTGGCTGTCGAAACGGGTCAGGCCGTTGTAGAACATGTAGTGACGCACATAGTCCGTAGACGATGAGCCTTTGGCCGGGTCCAGGGTGTCGGCGGTGGAACTGGAGATACCGGCGACGCGGATACGCCCGCCGGGCTTGCCTTTGCCGGGACTGGCTTCCTCATCGGCAAACAGTTTGCCGGCAGCGCCAAACAGGCTGCCGGCGCCCGCCACCGCTACACCCGCCACCCCCAGCATCTGCAATGCATGGCGGCGCGACATGCCGCGATTGAGCCCTTCGAAAACACGCAGGCTTTCTGTGCCGGTAATCAACTGGCCGTCGATGCTGTTCTTATTGTCAGTCATGTCAGTTCTACCTTCCGCAAGTGATTAGGGCTCGGTTGCGCACGGTTTACGCAACGTGGTTGAAACACAAAACAACGCCATATGAATCAGTGTAGGTAGTCCTGCAGGCGGTAATACGCGCCTACCAGCGGCAGGAACCAGGGCTTGCCGAAGTGCCCGGGAATGGCCGGCCAATCGAGTTCGCGCCACGGGTTGGCCTCGACTCTGCCGGCCATGACTTCGGCCATGACCTGGCCCATGTGCACCGACATCTGCACGCCATGGCCGCTGTAGCCCATGGAGTGAAAAACCCCGTCATGCTGGCCGGCCCGAGGCAGCCGATCGGAGGTCATGTCCACCAACCCGCCCCAGCAGTAGTCGATCCGGGTGTTCGCCAGCTGCGGGAACATTTGCACCATGGCGGCTTGCAGAACCTTGCCGCTCTTGGCATCGGAGACGCTGTCAGACATGGCAAACCGCGCTCGACCGCCAAACAGCAGACGGTTGTCCGGGGTCAGCCGAAAGTAATTGCCGATCATGCGACTGGTGACATAGGAGCGGCGGGCCGGCAGCAAGCTGTCGATCAACGCCTGAGGCAGCACTTCGGTCGCCACCACGAAGCTGCCCACCGGCACGATCCTGCGCCGATACCAGCCCAAGCCACCCTGCTGGCAGGTGCCGGTCGCCAGCAAAATCTGCGTGGCATGTAGCGTTCCCTTGCTGGTGTTGACTTGGTAGCCGCCGCCGCTGGCCTTCCAGTCCTTCACCGCCACACCCTGGAAGATCGATGCGCCGTGACGCGCCGCGGCTTCCGCCAGGCCGACCCCGAATCGCCCGATGTGCATCTGTACGCCATTGCGCTGGAGCAAACCGCCGTGGAACTGGGCCGAGTTGACTTCCTCCCGCGTTTCTTGGGCGGACAACAACTCGACGTCGGCGTCGACCTCCTTGCGGATCAGTTCGCAGGTGCGCGCCAGTCCTTCGTAGTGCATCGGTTTGGCGGCCAACTTGAGCTTGCCGTTGCGCGTCAGGTCGCAGGCGATGTGCTCCTGCTCCACCAGCGCAACAACGCTGTGCACGGCGCTTTCATAAGCCTGGTAATAGGCGCGCGCTTTTTCGGCGCCGAGGCTGGCGCTTAATGCCGCGTAATCCTGAGCGACGCCGGTGCTGCAATGCCCACCATTGCGCCCCGAGGCTTCGCCAATCACCCGGCCCGCTTCGAGCACCGCCACGCTGGCGCCCTTCAAGGCCAGGGCCCGGGCCGCTGCCAGGCCGGTGAACCCGCCACCGACGATGGCGACATCAACCTGCCCGGGCAACCCGCCGAGCTGAGCACCGGTAAATGCCGGTGCGGTATCGAGCCAATAGGACTCACTGCCCATGTCTAACCCCTTGCCTTGAAAAGTGCGCCGAGACTCAGAGCCCGACCAGGCCGGCCAACCCGCCGATGTCCGGGATCTGGTGGTAGCCAAAAATGGCGTTGGCCGGTTGTTCATGCCCACGGGCGACGAAGGCTTTGTGCTTGATCTTCATGTCATGGGCCGACATCAGGTCGTAGCGGAAACTCGACGAGACGTGCAGCACGTCTTCCGGCCCGCAGCCGAGGTTATCGAGCATGTATTCGAAGGCCGCCAGGCGCGGCTTGTAGGCCTGGGCCTGTTGGGCGGTGAAGACTTTATGGAAAGGCGCACCGAGCTTGTCGACGTTGGACATGATCTGCTCGTCCATCGCGTTGGAGAAAATCACCAGGGGGATCTTGTCGGCGATTTTCGACAGGCCGGCCGGCACGTCGGCGTGGGGGCCCCACGTTGGAACGGCGTCATAATACAGCTGGCCTTCGCCGCGGTATTCCACGCCCCAACGCTTGCAGACCCGCGCCAAGGACGTCTTGATGACTTCATCATAGGGCCGCCAGTCACCCATCACCTGATCCAGGCGATAAGCGGAGAAGTCCTTGACGAACTGGTCCATCTGCTCGGCCGGGACACGGTCGGCGAACAGCTCGCGCGTCATGTTGCCCATCTGGAAATTGGTCAACGTGCCGTAGCAGTCGAAGGTGATGTACTTGGGTCGAAGAAAGCTCATGAGTGCGGTCCTGAATTGTTGTTAAAGGCATGACGATGCAAACATTGACGCCGTTCGTGAGGCCTCAGTGCAACGCTGCATCACGTTTTCATTACAACACCATGAGACCGTGGAAAAACCATTAAAAATATAGGCCGCTTGGTACAAACCACCGTTTTGCGGGGTTCGCTCAGCAGACTTTGCGGGATGCTCCAGGCGTGGGCGTTGCGCCCATGTTCCTGCGGGTTTGCGGGCAGTTATGGTGCGTAAAACAGGCTCGCCGGGGCGGGTTCGCGGCAGAATCTACGCCTGGGCGTGGGGCCGCCTCGGCATCTTCGTTGGAGGGGTGGGCGTCATCGCGAGCCTGCTCGCGATGGCGATGGCGATGGCTCGCAGCACTAACGCTACGTTTGCGAAGTTACCCCGGTCGAGACAGCAGATTATTCTTTGCCGGGCTCAACAACGGCACATGTCATCGAGGCTGCTTTGTTAGCTTATTGAGAACACACGGCGGCTGCGCCATAACTGCTCCAGGGAGCCCGTTGGATGACCACCTCTTCTTCTAACCGCCACAGTGTCGACCCGCAAACGCTACGACAGCTTTATATCGATGGCGCCTGGTCAGCCCCAGTCCATCCGGCCACGCTGCCGGTGGTCAACCCGGCGACCGAGGAAATTGTCGCTGAGGTGGCCAGTGGCTCCGCCGAAGACGTCGATCGGGCGGTAGCCGCCGCGCGTGCCGCATTTGCCGGCTGGTCCGCGACACCGGTAGACGCTCGGGTAGTGATACTTGGAAAAATCCACGAGCTGATCCTTGAGCGCAAGGAAGCATTGGCCCAGGCGCTCTCGCTGGAGATGGGCGCGGCGATCAGTTTTGCCCGGGCCATGCAGGTACCGTTGGCGGCCGAACACGTGCGGGTAGCCCGTGACGTGCTTGCGACCTATCGTTTCCAGAACGTCGAAAATGGCACGGCCATTCAACGCGAACCCATCGGCGTCTGCGGTCTCATCACGCCATGGAACTGGCCGCTCTATCAAATCACCGCCAAAGTCGCCCCGGCGATTGCCGCCGGTTGCACGGTGGTGTTGAAACCGAGCGAACTGTCGCCGCTGAGCGCGCTGCTTTTCGCTCAACTGGTGCATGACGCGGGCCTTCCGGCAGGTGTGTTCAACCTGGTCAACGGCAGCGGTGCCGAGGTCGGCGCAGCCATGGCGGCGCATCCCGATATCGACATGATCTCCATCACCGGCTCGAACCGTGCCGGTGCTCTCGTGGCCCAGGCCGCCGCTCCCACGGTAAAGCGTGTCACCCAGGAACTGGGTGGCAAGTCGCCGAACCTGTTGCTGCCGGACGCCGACTTCGCCGCCGCTGTGCCGCCAGGGGTGATGTCGGCGTTTCGCAATGTCGGCCAATCGTGCAGCGCACCGACGCGAATGATCGTGCCCCGCAACCGCTTGGCACAAGTCGAAGCCTTGGCCGCCGAGACCGCTAACGCGATCATCGTCGGTGATCCGCAATCGCAAGCAACGGTCCTGGGCCCCATCGCCAACGAGGCCCAGTTCAATCGGGTGCAAACCATGATCGAAGCAGGCCTGAGCGAAGGCGCAAAACTGGTGTGCGGCGGACCAGGGCGCGCGCCGGGCTTCGACAGAGGTTTCTACACCCGCCCGACGGTTTTCTCGCAGGTGGACAGCAGCATGCGCATCGCCCAGGAAGAAATCTTCGGGCCGGTGCTGTGCATCATCCCCTATGACACGGTGGATGAAGCCGTCGCCATCGCCAACGATACGGTCTATGGGCTGGGTGCTCATGTCCAGGGGCAGGACCTTGAACTGGCGCGCAGCGTTGCCTTGCGCATCCGCTCCGGGCAAGTGCTTTTGAATTACCCGGCGTGGAACCCCATGGCGCCGTTCGGTGGCTACAAGCGCTCGGGGAACGGACGTGAATACGGTATCCACGGCTTTGAGGAATACCTGGAAATCAAGGCGATTGTCGGGTTTGGTTGATCGCTAGTCCTCGGATCGATCCTTGCCCTCACGGTCCCGTATGTAATGGTGCGCGAGCGGGAACGGCGGCAGCCAGGCTTCGCGGCGCACGGTCCAGCTTTCATAGGTCGGCATCAATTGGTCGGGAGCGTCCAGGGAGCCCAGGTTCACTTCGATCTCGTCGCCGCTGCGGGCGAAAACCGACGAGCCGCAGCGAGGGCAAAAAAAACGCCCGGCATAGTCCCGGGTCTCGCCCAGGATCGTCACCGCGTCCTGGGCAAACACGGCCGCAGCGTAGAACAGCGCTCCGTGATGCTTGCGGCAATCGAGACAGTGACAAAGGCCAACCCGGTAAGGGCGCCCCGAGGCTTCGATACGGACGTTGCCGCACAGGCAACCGCCGGTGAATCGGTTCATGGTGTAGTTCCTCTGCGAACCAGTGCTCGGAATTTTCTTTTGATGCCCCTGCCCGTCTTTGGTTTAGCGCATTAACCCACCATCGGCACCGCGATTAGCAATATCGCGGTCCCATCATTCGGCTCTTTCCTTGCTGACTACCGGCGCATGTTCTGCCATCAGCTCTGCAACCCATGCGATGAACACCCGCAACTTGGCGCTGATGTGGCGGTTCGGTGGATAGGCGATGTAGAGCGGCATCGGGTCGAGGCGCCAATCATGGAACAGGCGCACCAGTTCACCTCGAGCTTCGTGGTGCCTGGACATGTATTCAGGCAGCCAGAGCACGCCCAGCCCCGCCAAACCGGCCGCAAGGTAGGCATTGCCATCGTCGATAGCCAGCACGTAGCGTCCCTTGATATGCAGATGCTCGCTGTGATTGTGCATGGCGTAAGGCACCGCTTTGCCGGTGCGAGCCCAGAGAAAACCGACGATGTGATGCGGCGAATCCTCAAGCTCCAATGGATGTCCAGGCGTGCCCATGCGCGCCAGGTAGTTCGGCGCCGCAAAGACGCCCAAGGTCAGGTCGCCGACGCGCCGGGCGATGAGCGTCTGGTCCGTCAGCTCACCGCCGCGCACCACGCAATCAACGTTCTCATCGATGATGTCGACGATGCGGTCGCTGACGCCCATGTCGATCTGGATGTCAGGGTATCGCGCATGGAACGCCGGCAGGGCCGGAATCAGGATCATCGCGGCCAGCGGGCTCGGCACGTCCACCCGCAGCCGGCCTCGGGGCAACGCTTGGGCGCCGGACAGGCTGGTCTCGGCATCGTCCATATCGGCGAGCAGGCGGATGACGCGCTCGTAATAGACGGCGCCATCGGCGGTGACGTTGACTTTGCGCGTGGTGCGGTTGAGCAGCTTGACCCGCAGCCGTGCCTCCAATTGCTGGACCAACTGGGTCACGGTGGTCTTGCTCATGTGCAGGGTTTCGGCCGCCTTGGTGAAGCTGCCCGCCTCTACCACTCGGACGAATGCCTGCATCGCATCGAAACGGTCCATTAGTGCCCCGGCTCAGATTGTTTGGGATTTACAAACAGTGAACGCCAAGGTTGCTCGTTTATCGCCCGGATACAAGCCCCTAGAGTCGACATTGTGATTTGAATTCCTTAACGATGGAGGCATCTATGACACAGCGTGACGTGGTTTTTCCGGCCGGGCGCCAGGCGCTTTACGAACGTAATCGCTATTCCCCGGCGATCCGTTCCAATGGTTTTTTATTTGTGTCGGGACAGGTCGGCAGTACCGAAGACGGCTCGCCGAAGCCTGGACTGGAGGATCAGGTACGGCAAGCGTTCAACAACCTGGAGGCGATCCTCGCCGCGGCCGATTGCAGTTTTGACGATGTGGTGGATGTCACCGTGTTCATGGTCGACCCGCAGTCGACCTTCGAGACCGTCTGGAAAGTGGTGCCCGAGTTCTGGGGCAGCGCGCCACACCCGACCCTCACCGCCGTGGGTGTGACTTGGCTGTATGGGTTCCAGTTTGAAATCAAGGTGATTGCCAGGTTGCCTGGAACTGTCGGTTGATCCGGATCGGTATTGGATGGACTGGCGTCATCGCGAGCAGGCCCCACAGGGTTTGCGGGTATGCCCCGAATCCGGAGCCCACTGCAACTCCCCTGTGGGAGCGAGCCTGCTCGCGAAGACGTCGGCACATTCAGCACCCATGCAAGCTGGACCGCCGCTTTCGCGAGCAAGCCCGCTCCCACCACTTTCGGATGTGCCCCGAATCTGGAGCCCGCTGCAAATCTACCGTGGGAGCGCAGGCTAGCCTTTCACCGCCGCCTCAATGGCCGCGATGTCAATCTTGGTCATTGTCATCATGGCCTCAAAGGCGCGCTTGGCAACGGCTTTATCGGAGCTGGTGACCGCATCCACCAGAACGCGCGGGGAAATCTGCCACGACAGCCCCCACCGGTCCTTGCACCAACCGCAAGCACTGGCCTGGCCACCGTTGTCGATGATCGCATTCCATAACCGGTCCGTTTCGGCCTGGTCGTCGGTTGCCACCTGAAACGAAAACGCTTCGCTGTGCTTGAACGCCGAGCCACCGTTCAAGCCGATGCAAGGAATGCCCATCACCGTGAAATCCACCGTCAGCACATCGCCCTGCTTGCCCGATGGAAAATCCCCGGGGGCGTGGTAGACCGCGTGTACCGCGCTGTCCGGGAACGTGTCGGCGTAGAACCTTGCAGCGTCCAGCGCCGTGCCGTCGTACCAGAGACAAATCCTGTTCTTGTTGTTCATCCGGATTCTCCTAGAGAGGGACTGGACGGTGAAGTCTAGCAGCCCCTCTTTCGGATGAAGGCCAATCTCAGGTGAACAGGTCGACGCCCAACTGGAACGCAACCCAGAGCGCCAGGCCCGTGGCAAAGACCAGTGCGATGTTCTCGAACAGGTTGTTGCGGTATTCCTTGCCCAGAAGCGATTTCTGGTTGGACATGATCAACAGGCCCAGGGAGATGACCGGCAAGCCAACGATGTTCAGCGCGTTGACGCCGATGGTCAGCGTGACGAAGTCAGGCATGCCGGGCAGCGACCAGATCAATGGCGTCACGAGGATGAACAGCATGAACCATTTGTGCGCCGGGTCTCGGTGGAATTCTTTACCGTAGCGCTCCCGACGTTCTGGCTTGACGTGCTGGAAGGCATCGGTGATGAGCATCGGAAATGCCGTGGTCTTGCCGGAAACGCTGGCGAACAGCGTGGCGAACACGCCGATGAAGAACACGTACCAACCGATCGGGCCGAAGTACATTTCCAGGGCTTTGCCCAGGTCGCCGAGGGTGTTCACCTCAATGCCATTGGGCCGCAGGATTTCCGCGCCGACGATCCAGATGGCCAGGTTGATGATGATCCCGACGAACACCGCAAACAGCAGGTCGTTACGCTGGATGCGCTTGTGCTGCGGCCCGACCCAGCCCTTCTGACGCATGACATAGGGGTGAACGAAGTTGGCGATGGAACCGGCCACCGCACCGATCACCGAGACCGCCACCAGCAGCGCGCCGTGCACGCCTTCATCGGGCGGGATGCTGAAGCCAATGGTGCCTTTGACGATCCCGACTACATCAGGGCCGGACATCACCGCCAAGGCCAGGAACGCCAGGGTCATGATCGCCAGCAGCGCTTTCATCACGCCTTCGATCATCGAATAGATATTGCGACCGACCAGCATCCACACCGCCAACACCACCGCCACCGAACAGAGCAGCGGGTAATCGGTCTTCAGCAACATGGCCAAGGCCTCACCGGCGCCCTTGATCATGTAGGCATTCATCAGGTGTCCCATGAGCAGCGCATACACCAGCAGGAACCAGGCGAAGAAGGGATTGAGCTGGGCGTAGCCCTGCAGGATGGTCATGCCCTGGTTATTGCAGAGCTGGAAACGCGCGATGATGTTGACGATCAGGTAGCGAAGCAAAAGCGATACCGCCAACACCCACATCATGGCGTAGCCGTAGTTCGAGCCGGCCACGGAAGAGGTGATCAGGTCGCCTGCGCCGAGCCAGGACAATACAGCGATGATGCCGGGACCAAGAAGCTTCAACAGGCGCACGAAACGGCTTTGCGCTGGGGCCGCAGCCTGATCCTCAACGGAAGGAATGCTCGTCATGGATGGAATCTCCGTTATTTTTTTTGTGAGAAACGGCCACAGTCGAACATATTTCATACGACATCGTACAACCATAATTACCCTGCAATTATGTGAAAATGTTTCATGTCTTTTACCTCATGAAGCCTCCAATTCAGCCCTGGCACAGCGATTCAGCGCCGCCCCGCTCCCCGTTGTGGACCATCCAGCGAATCATGCTCGCCAGGGGCACTCGATAATGCTCGACCGTGCACTCGCCCAGTTGCTCCTGGCGGTACAACTCCAAGTAGCGACTGAGCAAGACATGCCGACCATCCTCCGCCAGCCGCAGCTCAAGCTCCCGGCAATGCAGCGAGCCCTGGCCGATGATTTTGACTCGCCGATGCAACACCAGCACATCGCTATTCATTGGCGGTTTTTCCATCCGGGCACTCGGCGTTGACCGCCGAACCCAATTTGCCCTGGGCGACAAGATCGGCGCGCCGTTGTGCTGTCGCGTCTCGCAGTGCCGAGTAGTAGTCCGGCCGGGTCTGCAACTCATCCGTCAGCGGCAACGCCTCGGCGCGGCCGTCGACTATCCCGCCTACGGTATTGACCGTGCCCAGCGTCTCGACGGTATCGCTGTTGTCGCCGAACGGGTCGACGGCAAAACTCACCACCTTGCCCGTCGCATCCCGCAGGTTGCTGCTGCCCAGCAGCGGCAGCTCAACGATCGGGCCGGAGGCGATGTTCCAGACGCCGAAGGTCTGGCCAAAATCAGCCTTGTGCCGCTCGATGCCCAGCTTGCCCGACACATCGATCAAACCAACGATGCCGACGGTGGTGTTGATCGCAAAACGCCCCAGGGTATTGACCGAGCGTTGAGCGTTGCCTTGCAGCAGGTCATTGATGAACACCTTGGGTTCGCCGAAGTTGGCGACGAAATTATGGACGCCGGCCTGCACGAACTCCGGGAGCTTGAGATAACCACGGGCAACGGGGGCCAAGACATAGTCGTCCACAGTCCGGTTGAAGGCGAAAATACCGCGGTTGACCGGTTCTGCGGGATCGTGGACGGTGTAGGTCGCGCTTTCGCAAGCCCCCGCCGTAGCAGGTGGCGTGCTGGTGCAGGCGCTGGTGAGGGCAGCCAGGACAACCACAACGGCGGGTCGAACAAACATCGAAGCAGGCTTGGGAATCGGCATACGGGATTATCTCAGCGAGGAGTGAGGTGTTGCCTATGCCGGTTAAAAGCCGAACACCGAACCCCGTGGCGAGGGAGCTTGCTCCCGCTTGAGTGCGAAGCGCTCATCGCTTTTTTAGGGCGGCTCCACGACCCAGCGCGAGCGAGCTCCCTCGCCACGGGGTTGGTGTAGGGCTGGTTTTTAACTGACTGGCATCGAGGCCATCCTGCCGCTGCTTTTTTGCCCGAAGATTTCCAGAACATTGCCCATCCGCAACTTTATTTCCGCATTGAAATATATGACTCAGGCCATGGATTGCCCCTAGTATCGCCTCCTGTATTCATCATCCTGCGTGCCCGCCGTGAGCCATTTACTACTGGTCGACGATGACCTCGAAGTCCTCGCCCTCTTGCGCAAATTCCTTGAACAACACGGCTATAGCGTGGAAGTGGCGGCCGACGGTGCCGCGCTGTGGCAGGCGGTCGAGCGGCGGATGCCGGAGCTGATCATCCTCGACGTCATGTTGCCCGGGGACAATGGCTTGCTGCTCTGCCAGCGCCTGCGGGCCGAACATCGGGTCGGCATCATCATGCTCACCGCCATGGGCGAGTTGAGCGACCGTGTCGTCGGCCTGGAAATGGGCGCGGACGATTACCTGACCAAGCCCTTCGACGCGCGGGAGCTGCTGGCCCGGGTGCGCGCCGTGCTCAGGCGCACCGGCGAGGCCAGGGGCTCGCTGATTGACACTTCGCGGCCGATCCTGGAATTCGAAAACTGGCAACTGGACGTCACCCGTCGTGAACTGCGCTCGCCGGAAAGAGTCATGATCCCGCTGTCCACCGGCGAGTTCGAACTGCTGCTGGTATTTGCCGAGCATCCGCGCCGTGTGCTGAGCCGCCAGCAGTTGCTGGATCTGGCACGCGGGGAAACCTTCGACGCTTTCGACCGCAGCATCGACGTCCAGGTCAGCCGCCTGCGGCGCAAGCTGGAAACCGATGTCACCGGCGCGTCGATGATCCGCACCGTGCGCAACAGCGGCTATCTGTTCAGCCCCCACGTGGTGAAACGATGAAATGGCCACGCCCGGGCCCGCCTCGCCCGCGGGACACGGTGGCGCGCTGGATCGCTCTGACCACACTGGTCGCCATGCTGACCTTGTTGGCCCTCAATGAGCTGTTCAGCCTGCTGGCCGGTGCTTGGGCGCGCCCTCCCCTGATGGAAACCGGCCTGATGGATAAGGCCGCCGCCATTACGCGCATCGTTGATTCCGTCGCACCGTCCCAAAGGCCGGGCGTCGCCATGGCCGCCAGCGACCGGGGTTTCAACGCGCAATGGTTGCGGCACTACGAAGATGCCCGGTTGCCGGTGATCGACGACCCGGAGTTCAACGAAGGTTCGGCCTTCCTGCGCCAGCAACTGGGCCGGCCGGACGCCAGGATAGAAGTCTACGAGCCGGGCGACTGGCCGGACAGTCAACCCGGTGGTCAGTACGCTGCGATCATTGAATTGAGCGACCATTCGTGGCTGATGTTCTCGGTGCCATCGCGCAGCTGGGGGTTAGAAGAATGGTTACGCAACCTGATCATCATCGCCCTGATTCTGCTGTCGACGTTGAGCGTCGCCCTGATCGCTACGCGGCACCTGGCCGCGCCCCTGGAGCACTTCGCCGAAGGCGCCAGGCGCTTTGGCGTCGATCACCAGGCGCCACCCATTCCAGTCATCGGGCCCCACGAAATCCGCCAGGCGATCCTCGCCTTCAATGCCATGCAGGCCCAGCTCAAACACTACCTGCAGGACCGCACGCAGATGCTCGCCGCTATTTCCCACGACTTACGGGCGCCATTGACCCGCATGCGCCTGCGCGGGGAATTCATCGAAGACGCCGAGCAACAGTCCAGGTTGTTCAGGGACGTGGATGAAATGCAGGCGATGGTCAATTCGGCCCTGGAGTTCTTCCGCGACGATGCGCGCCTGGAAACCGCCACCGCCTTCGACCTGGCCGAGTTGCTGCACACCATTGTCGACGATCTCAAGGATGCCGGCATCGAGGTTTCCTTCGACGGCGCCCATCGCCTTGTCTATGTGGGTCGGCCCATCGGCATCAAGCGAGCGCTGATCAACCTGATCGACAACGCCATAAAATATGGGCACGAACCGGCCATCCGGCTGGAGGTCGACGCCCACCGAGTGGTCATTCGCATCCTGGACCGAGGCCCAGGCATCGCCCCTGAATACGCTGAGCGGGTATTCACGCCGTTCTTTCGCATCGAAGGCTCTCGCAACAAGCACACCGGCGGCGTCGGGCTGGGCCTGTCGGCGGCGCGGGCGACAGTGCTGGAGCATGGCGGCACGCTGATCCTGAGGAATCGACGGGGTGGCGGATTGGAGGCCAGGGTCTCGCTGCCGCTTGACTGAAGTGCCCGATGTACCGATCCGCTCTAAACATTCAGCGCCTTCCTCGGTAGGATGTCCGGCTTTTCCGGCCTGGACCCTGTTCCGGGAAGGCGCTCTTGTTTGTATCGCTCGACCCAATGCCATCGTTCGCGCTCACGACAGACAGGAATCGACGGAGCCAAACCAAGGAATTCACCGATGATTCTTATCATTTATGCGCACCCCTACCCCGACAAATCGCGGGTCAACCAGCAGATGCTCAAGCGAGTGTCGACCAACCCGGACGTGGTCATACGTTCGCTCTACGCGCTTTACCCCAACTTCGATATCGACGTCGAGGCGGAACAGCGAGCGGTGGAACAAGCAGAGCTTATCGTCCTCCAGCACCCAATGTACTGGTACAGCGCACCGCCCCTGCTGAAACTGTGGATCGATAAGGTGTTCACCCACGGCTGGGCCTACGGTAAAGACGCCGTTGCCCTCAAAGGCAAGCGCTTGCTGTGGACCGTCACCACCGGTGGCGATCACGCGCATTTTGCAATCGGCGACTACCCCGATTTTTCGGCGCTGGCCCAACCTCTTCACGCCACGGCCATTTACTGTGGCATGCGCTGGCTGGAGCCGGTGGTCGTGCATGGCGCCTATGCCGCCGACCCTGACGCCCAACACGCACAAATCGAACACTATGGCGCTCGCCTGGCCGCCTGGAAGGAAGATTGAAATGGAGACGCACAGCCTGATTGAACTGCTCATTTACCTGGGCTCGGCGACGTTGATCGTGCCGATTGCCGTCCGGTTGGGCCTGGGCCCGGTGTTGGGTTACCTGCTGGCCGGGTGCATCATCGGCCCGTGGGGGCTGAAGCTGATTACCGATGTAAAAGCGATCCTGGAGTTCGCTGAAATCGGCGTGGTGCTGATGCTGTTCATCATCGGCCTCGAGCTCGACCCCAAACGGCTCTGGGCCCTGCGCAAGATGGTGTTCGGTGGCGGTGCCCTGCAGATGCTCGCCTGTGGCGCTGCCATTGGCTTGTTCTGCACGGCCCTTGGCCTGAACTGGACGGCAGCGCTGCTGGTCGGCCTGACCCTGAGCCTGTCCTCCACGGCCATCGCCATGCAGGCCATGAACGAACGCAACCTGACCGCCACCGCCGTCGGCCGCAGCAGCTTCGCCGTGCTGCTGTTCCAGGACATCGCGGCCATTCCGCTGGTGGCGATGATTCCGTTGTTGTCGGCCCACGGCGACACGCCTTCGGGCACGGCGCTGTTGCTATCGATTGGCAAAATCGTCGCCGCCATCGCCATCGTCGTACTGTTGGGACGATACGTGACGCGACCGCTGCTGCGCTTCGCAGCGCGGTCAGGCTTGCGGGAGATTTTCAGTGCCGTGGCGCTTTTCCTGGTGTTCGGCTTTGGCTTTCTGCTGGAAGAAGCCGGTTTATCGATGGCCATGGGCGCGTTCCTCGCCGGGGTCCTGCTCGCCAGCTCTGAATACCGCCATGCGCTGGAAAGCGACATTGAACCGTTCAAAGGCCTGTTGTTGGGTCTGTTCTTCATCGGTGTCGGCATGTCGATCGATTTCGGCACCCTGATCAACGCACCGCTGAAAGTCATCACCCTGACCCTGGGTTTCATCCTGATCAAGCTGCTGGTGATCAAGATGGCGGGCCGGTTCCTCAACGTCCCCGCCGCCCAGCGCTCCTGGCAGGCGGTGTTACTGGGCCAGGGCAGCGAATTCGCCTTCGTGGTGTTCGGCGCGGCGACCGTGGCCGGCATCTTGACCGATCAATGGGGCAAGAGCCTGACCCTGGCGGTGGCCCTGTCCATGTGCCTGACGCCCTTGCTGATCGTGTTGCTGGATCGCTTCGAGTCCGTCGCCAAGAAAAACAAACGCGAATCCGACCTCGTCGACCAGCAGAATCCACGAGTGATCATCGCAGGGTTCGGGCGTTTCGGGCAGATCGCCGGACGTCTGTTGATGTCTTGCGGCGTCGAGGTGGTGGTATTGGATCACGACCCCGACAACATCGAGACGCTGCGTAAATTCGGTGTGAAAGTCTTTTATGGCGATGCCACGCGCCTCGACTTGCTGCACGCAGCCGGCGCGGCCCAAGCGGTGGTGCTGATCAATGCGATCGACGATCGAGAAGACAACCTGACGCTGACCCGCCTGGCCCAGGAGCACTTCCCCGCGTTGCAGTTGATCGTGCGGGCGCGGGACATGGGGCACCTCATCATCCTTCGGCAGATGGGCGTGGAGGCGGCTGAGCGGGAAACCTTCGAGAGTGCGCTGTCATTGGGTCGCAGTGCGCTGGAGCACATGGGCGTCGGGGCTTACGAAGCGCGCGAGCGGGCGGATCAGTTCCGCCGACTGAACCTCAAGATGCTGGAGGAAATCGTCGCCCAGCCGGAAGACGACCTCAAGTTCCGCCACGATGCCTTTCGGCGTGCCAATGCGCTGCTCACGGACATGTTCAACGAAGACCGTGCCCGCCCCGTCGACAACTGGCAGGAACACCATCGCAACGAAACGGAAAAGACGACTGGTTGACCGGCGTCACACACGCCCGAATTTACACCGGTACGCCACCGGCGTAAGCCCTTTCAGTGCCTTGAACATCCGCTGCAAATTGGAGCGCCGCGCTGGCCAACGTCGCAGGCCGGTTGTTGATACCGGAAGATGGCGAGACGTTGGCTTTCCTGGCGGCCTAGACCAGTGCGTCCAGCTCGGCGAGCATCGGTGCGGGGATGCTCAGCTCACTCGCGGTGAGATTCTCCCGCAGGTGCGCCAAGGACGATGTGCCGGGAATCAGCAGGATATTCGGCGCACGTTGCAGCAGCCACGCCAGGGCCACGCACAGCGGTGACGCCTCCAGGCGCGCCGCCACGCTGGAAAGGGTCTCCGATTGCAGCGGTGTAAAGCCGCCCAGGGGGAAGAACGGCACATAGGCGATACCCTGCTGGCCCAGGTCAGCGATGAGTTGTTCGTCGTCGCGATGGGTCAGGTTGTAGTGGTTCTGCACACAGACCACCTGGGCAATGCCCTGGGCCTGCTTGACCTGCGCTGCCGTGACGTTGCTCAGGCCCAGGTGGCGGATAAGGCCCTGGCGCTGCAACTCGGCCAGCGTTGTGAACGATTGCCCGATGGAATCTTCCGTGGGCGAATGCAGATCGCCCCATACCCGCAGGTTGACGACCTCCAATACCTCCACGCCCAGGTTGCGCAGATTGTCGTGGACCGCACGGGTCAACTCGGCTGGGCTGTGGGCCGGGTTCCAGGACGCGTCGGCGCCACGAACGGCGCCGACCTTGGTGACGATGACCAGGTCCTGGGCGTAAGGGTGCAGCGCTTCGCGGATCAGCTGATTGGTGACATGGGGCCCGTAGAAATCGGCGGTGTCAATGTGGTTGACCCCGCTCGCCAATGCTTCGCGCAGCACGGCGACGGCGGCCGCCGGATCTTTCGGCGGTCCGAAGACCTGGGGCCCCGCCAACTGCATCGCGCCGTAACCCATGCGATTGACCGTGCGGTCGCCCAGTAAAAAAGTGCCTGCCTTGCCTGCAATGTTCATGTCGTGCCCCTTGGATCAATATGATTGAGCCGACTATAGGCGTTGACCATTCCCTTGATAATCAGGTGCAATCAGCACGGGCTGTACGACGGAGAGAACAATGGCGACGGATATACAAGACTTGCTGGCCTTCGTGGCGGTGGTCAATGCGGGCGGCTTTCGTGAAGGCGCACGGCTAAGCGGCAAATCCGCTTCCAGCCTCAGCGATGCCGTAAGGCGCATGGAAAGCCGTCTGGGCGTGCGCCTGCTCAACCGCACCACGCGCAGCGTCGTGCCGACCGAGGCCGGTGCGCGGTTGATGGAGCGCATCGTGCCGGCGCTCGGCGAAGTCGAATCGGCGCTGGACGTGGTCAACGATTTCCGCGACCGCCCCTCAGGCACCCTCAGGCTGAACGTGCCGGTCAGTGCCGCCCGCCTGGTGCTGCCTTCGATCATCACGCCGTTTCTCAAGAGCCATCCAGATATTCGCCTGGAAGTGGTCGCCGAGGAGAGCTTCGTCGACATGCTCGCGGCTGGGTGCGACGCCGGTATTCGTTACGATGAACGCCTTGAGCAGGACATGATCGCCATCCCCATTGGTCCAAGATTCCAGCGCTTTGCAACAGCCGCCTCGCCCGCTTATCTGGACGCCAGGGGCCGGCCCGAGCATCCGCGGGATCTGCTCCAACACGCGTGCCTGCGCGGCAAATTCCCCAGCGGCGCGTTGCCGCTCTGGGACTATGAGCGCAACGGTGAGACGGTAAGTGTCGACCCCAGCGGCCCGTTGATCGTGCGGATCGGCGGCGCGGTGGACCTGTCGGTGCAAGCGGCGGTGGATGGGTTGGGCATCGTCTACCTGTTCGAGGACTGGCTACGCCCCTACTTGGACAGCGGCGTCCTGGAGCCGGTACTCGAACCCTGGTGGCAGCGCTTTACCGGACCGTTCCTCTACTACCCCGGCCGCCGCTACCTGCCCTCGCCGTTGAGGGCTTTTGTGGATTTCATCAATGCACAACAGCGTGGAAACGAGCCTGCTCGCGAAAGGCGATAGTGCATTCACCCCATTGCCCACTCGTCCCCCCGCCGCAAGGATTTTCGAACCAAGCCATTCGCCACGGCTCGGACCTACATGACACCGCTGAAAGCCCCGATGACGCGCTTCGACCGTCGCGGCCTGAACGGCGGGTACATCAAGAATGCTTTGCGTTTCACTGCCGGGAGTTCGTTATGTGTGACCGTCTTGTTCAGCACGTTTCTTCAAAAGACTCCCTGGCGTATTTCGCCCAGCGAGACACGCCCGGCAGTCGTTGCGGTGCAAGCGTGACGCCCTTGGACCTGTACGTGACAACACCGTCCAGGGTCCAGGACCGCCAGAGCCTGATCGAGCCAAACATGCAGGTCAGCGCCATTCGCCGTCGCGGTGGGCACTTGGAGTGCATCAAGGTTCGCTGGGGTTGGTCGCCGATCTGGTCGGTCGGAACGATGCCGCCGCTGACCCATCTGCCTTTGCATCTGGTGATGCGTTCCAAGGTCTTCGACCCCATCAAGCACGAAGGCCGCGTACTGGTCGCCGTGGAGGGTTGGTATGAGTCGCAAACCCCCGCCTCGCCCTCTCAGGCGCAGCGCCTCACCTACACGACCGCCCGGCAGTCGGCCCCGATCTTCCTGGCCGCCCTGGCCCAGGCCAGCGAGACCCCGTTTGGCTGTGACGGCCTGGCCCTGGTGACGTATGGCGACATCGCCAACCAGCGGCAGCGGGTACTGGCCTTCAGTGCCGAAGATGCGCTTGACTGGCTGGAACCCGCGCTGGGATGGGAGCAGGCGCAACAGCTGGCCGCACGCCTGAACGGCGCGCAACCGCACCTTGAGCCGGCAATGACACCCCACCGTCCGGCCCAGGGCGGACTTTGACTTTGGGAGATAAGGCCATGTACGTGATCATGGGCGCCACAGGCCACGTTGGCTCGGCCACGGCCCGAGCCTTGCTGGCGCCAGGGCATGCCGTGATTATCATGACCCGCAACGCCACCCACGCGACCGAATGGCGCGCCAGGGGCGCTCAAATCGTCGAAGCGGACGCCGAAAACGTCGAGTCGTTGCGCGCCGTCTTTCGGCTCGGGCGCAGGGCGTTCATTCTCAATCCGCCGGCTGCTCCCAGTACCGATACCGATGCGGTGGAACGGCGCACGGTCGCCAACATCCTGGCCGCACTCGACGGATCGGGCCTTGAGAAAATCGTCGTGCAATCCACCGCCGGCGCCCAACCCGGCGAGCGTATCGGCGATCTCAGCGTCTTGTGGGAATTGGAGGAAGGGCTGCGCAAGCAGTCGATCCCGGCGGCGATCAATCGCGGGGCTTACTACATGAGTAACTGGGACAGCCTGCTCGATACCGTGCGCGAGACCGGCAAGCTGCCCACGCTGTTTCCAGCCGACCTGGCCTTCCCCATGGTTGCGCCCCGGGACCTGGGCGAAGTGGCGGCCGCGCGGTTGCTATCGTCGGTTGATGACGTTGGCGTGCGTAACGTGCAGGGGCCTCACCTGTACTCGCCCAACGATGTGGCGCAGGCTTTTTCCCAGGCGCTCGGCCGACCGGTCGAGGTACAGGTGATACCCAGGGACCAATGGGAAAGCACCTTCCGGAGCCTCGGTTTCAGCCCTGCTGCGGCGCAATCCTATGCGCGCATGAGCGCCGTCAGCCTCGACAGTGGCTTCGACGTGGGCGACGACGTCGTGCACGGCACCCTGACGCTTGAGGCCTACATCCAGGCGCTGGCGCAAAACAACGGGCTGGGAGCGCACGAGTAAAGGAATGCAGGAACGACGCAGCAATGGACGGTAAACTGCGGCGGTCCTTTTTCTTTTCCAGCACGAGGCTTTGCATGAGCAACCCAGACATCACGTTTATTCCAGATCCGGATGCGGACTCCATTTCCTCCGACGTCGCCGGTTTCGGCGGCCTGCTGGTTTCCACGCAAATCCCCACCCACGCCGACGGCAGCCTGGAATTGGGTGACATCACGCTTCAGAGCGAATGCACGCTGCAAGCCCTCAAGACCGCCCTGGAGGGCGCCGGCAGTTCCATGGATCGCGTGCTGCACTTGACCATTTACCTCACTGACATGGCGGATCGTGCGGCATTCAATGAAGTCTACAAGCGCTTCTTCGCCAAACCGTGGCCGGTTCGCGCCGCCGTGGGCGTGGCGGCGCTGGCAGTCGAGGGAATGCGGGTGGAAGTGACGGCGATGGCGGCGAAAGGCTGACACTCTCTGCACATCGCCGCTCCAATTGTGGGAACGAGCTTGCTCGCGATGGCGGCCTTACAGGCAGCCCGCAAAATTGAGCCAACATCAATCCCCGTGGCGAGGGAGCTTGCTCCCGCTGGACTGCGCAGCAGGCCCAAGCTCTTTGTACCAGCACAATTCTTGGGGCCGCTGCGCGACCCAGCGGGGATAAATCCCCTCGCCACAGGGGCTGTGTTTATCCAGATGTAGGATTGCTCTGATTCCGGCTACGTTGTCTTGCGTCATTACCTACCACTACGCCAGAATCCGCCGGCTTGTGCGCCATGGGGCTGGGCTCTATCGTTTCCGGGTCGCTGAGAATCAGCGATCGGGTTTGGTAGCCCGGCTTTGACTTGTCGCATAGCCCCTCTAACAGAGGCCCTTTGGTATCTGTTTTTTATGGCGGTCATGCGCAGGGCGTCCTCGGACGCGCCGGTTCTCCAAGTCACCGGTCTACCAACCCGCGTATGGCCGCCACCCTTCGTTTGGTAGCGAGGGTGATGGCTCTCCTTTTAAGATTTGGAGATTCATCTATGTTCAAAGTAACGCCCAACCCACCGGACACCGATCCGACTTCACCGCGCAAAAAAACCAACACCCAGAAACTCGACGAAGCTGCCGAGCGCGCCCTTGACTACTACCTCAAGCCCAAACCTAACAAGTGCGAAGCGGATCCCCTTCACGGGCAGCTATTTACGGTCGTCAAGGACATCGACACCGAAAGCCTGCTCGCCAACCTCAGCGAAACCCTGGCCTCGGCCAATGTCATGGTCAGTGACCTGGCCTTTGAGCTTGAAGGTTCACGACGCCACTTTGCCTTGGGCATCCAGCAACTGATCGAACTGGGCGGACTGCTGGCGAACCGCGCACTAGACAACGTCGAAGCTCACCCGTCGCCATAATGCATCGCTCTTGTGGCGAGGGAATTTATCCCCGCTGGACTGCGTGGCAGGCCCGATATCTTTGTTCCGGCACAGATTTTGGGGCGGCTTCGCCACCCAGCGGGAGCAAGCTCCCTCGCCACAGGTGTGTGTGTATTCAGATATAGGGTTGCTCTGACTCAGCTCTTTTTGGCATATGTCATGGCGATCATACGCAGGACACCCCCAACCCAATTGTGGGAGCTTGCTCGCGATGACGGCCTTACAGGCAGCCCCCGAAATTGAGCCAAACATCAATCCCCGTGGCGAGGGAGCTTGCTCCCGCTGGACTGCGCAGCAGGCCCAAGCGCTATGTTTCGGCATAAGACTCTTGGGGCGGCTGCGCCACCCAGCGGGAGCAAGCTCCCTCGCCACATAAGCCTGTGCACGGACCCAACATCCCAAACATGCCTCAAATGCGCGATTGCCGTGAAAATCGTCATTTACGCACCTAGCCCGCACCCGGCGCCGGGGGCTAAAGTGCGCCGCTTTCCCCTCCCATGGCGCATTTATGAATCTCTGGTTCCGACTTCTGCTGATGCTGTTTCGTCGTCCCTGGCGCAAAACCACGGCGCCCTTGGACACCACTGTGGTGCGCATGCGCGTCTGGCCGCTGGACCTGGACCTCAACCGCCACGTCACCAACGGGCGTTATTTCACTCTGGCCGATGTGGGCCGCATGGATTACGTGCTGCGCAGCGGCGCTTATAAAGTGGCGTTGCGCAACCGCGCGGTGCCGATTGTGGGAGACGTCTGGGGCAAGTTTCGCCGGGAGCTGAGGTTGTTCGAGGCCTTCGAGGTGCACACCCGAATGCTCGGCTGGGACGACAAGTGGACCTTCATGGAGCACCGCTTCATGAGCCAGGGGCGCGTGGTCGGGGTGGTGATCATGCGCGGCCTGTTCCGCTCGGCCAAAGGCACGATTGCGCCGGGTGAGTTTATTCGTGAGTTGGGGCTGGCCGAACAATCCCCGGCGATGCCCGATTGGCTTACCGACTGGTCGCAAAGCTGCGACGGCTTGAGCCTTGAGCTTCGCCAGGAAGAAAGCGAACGCACGCATTAGCCGGCACACCACTTCTCTCTGTGGTGAGGGGATTTATCCCCGATGGACTGCGCAGCAGGCCCAGGCTTTTTCTACCGACACAAGATTCTTGGGGCGGCTTCGCCACCCATCGGGGATAAATCCCCTCGCCACATCGCTCGCAGGCGCCAGTCCGGTCCAGCGGGAGCAAGCTCCCTCACCACAACAGCCTGATCCACATTGCCGCGCCAATCCCCGCCTATACTTTTCTGCCAATCCCCCCGGGGCCTGCACTTCCAACAATAAAAAGCAGAGGTGGAACATGGTCTGGCAACAAGTCTACGATCCCTTCGGTAATGCGGTGCTGTCGACGTTTCTGGCGGCGGTCCCGGTGGTGGTGATGCTGGCGTCTCTGGCGTTCTTTCATATCAAGGCACACCTGGCGGCGTTGCTGGCCCTGGCCTCGGCCTTGCTGATCGCGATTTTCGCCTTCGGCATGCCCGCCGGCATGGCCGGGTCGGCGGCGCTGTATGGCGCAGCCAACGGCTTGCTGCCCATTGGCTGGATTGTCCTCAACATCATTTTCCTGCACCGGCTGACGACCGAGAACGGTTCGTTCAAAGTGCTGCAGGATTCCCTGGCGCGCATCACCGACGACCGGCGCCTGCAATTGCTATTGATCGCCTTCTGTTTCGGTGCGTTCTTCGAGGGCGCGGCGGGTTTCGGCACGCCGGTGGCGGTGACCGGGGCGATCCTGATCGGGCTGGGTTTCTCGCCGCTGGCGGCCTCGGGCCTGGCCTTGATCGCCAACACCGCGCCCGTGGCGTTCGGCGCCCTCGGTACGCCGATCATCACCCTCGCCAAGGTCACCGGGCTGGATGAAATGGAGCTGTCGATGATGGTCGGCCGGCAGTTGCCATTTTTCTCGGTGATCGTGCCGTTCTGGTTGATCTGGGCCTTTGCCGGTTGGCGCAAGATGCTGGAGATCTGGCCCGCGATCCTGGTGGCCGGCGTCAGCTTTGCCATCCCGCAATTCCTCGTCTCCAACTACCACGGCCCGATGCTGGTGGATGTGATCGCCGCGCTGATTTCCATGGCCTGTCTCACCGGCTTTCTCAAGGTCTGGAAACCAGCCACGGTGCACACCTCCGCCGCGCTGTCGGGGCGCCACGATGACTCGAAGATCGACGCCAGCGAGGCGCAGGAACCGGTGGCCAGCGGCGCCTTCGCCGGCGATGCTAAACCTGCGGTGCTGCGGGCCTGGATGCCGTGGATCATCCTCACCGTGTTCGTGTTCGCCTGGGGCACCCAAGGCTTCAAGAACCTGTTCGACACCCGTCCGGCGCTAGACCCACAAACCCAATCGGCCAAGCTTGATCCCCAAGGCAAGCCGATGCGCGAGGCGAATCCGATCTTCTCACCCCTGCTGACCTTCACCACCCTGCACCAGCAGATCGAAAAGGTCCCGCCGGTGGTGCCTCAGCCTAAAACCGAAGAGGCGATTTACAAGTTCAATTGGTTCACCGCGACCGGCAGCGGCATCTTCCTGGCGGCCGTTCTCGGCGGCTTGCTGATGGGTTATTCGATCCCGCAACTGCTGCGCCAGTACCTGCGAACACTCTGGGTGGTGCGCTACTCGCTGATCACCATCGTGGCGATGCTGGCGTTGGGGTTTCTCACGCGTTATTCGGGACTGGACGCCACCATGGGCCTGGCCTTTGCCGCGACGGGCATTTTCTACCCGATGTTCGGCACTCTTCTGGGCTGGCTCGGCGTGGCGCTGACCGGATCGGACACGGCGTCGAACGTGCTATTCGGTGGCTTGCAACGGGTCACGGCGGAACAGTTGGGAATCAGTCCGGTGCTGATGGCGGCGGCGAACAGTTCCGGCGGGGTCATGGGCAAGATGGTCGATGCCCAGTCGATCGTGGTCGCTTCAACCGCGACACGCTGGTACGGCCACGAAGGGGAAATCCTGCGCTACGTGTTTTTCCACTCGGTGGTGCTGGCGATTCTGGTGGGCGGGCTGGTGACGTTGCAGGCGTATGTGGCGCCGTTCAGTCATATGGTGGTGGGAGGACGTTAGCCAGGATTGGCTGTGGTGGCGAGGGAGCTTGCTCCCGCTCGATTGCGCGGCAATCGCATAAAAAGGGCTGCTACGCAGCCCAGCGGGAGCAAGCTCCCTCGCCACAGGTAAGCTTACTTACCTGTACGGCACTGCTTACTGAACGTTCTTCAGCTTGATCACATCACCGGACACCGAGGTGGTGTAACCGCTCAGGACCCAGGCCCAGAACCAGTTTTCCTGGACTTGGGTGTTGATCATGGCGTCACCGCCCTTGGCCTGGATCGCTGCGGTCTGGGCGCGCACGAAACGGCTGTTCTGACGGATCGGGATCAAGCCGAACAGCATCAGGCCGGTGGCCGACGCTTCGCTGTGGCCGACAACGGTGTATTGGCTGCTGTCGTATTGCTGGGTTTTCATCGGGGCGCCGGTGCAACCCGCCAGGGCCAGGCCCAACAGTGTGGCGGCAACGACTTTACTGAAGTGATTCATTTGAGGCTCCATGGATAAACGCCCGGGATCCATCTCTCGGGCGGCGCGTACTCTAACCGATCAGCAACAAAAAGACACAACGTCATCTCGCCCATTCAAGGGCCCTAGAGGCTCATCGCAGAGCCATCCGTCAGTTGGGCCTCCAGCGAAACAGACTCCCGTCGATAGCATGAAAACCACGCCACGGAAGGCAATTTCCTTGTCTTGACGGCCGCCAGATAACGGCCGGTCCCGTTGGAGGTTTCATCATGATTGACGTCACTGTCTGGAGCGTTACCCTGCCGGTGCAAACGCCCGCGCAGGTCGTGGCGACCAAAGCCATGCCGAGTTTGAATAACAAGTATTTCGACAATAACGGCCAAAGGATCGTCTTTTGGGCGCCCGTCACCGGCTCCCATACCGGTAACAGCGACTACCCGCGTTCCGAACTGCGGGAAACCAGCAAAGACGGAAAACATCGCAATTGGCGCTACAACAGCGGCACCAACACGCTCAAGGGCGAATTGTCGGTGAACCAGGTGCCTTCGGAAGGCCGTGTGGTCGTGGCGCAGATCCACGCCAAGGATGCACCGACGCCCTTGTTGAAGCTGGTGTACCGCTACGAAAAGGGCATCGGTAATATCGACGTGGAATACCGGGTCAAACCCAAGGACAAGAAAAGCCCGGTGATCTATACCGTGCCCAAGGTGCCGTTGAATAAATCCTTCTCGTACACATTGCAAATGGACAAGCAAGGCCAGCTCTCGGTGCTGATCGGCAACAGTGGCAAACAGGTGATGCTGGACAAGTCCTGGCAGGGCTACGACTTCTATTTCAAGGCCGGCGTCTACACTTTGGATAACAAGGGCTACTCCAATGAAGGCGGGAAAGTCACCTACACCAAACTGAGCGCCAGTCACAAATGACTGACGCCCAGCCCTGCTTCAAGCCTTTGACGGCACGACGAGCGCCTGCTGGCCACGGAAGGTAAAAAGGAAACAGACCAACACCACTAACGCGAAACCGGCCGGGAACAGCCAGATGCTCTGCCAGTCATGCCCACCTGCCGCGACAAAGTGATCGGTCACCTGCCCCGCCACCCAGAAGCCGATCAGCATCCCCAAGCCATAAGTCGCCAGCGTAATCAGCCCCTGGGCCGAGCTGCGCAAATGCTTCGGCGCCTGGGCGTCGGTGTAGATCTGCCCGGAAACAAAAAAGAAGTCGTAGCAGATGCCATGCAGGGCAATGCCGGTGAACAGCATGAACGCCAGGTCGCCGTTATTGCCGTAGGCAAATAACACGTAGCGCAACGCCCACGCCAACATGCCCACCAACAGCGCCCGCTTGATACCGAAGCGCTGGATGAACAGCGGCAACAGCAGCATGAACAGCACTTCGGAGACTTGTCCGATGGCCATCTTCGCTGTCGGGTTGGTCATGCCGGTTTCAGCCAGGAACGGATTGGCATTCTGGTAATAGAACGCCAAGGGAATGCAGATCAGGATCGAGGCGATAAAGAACACCAGGTAGCTGCGGTCCTTCAACAGCCCCAAGGCATCCAGCCCCAGCAATTGCTTGATACCTCCAGCGTTCGCCTGGTCCTTGAGCGGGGCCGTGCCTGGCAGCGTGATGCTGTAGAGACCCAAGACCAGCGAGGCGATGGCCGCCATGAGGAAGGTATTGCGCAAACCGCCGGTGGAGATCGCCTCGCGTGAGTCCCAGGCAAACACAAAGCTGATGACCACGCCGGCGACGATCCAGCCAACGGTGCCCCACACCCGGATGCGGGAGAACTCCAGCGCCGGGTCGCGCATCTGCCGGAATGCCACCGAATTGACCAGGGCCAGCGTTGGCATGTAGACCACCATGTACGCCAGCACATACGGGTAGAACACGCCGAAATCAGGCGCCGAGTACAGCTGGAACAGCAACACCGCGCCCAGCAAGTGCAGGACCGCGAGGATGCGCTCGGCGTTGAAGTAGCGGTCGGCGATCAAGCCGATCACGAATGGCGCGATGATCGCCCCCCACGACTGGGTGGCAAACGCCATCCCGACCTGCCCGCCGCTGGCTCCCAGGGTGCTGGAAAGAAAAGTACCGAGGGTGACGAACCAGCCACCCCAGATGAAGAATTGCAGGAACATCATCACGCTCAAGCGCGCATACATTGGGCTCATGGCCGTCACCGTTTTTATTTGTTGTTCTTGTTAAAACCAAATGCTGCTTATGTGTCGGGCCGGTTATCTCGACAGACCCAACAACCGGCGATTGGAGTCTTCATCCGCCGTCACCCCGGCAAAATCGTCGAACGCCTTGCGGGTCTTGTTGATCATGTGCCGCTGGATGAACGCGGCGCCTTGCGCGGCGCCTTGCTGCGAATCCTTCAGGCAGCATTCCCATTCCAAGACCGCCCAACCGCTGAAGTCGTATTGCGTCAGCTTGCTGAAAATCGATTTGAAATCGATCTGGCCATCGCCCAGGGAGCGGAACCGGCCAGGGCGATCGACCCAGCCCTGGTATCCGCCGTACACCCCGGAACGGGCATCCGGGCGGAACTCGGCGTCCTTGACGTGAAACATGCGGATGCGCTCGTGGTAGCGGTCGATGAAGCCCAGGTAATCCATCTGTTGCAGCAGCAAATGGCTGGGATCGTAGAGAATCGCCGCCCGCGGATGATGGTCGACGGCTTCCAGGAAACGTTCGAACGAGGCGCCGTCGTGCAGGTCTTCGCCGGGGTGGATTTCGTAGCACAGGTCCACGCCAGCCGCATCGAAGGCATTCAGAATCGGCAACCAGCGACGGGCCAGTTCGGCAAATCCTTGCTCAACGAGACCGTTGGGGCGTTGCGGCCAAGGGTACATGTACGGCCACAGCAGCGCACCGGAAAACGTCGCGTGCGCCTTGAGGCCCAAGCGTTGGCTGGCGCGGGCGGCGAGTTTCAATTGCTCGATCGCCCACTCGGTCCGCGCCTCGGGCTGGCCACGCACATGCGACGGGGCAAAGTCGTCGAACAGCGCGTCGAACGCCGGGTGCACCGCTACCAACTGGCCTTGCAGGTGCGTCGACAGCTCACTGATCTCAACGCCGAATTGCGCGCAAGTAGCCTTGAGTTCGTCGCAATAATCCTGGCTCTCGGCGGCCCGGGCCAGGTCGATGTACTGCGTGCCCGACGTTGGCAATTGCACCGCTTTGTAGCCTTGCGAGGCGGCCCACTGGGCGATGTTGGCCAGGGTGTCGAACGGCGCTTCGGCGGACATGAACTGCGCCAGGAAAATACCCGGGCCGCGCAGGCCCGTCGGGGTTTGAGGGCTGGACATTACAAGGCTCTCCGGATTCATGCGGTGCAGACCAGTTCGGTCCATTTGGCGTTGCCGCGGTGGTTGGCGATGGCGGCTTCGATGAACGCCATGCCCCGCAGGCCGACGTCGATACCGGGTACCCCCGGGACTTCGTGGCCGTGGACATCGCCGCGAATGGCGCGGGCGAAATCGCCGTAGAGATTGGCCATCGCCTCCAAATACCCTTCAGGATGCCCCGCCGGCAGGCGCATGCGCTGGGTCGCGGCCTCGCACAGCCACGGCTGGCCGACTCCGGATCGCAGGATGCGCATGGGCTGGTCGAGGGCGCGGTGGATCAAGCTCGCCGGTTCTTCCTGGCGCCATTCCAGCGCGCCCTTGTCGCCATAGACGCGGATTTTCAGCGGGTTCTCTTCGCCGGCGCAGACCTGGCTGGCGATCAACACGCCACTGGCCCCGTCGCTCATTTGGAACAGTACCGACACATCATCATCCAGCTGTCGCCCCGGAAGATGGGTGCCCAACGCGGCGCAGATCCGCTCGATGGGTTGGCCGGCAACAAATTCGGCCAGGGAAAACGCATGGGTGCCAATGTCACCGATGCAGCCGCCCAGCCCCGACTGGTGCGGGTCGTCGCGCCAGCCAGCCTGTTTGTTGCCTTGGCCAGCGACGTCCTGGCTCAGCCAGCCTTGCGGGTATTCCACCAGCACTTTGCGCACCGCACCGATCACGCCCGAGCGCACCATGGCCCGGGCCTGCCAGACCATGGCGTAACCGAGGTACGTGTGGGCCAAGCCATAGAGCCGGTCGCTGCTGTGAACCACTTCCTTCAAGGCGAGCAGTTCACGCAGGCTCATCGCCGCAGGTTTTTCGCTGAATACATGGAAACCGGCCTTCAACGCCTGGCTGGCTATCGGGGCGTGCAGATGATTGGGCGTGACGATGACCAGCAGCTCCATGCGCTGGTCCGCCGGCAACGCCGCTTCGGTGTCCAGCAGGTGCTGCCAGTCGCTGTAGCAGCGGGACGCGGGCAGGCCCAGGGTCGCGGCGGTTCGCTGATTGTTCTGGACGTCGCGGCTGAACGCGCCGCACACCAGCTCGAAACCGCCGTCCAGCCCGGCCGCCTGGCGGTGGGCCTGGCCGATGAAAGCGCCCTCGCCACCGCCGACGAAGCCCATTCTTATTTTCGGTGCTACAGGATTCATCGCGTTTCTCTTCTCGTCAGGATGACGATGTAACCGGTTACATCATGGCGGAAATCTAGGCTCAGTTTTCCGGCGTGTCAAACCCAAAGGGTTCACGCCTGGACATTTGTAACGCGCCCAACCTGCGGTAAGCTCCCCAGCCGTACCCCTGTTTGCTGAGGTGATTTTGTCCAACATTCGTGAAGTGGCCCGGCTCGCGGGGGTTTCGGTGGCCACGGTGTCCAGAACGCTGAAGTCGCCCGAACGGGTGCTTCCCGAGACGCGGGACAAGGTCAATGCGGCGGTGGAACAGGCCGGTTATCGACCCAACCTGATGGCGGTGCAGTTTCGCTCCCGCCGGACCGGCAACCTGGTGATTCTGGTGCCGGCCATCGCCAACACGTTTTTCGCCCGGGTCATCAGTGGCGCGCAGCAGGCCGCGCAGGCGGCGGGTTATCGATTGCTGCTATGCGACACCCAGGGCCGGGAGCAGATCGAGCGCGAGTTCGCTGCCCTGGTCTACGCCCATCAGGCCGACGGAGTGATCCAGCTGCGCGCCAGCGATCCTTTCCAATCGCTCCCCCCGGGTGTCGATTCCCTGCCGCTGGTCAATGCTTGTGAAGTGGTCAAAGACGCGCCCTTCCCGACCATCAGCCTCGACAACCAAGCCGCCGCCCAAGCCATGACCGAGCACCTGATCGGCCTTGGTCACCGGCGCATCGGTATCATCAAGGGGCCCCGCAGCAGCCCGCTGACCCTGGACCGTGTCGCCGGTTATCAGCAAGCCCTGGAGCAGGCCGGCATTGCGCTCGACCCGGGTTTGATCTGCCATGGCGATTTCACGTTGAAGGCCGGGTACGAGGGCGCCGGCGCCATGCTGGAACTGGCCGACCGCCCCAGCGCGCTGTTCTGTGAAAACGATGAAATGGCCATCGGTGCGCTCAAGCGCATCAAGCAGATGGGCCTGCGGGTGCCCGAGGATATTTCCCTGGTAGGTTTTGATGACATCCCCTTCGCCGCGTATTGCGACCCGCCCCTGACCACCATTTCGCAACCTGCCGAAGCGTTTGGCCAAATAGCGGTGCAGATGCTGATTGCGCTGATCGAGAAGAAGCCGATTGCCGAGCGGCATGTGTTGCTGCCGTTTGAGTTGACGGTGCGGGGCAGTACGGCGCTGCCGGGCCGTTAACAGTAACCGCACCTGTGGCAAGGGAAATGGCTCCCTTGCCACAGCGATACCTGCACTCAGGCGAACGTCGCCCCGCGGGTATTGACGAACAGCGAATACAGCGAGTGGCTGCTGGCCATGAACAGCCGGTTGCCTTCCCTGCCGCCGAAACAGATGTTCGGGCAACGCTCCGGCAGGGAAATGTGCCCGATGGCCTTGCCTTCCGGATTGAACACCCGCACGCCGTCGAGTTTTTCCAGGTCGGCCTTGGGGTCGCCGTTGCCGCCCCAGCCGCACCAGAGATTGCCGCTTTCATCGCACTTGATGCCGTCGAGGGCGGCGTAGTCCAGGCCTTCGATGTGCTTGCGCCGTTCGCCCAGGGTGCCGTCGTCCTTGACTGTGATCGCCCAGACCAGGCGGTTGGGCTTGGCGCGACCTTCAACCACGTAGAGGATTTTCTCGTCCGGGGAGAAACACAGCCCGTTCGGCCCCGCCAGGTCGTCGATTACCCGGGTGACTTTGCCGGTTTCACCATCGATGCGGTACACCGCGTGGGGTTGGGTAGGCGCGATCTTGTGCCCTTCATAGTTGTTGCCGGTCTGGAACGGTGGGTCGGTGAACCAGACCGAACCGTCCCGCTTGCAGACGATGTCGTTGGGTGAGTTAAACGGCTTGCCCTCGAAACTGTCCGCCAGCACGGTCAGGGTGCCGTTGTGTTCGGTGCGGGTGATGCGCCGGCCTTCGCTCGTAGTGGTAGAGCCTTCACACACCAGCAATCGCCCCTGGCGATCGCGGCACATGCCGTTGGAGAAGTTGGAATTCTCACGGTAGACCGACAGGCTGCCCGTCACTTCATCCCAGCGCACGATGCGGTTGTTGGGAATATCACTGACCAACAAGTATCGACCGTCGCCTATCCACACCGGCCCTTCCGCCCAGCGCAGGCCGGTGGCGAGCTTCTCCACGCTGGCGTTGAAAATGCGCAAGTCCATGAAGCTGGGGTCGAGGATATTGACCAGCGGGTCCGGGTAACGCTGGCTCAGAGGCTCGGCTTGAGCGAGCCCTGGCAAGTTGCCCAAGGTGGCGGCAGCGGCCGAGACCACCAGCGATTTTTTCAGGAATACCCGGCGGCCCTGATCGGCGGCGGTTGCAGTTTGCGAAGCATCCATCGTGCGTCTCCGTTAATTATTATTGGACGGGACGACAGTTTTACTACGTGATAAGACATCGTACAAGTATGAACCCCAGCCCACCGAAACCATCGATCAGTCAGAGTGCAGCGGGATACGAACGGTGAACGTGGTGCCCGTTCGCGCCTTGGAGTGAACCTCGATGGTGCCTTGGTGAGCCGAGACGATCGCCGAGGCGATGTGCAAGCCAAGCCCTAACCCGGCCGCAGGACCGTATTGCATCTCACCGCTGCGCAGATGTCGGATCATCGGGTTGAAGATGCTCGCAATCGCATCTTTCTCGATAGGCTGGCCCTGGTTGTTGATCGCAATGACCGCCATATCTTCTTCGGTGCTCAACGAAACCGTGACCGGCGTGCCCTCGGTGCCATGCTGGACGGCATTGCCGATCAGGTTAGCGAACACCTGCTCCATGCGCGCCGGGTCAAAGCGTCCTTCCAGCGGACCGGTGGTTTCAAAGAGGATCGTGTTTTCCGGGTGATAGGCCCGCGCCTCCTCCACCATCCCTTCGCAAGCCGCCACCAGGTCGCCCTTGAAACGCTGCACCGGAATGCCCGCTCCCAATTGGGTCCGGGTGAAATCCAGCAAGTCGCCGACGATTTTATTGGCGCGCTTGACGCTGGTGTAGATGCGCGATGTGATCTTGGTGGCTTTGGCGGGCAGGTCTCCGGCCCGCAGCAGCACCTCGGAACTCAACAGGATCGCCCCCAATGGGCTTCGCAGGTCATGTCCGAGGATGCCAAGAAAGATGTTGCGCGACGCATCGACCGCCCCCGAGTAGCTGACGACAGACTCCGCCAAAGCTTGGTCCACGGCCTCGTTGAACCGAATCACGTCGCTCATGACCTGATCGTGATCCAGTCGTGTGTGGGGCATCCAGAGCATAAGCACACTGGTACGCAGCGCCCGATACTCCGAGACCATTTGCTCCACCGTAAAACCCGAAGACTGACGAATGATCGCATGGGTTTCGGCAGCGGTTTCGGCTTCAACCGGCGGGGCCTCGCCGTGGGACTTGGCGATCTGTTCCCTGCGCGTTTGCGGCGTGCGCAGGTCAGTGGCGATGGTGTGCAGCATCTGCATGGCATGGTCGCGCAGGGCTGCCGAATCCATGCCATGGGAAGCGGGGGTAATGGTTTTGGCGAAGTCTTCCCACGCCTGCAGAATCGGCTCGATATTGTCGAGGATGAAGTCGGCCAGGCGCATGGATAGCTCCGCAAAAGGGGAAATGATGTAAACAACACAACGGTTCGATTGTTGTACAGCAAAGCGTGGGGTTGCGTGCGATGTCTTGCGAAGGCGTCGCCGTGCCGACAAAGCCGTCATGTGGATCTTGGCCTTGTCTCTAGCCACTCCATAGGGTAAAAACCATGTTGTACGACAACCTATAACCAAAAAATAATTCGACCCTTCGAGACGCTGCCATGACTCGCTCTACCGCTGCACCTGCCTCCCCCACTCCTTTACCACGCCACCTCGCAGTACTCGTCCTGCTGTGCATGGGCTGCGCCTTCGCCGGCAACCATGTCGCCGCGCGGGCGGCGTTCGACGACGGTGCCGGTGTATTGCTGGCCATCCTGCTGCGCTCGGGCGGGACGCTGCTGGTGCTGGCGGCGATGGTGCTGTGGCAACGCCAAAGCCTGCGCTTGCCGCCCGGCGCCTGGCGCTGGCAATTGACCCTGGGGCTGTTGATCGGTGCGCAGAGCCTCTGCCTGTATTCAGCCGTGGCGCGGGTGCCAGTGGCGTTAGCGCTGTTGGTGGGCAATGTCTTTCCGATTCTGCTCGCGCTGCTGACATGGGCCTTGGGCGGGCCACGGCCGACCGCGCGCACCGCCGCGTTGATGGGCATGATCCTGGTGGGGCTGGTGTTCGTGCTGGAGGTGCCAGCCCGGCTATCGTCCGAGCAAAGTGTCGGCCCGCAATGGTTGCTTGGGGTCGGCCTGGCCTTCTGTGCCGCGTGCGTCTTCGCCTGCGCGCTGTGGATCACCGACCACAAGCTGTCCCAGGTGCGCGGCTCGGTGCGCAGCCTGTTGACCATTTTCATTGTCTTCAGCAGCGTCAACCTCGCCGGCCTGACCGGTGCCCTGCCCGGCGGTTTCGACCTTCCCGCCACCAGCACCGGCTGGTTCGCCCTGGCGACGTTGGTGGTGCTCTATGGCACCGGGTTTATCGTGCTGTTCATTTCCGTGCCCCGCCTGGACATGCCGCGCAATGCCCCGGTAATGAACATCGAACCGCTGGCGACCCTGTTGATCGGCTGGCTGGTGCTGGACCAGATGCTCAATCCCGGCCAGGTACTGGGTGGCGCGATTGTGGTGGCGGGCATTGTGTTGCTGACGTATCGCAAGGTTGAGCGGGTCAAGGCGCCGGTGGCTGGCGCTGCACGTTAGATCAGGCTGAACACTGTTGTGGCGAGGGGATTTATCCCCGATGGCTGCGAAGCAGCCCTGAAACCAGCCGCCCCCGTACATCAGACTGATGACGGTTTAGCCTTTTGGGGGCTGCTTCGCAGCCCATCGGGGATAAATCCCCTCGCCACAATAGCTCCCGTTGCCACAATAACTCCCTTGCCACAATGGCTGTCGTTGCCGCATGACTCTCTCTCCACTAGAGGCTTGGCAGGCCCAAAGATAAGTCTCCACCCGCCCGAAACTTGTTCTCAAACCCACAGTCCTACCCCAGCCGTGAAAGCCTTGCGAACTGCAGCGAGGCATTTTCCGATGGATCGGCGTCAAGCCTGACGCTACCGCAATTCCCCTCTTGAGCCGTTCACTCCATGCGCCACCCCGTTCGCTCTTGCCGTTTCGTTTCGCTGTGCCTGCTCTCCCTGTTGCCATTATTCACCAGCCCTGCCCATGCCCGCGGCGAGCGGCAATTGGTGGACGCCATCAACGACTACCGCAGCCAACCGCACCGTTGCGAATGGCGTACGGTGCGCGCCGCACCGCCGTTGGGGTTACGGTCGAGCCTGGCCTTGCCGATCGGCTTCGACGGTGGCCTGCGGGAAACGCTTAAAGACGTGGGCTATCAAGCCCGTGCCGTGCGCAGTATTCGCCTGACCGACGCACGGGACGCCGAAGAAGCCTTCGAGATGCTGGCGGACGAGCATTGCGCGGCGCTGCTGGACAACCAGTACGCCGACATCGGCGTCAATCGGGTCGGTGACGAGTGGCGCGTGGTGCTGGCGCAGCCCATGGCCGGTGGCTCGATGAGCAGCGGTGCTTCGTCGGACAAGACGTTGCTGGCCCAGGTCAACGCCGTCAGGGCACAACCTCGCCTGTGCGGGCGCCAACGCTTCGCCGCCGCCCGACCGCTGAGCTGGAACGCAGCCTTGGGGACAGCCGCCCAAGGGCACAGTCGCGCGATGGCGCGAGGCAACTATTTCGCCCACCGCGACCCGGACGGTCGCTCGGTCGCCGACCGCGCCAAGAGCGCCGGTTTCCGTGGACGCAAATTCGGCGAGAACATCGCCGCCGGCCAAGGCTCGCCAAGCCAGGCGATGCACGATTGGCTGGCCAGCCCCGGCCATTGCGCCAACCTGATGAACCCGATGTTCACCCAAATGGGCGCCGCTTCCGCCAGCGACTCAAGCCGTGGGGCCGGGATCTACTGGACGATGGTGTTTGGCGCGCCTTGAAAAGCCGACCGCGATGATGAGCCATATGATGATGTGGCGAGGGAGCTTGCTCCCGCTGGGTTGCGAAGCGACCCCAAGCTTTTGCGACCGCTACGCGGTCGAGCGGGAGCAAGCTCCCTCGCCACGGTTTTATCGTGCCGATGAGTTGGCTAAAAGCGCACCTCCGCCGCCGCCAGCACATCGATTCGCGACACCGCACTGCTCAAACGTCCCAGCCTGTCGTTGTGGTTGGCAATGATCTGCTGCGCCGCCATGCTGCCGTTGTCCACGGTGGAATGGGCATCGGCAACCAAAACCACTTCATACCCCAAGGCATGGGCCTGGCGCACCGTGGCGTTGACGCAATAATCGGTTTGCAACCCGCAGATCACCAGACGGTCAATCCCACGGGCCTGCAACAGCGACAACAGATCGGTCTGGTAGAACGCATCCGGCGTGGTCTTGCGCACGCGCAAGTCATCCGGCACGGTCAGCAGGCTGTCCGCCAATTGCCAACCGGCCGAACCATGGGCCAGCGAGCCTTCCAACTCTTCGTGCTGGACCAGGATCACAGTCAAACCGACAGCCCGGGCCTTGGCGCCCAGATCGTTGATGGTCTGGATAATGCGCTGGCTGTCGAAGCATTCTTCCTCGCCGCTGCACAGCGCATGCTGGACATCGATGATCAACAAAGCGGTGTTCATGACGCTCCCTCTTCAACGGTGTTGGACCCGGCCACCTTCAATAACCCAGCGACAAACCGGTACTGCGGCGTGGATCGTTGGCCCCATAGAAACGGTTCTTGCCCACGGGCTTGCCACCCAACGATGGGGCACCTACCAAAATCGCGGCAATGTGGTTGGGGTCCTGCGGGCCGGCAAACTTGTGGCCCCAGCTCTCTAATAGTTTCTGGGTGTCCGGGCTGGCCGCGAAGGTTTCCAGGTTGGTTTCCTCGGGCATCCATTGCTGGTGGAAACGCGGCGCATCGACGGCTTCCTGGAGGTTCATGCCGTAGTCGATCACGTTGAGGATGGTCAGCAAGGTCGCGGTGATGATCCGACTGCCGCCCGGCGTACCCACCACCATCACCGTCTTGCCATCCTTGGTGACGATGGTCGGGCTCATCGACGACAGCGGCGCCTTGCCCGGGGCGATGGCGTTGGCTTCGCCCTGCACCAGGCCGTACATGTTGGGCACGCCGACCTTGGCGGTGAAGTCATCCATTTCATCGTTGAGGATGACCCCGGTCTTGCTCGCCATCACGCCGGCACCGAACCAGTCGTTGAGGGTGTAGGTGACCGAAACGGCGTTACCCCATTTATCGACGATTGAATAATGGGTGGTGTTGCTGCCCTCGTGGGGCGCCACGCCAGGTTTGATCTTCTGCGAATCACCGGCCTTTTGCGGCTCGATGGCAGCGCGCAGTTGGGCGGCGTAGTGCTTGTCCAGCAGGTGATCGATGGGGTTCTTCACGAAATCCGGGTCACCCAGGTAGCTGTTGCGGTCCACATAGGCGTGGCGCATGGCTTCGATCTGGTAGTGCATGCCCTGGGCCGAATGGAAACCCAGGTCCTTCATCGGATAGCCGTCAAGGATGTTCATGATCTGGCACAGCACCACGCCGCCGGAGCTGGGCGGCGGCGCCGAGATGATGTGATAGCCGCGGTAGTCGCATTCCACCGGCGCGAGTTCACGGGTCTTGTATTTGTCCAGGTCAGCCTGGGTGATGATGCCTTTGTTGGCCTGGCTGGAGGTCACCAGGGCGTCGGCCACCCAGCCCTTGTAGAAACCGTCGGCGCCCTTGGCGGAGATTTCCCGCAGGGTCTTGGCGAGGTCTTTTTGCACCAGCTTCTGGCCGACCTGCATGGGCTCGCCGTTGTGCAGGAAAATCGCGCCGGAGTCGCGCATGTCCTTTTTGAAGACGTCGGTGGCGGTTTCCAGCAGATCGACGTCACCCTGCTCCAGGGCGAAGCCTTCTTCGGCGAACTTGATGGCCGGGGCGATCAGTTCGGCGCGGGGCTTGCTGCCGTACTTCTGCAACGCCAATTCCATGCCGGACACCGTGCCGGGCACGCCCACGGCCAGGTGTCCGCGAGTGCTCAGGTCGGGAACGACATTACCGTCCTTGTCCAGGTACATGTTGGCCGTGGCGGCCAGGGGCGCTTTTTCACGGAAATCGAGAAAGGTCTTGCGACCGTCAGCCAGTTGCAGGGTCATGAACCCGCCGCCACCCAGGTTGCCTGCCGCCGGATAGACCACCGCCAGGGCATACCCCACCGCCACGGCCGCATCCACGGCATTGCCGCCATTCTTGAGGACATCGACACCCACATGGGTCGCCAAATGCTGGGCCGTGACCACCATGCCGTTCTCGGCGGCAACCGGCGCCTGGGAGGCGGCTTGGGCGTAAAGGCAACTGAACGTCAGGGAGGTGGCGACGAGGGTCCGGGTGAACAATTCGAACTTCATGAGTCGGTCTCTTCTTGTTTTAAAGGTCGGGATCGCTTCAAAAGCACTAGGCAGTATGGCTCGGTTTGCGCAATGTGCCTGTTCGCGGTCGGCCCGGTTTCGTCAGGGTCGCCTTTGCGATAGGCTCGTGCGGTTGATTTTTCCCCCCATAAGGACAGCACCGATGACGCTGCGAATCGAACGCACGGACGCCCCCACCCCGCAAGACCGCGAGGCCATCCTGGTCCCGCTGCGCGCCTACAACACCAGCAAGACCGGCGCAACAGTGCCGGAAACGGTCGCTTGGCTGGTGCGCGACGAGCACAGCAACGAAGTGGTCGGTGGGCTTTACGGGCGAGTGTTTTTCCGTTGGTTCTATATCGAGTTGTTGGTAGTGCCGGAGCAGGCCCGTGGCCAAGGCACGGGATCGGCATTGATGCGGATGGCCGAAGAATTGGCCAGGGAGAAAAACTGCGTGGGCATCTGGCTGGACACCTTCGATTTCCAGGCGCCAGCGTTCTACAAGAAGCACGGCTTCACGGAGATCGGCCAGATCGACGACTACCCGCCTGGCCACCAGCACTTCTTTCTCCAGAAGCGCCTGGATACCCCCGATTGAAATCAGACCCTGTGGGAGCGGGCTTGCTCGCGAAAGCGGCTTATCATTCAACATCACTGTCGACTGACCCAACGCCTTCGCGAGCAAGCCCGCTCCCACAGGGGATGTGCGGTGAACGCAAACTTAGCGCCCCCCTGAAAAA
The DNA here is from genome assembly GCF_000281895.1 of Pseudomonas fluorescens Q2-87. Taxonomy (NCBI): domain Bacteria; kingdom Pseudomonadati; phylum Pseudomonadota; class Gammaproteobacteria; order Pseudomonadales; family Pseudomonadaceae; genus Pseudomonas; species Pseudomonas fluorescens. Next base: position 2,099,814 of record NZ_CM001558.1, on the reverse strand, counting down.
CTGTGGGAGCGAGCCTGCTCGCGCTCGCCGGCACCTCGGTCTATCGACTCAGAGGCACGTCGCCAACGCCGCCAACCGGCGCTTGGCCACGAAGTCGTCATGCTTGGCGTAGTAATTCAACGCCGTGCCGGTAGCGCTGGCTTCGAGGTCGACGAACGATTCGGCTGAACGCGTGTACACCGTCGAGCCCCCCTTCTTGCCCGGTTGCAGGTAGGCACCGGCATCGACGCCGAATACGGCTTCGTCCTGCCAGGAAAACTGCACGCATTGGGCCACGACCTGCTCGGGCTTGTCCGACGTCAGGGTCTTGTAAGGGGCTTGAGTCCGGGCCTCGTTCATCGCCGAACCCGCGCAGCCGGCCAGCAACGTTGCAGCCAGGGCCACCGTCAACATTCGCATTGCGTTCACTCATTGAGAAAAAAACGGACTGTAGCACTGCGGCCCAAGCCTTCGTGCTGCTTTACTGAAATTTACCCGCGACAGCGCGCAACGATTCGCGCAATCTGTCGCGCCACTTCCAACTGCCATCGCGGACCGCCCCATGACGCCCAACGCCGAGTTCTACAAACCCACCCCCGAATACGCTGACAAACTGATCAGCCAGATCGGCCAGACACCGTCCTGGATCGCCAAGCGAATCGGTGTGACCGACAAACGTATCCGCTACATCCTCGACGGCGAACGCACCGTCAAGGGCGAGACCACGCCGATCCAGATGACCTACACCGAGCAATTCGCCCTCGAATGCCTGGCGGCAGCAGCCAAGGCCAGCAAGAAGCAGTCTTCGTCACTCAAGGAGTAACCATGGCAGCAACCGAACAGCAACACGAGCGGGCCCTGGAGAAATTTCTCGATGAGCGCCCCGAACTGCGCCTCGAACTGGACAACCTCAACCCACTGCTGGCCCAGGCCAAGGGCGAGACCGCTGCGCAGTACCGCGCCGAACGGTTGCATGAAGCATTCGAAGCCGAAGCCGAGCGCCTCGGCCTGTTCGCCTGGGAACTGACCCTGCAACTGACCGCCGCCTCACCCGAGGACTACCAGGCCCAGCGCCTGGAAGTGCATAAGGAAGTGGCGGAGATGGCGGGGATGGAGTGGGCGGAATATTGCGAGTTGCATGGGCTGAAGGCCTAGCACTGCCCCCCTGTGGTCAGGGCCCTGCCCTGCCCTGCCCTTGCCAATCGCCCCACTGCCCATAAAGCTTTATCATGGCCGCAGTTTTGCTGATCGGGTCTGCCATGAAGTTCGCCATTGCGCTGTTTTCCGCCGCCCATGCGCCCTCCTCGCGCCGGGCCTTGCTGTTTGCCCAGGCCGCACTGGCGGGTGGGCATGACATCGTGCGGCTGTTTTTCTATCAGGACGGCGTCTATAACGCTTGCGACAGCGTCGTCACGCCCCAGGACGAACAGGACCTGCCCAAACAGTGGCGCACGTTCGTCAGCGACAACCAGCTCGACGGCGTGGTCTGCATCGCAGCGGCGTTGCGCCGTGGTGTGTTGAACGACGAGGAAGCCCAGCGCTACCAGCGTTCGGCAATCAGCGTCCAAGCGCCTTGGGCCTTGTCCGGCCTCGGCCAGTTGCACGACGCGATCCAGGACGCCGACCGCTTGATCTGTTTTGGAGGCGCGTGATGGCCCAATCTTTATTGTTGATCAGCCGCCAGGCTCCATGGTCCGGCCCCGGTGCCCGGGAAGCGCTGGACATCGTTCTGGCCGGCGGTGCCTTCGACTTGCCTATTGGCCTGCTGTTTCTCGATGACGGCGTGTTCCAATTGACCAGCGGCCAGAACGCCAAGGCCGTCCAGCAAAAGGACCTGAGCGCGAACTTGCAGGCGTTGTCGATGTTTGGCGTCGACGACCTGTTTGTCTGCGCCGACAGCGCCGAAGCGCGCGGCGTTGCTACCGATGCGCTGGCGCTGAGCGACATGAAAGTACTGACCGCGGCGGACATCGCCACGCTCATCGACCGTTATGACCAGGTGATCACTCTCTGATGTCGACTTTGCATGTGTTGTCTCACTCACCTTTCGGCGATAACCGCTTGGCCAGTTGCCTGCGGGTAATGGCCGCGCAGGACGCGCTGTTGCTCTGTGGCGATGCGACGTATGCCTTGCAACCGGGTAGCGCACCGTTTGCAACGCTGCAGGCTGCCGGCCTGAACCTGTTCGTACTGGCCGAGGACCTCCAGGCCCGCGCCCTGGACACGCCCGACTGGGCCGAAGCCATCAACTATTCAGGTTTCGTCGAGCTGTCGATCGAACACGACAAGGTCAACACCTGGCTATGAACACGCTGAACCTGGGCGAGCGCACCATCGCGCTGGACAAGGACGGCTACCTGGCCGACCTGGACGACTGGTCGACTGAAGTCGCCACGGCCCTGGCCGCCGCCGAAGACATCGAATTGAGCCCCGAGCATTGGGAAATCCTTGAATTGTTGCGCGGCTTCTATCGCGAATTCCAGCTTTCCCCGGCGACCCGGCCGCTGATCAAGTACACCGCGCTGAAACTGGGCGCGGACAAGGGCAACAGCCTGCATCTGAACCGATTGTTCAAAGGCACTCCCGCCAAACTCGCCGCCAAGCTGGCGGGCCTGCCCAAACCGACGAATTGCTTATGACCGACTTCCCAGCACTGACCCTTGAAACCCCCACCGAACACCCCTTCGCCCAGTTCGTGCGTGCCCTTGGCAAAGGCAAGCGCGGCGCCCGCAACCTGACCCGCGAAGAAGCCCGTGAGGCCATGGGCATGGTGCTCGATGAAAAGGTTGAAGACACCCAGCTCGGCGCCTTCTTGATGCTGCTGCGGCATAAGGAAGAGAGCGCCGAGGAAATGGCCGGCTTCACCGAAGCCCTGCGCGAGCGCCTGGTGGTACCGGCGCTGGCGGTGGACCTCGACTGGCCGACCTACGCCGGCAAGAAACGTCATTTGCCGTGGTACCTTCTGGCGGCCAAGTGCCTTGGGCAGAACGGCGTACGGATCTTCATGCACGGCGGTGGCGCCCACACGGCGGGCCGGCTCTACACCGAACAACTGTTGGCGTTCTTGCAAATCCCGTTGTGCCGCGACTGGCAACAGGTCGGCAGCGCGCTGGACCATGGCGGCCTGGCCTTCATGCCGCTGGTGGATTGGGCGCCGCAGATGCAGCGCATGATCGACCTGCGCAACACCCTGGGCCTGCGTTCGCCGATCCATTCCCTGGCGCGGATCCTCAATCCGTTGGCCGCTCGCTGCGGCTTGCAGAGCATTTTTCATCCGGGCTACCAGGCAGTACACCGCGACGCCAGCGGCTTGTTGGGCGACACCGCTATCGTGATCAAGGGCGACGGCGGCGAGATCGAGATCAACCCGGACGCCGACAGCCATTTGTACGGCACCACGGGTGGCGCAAGCTGGGATGAAGAATGGCCGCGATTGGCCGAGCAGCGCCACGTCAAACCGGAAAGCCTCGACCCTGAACACCTCAAGGCCATCTGGCGCGGTGACGTGGAAGACAGCTACCCGCAACTGGCGCTGATCGCCACCATGGCCCTGGCCTTGCGTGGCCTGGACCTAAGCCGCGACGAAGCCTTCGATAAGGCCCGGCAATATTGGGCCGCCCGGGACCGTTCGATATAACCGATCATTAGCGCCTAACCTTTGCGCTTTTTGTTCGAACCTATCGGAATAGACTCGCCTCCAATGAATATTGAGCGAGGACATCCTGATGGGTTTGTTAGTCGAAGGCCGCTGGCAGGATCAGTGGTATGAAAGCAAGGACGGCACGTTCCAGCGCGAGCAGGCGCAGCGCCGTCACTGGGTCACTGCCGATGGCAGCGCCGGCCCCTCGGGCGACAGCGGTTTTGCCGCCGAAGCCGGGCGCTATCATTTGTATGTGTCCCTGGCCTGCCCCTGGGCCCACCGCACGCTGATCTTTCGCAAGCTCAAAGGCCTGGAAGACCTGATCGATGTCTCGGTGGTCAGCTACCTGATGCTGGAAAACGGCTGGACCTTCGACAAGGCCCACGGCTCCACCGGTGACAAACTCGACGACCTGAGCTTCCTCCATCAACGCTACACCGCCGACACACCGGACTACACCGGGCGCGTCACCGTGCCGGCGCTGTGGGACAACCGCCAGCAGCGCATCGTGAACAATGAGTCGGCGGAAATCATCCGCATGTTCAACAGCGCCTTCAATGGCTTGACCGGCAATCATCTGGACCTGTACCCCGAACACTTGCGCAGCGAGATCGATGCGCTCAATGAGCGGATCTACCCGTCGGTGAACAACGGGGTCTACCGCGCTGGCTTCGCCACGGCCCAAGCCGCCTACGAAGAAGCGTTCGACGGGTTATTCGCCGAACTGGACCGGCTGGAGGCTTTGCTGGATACCCGACGCTACCTCGCCGGCGAATACCTGACCGAAGCCGATATTCGGTTGTTTACCACGATGATCCGCTTCGATGCGGTGTACTTCGGTCACTTCAAATGCAACCTGCGCCGTATCGCCGATTACCCGAACCTGTCGAACTGGCTGCGGGAGCTGTACCAGTGGCCGGGGATTGCCGAGACCGTGGACTTCAAGCACATCCAAGGGCATTACTACGGCAGCCACAAGACCATCAACCCCAACGGGATCGTGCCCAAGGGGCCGGAGCAGGACTTCACCGTTGCCCATGATCGGGAGCGGTTGGAGGGGAAAGGGATTTGGCTTGGGGCCCGGGATTGATCCGGGACCTTTGTTGCAGTTGAGGGCCTCTTCGCGAGCAAGCTCGCTCCCACACTGGATCTCTACAGTGGCCACAAAACCTGTGGGAGCGGGCTTGCTCGCGAAGGGCGCGACACGGTCTCCCTAGATCTGCCCCTGAGCCCCTTCGAACCACGCCAGTTTCTCGCGCAGTTGCACCACTTCCCCGACGATGACCAGGGTCGGCGCATGAACCTCATGCTCGGCCACCAAACGCGGCAAGTCCGCCAGGGTGCCGGTGAAGACCCGCTGGTTGGACGTGGTGCCCTGCTGGATCAATGCCGCTGGCGTGTCCGCCGCGCGGCCGTGTTTGATCAGCTCGTCGCAGATCACCGGCAGCCCCACCAACCCCATGTAGAACACCAGGGTCTGGGCCGGTGACACCAGGTCCGCCCACGGCAAGTCGCTGGTGCCGTCCTTGAGATGGCCGGTGATGAACCGCACCGATTGGGCATGATCGCGATGGGTCAGCGGGATCCCGGCATAGGCCGCGCAACCACTGGCCGCCGTGATGCCTGGGACAACCTGGAACGGGATGCCATGGGCCGCCAATTCCTCGATTTCCTCACCGCCACGACCGAAGATGAATGGGTCACCGCCCTTCAATCGCACCACACGCTTGCCTTGTCGGGCCAGGTCCACCAGTTGCTGGTTGATCTGGTCCTGGGGCACGGCGTGTTCAGAGCGGCGCTTGCCGACGTAGATCCGTTCGGCATCACGCCGGCACAGTTCGAGGATCGCCGGCGCCACCAGGCGGTCGTACAGCACCACGTCGGCCTGCTGCATCAGGCGCAAGGCGCGGAAAGTCAGCAGGTCCGGATCGCCCGGCCCGGCACCGACCAGGTAAACCTCACCTGGCGCGCTCGGCGCCTGACCATCGATTTTCTCCCGCAACAGGCGCTCGGCCTCGGCACCCTGCCCGGCCAGTTGGCGGTCGGCGATGGGGCCCTGGAACACTTCTTCCCAGAATGCCCGGCGTTGCTGCACATCGGGGAACAGGCCTTTGACCTGGCTGCGAAAACGCGCCGCCAGCCCAGCCAGTTGCCCATAAGTCGAAGGAATCCAGGTTTCCAGCTTGGCCCGGATCAGCCGCGCCAGCACCGGCGCATCGCCGCCGCTGGACACCGCGATCACCAGCGGCGAACGGTCGACAATCGCCGGGAAAATCACGCTGCACAAGGCAGGCGCGTCCACCACATTGACCGGCACGCAGCGCCGATGAGCATCGGCGGACACCCGGGCATTGAGCGGTTCGTCGTCAGTGGCGGCAATGATCAGCCCGCAACCGTCCAGGTCTGATTCCTGGTAACCGCGCAGGACACACTCGCCACCGCTGCCACCGACCAGCTCCCGCAGCTGCGGTTCGATCTCGGGTGCAACCACTCGCAGCAAAGCGCCGGCATCGGCCAGCAGGCGAGATTTGCGCAAGGCAATCTCACCGCCGCCAACCACCAGCACGCGGCTGCCGCGCAGGTTGTGGAACAGTGGCAAGTAATCCATTTAACCGATGACCTCGATGCCGCCCATGTACGGTTTCAGCACGTCGGGCACACGGATCGAACCGTCGGCCTGCTGATAGTTTTCCAGCACCGCCACCAGGGTGCGACCCACCGCCAGGCCGGAGCCGTTGAGGGTGTGGACCAGTTCCGGCTTGCCGGTTTCCGGGTTGCGGAAACGCGCCTGCATGCGCCGGGCCTGGAAATCGCCACAGTTGGAGCACGAGGATATTTCGCGGTACTTGTCCTGGCTCGGAATCCAGACTTCCAGGTCGTAGGTCTTGACCGCGCTGAAGCCCATATCACCGGTGCACAGGGCCAGGGTGCGGTAAGGCAGCTCCAGCAGCTGCAGGACCTTCTCGGCGTTGGCGGTCAGGCCTTCCAGCGCTTCCATGGACTTCGAAGGCTCGACGATCTGCACCATCTCGACCTTGTCGAACTGGTGCTGGCGGATCATGCCCCGGGTGTCACGGCCCGACGCCCCGGCTTCACTGCGAAAGCACGGCGTATGGGCAACGAACTTGATCGGCAGTTGCTTGGCGTCGACGATTTCGCCGGCCACGATGTTGGTCAGCGAGACTTCGGCAGTCGGAATCAGGTACAGGTCGGCTTCGCCGTCGCGGCTGATCTTGAACAGGTCTTCCTCGAACTTCGGCAACTGGCCGGTGCCTTGCAGCGCCGGCGCCTGGACCAGGTACGGGGTGTAGGCTTCTTCGTAGCCGTGCTCGGTGACGTGCAGGTTGATCATGAACTGCGCCAGGGCGCGATGCAGGCGCGCAATCGGCCCGCGCAACAAGGCGAAACGGGCGCCCGACAGCTTCGCGGCGGTTTCGAAATCCAGCCAGCCGAACTTCTCGCCCAGGGCGACGTGGTCCTGTACGGCAAAATCGAAGGCTTTCGGCGTGCCCCAGCGGCGCACTTCGACGTTGCCGTCTTCGTCTTCACCGATCGGCACCGATTCGTGAGGCAGGTTCGGGATGCCCAGCAGGATCGAATCCAGCTCGGTCTGGATCGCGTCCAGTTCAACCTTGCCGGCGCTCAATTCGCCCGCCATGCGCTCGACGTCCGCCATCAACGGAGCAATGTCTTCGCCGCGCTGCTTGGCCTGACCGATGGATTTGGAGCGCGCGTTACGTTCAGCCTGCAGGGCTTCGGTGCGGGTCTGGACGGTCTTGCGCTGTTCTTCCAGCGCTTCGATACGCGCAACGTCCAGGGCATAGCCACGGGATGCCAGGCGGTCCGCTACGTCCTGAAGGTTGCTACGTAACAGTTTGGAATCGAGCATGTCGGTCTCTCGTTATCAAAGTTTGGTCAGGGACAGGCCGGCCCAGGTAGCAAGCAGCCCGCCGAATACGCTGATGGCCGCATAGCCCAGGGCCAGCGGCACCTGCCCGCTTTCCAGCAGACGCACCGTATCCAGTGAAAAGGATGAAAAAGTCGTCAGGCCGCCGAGAAAGCCGACCATCAGCCCGGCGCGCACTTCAATGGGCACTTCCGGGCGAATCAAAAACAGACCGTATAGAACGCCGATCAGCAGACAGCCCACGATATTAACGGCCAGCGTCGCGGTATAGAAGTGGCGGGGCCAATTTGCATTGATCCAGTTGCCAGCCGCAAAGCGCAATAACGTGCCGGCAATACCGCCGGCGGACACCGCAACGATCAAGGGGATCAAGGCTTTCTCCGCTGCCGTGGACTCAAGCGGTCCAGTTGCGCCAGGTGGTTGAGTTTCTCGCCAATCTTCAGCTCCAGGCCACGGGGCACCGGCTGATAGAACCGTTGGGGCTCGAGCTCATCGGGAAAATAGTCTTCACCGGCGGCATAGGCGTCCGGCTCATCGTGGGCATAACGGTACTCGTCGCCATAACCCAATTGCTTCATGAGCTTGGTCGGCGCGTTGCGCAGGTGCAACGGCACTTCGAGGGAGCCATGCTCGGTGGCGCTGCGCATCGCGGCCTTGAAGCCCATGTACACCGCGTTGCTTTTTGGCGCACAGGCCAGGTAAGTGATGGCCTGAGCCACGGCGAGCTCACCTTCCGGGCTGCCGAGGCGTTCCTGCACGTCCCAGGCCGCCAGGCACAGGCTCAGGGCGCGCGGGTCGGCATTGCCGATGTCTTCGCTGGCCATGCGCACCACGCGCCGCGCCAGGTACAGCGGATCGCAACCGCCATCGATCATGCGCGCAAACCAGTACAAGGCACCGTCGGGGTTGGAGCCGCGCACGGATTTGTGCAGCGCCGAGATCTGGTCGTAGAACGCCTCGCCGCCCTTGTCAAAGCGCCGGCGGGTATCCCCGAGCAGGCTCTGCAACAGCTCGACGCCGATTTCGCTGTCGTCTTCGGCCAGGTCCGAGGCGTTCTCCAGCAGGTTGAGCAAGCGCCGGCCGTCACCATCGGCGGCGGAAAACAGAATCTGGAACCCTTCGTCGCTGAGGCTCAGCTGACGCTTTCCCAGGCCGCGCTCTTCGGTCAGCGCCCGATGCACCAGCTTGCGCATCGCCGCCTCGTCGAGGCTTTTGAGCACATAGACCCGCGCCCGGGACAGCAAGGCGTTGTTGAGTTCGAACGATGGGTTTTCGGTGGTCGCACCGATGAAAATCAGCGTACCGTCTTCCACGTAGGGCAGGAACGCGTCCTGCTGGGACTTGTTGAAGCGGTGCACTTCGTCGACGAACAGGATGGTGCGCTTGCCGTACTGCCCGGCCTGCTGCTTGGCGACTTCCACTGCCTGGCGGATTTCCTTGACCCCGGCCAGCACCGCCGAAACCGTTTCGAAATGGGCGTCCGAGACTTCTGCAAGCAATCGCGCCAGGGTGGTCTTGCCCACGCCCGGCGGGCCCCAGAAGATCATCGAATGCAGTGCGCCCTGCTCCAAGGCTTCGCGCAGAGGCTTGCCGCGAGCGAGCACATGCTCTTGGCCGACGTACTCATCCAGGTTGGTCGCGCGCAGACGGGCGGCCAGTGGCTGGGCAATCGGGGCGCTTCGAAACAGGTCCATCACTGCTTATGCAACCTCAACTTGACCCTTGTCGGAGCGGGCTTGCTCGCGAATGCGGTATTGCATTGAACGTCAGTGTTGACTGATCCGCCGCCTTCGCGAGCAAGCCCGCTCCCACAGGGGTGGGCTGTGTATTTATTCCTGGATCACATCGGCACCCTTGGGGATGTCGAACTTGAACTTGGACGCGGCGATCGGCTCGTTGGCCTTGACCCCGGTGAACAGGATGTTGGTGCGCTGGCCGACGCTGTCGATCAGTTGCATGTCATTGACCAGGCCGTTGCGGAACGACAGGCGCAGGTTGTCGAACAGGCTGTCCTTGGTCTTGGGCTTGAGGGTGAAATCAATCACGCCGCCCGCTTCCTTGGCGCTGATGTCGAAGCTCTGGCTGATCTTGGAAATATCACCGGACAGCAGCAATGCCGGGGTCTGGGTCAGGCGCTGGTCGAGGGTCTTGATGGTGACCTGCTCCAGGTCCGGGTCCCACAGGGAGACTTTCTTGCCATCGGACACCATCAGTTGTTCGGCCGGTGCGTCGGTGTGCCAGTAGAACAAACCCGGACGCTGCAAGGCCATGTCGCCGGCGGTTTCCTGCAACTGGGTGCCGCTGCCATCGAGGGTCAGTTGGGAGAAGCGTGCGGTCAGGGTCTGGGAGCGCTCCAGCAACTGGGTCAGGCGAGCCACGTCCTTTTCATCAGCGTGGGCCGACAAGGTGGTCAGGGCCAGTACGGGCAACAGCAACATGCGAATCAGGCGCATGGGAGTCCTCATGAAGTCGTGGGGGTCGGGCGGCTTGTCACCAGGCCGCCCAGGTCGTTAGTCGCGCATCGGGCCCGGCGCCAGTACTTCGCGCGAGCCGTTGGTGTTCATGGCCGTCACGACCCCGGCCATTTCCATGGCCTCGATCATGCGTGCGGCGCGGTTGTAGCCGATCTTCAGCTTGCGCTGAACGGCGGAAATCGAGGCCCGGCGGCTTTCCAGGACGAACTGCACCGCTTCGTCATAAAGCGCATCGGTTTCGGCATCGTCATCACCGCCGCCACTGCTGCCCTCGAATCCGCTGCCGGCTTCTTCGACGCCGTTGAGGATATCGTCGTTGTATTCCGGCGCACCGCGCAGTTTCCAGGCTTCCACCACGCGGTGCACTTCGTCGTCGGAAACGAACGCGCCGTGGACGCGGATCGGCAGGCTGGTGCCCGGCGGCATATAGAGCATGTCACCGTGGCCCAGCAGTTGCTCGGCGCCGCCCTGGTCGATGATGGTCCGCGAGTCGATCTTGCTCGACACCTGGAACGCCATGCGGGTCGGAATGTTGGCCTTGATCAAGCCGGTGATCACGTCCACCGACGGCCGCTGTGTCGCGAGAATCAAGTGGATACCCGCCGCACGGGCCTTCTGGGCGATACGGGCGATCAGTTCCTCGACCTTCTTGCCGACGATCATCATCATGTCGGCGAATTCGTCCACCACCACGACGATGGTCGGCAGCTTATGCAGCAGCGGCGCTTCGTCGTGGATGTTTTCGCGGTGGTACAGCGGGTCGCTCAATGGCGTACCGGCCTCTTCGGCCTCCTTGACCTTGGCGTTGAAGCCCGAGAGGTTACGCACGCCCATCTTCGCCATCAGCTTGTAGCGGCGCTCCATCTCGGCAACGCTCCAGCGCAAGGCGTTGGCGGCGTCCTTCATGTCGGTGACCACCGGGCACAGCAGGTGCGGAATGCCTTCGTAGATCGACAACTCAAGCATTTTCGGGTCGATCATGATCAGCTTGGCGTCTTCCGGGCCAGACTTGAACAGGATCGACAGGATCATCGCGTTCACGCCCACCGACTTACCGGAACCGGTGGTACCGGCCACCAGCAGGTGCGGCATTTTCGCCAGGTCGGTGATGACCGGCTTGCCGCCGATGTCGTGGCCCAGGGCCAAGGTGACCGGCGACTTGTGGTTGTCGTACTCAGGCGTCGACAGCACTTCGGAAAAGCGCACGATCTGCCGGTCTTCGTTGGGGATCTCGATGCCCACGGTGGTCTTGCCGGGAATCACTTCCACCACCCGCACGCTGGTCACCGCGAGGGAGCGCGCCAGGTCCTTGGCCAGGTTGGCGATACGACTGACCTTCACGCCCGCGGCCGGCTGGATTTCATAACGGGTGATGACCGGGCCCGGATGGATCGAATCCACCGAGACTTCGACGCCGAATTCCTTGAGCTTGATCTCCAGCAAATGGCCGACGGCCGCCAGGGATTCGGGGGAATAATTGAGCTGTTTCTTTTCCGCAGGGTCCAGGATCGAGATCGGCGGCAAGGTGCCTTCCACCGCGCTGTCGACGAACAACGGCGCCTGCTTCTCTTTCTGCACGCGCTTGCTCTGCTCCGGCGCCTTGGCCGGGGCCATGGTGATGACCGGCGGCACCTGTTTCTCGCGGTCGGACATGTGCTTGCTCAGCGCCTGCTCACGCTCGATCAGGCGTTCCTTGACCTTGGCCTGCTCGCGTTTGTCCGGCACCGTCGGGGCCACTACGTCGTGGACCCGGTCGTCGACTTCACGCAGTTGCGCCACCAATTGCTTGCGCTCGGTGCGCGCCGCCCACCATCGGTTCATCGCGCCCTGGATCAGTTCAATGAGGTCGAGGGTGATCTTGCCGGTGACGTCCATGACCTTGAACCAGGACAGGTCGGTGAACACCGTCAGGCCGAACAGGAACAAAGCGATGAACAGCAGTGTACTGCCCTGGATGTTCAGGGCATTTTTCGCCAGGTCGCCAAGGCTTTCGCCCAACGCCCCGCCCGCCCCGGCCGGCAGACCGGTTGGCGCGTGAAAATGAATATGGGCCAGCGCGGCCCCCGACAGTACCAGGAAGACCAGGCCGATCAGGCGCCAGGAGAACAGCCAGCCGCTCCATTGCCACGGCTCGTGGCGCTGGCGGAAGATCTGGTAGGCCTTGATCGCCAGCAGCAGCGGAAAGATATAGGCGAAATAGCCCAGCACCATGAACAGGATGTCGGCGCTGTAGGAGCCGGCCGGGCCGCCAAAGTTCTGCACGTCGTCGATCTTGCTGTTGTGGCTCCAGCCCGGATCGTCCTTGCCGTAGGTCAGCAAGGCCATCATCAGGAACAGGCACAAGGCACCGATGGCGATCAATGCACCTTCCTTGAGCCGGTAGTGCAACTGCTGGCGCCAGAGCGGAACGACTGTTTTGGGTGCTGCGGTGGATTTCTTCAAAACGCTTCTTTTCCTGCGCCAACGGCGCGTCCATCTGTTGAATGACTATAAAAAACTGCCCATGACGAGCAGGTAAAAAAGTGAATGTGCACAACCGGTACTACTTTTACCACTGTGACGTGCATCCAGAAAACCGCAGGCGTTGCCAAAGATTTTGATCTTTTGCCCGTCCTGCGTTCAAAACTCAAGCATTGTACGGGTTTGCCGGGCCCAAGGCATCGCCCGCACGCTGGGTGACAGCCTAGCCAGAAACGGGTTGCACGGGCGCCAATTTGAGCATGCATTCTCTTTTGTGACAAAGGCTTATGAGGTGTTTTTATGAGCGAAGCGAAGCATTCACGCCTGATCATTCTCGGTTCCGGCCCTGCGGGGTACAGCGCGGCTGTCTATGCCGCCCGCGCCAACCTCAAACCCGTTGTCATTACCGGCCTGCAGGCCGGTGGCCAGCTCACCACCACGGTGGAAGTCGATAATTGGCCCGGCGATGTCGAAGGCCTGACCGGCCCGGTGCTCATGGAGCGCATGCAGCGGCACGCCGAGCGTTTCGACACGCAGATCGTCTACGACCATATCCACACCGCCAAGTTGCAGCAGCGCCCGTTCGAACTGACCGGGGACAGCGGCACCTACACCTGCGACGCACTGATCATCGCCACCGGCGCCTCGGCCCAATACCTGGGCCTGCCGTCGGAGGAGACCTTCGCCGGCAAAGGCGTTTCCGCCTGTGCGACCTGCGATGGTTTCTTCTATCGCAACCAGGTAGTGGCCGTGGTCGGCGGCGGTAACACCGCCGTCGAGGAAGCCCTGTATTTGTCGAACATCGCCAGGGAGGTGCACCTGATCCACCGTCGCGACAAGCTGCGCTCGGAGAAGATATTGCAGGACAAGCTCTTCGAGAAGGCCACCAATGGCAACATCAAGCTGCACTGGAACCAGAACCTGGATGAGGTGCTGGGCGATGCCAGTGGCGTGACGGCCGCGCGCCTGCGCCATAGCGAGACTGGCGAAACCAGCACGTTGTCCCTGGCCGGGGTGTTCATTGCCATCGGCCACAAACCCAACACCGAGCTGTTCCAGGGCCAACTGAAGATGCGCGACGGTTATCTGCTGGTGCGCGGCGGCAGCGAGGGCAACGTCACCGCGACCGACATAGAGGGCGTATTCGCGGCCGGCGATGTGGCCGATCACGTGTATCGACAGGCCATTACCTCCGCCGGCGCCGGCTGCATGGCCGCGCTCGACGCCGAAAAGTATCTCGATGACATCCCGGCCGTTTGACGGTTAACCTCTAGGCGGGCTTTCGCTTGCGAGCTGAGCCTGCCGCCCTCCCCTTCTGCAAGCCGGATAACGATGCTGACCTGGTTACAACGCAATACTTTCGATTTTCCACCACTGGCAAAAGCCATGCGCGACCCCAACGGTTTGCTGGCCGCCGGCGGCGATCTGTCCGCCGACAGGCTGATCCAAGCCTATCGCCACGGCTGCTTCCCATGGTTTTCCGAAGGCCAACCCATCTTGTGGTGGTCGCCCGACCCGCGCACGGTCTTGTTTCCCGACGAATTGCATGTATCGCGCAGCCTGGGCAAACTGCTGCGCAAGCAGCGCTATGACGTGACGTTCGATCAGGATTTTGCCGCCGTCATCAAGGCCTGCGCAGCACCGCGAGACTATGCCGAAGGCACCTGGATCACCGAGGCCATGCAAACCGCCTATCTGGAACTGCACCGCCGTGGCTTCGCTCATTCGGTGGAAGTCTGGGACCAGGGAACGCTGGTCGGGGGCCTGTACGGCCTGGCCATGGGGCAGCTGTTTTTTGGCGAGTCCATGTTCAGCCGAGCCGACAATGCGTCGAAATTCGGCTTCGCAATCCTGGTCCAACACCTCAAGGCAGCCGGTTTTGTGCTGATCGATTGCCAGATGCCCACCGAACACTTGCTCAGCCTGGGCGCCCGGTCGATCCCGCGCACGACGTTCGCCGATTACCTCAAGGCGCACCTGGACCAGCCCAACCATGCAACCTGGGTTTGCTGAGCGACATCCGCACTCCTGGCTTACAATTAGATTTAAAGCTTATCCGAGGGTTGATCATGACCGAGTTGGCGCGTTTGAAGTTTTATGCCACTCAACCCCACTCTTGCAGCTACCTGCCAGAGGAGCAGGCCACGACGCTGTTCCTCGACCCTAGCCAGCCCATGGACGTGCATGTCTACGCAGACCTGTCGGAAATGGGCTTTCGTCGCAGTGGCGATCATCTCTACCGGCCTCATTGCCAGCATTGCAATGCGTGCGTTCCGGCACGTATTCCCGTGGCCGAGTTCATGCCCAATCGCCAGCAGAAGCGTATTTTCAAGCGCAACGCCGATGTCCAGGTCCGACCGGCCAAGCCGCAGTTCAGCGAGGAATACTTCGATCTTTATCAACGCTACATCGAGCAACGTCATGCCGACGGCGACATGTACCCGCCCAGCCGTGACCAGTTCTCGACGTTTCTGGTACGCGACCTGCCATTTTCCCGCTTTTATGAGTTCCGCCTCCAGGGACGGCTGCTGGCCATTGCCGTCACGGACCTGCTGCCCAATGGGCTTTCGGCGGTGTATACCTTCTACGAGCCGGAGGAGGAACGGCGCAGCCTGGGGCGTTTCGCGATCCTTTGGCAAATCAACGAATGCCGGCGCCTGGGGCTCGAAGCGGTCTACCTGGGCTACTGGATCAAGAACTGCAAAAAAATGAACTACAAGACGCAATATCGGCCCATTGAACTGCTGATTAACCAGCGCTGGGTTGTCCTTAGTTAGAACCCCTTGGCTTAAACCCCCTTTTTCGGGCACAATGCACGCCGCTTTTGCCTGGCGCAGTTGCACCGGGCCATTCACTGGATACCGAGGGCTTTACTGCATGTCGAAAGAAGACAGCTTCGAAATGGAAGGCACTGTCGTCGACACCCTGCCCAACACCATGTTTCGTGTGGAGTTGGAAAATGGGCACGTCGTAACCGCGCATATCTCCGGCAAGATGCGCAAGAACTACATTCGTATTCTTACCGGCGACAAAGTGCGCGTCGAGCTGACGCCCTATGACTTGAGCAAAGGGCGTATCACTTACCGCGCTCGCTAACAGGTCAATACAAAACGCCCGGCTGATGTCGGGCGTTTTTGTTTGTCCGCGATTTGCCTTCCACCCTGCGGCCTCGTGTGGGAGCGGGCTTGCTCGCGAATGCGGCTGCACATTCAGCATCATTGCACGCTGATCCACCGCATTCGCGAGCAAGCCCGCTCCCAAAGGACTCTACGGGGGGTAAAGACAGCAAAAAGGCGCCTTTCGGCGCCTTTTGCTTTTGTTACAGGTAACGATCAGGCCATTTCGGCCGTGGTTTCGAAGTCGAAGGTCAGCTCGCCATCCTTGATGTCGATGTGAACCACACCGCCATGCTCGGCCAGTTCGCCAAAGAGGATTTCCTCGGCCAGCGGACGCTTGATCTTGTCCTGGATCAGGCGAGCCATTGGTCGTGCCCCCATCGTCACATCGTAACCACCCTCTGCCAGCCAGCTGCGGGCCGCGTCGGTGACTTCCAGCAATACACGCTTGTCTTCCAGTTGCGCCTGAAGTTCGGTAAGGAACTTGTCCACCACGCTCTTGATGACTTCATGGCTGAGGCGACCGAACTGGATAATGGTATCCAGGCGATTGCGGAACTCAGGCGTGAAGCTCTTCTTGATCACTTCCATCGCATCGGACGAGTGGTCCTGATGGGTGAAACCGATCGAAGCGCGAGCGGCGGTTTCGGCACCGGCGTTCGTGGTCATGATGACAATCACGTTGCGGAAATCCGCTTTGCGCCCGTTGTTATCGGTCAGCGTACCGTGGTCCATGACCTGCAGGAGCAGGTTGAAAACTTCCGGATGCGCCTTCTCGATTTCGTCGAGCAACAATACGCAGTGAGGCTGCTTGGTGATGGCTTCGGTCAGCAGGCCGCCCTGGTCGAAACCGACATAGCCCGGCGGTGCACCGATCAGACGCGATACGGTGTGGCGCTCCATGTACTCGGACATGTCGAAGCGAACCAGCTCGATCCCCATCGCCTTGGCCAACTGCCGTGCCGCCTCGGTCTTGCCGACACCGGTGGGCCCTGCGAACAGGAAAGAACCGACAGGCTTGTCCGGCGACTTGAGGCCGGCGCGGGACAGCTTGATGGCGGTCGACAGCGAGTCGATGGCCGCATCCTGGCCAAACACCGTCAGCTTCAGGTCACGCTCCAGGTTACGCAGCAGCTCCTTATCGGAACTGGTGACGTGCTTAGGCGGAATCCGTGCGATTTTCGCCACGATATCCTCGACCTGAGGCACTTCGATGCGCTTGACGCGCTTCTCCATTGGTTGCAAGCGCTGATAGGCACCCGCCTCGTCGATGACGTCGATGGCCTTGTCGGGCATGTGCCGGTCATTGATGTAGCGCGAGGCCAGCTCGGCCGCCGCGCGCAGGGCTTCATCGCTGTATTCGATGTTGTGGTGCAACTCGAACCGCCCTTTCAGGCCGCGCAGGATACCGATGGTGTCTTCCACCGAAGGCTCCGACACATCGACCTTCTGGAAGCGTCGGGCCAAGGCACGATCCTTCTCGAAGATGCCGCGAAATTCCTGGAACGTGGTCGAACCGATGCAGCGGATATCACCCGACGACAGCAGTGGCTTGAGCAGGTTGGAAGCATCCATGACCCCACCCGACGCAGCCCCGGCACCGATAATGGTGTGGATTTCGTCGATGAACAGGATCGCCTGTGGACGTTTTTTCAATTCGCCGAGCAACGCCTTGAAGCGCTTCTCGAAATCGCCGCGGTATTTGGTACCGGCCAGCAAGGCACCCAGGTCGAGGGAATACACCACGCTATTGGCCAGCAGGTCCGGCACCTGATTGTCGACGATGCGCTTGGCCAGGCCTTCGGCAATCGCGGTCTTGCCCACGCCTGCCTCGCCCACCAGCAACGGGTTGTTCTTGCGACGCCGGGCCAGGATCTGGGCAACACGCTCGACTTCCGCCTCGCGCCCGACCAGCGGATCGATACGACCCTGGCGCGCCAGTTCGTTCAGGTTGCTGGCATAGGCATCCAACGGATTGCCTGAAGAAGAAGACTCACCGCCCTCGTCATCCTGCATATCCTGCTCACCCTCTGAGTGATCGCCGTGCCCTGGAACCTTGGAGATACCGTGGGCGATGTAATTGACGACATCGATGCGCGCAACGCTCTGCTGCTTGAGCAGGAAAACCGCCTGGCTTTCCTGTTCGCTGAAAATGGCAACCAGTACGTTGGCCCCGGTGACCTCACGCTTGCCCGAGCTCTGCACATGAAAGACAGCACGTTGCAGGACACGCTGGAAGCCCAGGGTTGGCTGGGTTTCGCGATCCTCGTCATGAACGGGAATCAATGGCGTGGTGGAGTCGATGAACTCCTGCAAATCATGCTTGAGTTTATCGAGGTTCGCGCCGCAGGCACGCAAAACGGTGGCGGCAGCCTCGTTATCCAATAGGGCCAGCAGCAGGTGCTCGACGGTCATGAATTCATGACGCTTCGAACGAGCCTCCTTGAAGGCAAGATTGAGGGTGACTTCGAGCTCGCGGTTTAACATAGCTTCACCTCATACCCAAGTGGTCGGCGTTAACCGTCCTTCTCGATTTCACAGAGTAGCGGATGCTGGCTTTCCCGGGCGTACTGGTTGACCTGCATGGCCTTTGTCTCGGCGATGTCGCGGGTAAACACTCCACATACTGCCCGTCCCTCTGTATGGACGGCCAGCATGACCTTGGTCGCCAGCTCGCGATTCAGGTTAAAAAACACCTCGAGCACTTCGACGACGAAATCCATCGGTGTGTAGTCATCGTTGAACAAAACCACCTTGTACATCGGTGGCGCCTGTAATGCGGGCTTTGCTTCCTGAACAGCAATGCCTGCGGAATCGTCGTCGTGTAGATCCGGGCGATCCTGATTGAATGTTAGTCGAATCTGGCTGACTGCATGCATGGAAAGAAAGGTTCGTTTAGTTGGCGAATACAGTGATGGGGGCGCTTTCGGGTGATTTCAACCACGACCACCTGGCCGCCTTGACTATCGGGAAAACGGTGTTACAACCAATAGAGCCCATCGTGGGTTAAAAAGGTCCGTGGAATCTATCCTGTATTCAAGATTAGCCTGCGGATGGACTGGATGATACTCCAGTGATGGAGTGCGTTGCAGAGGGATATGGTTTATGTCGGTCGTCAAGATGAATGGCAAGGTGAAATGGTTCAACAACGCCAAGGGCTACGGTTTCATTATCGCAGCCGGCAGGGATGATGAAGACCTTTTCGCCCATTACTCGGCAATCAACATGGATGGCTACAAGACGCTGAAGGCTGGACAACCGGTGACGTTCGACGTCATCCAGGGTCCCAAAGGCCTGCACGCGATCAACATCAGCAGCGTGACCGCCGAAGCAACGCCTGCCCCTGCCAGCGCCAGGGTCACCGAACCCCATTGACCGGCCGTCGCAGCCCGGACAAATGAAAATGCCCGGCTCGATCACTCGAGCCGGGCATTGTGTCGAGCGTCGATCCGCTTACATGTGCGAGATCATCGCATCGCCGAAGCCCGAGGACGAAACCAGTTTGGCACCGTCCATCAGGCGTTCGAAGTCATAGGTCACGGTCTTGGCCGAAATCGCGCCGTTGGTGCCCTTGATGATCAGGTCGGCCGCTTCGGTCCAGCCCATGTGACGCAGCATCATCTCCGCCGAGAGGATCAGCGATCCCGGGTTGACCTGGTCCTTGCCGGCATACTTGGGCGCGGTACCGTGGGTGGCTTCGAACATCGCCACGGTGTCGGACAGGTTCGCACCCGGCGCAATACCGATCCCCCCCACTTCCGCCGCCAGGGCGTCGGAAAGGTAGTCGCCGTTGAGGTTCAGGGTGGCGATCACATCATATTCGGCTGGACGCAGCAGGATCTGCTGGAGCATGGCGTCGGCAATGGCATCCTTGACGATGACGTTCTTGCCGGTCTTGGGGTTCTTGAACTGCATCCAAGGTCCGCCGTCGAGCAGGGTCGCGCCGAATTCCTCGGCCGCCACTTCATAGGCCCATTCCTTGAAGGCACCTTCGGTGAACTTCATGATGTTGCCTTTGTGCACGATGGTCAGCGAATCGCGATCGTTGTCGACGACATACTGCAAGGCCTTGCGCGCCAGGCGCTTGGTGCCCTGCTTGGAAACCGGCTTCACGCCGATACCGCAGTCCTGGTCGAAACGGATCTTGGTGACGCCCATTTCTTCTTTAAGGAACTTGATGACCTTGGTCGCTTCAGGCGAACCGGCCTTCCACTCGATACCGGCATAGATGTCTTCGGAGTTCTCGCGAAAGATGGTCATGTCCACGTCGCCAGGCTTCTTGACCGGGCTCGGAACGCCTTCGAACCAACGCACCGGACGCAGGCACACGTACAGGTCCAGTTGCTGGCGCAGGGCCACGTTCAGCGAACGGATACCGCCACCGACAGGGGTGGTCAGCGGGCCCTTGATGGAAACCACGTAGTCCTTGACCGCGTCCAGGGTTTCCTGGGGCAACCAGGTGTCCTGGTCGTAGACCTGGGTGGCTTTTTCACCGGCGTAGACTTCCATCCAGGAAATCTTGCGCTTGCCGCCATAGGCCTTCTGCACCGCAGCGTCCACAACCTTGATCATGACCGGACTGATATCGACGCCAATGCCGTCGCCTTCGATGAAGGGGATGATCGGGTTGTCGGGAACATTAAGAGAATGGTCTGCATTGACGGTGATTTTGTCACCGACGGCTGGAACCTGAATCTTTTGATACCCCATGCTGAACTCCATTGCTTGGATTGAACATCTGGCTTGCGTTCGAGCGTACCCCACTTGAATCGGCACGCAAACCCTACGTTAGACTCATCGAGACCAAAGCCGTGCAGTTCGCTGCGTATAAGCCTGAAAACCAAGGGGAAAGTGCCAATCATGAGCATAGTTTGCCTCCCCTGGCCTGCGACGTTTAGACCAATGGACGTGTACGAAGGTCTATGAACCATCGGCAGATTGCCAGCTACCTATGTATAATGCCGCCGCTGACCACAGGGTCACGACGGCTGACTGCTCTACGACAAGACTCTCAGCCCGTTAAAAGCCGGTCCGTTACCGCGGCCCGACCGCTTGACGCTCGACTGATGCACCCAACATCACCGCGAAGAAACCTCGACATTCGGCTCACGGATGACTTTGAACGAACGCGCTTACCCGGCGCCCCTCGAGTTTCTGCGCATGCTTTAGCAAAGAAGAGAGTTAATCCGAATATGCCCACCCGCTCGAAGATCATCTATACCTTCACCGACGAAGCGCCCGCCCTCGCCACCTATTCACTGCTGCCGATCGTCGAAGCCTTTACCGCTTCGGCCGATATCGCCGTGGAAACCCGCGATATCTCCCTCGCAGGGCGCATCCTGGCCAGCTTCCCCGAGCAACTGGGTGACAAAGCCGTAGCCGACCACCTCGCCGAACTGGGCGACCTGGCCGTTACGCCTGAAGCCAACATCATCAAGCTGCCGAACATCAGCGCCTCGGTGCCGCAACTGCAGGCCGCGATCAAGGAATTGCAGGCCCAGGGCTACGCACTGCCGGACTACCCGGAAACCGTGACCAGCGACGCCGAAAAAGACGCTCGCGCCCGCTACGACAAGATCAAGGGCAGCGCCGTGAACCCGGTCCTGCGCGAAGGCAACTCCGACCGCCGCGCGCCACTGTCGGTCAAGAACTACGCCCGCAAGCACCCGCACAAGATGGGCGCCTGGGCAGCCGACTCCAAGTCCCACGTGGCCCACATGAGCACCGGCGACTTCTACGGCAGCGAAAAAGCCGCCCTGATCGACGCCGCCGGCAGCGTGAAAATCGAGCTGATCGCCCAGGACGGCACTGCCACTGTCCTGAAGGAAAAGACCACCGTACAAGCCGGTGAGATCCTCGACTGCGCCGTGCTGAGCAAAAAGGCCCTGCGCGACTTCATCGCCGCTGAAATCGAAGACGCCAAGCAAAAAGGCGTGCTGCTGTCGGTTCACCTCAAGGCGACCATGATGAAGGTCTCCGACCCGATCATGTTCGGCCAGATCGTTGCCGAGTTCTATAAAGACGCCCTGGCCAAGCACGCCCAAGTGCTGGAGCAGATCGGCTTCAACCTGAACAACGGCATCGGCGACCTGTACGCCCGCATCAAGGCCCTGCCGGCCGAGCAGCAGGCGCAGATCGAAGCCGATATCCAGGCGGTCTACGCGGCGCGTCCATCCCTGGCGATGGTCAACTCCGACAAAGGCATCACCAACCTGCACGTGCCGAGCGACGTTATCGTCGACGCCTCGATGCCGGCCATGATCCGTGACTCCGGCAAGATGTGGGGCACCGATGGCCAGTTGCACGACACCAAGGCTGTGATCCCGGATCGCTGCTACGCCACCATCTACCAGGCGGTGATCGAAGACTGCAAGCAACACGGCGCCTTCGACCCAACCACCATGGGCAGCGTGCCGAACGTCGGCCTGATGGCCAAGAAAGCCGAAGAATACGGCTCCCACGACAAGACCTTCCAGATCAAGGCCGACGGCGTTGTACGAGTTTCGGACAGCACCGGCCGCACCCTGCTGGAGCAGAACGTCGAGGCTGGCGACATCTTCCGCATGTGCCAGACCAAAGACGCGCCGATCCAGGATTGGGTCAAGCTGGCCGTCAACCGTGCCCGCGCCAGCAGCACTCCGGCAATTTTCTGGCTGGACCCAATGCGCGCCCATGACGGCGTAGTGATCGAAAAGGTCCAGACTTACCTGAAGGACCACGACACCGCTGGCCTGGAAATTCGCATCATGTCGCCGGTCGACGCGATGAAGTACACCCTGGCCCGCACTCGCGAAGGCAAGGACACCATTTCGGTGACCGGCAACGTGTTGCGCGACTACCTGACCGACCTGTTCCCGATCATGGAACTGGGCACCAGCGCCAAGATGCTGTCCATCGTGCCGCTGATGAACGGCGGCGGCCTGTTCGAAACCGGCGCTGGCGGCTCGGCACCCAAGCACGTCCAACAGTTGCTGGAAGAAAACTTCCTGCGCTGGGATTCCCTGGGCGAGTTCCTGGCCCTGGCCGCATCCCTGGAACACCTGGGCGTGACGTACAACAATCCTAAAGCGTTGGTACTGGCCAAGACCCTGGACCAAGCCACTGGCGAATTCCTGGATCGCAACAAGTCGCCTTCGCGCAAGGTCGGCGGTATTGACAACCGCGGCAGCCATTTCTACCTGACCCTGTTCTGGGCCCAGGCACTGGCCGCCCAAAACGACGACGCTGCCCTCAAGGCCCAGTTCGCGACCCTGGCCAAGACGCTGACCGACAACGAAGAGAAAATCGTTGCCGAACTCAACGCCGTCCAAGGCAAACCAGTGGACATCGGCGGTTACTACTTCGCCAACCCAGAGCTGACCAGCAAGGCCATGCGCCCAAGCAGCACCTTCAACGCGGCGATTGCTGCGCTGGTGTAAGGGCGTAAGGCGGGTTTCGTAGGCTGCTCATGCTGGCCTGTGTGACCCAGCCCTTTTTGGCCTGACGAGAAAATGCCCGTATCGCAAGATACGGGCATTTTTTATGTGCGGCATCTTAAGTCCGGACCAAGAAACCTGCTTGACAGAATCAAGACAAAACCTAGGCTTAACGACATCGTTCTAAGTACGCCCTCTTCACTGAAGGCGCATGAAGTAAACCATGAGCGTTGGAAGCCACGGCGTGCCCCGAACATGCCTCTTCAACGCTTGCTGGATGCGAGATGTCTCGGCAAGAGAACGAGAGAGAGTCAGATCAGGCGTCATTCTGATTGCCTGCAGGTGTATCGACCTCAAGTGAGCGAAACCGGATTGCTTACATCGGCTACGTAGCGATAGCAGTCCTTCCTAGATAGTTTGAGTTTTCAGCGAAAAACACGCACTTAAAACTCACTACCTGACTCATAGACTGAGGAAATACACCGTGAAAAAGACTGCGCAAGTCATTATGAACGCTCAAATACCCTTCACCATTGGGAATTTAGACCTCCAACCACTGCGAGGCTCTCCCACCCTATTCAGGAGAGAGGGCCTTGATGAGCCTTTTGAATACCCTAAAATAGAGGAATTTCCCGACCATTACGCCCTACGCTGCTCTACAGACATCCGCCCCAATCGCCATGGACAGATATATAACTACATCCCCACCACACAACAACTAACCTTTACAAGCCCAGACACCACCTACACATTCAATTTAAACAAATTCGGAAATCAAGTTATCTATTCAACCAACTCACCCGGCGCAAGCGTCAGGGCTCCCTCTATTGTCTTCGAGGACTTTCCAGGGTTAATTCAACTTGAAATGCACAGACCCGGTAAAAAATTCGACCAACAGTCAGACAAGGTCGAATGGCTCGCGATCCAAATCAACGACCAGGCCGTCAAACATCCTTCAACCAGCCCCGTGCTTCCTGCCCCGAAAAAAAAGGCCCTACAAGTCGTTATCAACCCCACGGACAGATTTTCTTTTCTAGGTAACGTCACGCTCTATCTTTCAGGCTGCGACGTATACCAAGAATACCCACCAGGAGAAATACAAAAAATTAACAAGCTCGTTGGGACGATGTCTACCGACTTCTACCTGACACCGGACAAAAGCTATCCACCTGGCGTAACGACCCTGACGATAGAAGATGGGTTTTCGGACGCAACTGCCATCATCGAATTTGACCACGACACTTCAAAAAAACAGGTAACCATTACAATCAGATCATTTGCAGGCACAGGCAAACTTTGTGACCTACGAGACTTTCCTTACCTCGACAAATACTATCCGAATGCGATATGCATCGCTCTGTAGGAATAGCCATACCTTGCTTAGCGCCCAGAAGGGCAATTGAACTCAACATTCAGGTCACTGACAGGAGGACTCAATCACCTGCATGGGAGTTTGCTCGGGACGGCGATTCATCATTCGTTTAATATCGAGTAACCCGTTGCTATTGCGAGCAAGCTCTGCCCACAGCGGCCTGCATTCCAATTTCAAGATAAGGACTCCCATGAACTGGCAACCCCACATCACCGTCGCCACCATCGTCGAAGACAACGGCCGCTTCCTCATGGTGGAAGAGTCCAAGGGCGGACGCGCGGTGCTCAACCAGCCTGCCGGCCACCTGGACCCTGACGAAACACTGATCGAAGCGGCCGTGCGCGAAACCCTGGAAGAAACCGGCTGGGACGTCGAACCCACGGACGTGGTGGGCATCTACCTGTACACCGCCCCCAGTAATGGCGTCACCTACCAGCGCGTGTGTTTTGCCGCCAAGGCCTTGAACCATCGCCCCGACTATCAACTGGACGACGGCATTCTCGGCGCCAAGTGGCTAAGTCACGACGAACTGCTCGGACAGCGCGATCATTGGCGCAGCGAGCTGATCATCCGCTGCATCGACGATTACCTGGCCGGCCATCGCCACAGCCTGGCGCTGATCCGTCCTTCTCTTTAGCCTTGCGCGCCCGGGCCTGATAGAATCGCGTCCTTTTTCAAGACACTCATAAATTCCCATGCGTGATCCAGCCCCTTCTGACACATCCAAGAAGCGCGTCATTGTCGGCATGTCCGGCGGCGTGGACTCTTCCGTTTCCGCCCTTCTGCTGATCGAGCAGGGTTATGAGGTGGAAGGCCTGTTCATGAAGAACTGGGAAGAAGACGACGGAACCGAATACTGCACCGCCATGGACGACCTCGCGGACGCCCAGGCCGTGTGCGACAAGATCGGCATCAAACTGCACACCGCCAACTTCGCCGCCGAGTACTGGGACAACGTGTTCGAGCACTTCCTGGCCGAATACAAGGCCGGTCGCACGCCGAACCCTGACATCCTCTGCAACCGCGAGATCAAGTTCAAGGCGTTCCTCGACTACGCCATGATGCTGGGTGCCGACCTGATCGCCACCGGCCACTACGTGCGCCGCCGTGACATCGATGGGCGCACCGAGCTGCTCAAGGGCCTGGACCCGAACAAGGACCAGAGCTACTTCCTGCATGCCGTCGGCGGCGAACAGATCGCCAAGACCCTGTTCCCGGTAGGCGAGCTGGAAAAGCCTGAAGTGCGTGCGATTGCCGAAAAACACGAGCTCGCCACCGCCAAGAAGAAAGACTCCACCGGCATCTGCTTCATTGGCGAGCGCCGCTTCAGCGACTTCCTCAAGCAATACCTGCCGGCCCAGCCAGGCGAGATCAAGACCACCGAAGGCGAGGTCATCGGCCGCCACCATGGCCTGATGTACCACACCATCGGCCAGCGCCAGGGCCTGGGCATCGGCGGGCTGAAGGACGCCGGTGAAGAGCCGTGGTACGTGCTGATCAAGGACCTGGAGCACAACGAGCTGATCGTCGGCCAAGGCAACGACCATCCTTGGTTGTTTTCCCGCGCCCTGCTCGCCTCCGACATCTATTGGGTCAACCCGGTCGATCTGAGCGAACCGCGTCGCCTGACGGCCAAGGTCCGCTATCGCCAGAGCGACCAGCCATGCACGCTGGAAAAAACCGCCACGGGCTATCGCGCTACGTTCGACGACCCGCAACGGGCGGTCACGCCCGGCCAGTCCGTCGTGTTCTATGACGGCGAAATCTGCCTGGGCGGCGGCGTGATCGAAGTCGCCGAGCCCTGGAGCAGCAAGGCATGACGCCTATCCAGGAACAGCTGACGGCATTGGGCGGTGTGTTTCTCGCCGCCGTGCTGGTGGACAGGATTGCCAAGACCGGCCAGGCCACCGAAGCGGGCGTGGGCTGCATGCTCGGCAGCCTGCTGGTTCGCGACCCCAAGGACACCCTGGAGGTATACGGCGGCGATGACCTAAACCTGCGCGAGGGTTACCGCGCGCTGGTCGGCGCCTTGGAGCGCGATCCCAGCGCCCTGCAACGCGAACCGCTGCGCTACGCCCTGTCGATGCTGGGCCTGGAGCGCCAGTTGGCCAAGCGCGACGACCTGCTGGACACCATCGGCAAACGCTTGCCGCAGATCCAGTCCCAGGTCGAGCACTTCGGCCCGTCTCACGAAAACGTCATTGCCGCCTGCGGCGCGCTGTACCAGGACACCCTGAGCACCTTGCGCCAACGCATCCAGGTGCATGGCGACATGCGCAACCTGCAGCAGCCGAGCAATGCCTCGAAAATTCGCGCGCTGTTGCTGGCCGGGATTCGCTCGGCACGCCTGTGGCGGCAACTGGGTGGTCATCGCTGGCAACTGGTGATCAGCCGGCGCAAATTGCTCAAGGAGCTTTACCCGTTGATGCGCAGCGAATAAATCGCCTCGACCGGTTTTTTTGTGGATTTTTGAGGGCTGTTTTGCAGCCCAGCGGGAGCAAGCTCCCTCGCCACATGACAGCTTTATCTCGTTACGCGTAATACGCCGGTCAGTTGGCGACGGACCGGCGATGGATTTCATGTATGATACGCGCCCCATTTCGTTGCCCGACTGTCCGAGAACACCCCATGCAGCTCTCTTCGCTCACTGCGGTTTCCCCTGTTGACGGCCGCTACGCCGGCAAAACCCAGGCCCTGCGCCCGATTTTCAGCGAGTACGGCCTGATCCGTGCCCGCGTCCTGGTTGAAGTGCGCTGGCTCCAGCGCCTGGCCGCCCACCCTGGTATCAGCGAAGTGCCGGCGTTTTCCGCCGAAGCCAACGCGGTACTGAACACCCTGGCGGACAATTTTGCGCTGGAGCACGCCGAGCGTGTGAAAGAGATCGAGCGCACCACAAACCACGACGTCAAGGCCATCGAATACCTGCTCAAGGAGCAGGCGGCCAAGCTGCCGGAACTGGCCAACGTCAGCGAGTTCATCCACTTTGCCTGCACCAGCGAGGACATCAACAACCTGTCCCACGCGCTGATGCTGCGCGAAGGCCGTGATGAGGTGATGCTGCCGCTGATGCGCCAGACCGCGCAGGCCATCCGTGAACTGGCGATCCGCTTCGCCGACGTCCCGATGCTGTCGCGCACCCACGGCCAGCCGGCTTCGCCGACCACCCTGGGCAAGGAACTGGCGAACGTGGTCTACCGCCTGGAGCGCCAGATCGCCCAAGTCGCCGCCGTGCCACTGTTGGGCAAGATCAACGGCGCAGTGGGCAACTACAACGCCCACCTGTCGGCCTACCCGGACATCGACTGGGAAGCCAACGCCCGCGCCTTCATCGAAGACGAGCTGGGCCTGAGCTTCAACCCGTACACCACTCAGATCGAACCCCACGACTACATTGCCGAGCTGTTCGATGCGATCGCGCGCTTCAACACCATCCTGATCGACTTCGACCGCGACATCTGGGGCTACATTTCCCTGGGTTACTTCAAGCAGCGCACCATCGCCGGCGAAATCGGTTCGTCGACCATGCCGCACAAGGTCAACCCGATCGACTTCGAAAACTCCGAAGGCAACCTGGGCATCGCCAACGCATTGTTCCAGCACCTGGCGAGCAAACTGCCGATCTCCCGCTGGCAGCGCGACTTGACCGACTCCACCGTGCTGCGCAACCTGGGCGTCGGTTTTGCCCACAGCGTCATTGCCTACGAAGCCAGCCTCAAGGGCATCAGCAAGCTGGAACTGAACGAGCAGAAAATCGCCGCCGACCTGGACGCCTGCTGGGAAGTCCTGGCTGAGCCGATCCAGACCGTGATGCGTCGCTACAACATCGAAAACCCGTATGAAAAGCTGAAAGAACTGACCCGTGGCAAGGGCATCAGCCCTGAAGCGTTGCAGACTTTCATCGATGGCCTGGACATGCCGGCCCAAGCCCGCGAAGAGCTGAAGAAGCTTACGCCGGCCAGCTACATCGGCAACGCAGCGGCACAAGCCAAGCGCATCTGATCCACGGCTTTTACCTTTGAGACGCCCGGCCGCGCCGGGCGTTTTTATTCGCGTCTGAAAAGTATATTTTTTCAATAGGTTACACATGAATCCTGACATTCCACTGCAACTTCTGGGCGGCATCACGGCACGGGAGTTCCTGCGCGACTACTGGCAGAAAAAACCATTGCTGATCCGTCAGGCGATTCCTGACTTCGAAAGCCCGATCGACGCCGATGAACTGGCTGGCCTGGCCCTGGAAGAAGAAGTCGAGTCGCGCCTGGTGATCGAACACGGCGAACGCCCTTGGGAATTGCGTCGCGGCCCGTTCGCCGAAGACGAATTCAGCAAGCTGCCGGAGCGCGAGTGGACACTGCTGGTGCAGGCTGTCGATCAATTCGTGCCGGAAGTCAGCGAACTGCTGGAGCACTTCCGCTTCCTGCCGAGCTGGCGCATCGACGATGTGATGATCAGCTTCGCCGCCCCGGGTGGCAGCGTGGGTCCGCATTTCGATAACTACGACGTGTTCCTGCTGCAGGGCCATGGCAAGCGCAACTGGAAAATCGGCCAGATGTGCAACTCCGAAAGCCCGCTGCTGGAGCACGCCGACCTGCGCATCCTCGCCGACTTCGAGGCCACCGACGAGTGGACCCTGGAACCGGGCGACATGCTCTACCTGCCGCCGCGCCTGGCCCATTGCGGCGTGGCCGTGGATGACTGCATGACTTACTCGGTGGGCTTCCGCGCACCGAGCGCCGCCGAAGTGCTGACCCACTTCACCGACTTCCTCAGCCAGTTCCTGCCGGACGAAGAACGCTACACCGACGCCGACGCCCGCCCGGTCGCCGACCCGCACCAGATCCAGCACGACGCCCTCGACCGCCTCAAGGGTTTGCTGGCCGAGCACATGAGCGACGAGCGCTTGCTGCTGACCTGGTTCGGCCAGTTCATGACCGAACCGCGCTACCCGGAACTGGTAGTGGGCCCAGAGCTGGAAGAAGACGATCTGCTGGCCGGCTTGGAGCAAGGCGCGGTGATCATCCGCAACCCGAGTGCCCGCCTGGCCTGGTCGGAAGTCGATGATGACCTGCTGCTGTTCGCCAGCGGCCAGAGCCGCTACCTGCCGGGCAAGCTGCGCGAG
The DNA here is from genome assembly GCF_000281895.1 of Pseudomonas fluorescens Q2-87. Lineage (NCBI taxonomy): Bacteria > Pseudomonadati > Pseudomonadota > Gammaproteobacteria > Pseudomonadales > Pseudomonadaceae > Pseudomonas > Pseudomonas fluorescens. Next base: position 2,070,332 of record NZ_CM001558.1, on the reverse strand, counting down.
CTGTTGAAAATGATCTGCGCCGCCGACGCCCTGCACATCGAGAACCTCGGCCCATGGCTGGCCGATGAAGACGGTCGCGGCCTGATCTGCGAGCTGGTCAAGCAAGGCAGCCTGGGGTTCGCCGATGAATAAAATCCACGTTCGTGTCGCAGACTGGCAAAAGGATAACGCCGAGATCCGGCGCATTCGTGAGACCGTGTTCATTGCCGAACAGTCCGTCCCGCCCGAGCTGGAATGGGATGCCGACGACCAGGGGGCCGTGCACTTCCTGGCGTTCGAGGGTGACTTTCCCATCGGCACCGCGCGCCTGCTGACCGATGGCCATGTCGGTCGCGTCTCGGTCCTCAAGGACTGGCGCGGGCTGAAGGTGGGCGACGCGCTGATGCACGCCGTGATTACCGAAGCCGAGAAACGCGGGCTCAAGCAGCAGATGCTCAGCGCCCAGGTGCATGCCACGCCGTTCTATGAGCGGCTGGGCTTTGCGGTGGTCAGCGAGGAATTCCTGGAAGCCGGGATTCCTCACGTGGACATGGTGCGGCATTCGGCCTGACGCCCGCCGGAAGCAGCAACGCAATATCCTGTGGCGAGGGAGCTTGCTCCCGCTGGGCTGCGTAGCGGCCCTTCTATTTTGGGGCCGCTTCGCGACCCAACGGGAGCAAGCTCCCTCGCCACAACTGCGCAGCACACCAGAACGCCCCGCCATCCTTCGATGCCGGGGCGTTTTGCCGTCTACCATTCAACTTGCCCCAACCGGGGCCGACAAACTGGCAATATCAAGCCTTTGTCTCGCGGAGAAATGGACATGTCCTTACGCACCCTGCTGACCACCCTGCTGCTCGGCTGCAGCCTGGCGGTCATGGCCGACACGCAAGTCGTGCCACTGAACTACCGCACCAGCGCAGACCTGCTGCCGGTGGCGCAGAACTTCATCGGCAAGGACGGCCAGGTCAGCGCCTACGGCAACCAACTGATCGTCAATGCCGAGCCCGGCAAGATCGAAGAGCTGAGGCAGTTCCTCGCCCAACTGGACACCGCCCCCAAGCGCTTGTTGATCACCGTCGACACCAACGAAAACAACCTGCAAGGCGACCAGGGCTACTCGATCAACGGCGCCGCCCCCAGCCAGACCCGCATCATCAACCGCAGCACCGTCAGCCGTGAGGGCGGCGTGCAGCAGGTACAAGCCAGTGAAGGCCAGCCCGCACTGATCCAGGTCGGCCAAAGCGTGCCATTCACCAGCAATCAGACTGACAACTACGGCCGCATGCAAAGCCAGACTGAATACCGCAACGTCACCCAGGGTTTCTATGTCACCGCCAGCGTCACCGGCGAGACCGTTCATCTGAGCATCAGTACCAACCGTGACCGCATGAGCCAGGAACGTCCCGATGTAGTGAACGTCCAGAGTACCGACACAACGGTCAGCGGGCGCCTGGGAGAATGGATCACCCTGGCCGGCGTGAATCGGCAGAACCAGGCCGACAAACAGGGTCTGACCCGCAGCTACTCGACCCAAGGCCGGGACGACATGATTTTACGGGTCAAGGTCGACACCCTGAACTGAAGCACCAAAAACTGACTGATGAGTCGTATTAGACCAAAGATGTAGTGCCATAAAAAAAGCACTACAAAACGTTTGACGAGGCAAAAAACCGAAGGCATGATGGCCTCGCTCCCGCTAATCAGGGGCCCTGGCAAGGGCCTTCGGGTCGACGCTTGCAACTACCCTGCGAGCCGATTCGTGTCTGTACCGCCCACAAGGTGTGTTTGACGAGGTTGCGACTGGAACGAAGTTGTCCCGAGGGACGGAAGCGTAACTAGGTAACCCGGCATCACTCTGAGTTCGTATGAAGGCCCACGACGCCCGAATGCGCCCGCAGTTCGCCTCTACCTGCTCACTTTCCCCTCGAGCCCATCGTTCATCCCGTCGCCTCCTCGCCTCAACCGACTTGTGCGCCCGGCCCCTGGCCAGCGAGCCGCCTTACCCGCCTTTGATGGCAGTCGGCAGGAGCAAGGAATTTTCCACCCCAGACCTATGCGACGAGGTTTATCTCCATGGCACTGACACGCGAACAGCAAATTGCAGCCCTTGAAAAAGACTGGGCTGAAAACCCGCGCTGGAAAGGCGTGAAGCGCAACTACTCCGCTGCTGACGTCGTCCGTCTGCGTGGCTCGGTTCAACCTGAGCACACCTTTGCGAAACAGGGCGCCGAGAAGCTGTGGAACCTGGTGACCCAGGGCGCCAAGCCATCCTTCCGCCCCGAGAAAGATTTCGTCAACTGCATGGGCGCCCTGACCGGCGGCCAGGCCGTGCAACAAGTCAAGGCGGGTATCCAGGCGATCTACCTGTCGGGCTGGCAAGTGGCTGCGGACAACAACTCCGCCGAATCGATGTACCCCGACCAATCGCTGTACCCGGTGGATTCGGTTCCAACCGTGGTCAAGCGCATCAACAACTCGTTCCGTCGTGCCGACCAGATCCAGTGGAAAGCCGGCAAGAACCCGGGCGACGAAGGCTACATCGACTACTTCGCGCCGATCGTGGCTGACGCTGAAGCCGGTTTCGGCGGCGTGTTGAACGCCTACGAACTGATGAAAAGCATGATCGAAGCAGGCGCCGCCGGCGTTCACTTCGAAGACCAGCTGGCTTCGGTGAAGAAGTGCGGCCACATGGGCGGCAAGGTACTGGTTCCAACCCAGGAAGCCGTGCAAAAACTGACCGCTGCCCGTCTGGCCGCGGACGTTGCCGGCGTTCCGACCATCATCCTGGCCCGTACCGACGCCAACGCCGCTGACCTGCTGACCTCCGACTGCGACCCGTACGACCAGCCATTCGTGACGGGCACCCGCACCCAGGAAGGCTTCTACAAGGTGCGCGCCGGTCTCGACCAGGCCATCGCTCGCGGCCTGGCCTACGCGCCGTACGCCGACCTGATCTGGTGCGAAACCGCCAAGCCGGACCTGGACGAAGCCCGTCGCTTTGCCGAAGCGATCAAGAAGGAATACCCGGACCAACTGCTGTCGTACAACTGCTCACCTTCCTTCAACTGGAAGAAAAACCTGGACGACGCGACCATCGCCAAGTTCCAGCGCGAACTGTCCGCCATGGGCTACAAGCACCAGTTCATCACCCTGGCTGGCATTCACAACATGTGGCACAGCATGTTCAACCTGGCGCACGACTACGCCCGCAACGACATGACCGCCTACGTGAAGCTGCAAGAGCAGGAATTCGCCGACGCCGCCAAGGGTTACACCTTCGTGGCTCACCAGCAGGAAGTGGGCACCGGCTACTTCGACGACATGACCACCGTAATCCAGGGCGGCACCTCGTCGGTGACTGCACTGACCGGTTCGACCGAAGAAGAACAGTTCCACTGATCCACGACGCAAACGGCCCTTGCGGACCGAATAAAAGCTAACCGCAAAGCCGACGATCTGACGCCCCGACTGGTTCGGGGCTTTTTTTCGCCTACGCTTTGACAGACAACACACCCCTCTGTGGGAGCTAATGCTGGTCATTTAAGAAAGATGATGGACCTGTGGCCAGAGATTGCTCCCGCTCGGCTGCGAAGCAGTCGTAAACCGGCGGGTGCGGCGTGTCTGATGCTCCGCATCTGGCAGGTTTTGGGGCCGCTTCGCGGCCCAGCGGGAGCAAGCTCCCTCGCCACGGGTTTTGTCGATTGCCTTAAGTGCACAGCATTACCCTGTGGGAGCGGGCTTGCTCGCGAAAACGGTGTGTCAGCTGACAGGTGCGTTTCTGACCCCCCCTCTTCGCGAGCAAGCCCGCTCCCACAAGGATCAGCAAACTGATAAAAAAATTGATCGAACGCAGTATCGGGCAGTCAGAAAAAGAGTAAAACGGCCGGCGCCGACGAGTTCAGTAGCGGCCATGTAAGACAAGTTCTCAGTCATTACTTGAAGGTTCCAGGCGAAAGCCCACCCAAACAATAATAATTATCATTTGAAAGGCGTGGCCATTGTTACATTCGAAGCGAAATATTATTGATGAATCCACCGCCAATGCCCGCCAGGCCGGGGTCGCGGGGCTCCGGAGGTGTGCTATGTCCTTATTCCAATAAATAATTTCGCTATAGGAATTTTACTTGCCCGGTGTTTAGCCATAAAATCACCGCGATTGATTGCTGCGACATATCGTCACTGCGTTATTTCTTTTCAAGCTCAGAGACCTTTGCTCTCTGTTAAGGATTTCCAGCATGCCCGAAGCGACAGGACTCATGGCCCACAACTGGGGCTTTGCCATTTTCCTTCTGGGCGTCGTCGGCCTGTGTGCCTTCATGCTCGGTGTGTCGAGCCTCCTTGGGTCACGAGCCTGGGGCCGCAGCAAAAACGAACCGTTCGAGTCCGGCATGCTACCTACCGGTGGCGCCCGCTTGCGGCTCTCAGCCAAATTCTATCTGGTCGCGATGCTCTTCGTGATCTTCGATATCGAAGCCCTCTTTCTCTTTGCATGGTCTGTGTCCGTCCGCGAAAGCGGCTGGACCGGATTCGTCGAAGCTCTCGTTTTCATAGCAATTCTGTTGGCAGGTCTTGTCTACCTTTACCGGGTGGGGGCACTTGATTGGGCTCCGGAAGCTCGGCGCAAGCGGCAAGCGAAGCTGAAACAATGAGGCTTTGGCAATGCAATACAATCTCACCAGGATCGACCCCGATGCTCCTAACGAGCAGTATCCGATCGGCGAGCGGGAAACCGTCGCTGATCCGTTAGAAGATCAAGTCCACAAAAACATCTTCATGGGCAAGCTCGAAGACGTGCTGAACAGCACGGTCAACTGGGGTCGCAAGAACTCCCTGTGGCCGTACAACTTCGGCCTTTCGTGCTGCTACGTGGAAATGACCACCGCCTTCACGGCGCCCCACGACATCGCGCGCTTTGGCGCCGAGGTGATCCGGGCATCGCCACGCCAGGCGGACTTCATGGTTATCGCCGGTACCTGCTTCATCAAGATGGCGCCGATCATCCAGCGTCTCTACGAGCAAATGCTCGAGCCGAAGTGGGTTATCTCCATGGGTTCGTGCGCCAACTCCGGTGGCATGTACGACATCTATTCCGTCGTTCAAGGGGTGGACAAGTTCCTGCCCGTGGACGTCTACGTGCCCGGCTGCCCGCCTCGCCCTGAAGCGTTCCTGCAAGGCTTGATGCTGTTGCAAGAGTCGATTGGCCAGGAGCGTCGCCCACTGTCCTGGGTCGTTGGTGATCAAGGCGTCTATCGCGCCGAGATGCCATCGCAAAAGGAACAGCGCCGCGAACAGCGTATCGCAGTCACCAACCTGCGCAGCCCCGACGAAGTCTGATCCAGCTCTGTTCCTTCCATAGAAACGAGAACCTGGCTTCATTCTTTACGTTGACCGAAAGCGATAAATAACCATGACTACAGGCAGTGCTCTGTACATCCCGCCTTACAAGGCAGACGACCAGGATGTGGTCGTCGAACTGAACAACCGTTTTGGCCCCGAGGCGTTCACCGCCCAGCCGACCCGCACCGGCATGCCGGTGCTTTGGGTTGCCCGCGCCAAACTCGTCGAAGTCCTGACCTTCCTGCGCAACCTGCCCAAGCCGTACGTCATGCTCTATGACCTGCACGGCGTGGACGAGCGCCTGCGCACCAAGCGCCAAGGGCTGCCCGACGGCGTCGACTTCACCGTGTTCTATCACCTGCTGTCGATCGAGCGTAATAGTGACGTAATGATCAAGGTCGCTTTATCCGAGAGCGACCTGAGCATGCCGACCGTGACCGGTATCTGGCCGAACGCCAACTGGTACGAACGCGAAGTGTGGGACATGTTCGGGATCGACTTCCCCGGCCACCCGCACCTGACCCGCATCATGATGCCGCCGACCTGGGAAGGTCACCCGCTGCGCAAGGACTTCCCGGCCCGTGCCACCGAGTTCGACCCGTTCAGCCTGTCCCTGGCCAAGCAGCAACTTGAGGAGGAAGCCGCGCGCTTCAAGCCTGAAGACTGGGGCATGAAGCGTTCGGGCGCGAACGAGGACTACATGTTCCTCAACCTGGGCCCGAACCACCCTTCGGCCCACGGTGCCTTCCGCATCATCCTGCAGCTCGATGGCGAAGAGATTGTCGATTGCGTCCCGGACATCGGCTACCACCACCGTGGTGCCGAGAAGATGGGCGAGCGCCAGTCCTGGCACAGCTACATCCCTTATACCGACCGCATCGATTACCTCGGCGGGGTGATGAACAACCTGCCGTACGTGCTTTCGGTCGAGAAACTGGCCGGGATCAAGGTGCCGGAGAAGGTCGACGTCATTCGCATCATGATGGCCGAGTTCTTCCGTATCACCAGCCACTTGCTGTTCCTGGGCACCTACATCCAGGACGTCGGCGCCATGACCCCGGTGTTCTTCACCTTCACCGACCGCCAGAAGGCCTACACGGTGATCGAAGCCATCACCGGTTTCCGTCTGCATCCGGCCTGGTACCGCATCGGTGGCGTTGCCCACGACCTGCCCCGTGGTTGGGAGAAGCTGGTCAAGGACTTCGTCGAGTGGATGCCCAAGCGCCTGGACGAATACACCAAGGCCGCCCTGCAGAACAGCATCCTCAAGGGTCGTACCATCGGGGTCGCCGCCTACAACACCAAGGAAGCCCTGGAATGGGGCGTCACCGGTGCCGGCCTGCGTTCCACCGGTTGCGACTTCGACCTGCGCAAGGCACGCCCTTACTCCGGTTATGAAAACTTCGAATTCGAAGTCCCGCTGGCGGTCAACGGCGATGCCTACGACCGCTGCATGGTTCGCGTCGAGGAAATGCGCCAGAGCATCAAGATCATCGACCAGTGCATGCGCAACATGCCGGAAGGCCCGTACAAGGCGGATCACCCGCTGACCACGCCGCCGCCCAAAGAGCGCACGCTGCAACACATCGAGACCTTGATCACGCACTTCCTGCAAGTTTCGTGGGGCCCGGTCATGCCGGCCAACGAATCCTTCCAGATGATCGAAGCGACCAAGGGCATCAACAGTTATTACCTGACGAGCGACGGCGGCACCATGAGCTACCGCACCCGGATTCGCACCCCAAGCTACCCGCACCTGCAGCAGATCCCTTCGGTGATCAAAGGCAGCATGGTCGCGGACTTGATCGCGTACCTGGGTAGTATCGATTTCGTTATGGCCGACGTGGACCGCTAAGCATGAACAGCACGCTTATCCAGACAGACCGTTTCGCCCTGAGCGAAACCGAGCGCTCGGCCATCGAGCACGAGCTGCATCACTACGAAGACCCGCGCGCGGCGTCGATCGAAGCCCTGAAAATCGTTCAGAAGGAACGTGGCTGGGTGCCCGATGGCGCGCTCTACGCCATCGGCGAGATCCTCGGCATCCCGGCCAGCGACGTAGAAGGCGTCGCCACCTTCTATAGCCAGATTTTCCGCCAGCCTGTGGGCCGGCACATCATTCGCGTCTGCGACAGCATGGTTTGCTACATCGGCGGCCATGAATCGGTGGTCAGCGAAATCCAGGGCAAGCTGGGCATCGGCCTGGGCCAGACCACCGCCGACGGCCGTTTCACGCTGCTGCCGGTGTGCTGCCTGGGCAACTGCGACAAGGCACCGGCGCTGATGATCGACGACGACACCTTCGGTGACGTCAAGCCAGATGGCGTCGCCAAACTGCTGGAGGGCTACGTATGACCCTGACTTCCTTCGGGCCCGCCAACCGCATCCAGCGCTCGGCCGAAACCCATCCCCTGACCTGGCGTCTGCGTGACGACGGCGAAGCGGTGTGGCTGGACGAATACCAGGCCAAGAACGGTTACGCCGCCGCGCGCAAAGCGTTCATCGACATGGCCCAGGACGACATCGTCCAGACCGTGAAAGACTCCGGCCTTAAAGGCCGTGGCGGCGCGGGCTTCCCCACTGGCGTGAAGTGGGGCCTGATGCCCAAGGACGAATCCATCAACATCCGCTACCTGCTGTGCAACGCGGATGAAATGGAACCCAACACCTGGAAAGACCGCATGCTGATGGAGCAACTGCCCCATCTGCTGATCGAAGGCATGCTGATCAGCGCCCGTGCGCTGAAGACCTACCGGGGCTACATCTTCCTGCGTGGCGAATACACCACCGCCGCCAAGCACCTGAACCGTGCCGTGGAAGAAGCCAAGGCCGCCGGCCTGTTGGGCAAGAACATCCTGGGCAGCGGCTTCGATTTCGAACTGTTCGTCCACACCGGCGCCGGGCGCTACATCTGCGGTGAAGAAACCGCGCTGATCAACTCCCTCGAAGGCCGCCGCGCCAACCCGCGCTCCAAGCCGCCCTTCCCTGCCGCCGTGGGCGTGTGGGGCAAACCGACCTGCGTGAACAACGTCGAGACCCTGTGCAACGTGCCGGCGATCATTGCCGACGGCGTCGACTGGTACAAATCCCTGGCCCGCGACGGCAGCGAAGACATGGGCACCAAGCTCATGGGCTTCTCCGGCAAGGTCAAGAATCCTGGCCTGTGGGAGCTGCCGTTCGGCATCACCGGTCGTGAGCTGTTCGAAGACTATGCCGGTGGCATGCGCGACGGCTACACGCTCAAGTGCTGGCAGCCTGGCGGCGCCGGTACCGGTTTCCTCCTGCCGGAGCACCTGGACGCACAAATGTATGCCGGCGGCATCGCCAAGGTGGGCACCCGCATGGGCACCGGCCTGGCGATGGCGGTGGACGATAGCGTCAACATGGTGTCCCTGCTGCGCAACATGGAAGAGTTCTTCTCCCGTGAGTCGTGCGGTTTCTGCACCCCTTGCCGCGATGGCCTGCCCTGGAGCGTCAAGCTGCTGCGGGCCATTGAAAACGGCGAAGGCCAGGCCGGGGACATCGAGACCCTGCTGGGCCTGGTGGGCTTCCTCGGTCCAGGCAAGACCTTCTGTGCTCACGCACCGGGTGCCGTGGAACCGCTGGGCAGCGCGATCAAATATTTCCGCCCTGAATTCGAGGCCGGCATCGCGCCAACGCGCGCCGGGGATCTCAATCAGGTGGTCACGCCGACCATGGTCGGCGCGTAACGACGCTTAACAAGGCGAAGGGCCCGTGCCCTTCGCCTTTCGTCCGATGACGCCTTTTCACCGAGGCTGTTTGGATTCGGACGAATAACAAGATTCCATTAGCCACGCCCGCTGACACCGGGCCAACGAAGAACTTTGAACCATGGCCACTATCCACGTAGACGGCAAAGAGCTCGAAGTCGATGGCGCAGACAACCTGTTACAGGCATGTCTGTCGCTGGGCCTCGACATTCCTTATTTCTGCTGGCACCCCGCCCTTGGCAGCGTTGGCGCTTGCCGCCAGTGCGCGGTCAAGCAGTACACCGACGAAAATGACAAGCGTGGTCGGATCGTCATGTCCTGCATGACCCCCGCCACCGACGGCAGCTGGATCTCCATCGACGACGAAGAAGCGAAAGTGTTTCGCGCCAGCGTCGTCGAATGGCTGATGACCAACCACCCCCACGACTGCCCGGTCTGTGAGGAAGGTGGTCACTGCCACCTGCAAGACATGACGGTGATGACCGGCCACAACGAGCGCCGTTATCGCTTCACCAAGCGCACCCACCAGAACCAGGACCTCGGTCCGTTCATCTCCCACGAGATGAACCGCTGCATCGCCTGCTACCGTTGCGTGCGTTTCTACAAGGACTACGCCGGCGGCACCGACCTGGGTGTGTTCGGTGCCCACGACAACGTGTACTTCGGTCGCGTTGAAGACGGCACCCTGGAAAGCGAGTTTTCCGGCAACCTCACCGAGGTCTGCCCGACCGGTGTGTTCACCGACAAGACCCACTCCGAGCGCTACAACCGCAAGTGGGACATGCAGTTCTCGCCGAGCATCTGCCATGGCTGCTCCAGCGGTTGCAACATCTCCCCGGGTGAGCGCTACGGTGAACTGCGTCGCATCGAAAACCGCTTCAACGGTTCGGTGAACCAGTACTTCCTGTGTGACCGTGGCCGTTTTGGCTATGGCTACGTCAACCGCACCGATCGTCCACGCCAACCGTTGCTGGCCAACGGCGCCAAGCTGAGCCTGGACGAAGCGCTGGACAAGGCTGCCGAGCTGCTGCGCGGCCGCAACATCGTCGGCATCGGTTCGCCACGGGCCAGCCTGGAAAGCAACTACGCCCTGCGTGAACTGGTCGGCGCCGAGCACTTCTACAGTGGCATCGAAGCCGGCGAGCTGGAACGCATCCGCCTGGTGCTGCAAGTGCTCAAGGACAGCCCACTGCCCGTGCCGACGATGCGCGACATCGAAGACCACGACGCCGTGTTCGTCCTTGGCGAAGACCTGACCCAGACCGCCGCCCGCATGGCCCTGGCCCTGCGCCAGTCGGTCAAGGGCAAGGCCGAAGACATGGCCGACGCCATGCGCGTCCAACCGTGGCTCGACGCCGCCGTGAAGAACATCGGCCAGCACGCGTTGAATCCGCTGTTCATCGCCAGCCTCGCCGAAACCAAGCTCGACGATGTGGCCGAAGAATGCGTCCACGCCGCTCCTGACGACCTGGCGCGCATCGGTTTCGCCGTGGCTCACGCCCTGGACGCCAGCGCCCCGGCCGTCGAAGGCCTGGACAGCGAAGCAGCCGCCCTCGCCCAACGCATTGCCGACGCCCTGCTGGCGGCCAAGCGTCCATTGATCATCGCCGGCACCTCCCTGGGTTCCAAGGCGCTGATCGAAGCCGCCGCCAACATCGCCAAGGCCTTGAAGCTGCGCGAGAAGAACGGTTCCATCAGCCTGATCGTGCCGGAAGCCAACAGCCTCGGCCTGGCCATGCTCGGTGGCGAATCGGTGGACGCCGCCCTGCAAGCGGTGATCGACGGCAGTGCCGACGCCCTCGTGGTGCTGGAAAACGACCTGTACACCCGCACCGACAGAGCCCGTGTGGACGCCGCCCTGAACGCCGCGAAAGTGGTGATCGTCGCCGACCACCAGAAAACCGCCACCACCGACCGCGCCCACCTGGTGCTGCCGGCGGCGAGCTTCGCCGAAGGCGACGGTACATTGGTCAGCCAGGAAGGTCGCGCCCAGCGCTTCTTCCAGGTATTCGATCCGACTTACCTGGACGCCAGCATCCTGGTCCACGAGGGCTGGCGCTGGCTGCACGCCCTGCGCGCCACCCTGCTGAACCAGCCGATCGACTGGACGCAACTGGACCACGTCACCGCCGCCGTCGCTTCGAGCAGCCCGCAACTGGCTCGCATCGTCGATGCGGCGCCATCGGCCTCGTTCCGCATCAAGGGCCTGAAACTGGCGCGCGAACCGCTGCGCTACTCCGGTCGCACCGCGATGCGCGCCGACATCAGCGTCCACGAACCCCGTACCTCCCAGGACAAGGACACCGCGTTCTCGTTCTCCATGGAAGGTTACTCGGGCTCCGCCGAACCGCGCTCGCAAGTGCCGTTCGCCTGGTCGCCGGGCTGGAACTCGCCGCAGGCCTGGAACAAGTTCCAGGACGAAGTCGGTGGTCACCTGCGTGCTGGCGACCCGGGCACGCGCCTGATCGAAAGCCAAGGTGATGGCCTGAGCTGGTTCGCCAGCGTTCCTCGCGCCTTCAACCCGGCACCGGGCACTTGGCAAGTCGTGCCGTTCCATCACCTGTTCGGCAGCGAAGAGAACTCTTCCAAGGCCGCACCGGTGCAAGAACGCATCCCGGCCGCCTACGTGTCGCTGGCCAAGTCCGAAGCCGACCGCCTGGGCGTCAACGATGGTGCCTTGCTGAGCCTGAACGTGGCCGGCCAGACCTTGCGCCTGCCGCTGCGCATCAATGAAGAACTCGGCGCCGGCCTGGTGGCCCTGCCGGCTGGCCTGGCGGGCATCCCACCGGCGATTTTCGGCAAAACCGTCGACGGTCTGCAGGAGGCAGCGCAATGAGCTGGTTCACCCCTGAAGTGATCGATGTGATCCTGACGGTCCTCAAGGCCATCGTGATCCTGCTGGCCGTGGTGGTCGCAGGCGCACTGTTGAGCTTCGTCGAACGTCGCCTGCTGGGCTGGTGGCAGGACCGCTACGGTCCGAACCGCGTCGGCCCGTTCGGCATGTTCCAGATCGCCGCCGACATGATCAAGATGTTCTTCAAGGAAGACTGGACGCCACCGTTTGCCGACAAGGTGATCTTCACCCTGGCACCGGTCGTGGCCATGAGCGCCTTGCTGATCGCCTTCGCGATCATCCCGATCACCCCGACCTGGGGCGTGGCGGACCTGAACATCGGCCTGCTGTTCTTCTTCGCCATGGCCGGCCTGTCGGTGTATGCGGTGCTGTTCGCCGGCTGGTCGAGCAACAACAAGTTCGCCCTGCTCGGCAGCCTGCGGGCTTCGGCCCAGACCGTGTCCTACGAAGTGTTCATGGGCCTGGCGCTCATGGGCATCGTGATCCAGGCCGGGTCGTTCAACATGCGCGACATCGTCGAGTACCAGGCCCAGAACCTGTGGTTCATCATTCCGCAGTTCTTCGGTTTCTGTACGTTCTTCATCGCTGGCGTGGCCGTGACTCACCGTCACCCCTTCGACCAGCCGGAAGCGGAGCAGGAACTGGCCGACGGTTACCACATTGAATATGCCGGCATGAAATGGGGCATGTTCTTCGTCGGCGAGTACATCGGCATCATCCTGATCTCGGCGCTGCTGGTCACGCTGTTCTTCGGTGGCTGGCACGGTCCGTTCGGCATTCTGCCGCAACTGTCCTTCGTCTGGTTCGCCCTGAAGACCGCGTTCTTCATCATGCTGTTCGTCCTGCTGCGCGCCTCTATCCCGCGCCCGCGCTACGACCAGGTGATGGACTTCAGCTGGAAATTCTGCCTGCCGCTGACCCTGATCAACATGCTGGTGACCGCTGCGATCGTTTTGATGAACGCGCCTGCGGCCGCGGTTCAGTGAGGATTTGACCCATGTTCAAATATATTGGCGACATCGTTAAGGGTACCGGTACCCAACTGCGAAGCCTGGTCATGATCTTCGGTCATGGCTTTCGCAAGCGCGACACCCTGCAGTACCCGGAAGAGCCGGTCTACCTGGCACCGCGTTACCGCGGCCGCATCGTCCTGACCCGCGACCCCGACGGCGAAGAACGCTGCGTAGCCTGCAACCTGTGTGCCGTGGCTTGCCCGGTGGGTTGCATCTCGCTGCAGAAAGCTGAAACCGAAGATGGTCGCTGGTACCCGGACTTCTTCCGCATCAACTTCTCGCGCTGCATTTTCTGCGGCCTCTGCGAGGAAGCGTGCCCGACCACCGCGATCCAGCTCACGCCGGATTTCGAAATGGCCGAGTTCAAACGTCAGGACCTGGTGTACGAGAAAGAAGATCTGCTGATTTCCGGTCCCGGTAAAAACCCTGATTACAACTTCTATCGTGTTGCAGGTATGGCCATTGCCGGTAAGCCAAAAGGCGCCGCGCAGAACGAAGCCGAACCGATCAACGTGAAGAGCTTGCTGCCTTAAGGAAGAAAGATGGAATTCGCTTTCTATTTCGCATCGGGTATCGCGGTGGTGTCCACGCTTCGTGTGGTCACCAACACCAACCCCGTGCACGCCCTGCTCTACCTGATCATTTCGCTGATCGCCGTGGCCATGACCTTCTTCGCCCTCGGCGCGCCGTTTGCCGGTGCCCTGGAAGTGATCGCCTACGCCGGCGCCATCATGGTGCTGTTCGTGTTCGTGGTGATGATGCTCAACCTCGGCCCGGCCGCGGTCCAGCAGGAACGTTCATGGCTCAAGCCTGGCATCTGGGCCGGACCGGTGATCTTGTCCGCCCTGCTGCTGGGTGAACTGCTGTATGTGCTGTTCGCTCACCAGAGCGGCCAGGCCATCGGCCACACCACCGTAGGCGCCAAGGCCGTGGGCATCAGCCTGTTCGGTCCGTACCTGCTGGTGGTCGAACTCGCCTCGATGCTGCTGCTTGCCGCAGCCGTCACGGCGTTCCATTTGGGCCGTAACGAGGCGAAGGAGTAATCACATGCCTGCTATCCCTCTCGAGCATGGTCTGGCGGTTGCCGGCATCCTGTTCTGTCTCGGTCTGGTCGGCCTGATGGTCCGCCGCAACATTCTGTTCGTGCTGATGAGCCTGGAGGTCATGATGAATGCCTCCGCCCTGGCCTTCATCGTCGCGGGCGCTCGCTGGGCGCAGCCGGATGGACAGATCATGTTCATCCTGGTGATCAGCCTGGCAGCCGCCGAGGCCAGTATCGGCCTGGCGATCCTGTTGCAGCTGTACCGCCGCTTCCACACTCTCGATATCGACGCTGCCAGCGAGATGCGCGGATGAACTTTCTCTTTTTGACTTTCGTATTTCCCCTCATCGGTTTCCTGCTGCTGTCGTTCTCCCGTGGACGCTGGTCGGAAAACCTTTCGGCGCTGGTTGGCGTGGGTTCCATCGGCCTGTCTGCCCTCGTCACGGCCTACGTGATCTGGCAATTCAACGTCGCTGCGCCTGAAGGCGGTGTGTTCGTGCAGGTGCTGTGGCGGTGGATGGCGGTGGAAGGCTTCACGCCCAACTTCGCCCTTTACCTGGACGGCCTGTCGGTGACCATGCTCGGCGTGGTGGTCGGCGTGGGTTTCCTGATCCACCTGTTCGCCTCCTGGTACATGCGCGGTGAAGCCGGTTACTCGCGCTTCTTCGCCTACACCAACCTGTTCATCGCCAGCATGCTGTTCCTGGTGCTCGGCGATAACTTGTTGTTCCTGTACTTCGGGTGGGAAGGCGTGGGCCTGTGCTCATACCTGCTGATCGGTTTCTACTACAGCAACCGCAACAACGGTAACGCAGCGCTCAAGGCGTTCATCGTGACCCGGATCGGCGACGTGTTCATGGCCATCGGCCTGTTCATCCTGTTCCAGCAACTGGGCACGCTGAATATCCAGGAACTGCTGGTCAAGGCGCCGGAGCACTTCAAGGTCGGCGACTTCTGGATCGTATTGGCTACCCTGATGCTGCTCGGTGGTGCTGTCGGTAAATCGGCGCAACTGCCACTGCAAACCTGGCTCGCGGACGCGATGGCCGGCCCTACCCCGGTCTCGGCACTGATCCACGCCGCGACCATGGTGACCGCCGGTGTCTACCTGATCGCCCGTACCCACGGCCTGTTCGCCCTGGCGCCGGATATCCTGCACCTGGTGGGCATCGTGGGTGGCGTGACCTTGGTACTGGCCGGCTTTGCCGCCCTGGTCCAGACCGACATCAAGCGTATCCTCGCCTACTCGACCATGAGCCAGATCGGCTACATGTTCCTGGCCCTGGGCGTGGGTGCCTGGGAAGGCGCGATCTTCCACCTGATGACCCACGCCTTCTTCAAGGCCCTGCTGTTCCTTGCCTCCGGTGCGGTGATCGTTGCCTGCCACCACGAGCAGAACATCTTCAAGATGGGCGGCCTGTGGAAGAAACTGCCGTTGGCCTACGCCAGCTTCATCGTTGGCGGCGCGGCCCTCGCGGCCCTGCCACTGGTCACTGCCGGTTTCTACTCCAAGGACGAGATCCTCTGGGAAGCGTTCGCCAGCGGTAACCAAGGCCTGCTGTACGCCGGCCTGGTGGGTGCGTTCATGACCTCGCTGTACACCTTCCGCCTGATCTTCATCGCGTTCCATGGTGAAGCCAAGACCGAAGCCCACGCCGGCCATGGCATTGCCCATTGGCTGCCGCTGTCGGTGCTGATCGTGCTGTCGACGTTCGTCGGCGCCATGATCACCCCACCGCTGGCCGATGTGCTGCCGCAAAGCGTCGGCCATGCCGGTGGCGAAGCCAAGCACAGCCTGGAAATCGCCTCGGGTGCCATCGCCCTGGCGGGTATCCTGCTGGCGGCCCTGCTGTTCCTGGGCAAGCGCCGTTTCGTCACGGCCATCGCCAACAGCGGCATCGGGCGGTTCCTGTCGGCCTGGTGGTTCGCCGCCTGGGGCTTCGATTGGATCTACGACAAACTGTTCGTCAAGCCATACCTTGCGATCAGCCACATTCTGCGCAAAGACCCGCTCGACCAGACCATTGGCCTGATCCCGCGCATGGCCAAGGGCGGCCACACTGCCCTGAGCCGTACCGAGACCGGTCAACTGCGTTGGTATGCGGCTTCCATGGCGGCTGGCGCCGTGCTGGTTATCGGCGCCATCGTGCTGGTAGCGGTCTGATATGAACCTTGCGAACTTGCGAAAGGAAACGAGCCCGTCATGATTCTGCCCTGGCTAATCCTGATCCCCTTCATCGGCGGCCTGCTGTGCTGGATCGCGGAGCGTTCCAGCTCCACGCTCCCGCGCTGGATTGCGCTGCTGACCATGTCCCTGGAACTCGCGCTCGGCCTCTGGCTGTGGGCGACCGGCGACTATTCATTTGCTCCGGCCCCTGGCGCCGATCCGACCTGGGCGCTTGAGTTCAAGCACGTCTGGATCGCGCGCTTCGGCATCAGCGTTCACCTGGCCCTCGACGGCCTGTCGCTGTTGATGATCCTGCTGACTGGTCTGCTGGGTATCCTCTCGGTACTCTGCTCCTGGAAAGAGATCCAGCGTCACGTCGGCTTCTTCCACCTGAACCTGATGTGGATCCTGGGCGGCGTCATCGGCGTGTTCCTGGCGCTGGACCTGTTCATGTTCTTCTTCTTCTGGGAAATGATGCTGGTGCCGATGTACTTCCTCATCGCGCTCTGGGGTCACAGTTCTTCGGACGGCAAGAAAACCCGGATCTACGCGGCGACCAAGTTCTTCATCTTCACCCAGGCTTCCGGCCTGATCATGTTGGTGGCGATCCTTGGGCTGGTGCTGGTCAACTTCAACAACACCGGCGTGATTACGTTCAATTACGCCGACCTGTTGAAAGTGCAGATGTCCAAGACCACCGAGTACGTGCTGATGCTCGGCTTCTTCATCGCCTTTGCGGTGAAGCTGCCGGTGGTGCCGTTCCACTCCTGGTTGCCGGATGCCCACGCCCAGGCGCCGACCGCCGGTTCCGTGGACCTGGCCGGTATCCTGTTGAAGACGGCCGCCTACGGCCTGCTGCGCTTTGCCCTGCCGCTGTTCCCCAATGCCTCGGCCGAGTTCGCGCCGATTGCCATGACCCTGGGCCTGATCGGGATTTTCTACGGTGCGTTCCTGGCGTTCGCCCAGACCGACATCAAGCGCCTGATCGCGTTTTCCAGCGTCTCGCACATGGGTTTCGTGCTGATCGGGATCTACTCCGGCAGCCAGCTGGCCTTGCAAGGCGCGGTGATCCAGATGCTGGCTCACGGTCTGTCGGCGGCGGCGCTGTTTATCCTCAGCGGCCAATTGTACGAACGCCTGCACACCCGGGACATGCGTGAGATGGGTGGCCTGTGGTCGCGCATCGCTTACCTGCCGGCCATCAGCCTGTTCTTCGCGGCCGCTTCCCTGGGCCTGCCGGGTACCGGCAACTTCGTCGGCGAGTTCCTGATCCTGATCGGCTCGTTCGTCAGCGCCCCATGGATCACTGCCATCGCTACTTCTGGCCTGGTGTTCGGTTCGGTCTACTCGCTGATCATGATCCACCGTGCCTACTTCGGCCCGTCCAAGTCGGACGAAGTGTTGCGTGGCATGGATGGTCGCGAACTGATCATGGTGCTCGGCCTTGCGGTGCTGCTGGTTTACCTCGGCGTTTCCCCGCAGCCGTTCCTCGACACTTCTGCCGCCACGATGCATGGCGTGCAGCAGTGGCTTGGCACCGCCTTCTCTCAACTCGCTTCGGCCCGGTAAGAGCGCTATGGAATTCACGATTCAACACTTTATCGCGCTTGCACCGCTGTTGATCACCAGCGCCACGATCATCGTGGTGATGCTGGCGATCGCCTGGCGGCGCAATCACTCACAGACCTTCCTGCTGTCGGTGGCGGGGCTGAACCTGGCCCTGTTGTCGATCCTGCCGGCCTTGAAAGTCGCACCGCTGGCAGTCACCCCACTGATACAGATCGACAGCTTCGCCTGCCTGTACATGGCGCTGATCCTGGTCGCCACCCTGGCCTGTGTCACCCTCGCCCACGCCTACCTCGGCGATGGCGGTTCGGGTTACCCGGGTAACCGCGAAGAACTGTACCTGCTGATCCTGATGGCCGCCGCCGGTGGCCTGGTCCTGGTCAGCGCGCAGCACCTGGCCAGCCTGTTCATCGGCCTGGAACTGCTGTCGGTACCGGTCTACGGCCTGGTGGCCTACGCCTTCTTCAACAAGCGCTCCCTGGAAGCCGGCATCAAGTACATGGTGCTGTCGGCCGCCGGTTCCGCGTTCCTGTTGTTCGGTATGGCCCTGCTCTACGCCGAAGCCGGCACCCTGAGCTTCGTCGGTATCGGCCAGGCCCTGGCGACCACCGGCCTGCCTAGCCCAATCGCCCAACTGGGCCTGGGCATGATGCTGATCGGCCTGGCGTTCAAGCTGTCGCTGGTGCCCTTCCATCTCTGGACCCCGGACGTCTACGAAGGCGCCCCGGCGCCGGTGGCGGCGTTCCTGGCTACGGCATCGAAAGTGGCGGTGTTCGCGGTGATGGTGCGTCTGTTCCAGATCTCGCCAGTGGCCAGCAGCGGTGTGCTGAGCAACGTACTGACCATCATCGCCATTGCGTCGATCCTGTTCGGCAACCTGCTGGCGCTGACCCAGAGCAACCTCAAGCGTCTGCTGGGTTACTCGTCCATCGCCCACTTCGGTTACCTGCTGATCGCCCTGATCGCCAGCAAGGGCCTGGCCGTGGAAGCCATCGGCGTGTACCTGGTCACCTACGTGATCACCAGCCTCGGCGCCTTCGGCGTGATCACCCTGATGTCCTCGCCGTACAACGGCCGCGACGCCGACGCCCTGTACGAATACCGCGGCCTGTTCTGGCGCCGTCCGTACCTGACCGCCGTGCTGACCGTGATGATGCTGTCCCTGGCCGGCATCCCGCTGACCGCCGGCTTCATCGGCAAGTTCTACATCATCGCCACCGGCGTCGAGGCTCACCAATGGTGGCTGGTCGGCTCCCTGGTGCTGGGCAGCGCCATCGGCGTGTTCTACTACCTGCGCGTGATGGTCACCCTCTACCTGATGGAACCGAACCTGCGTCGCCACGATGCCGAGCTGCACTGGGAACAGAAGGCAGGCGGCGTGATGCTGCTGGCCATCGCCGTACTGGCGTTCTTCCTCGGTGTGTATCCGCAGCCGTTGCTGACGTTGGTTCAACAGTCGGGGTTGGCGGGTTGATCGTGTAGCGGTAGATTGCAGAAAACATAAACGGCACCTTCGGTGCCGTTTTTGCGTTTGAGGGATGATGGATTCTTCAGAACCCGTGACCGGCCTCTCTTGCTCCAAGTCATGAACGCATCGGTGTGTAATAGCCATCCGCAGCCGCATCAGCCGTCCATGCCAATAGCTGCTCTTCGGTATAGGCGCCGATGCATGGACAACGCCCTCGCACCGGCCGCCGCTGATGGCATCCGCAAGCAGGGTATCGAACTGCTGCTGCCGTGAGGGCTGCATAGCCGACCCACCGCTATCGCGAGCAGGCTCGCTTCCACAGGGGATTTGTGTCATGCCCGGATATTTCGCTACCGATGATCCACTGTGGGAGCGAGCCTGCTCGCGATGACGGTCGCACATTCAAAATCAATCCAAGCAGACCCACCGCTTTCGCGAGCAAGCCCGCTCCCACAAAAACTCAGCGTGCGTTCCAGTCGCGCAACCATTTCAGCCCAACCGAAGTATCCCCCCGAGGGCGATACTCGCAGCCGACCCAGCCGTCATACCCCAACTCATCCATCAACTCGAACAAAAACGGATAGTTAATTTCCCCTGAATCCGGCTCATGACGATCCGGCACCCCGGCAATCTGGATGTGGCCGATACCACTGAAGTCACGGCGCATTTTGCTGGTCAGGTCGCCCTCGACAATCTGGCAATGGTAGCAATCGAACTGAACCTTGAGGTTCGCCGCGCCCACCTCCCGGCAAACAGCGTGAGCCTGATCCTGGCGGTTCAGAAAAAACCCAGGCATGTCCCGGGTATTGATCGGCTCCAGCAGCACAGTGACCCCAACCTTTGCCGCCTGGGCAGTGGCATAGGCAAGGTTCTCCAAATACACACCATGATGCCGTGCGCGCTCGACTTCGGACGCAAGCAGACCGGCCATCACGTGGATCTTCGAATTGCCCAGCACGGCGGCATATTCAAGGGCGCGGTCAAACCCGTCGCGGAACTCCGACTCGCGCCCCGGCAGCGTAGCGATGCCCCGCTCTCCCGCCGCCCAATCCCCTGGCGGCGCGTTGAACAGGGCCTGTACCAGGCCGTTGTCCGCCAGCCGTTGCTTGAGTTCCTGGGGGCCGTATTCGTACGGGAACAAATATTCAACAGCGTCGAAACCATCGGCCGCTGCGGCCGCAAAACGGTCCAAGAAGCAGTGTTGCGGATAAAGCATGCTGAGGTTGGCAGCAAAACGAGGCATATCAGTACTCTCCTTGGACAAAGGGCAGATCAACAGATTGATACCAAAGCCCAGCGTACCGAGCAGCGTGGATTCTATCCAGACGGCATGACGTCCAAATATCCCAGCAAGGCTATCCTTGAGATCGGCCAACTTACCGGCCCGGGAGGAGATAAAAGGTTGAACGTCGATTTTGAATGCGTGGTGGTAGGCGCGGGCGTCGTTGGGCTCGCCGTGGCCCGGGAGATGGCCCGCGCTGGCCGGGAGGTGCTGCTGATCGAAGCGGGCGCCGCCATCGGCACGGGCATCAGCTCGCGCAATTCCGAAGTCATCCATGCCGGCATTTATTACCCACCGGGCAGCCTCAAGGCGCAGCTGTGCGTCGAAGGACGGCGCAGGTTGTACGATTATTGTGAACGCCACGGCGTCGAGACCCGCCGCCTCGGCAAGTTGATCGTCGCCACGAGCGCGGCGCAGGTAGCCGGGCTCCAGGCGCTGCTGGAACGGGGCCTGACGAATGGCGTGGACGACCTGCGGTTGCTCGATCAGGCAGAGGCGCTGGACAAGGAGCCCGCCCTGGCGTGTGTCGCCGCGTTGTATTCGCCGTCCACCGGTATCGTCGATTCACACGCCTTGATGCTGGCGTTGCAGGGCGATGCCGAAGCGGCCGGTGCGCAGGTCGCGTTCCACACGCCATTGTTGGAGGCCCAGGCTACCGCCGATGGTTTCACGCTGACATTGGGCGGCACGGCGCAGATGCGTTTGTCCTGCCGCCAACTGATCAACGCCGCCGGTCTCCAGGCGCCCGCCCTCGCCCGTCGCATTGACGGCCTGGCGCCGCAATCGGTACCCGATGCCTATCTGTGCAAGGGCAACTATTTCAGCCTGGCCGAGCGTGCGCCGTTCCGGCATCTGGTCTACCCCGCGCCGGAAACCGCTGGCCTGGGCATCCACATGACCCTGGACCTGGCCGGCCAGGCCCGGTTCGGTCCGGATATCGAATGGGTTACCCGGGAGGATTACCAAGTGGACCCCGCCCGCGCCGCCGCCTTCTACCCAGCGATTCGCAATTACTGGCCGGGCCTGCCGGACCAGAGCCTGCAACCAGCCTACAGCGGCATCCGCCCGAAGATCGGCGGGCCCGACGAGCCCTCGCGCGACTTTCGCATCGACAGCCAGGCCGAGCATGGGGTGCCAGGATTGATCAACCTGTTCGGCATCGAATCGCCAGGGCTGACCGCCTGCCTGGCGATTGCCGTGCGGGTACGGGAATTGATCGAAAGCACTTAGCACGACCTCGCACGCGGGACGCCCGGGCAGCGCAAAGTGCAAGGGCGTTTCTTGCACCGTCATGCAGGCTGCACGATGAAGGAAAATCCAGCTAACTCCAACACACTGTTTTTAAAAGCATTTATCTAGAGCCCCGGCTGGCACGGCTGATGCAATTTACCTCCTACGCGGCGTCGGCGCTTGAAGCCTGCCCGCATCCGTGAATTGCCAGGAGCTGCACATGAACGCCATCGATCTGTTGAAAGCCGACCATGAACGCGTCAAAGCCATTCTGGCTCAATTGAGCGAGTCCACTGACCGCGCCGTCAAAAAGCGCACCGAGCTGTTGGCCAAGCTCGAAATGGAAGTGACCATCCATACCCGCCTGGAAGAGGAAATCCTCTACCCCGCCTTCAAACAGGAAGGCGGTAAGGAAGAGGCTGAAATGTATTACGAAGCCAAGGAAGAACACCGCACCGTCGATTCACTGGTGTTGCCCGACCTGAAAGCCACTGACCCGTCCCAGCCTGAATTCGCCGGCCGGGTGAAAGTGGTCAAGGAGCTGCTGGAGCACCACATCGAAGAAGAAGAAAAGGAAATGTTCCCGCAAGCCAAGAAAGTGCTGGGCAAGGCAAAACTGGATGCCTTGGGTGAACAAATGGAAACCCTGAAAGCGCAGTACAAAAAAGAACTGAGCAGCGCCAACCTCGCCGCCTGATCCGGTGCTGTCAACGCTTCAGCCGTCAGATGGCGGCTGAAGGCGTTCGGGCATTTAACGCATCTGTTCGCGTAAGAACTCCACCAACGCCTGCACCGGGCGTGAGCTTTGCCGATGTTGCGGGTACACCGCCGATAGCGCCAACGGCTCGGTCTCGAACCCCTCCAATACCTTGATCAACCGCCCCTCTTTCAAGGCATTGCCGACGATGAATGTCGGCAGGTAGGTGACGCCCATGCCGGCAATGGCGGCGTCCCTGAGCAAATCGCCGTTATTGGCGCGCATGCGACCTGCGACCTCCAGGGTCACCGGTTTGCCGGCCCCACCGAAACGCCATTGGACCTGACGGCTGTGACCATAGGGCAGGCAGTCGTGCTGGCGCAGGTCTTCAGGCCGCGCAGGTTTGCCACGTTGTGCCAGGTAGGCCGGGCTGGCGCAGTACACCCGTTCGATGGTCGCGATGCGCCGGGCGATCAGCGTCGAGTCTTCCAGCACGCCGATGCGCAGCGCCAGGTCATAGCCTTCCCCAAGCAGGTCCACCGAGCGGTCGCTCAGGTCCACCTCTACGCTGACGTCGGGATAGCGCTGCAAAAAAGCTGGCAAGAGGCTACCCAGGTGCGCCACCGCGAAGGACAGCGGCGCGCTGAGGCGAATGGTCCCGCGGGGCTCGCTGGTCTGGCCGCTGATGCCCTGCTCCACCTGTTCGACATCGCTGAGCAGGCGTAGCGCCGCCTCGTAATAGCGCTGCCCCAAGGGCGTGACATCCAGCCGCCGCGTCGAGCGATTGAGCAGGCGCACCCCCAGTCGCTGCTCAAGTTCCATGAGCTTGCGGCTGACGAACTGCTTGGACAACCCCAGCTTGTCCGCCGCAGCGGTGAAGCTGCCCGATTCCATGACTTGGACAAAGATGCGCATTTCTTCGAAGGGGTTCATTGTCATTCCATGGGTGGGGCTTTATTTAGACATCCAGGCCGAATACAAAACCTGTAGCGAGGGGATTTAGCGAAACGTCGCACCGCCCCGCTGGGCTGCGCAGCAGACCCAATCACTGAATCAAGTGGCCATTCTGACACACCGGGTTGGCAGGCTTTAGGGCTGCTTCGCAGCCCAGCGGGGCGGTGCGACGTTTCGCTAAATCCCCTCGCCACGGGTTCAGGAATAGATCCCCACAGGTCATTTGCCAATCGGCATAGGGGGCGGCCTTCATAGGCCGCTCCCCTGCCACACCACCCGGCATGCGGGTCCGCACCGGGCGGTTCGAGAGATTGAGGTTATGAGAGTCGCACCAGACCCAGCCTGTCGAACCATGCCACATCCAGCACTCGGTTAAGCTCAAAGCGGCTATTACGCCACCAACTACGTGAGTTAGCCGCCACTTTCCGTGCGGTTTGGGCGCTGGCCCCCAAGGCCCGCAGTTCGCGATAGATCGTCGGTCCACGCCGCCATTGCTTAAGTTGGATCGCTCGCAGTCGGCGTCGTATCCATTCGTCCAGCTCTCGCCAGACCTTCGGTGTTTGCGATAACCCAAAGTAAGTTTTCCAGCCCAAGAGATAAGGCCGTAAGTTCTCGACAACGTGTCGCATACTGCGACCGCCTGAGCGACGGGTGAGTTCGCGTATCCGCTGTTTGAACCGCTTGCGTGCTTTGACCGCCACTGCTCTTTTGACGCCTTGTGGAGATGCCCAGAAGGCGTATCCCAGAAACTTGCGACCAAATGCACTCGCTACCGCACTCTTGCTCTCGTTGACGCTCAAGTTCAGCTTTTCATACAAGCGCTTTAGCAAAGCCATCACCCGCTGCCCGGCCCTGCGGCTGCGAACATACACATTCGCATCATCGGCATAGCGCACGAAGCAATGGCCCCGGCGTTCAAGCTCCCGATCCACTTCGTCCAGCAGCACATTTGCCAGCAACGGCGACAGCGGGCCGCCTTGCGGCGCCCCGCAGCGGCTTTTCTCGACCACGCCATTGATCAGCGTTCCCGCATCCAGATACGCCCGAATCAGACGGATAACCGCCCGATCCGCAATCCGCTTGCTTAAACGATCAATCAAAATATCGTGGTCGACCCGATCGAAGAACTTCTCCAGATCAACATCCACCACCACTTTGCGTCCTGAAGACACATAGCGCTGAGCCGCTAAGACGGCCTCCTGCGCACTGCGCCCCGGGCGAAAGCCGTAGCTGTGTTCACTGAAAGTTGGATCGAGCAGTGGCTGCAAAACTTGCAGCAGTGCTTGTTGGATCAGCCGGTCAGTGACCGTTGGAATGCCCAACTCGCGTTCGCCGCCGTCAGGTTTGGGAATTACCACACGCTTTACCGGACTGGGCCGGTAGGCTCCTGAAATAAGCTGTTCACAAATCGTCGGCCATTGGCTCAGCAAATGCTTGGCAGTCTGTTCAATGTCCAAACCATCCACACCTGCTGCACCTTTGTTGGCCTTGACCCGTTTCCATGCCCGCTTCAGGTTTTCTCTCGCAAAGGCCCGATCCAGCAGCCCTTGCCCTGCGTTGTCGGATTCATCTTGCGGGCGATTGACCTCGTCGCTGACGGGGCTTCTCACGGCTTCACCGCTCGCGTCCTCACATCCGCCCCGCGTTTGGCAGGCATCTGACTTCCGGTCGTTCACATCAACATGGCCTATAACGCTTTCTCTCGTTCAGCCCTTCGTCAAAAAAAAAAAAGACTACTACGGCCTCTGCTGACTTCTCGCTCCGGCTGGCGCCGTCGCCCTTTCAGGCACAAGGCGAGATCTCCCCAGGTAAGAACGCAATCCTTCCCCGCACAACCGCCGGATTTACGCAGCCTGATCCTTGACCACAAGAGCTTCGCGATTTATCGCTCGCTCGCCCTGATCGGCTTCGCCTTGTATCCGGTTCTTGTTCATCGGCTCACGGTTTCGATTCACGCTTCCTCCCCACACTCGGTCGCCCTCATACAGTTGCGCTTCACTTCGTTCGCTGTGGTCAGCTTACGGCGGGACTCTCACCCACAAGATTGCGCCCATGCTGGGCGCACGATACAAAGATGCCCGCACATTGGCGGGCATCGGTGTCATCCAGCAGAGCAGCTTACTTGGCCGTCAGCGCCGAGTAGCTGTTCATCAGGTTGCGGTAGTTCGGAATGCGCTGGGACAGCAGGTTGCCCAGGCCTTCGATGTCGTTGCGCCAGTCGCGGTGCAGCTCACAGGCCACCGAGAACCAGTTCATCATTTGCGCGCCAGCGGCAGTCATGCGCACCCAGGCGGCCTGTTGCACGGTTTCGTTGAAGGTACCCGAGGCGTCGGTGACGACGAACACGTCGAAACCTTCAGCCAGCGCCGACAGGGTCGGGAACGCCACGCAGACGTCAGTCACCACGCCAGCGATGATCAGTTGCTTACGGCCGGTGGCCTTGATTGCCTTGACGAAATCTTCGTTGTCCCAGGCATTGATCTGGCCTGGACGCGGGATGTACGGCGCATCCGGGAACATTTCCTTGAGTTCCGGCACGATCGGGCCGTTGGGGCCTTTTTCGAAACTGGTGGTCAGGATGGTCGGCAGGCCAAAGAACTTGGCCAGGTCGGCCAAGGCCAACACGTTGTTTTTGAACTCGTTCGGCGAGAAGTCCTGGACCAGGGAAATCAGGCCGGTCTGGTGATCGACCAGCAGGACCACTGCATCGTCTTTGTTCAAGCGGTTGTAGGCGGGAACGTTGCTCATGGGATGACTCCTTGGGATGGATATTACAAAACCCCTGTGGGAGCGGGCTTGCTCGCGAAAGCGGTGTGTCAGTTGACAAAAATGCTGAATGTCAGTGCGCATTCGCGGGCGAGCCCGCTCCACAGGGGATAGGTGTTTGTGCTCAGTTAGAAGGCAAAGCAGGAGCAGCCAAACGCGCCCCAGAAGCCTTGGAAATCACTGACCGGAACGTTCGACAGCCGCGCTCGTTCATGGCTGTGGGAGTGAACGGTGCAAGGGCCGCTGCACTGGTGGACCTGCGCCTGCAACGGCGAAGTCGGGCGCCAGTGGCCTGGGACCTTGACCACCGGCGACCAGTCCGGCAGCACCGGAACGCTGGCAGGGCCAAGTTTTTCGAAGTCGCCAGCGGCATAGACCACCTTGCCGTCAACCACGGTCAGCACCGATTCGATCCACTTGATGGCTTCTTCCTCGACGCTGAAGAAATCCGCGCTCAGGGCCGCCAGGTCCGCCAATTGGCCGACCTTGATCTGGCCTTTCTTGCCTTGCTCGGAGGAGAACCAGGCGCTGCCATGGGTGAACAGTTCCAGTGCGGTCAGGCGTGGCAGGCCCTCTTCGTGCAGCGAGAGGCCACCAACGGTGCGGCCACTGACCATCCAATACAGCGAAGTCCAAGGGTTATAGCTGGACACGCGGGTGGCATCGGTGCCTGCGCCCACCGGCACGCCTTCGGCCAGCATGCGTTTGATCGGCGGCGTGGCTTCGGCGGCCTTGGCGCCGTAGCGGTCGACGAAATATTCACCTTGGAAGGCCATGCGGTCCTGGATCGCAATACCACCGCCCAGGGCCCGCACGCGTTCAATGTTTTTCGGCGTGATGGTCTCGGCATGGTCGAAGAACCACGGCAGGCCATTGAACGGGATGTCGCGGTTGACCTTCTCGAACACATCAAGCATGCGGCTGATGGATTCGTCATAGGTGGCGTGCAGGCGGAACGGCCAGCGTTGCTCTACCAAATGGCGAACCACCGGTTCCAGGTCCTGCTCCATGCCCGGCGGCAGGTCTGGACGCGGCTCGAGGAAGTCTTCGAAATCCGCCGCCGAGAACACCAGCATTTCACCCGCACCGTTGTGCCGCAGGAAATCATCGCCCTGGTGCAACTTGACGCTGCCGGTCCAGTTCTTGAAGTCGCTGAGTTCTTCCTTCGGCTTCTGGGTGAACAGGTTGTAGGCGATGCGCACCGTCAACTGCTGCTCGCGGGCCAATTGCTCGATGACCGCGTAATCGTCCGGGTAATTCTGGAAGCCGCCGCCGGCATCGATGGCGCTGGTCAGGCCCAGGCGATTGAGTTCACGCATGAACTGGCGGGTGGAGTTGACCTGGTATTCCAGGGGCAGCTTCGGCCCCTTGGCCAGCGTCGAGTAAAGGATCATCGCGTTGGGTCGCGCCACCAGCATGCCGGTAGGTTCGCCCTTGCTGTCGCGCACGATCTCGCCGCCTGGTGGGTTCGGTGTGTCGCGGGTGTAACCGGCTACGCGCAGCGCGGCGCGGTTGAGCAAGGCGCGGTCATACAGGTGCAACACGAACACCGGGGTGTCGGGAGCGGCCTGGTTGAGTTCTTCCAGGGTCGGCATGCGCTTTTCGGCGAACTGGAATTCGTTCCAGCCGCCCACTACGCGCACCCATTGCGGCGTCGGCGTGCGGTCGGCCTGGTCCTTGAGCATGCGCAAGGCATCGGCCAAGGACGGCACGCCTTCCCAACGCAGCTCCAGGTTGTAGTTCAAGCCGCCGCGAATCAGGTGCAGGTGCGAGTCGTTGAGCCCGGGAATGACGGTGCGGCCCTTGAGGTCGATGACCTGGGTGCCGCTGCCGCGCAAGGCCATGGCTTCGGCGTCGGTGCCCACGGCAACGAATTTGCCCTGGCTGATGGCGACGGCGCTGGCCCGGGGATTTTCCCGGTCAACGGTGTGGAATTGGCCATTGAATAGAATCAGATCGGCGTTCATCGGGGTTACCTTTGACGTTGGATGTGCAGATGAATCAATGAGCGGTGGCATTTGAAGGGCTCGCTTCGCGAACCCACGGGGATAAATCCCCTCACCACAACAGTGCTTGTCATGACGGCTCGGTAATGCTTAGGGCTCCAGATGTTCATGGGCCTTGGAATTTTCCATCCAAGGGGCGAACAGACGGGTCGCCAGGGGCATGCACACGTACACCACCGAAAGCACGATGGTCAGCGTGATGAGGAACGTCGCCACCACGTAGTTGGAAAGAAACCCGTTGAGTTGCAGCAACGGCCCCCAGATCAGCGGCACCAACAAGGTGTGCGGCAGGATGACAAAGAGGGTCACCACCGACTGCTTCCAGCGCGGCGGTGGCGTGGCTGCATCGGCCAGCGGGGTGAACCAGAACTCCTTGAGCGGCGCGACTTCGGTCTGGTCGCCGTCAGCCAGCAGCGGCGCGGCCTCTTCGATCAGTTCGCGGCGCTCGGGGGAATCCAGCCAGCGTTGCATGGCCTCGGTGGAGCAGAAGCGCAGCACGCAGGTGAACAGCGACAGACCGCCCTGCTTGCCCCGGACCACATCCACGCCCAGATGCCCGGGCCATTGGCCGGCCACACCGACGATGCGACGCAACCAGGCTTCATAAGCCGCGTCCTGCCCGGCCTTGACCCGGTGCTTGACCACCAGGGTGACGATTTCGTCGGGGCCAGGCTTTGCCGGGCGCACAGTGGATTCGAGGGTTTGGGATTCAGACATGGCGAAGCACTCCAACAAAACGCGTGTTCAGTGCCAGGCCCCCAGGGCCGGCAATGAAGACGCTGGTAAATATGATCAGCAGCAACCAGCCGAACTGCCCCTCTTCCAAGCTCCACTGCGGGTGCACGACCAGCAGGGCAACGGCCAGCAGAAACAGGATCGGCAGGCACGCCAGGCGTACCAGCACGCCGGCCATGATCAGCAGCGGGCAGAGCACCTCGGCGAAAATCGCCAGGATCAGCGTAGGCGCGGCGCCAAGGTGAAACGGGTCTTCGATGCGAGTCAGCTCGACGCTGTAGTTGAGCAGCTTGGGCAAGCCATGGACCCACAGCAGAAACAGCGCGCCGCTCATGCGCAGGAACAGCAAGCCCAGGTCCTGCATGCGGCGTTCATCGGTATTCATCGGTGAGCTCCGATTGGGTCCGCCGAGGCGGCTGCCGGCAGCGGTTGGGACATATGGTCGGCAATGCGCGAGCGCAGCCAGCGCTCGGCCGGGTCGTTGTCATGCACGCCGCTCCAGACCATCGACAACTCGGCCGCATTGATCTCGAATGGCGGATCCTCGGCCCGCAGCGCACAGCCCTCCACCAGCGCGCAGGCGGCGTAGTCGGGCACGGTGGCAATCAGCTCAGTGCCGGCCAGCAAGGCCCGCAGCCCGCTGAATTGCGGCACCGCCAGCACCACTTTGCGGGTTTGGCCGATGCGCGCCAGGTCCAGGTCGATGTTGCCGCTCAGGTCGCCCGAAAACGAAACCATGGCGTGGGGCCGCGAGCAGTATTCGTCCAGGGTCAGCGGCCCCGGGCGCTTGTCGCCACGCAGGACCTTGCAAGGGATGTCCCGCAGCTTCTTGCGCTTGGCATTGGCCGGCAGGTCGGTGGTGTAACTGACGCCGACGCTGATTTCACCGCTGGCCAGCAGCGATGACATCAGCAGGAAATTGGCCCGGCGCACCACCACGATGATGCCCGGCGCTTCTTCGCGCAGCTGGGTCAGCAGCGGTGGAAACAGGCCGAATTCGGCATCGTCGGACAGACCGATGCGAAACACGTCGCAACTGGTGGACGGATCGAACGCCTTGGCGCGGCTGACCGCGCCGGAGATCGTGTCCATTGCCGGTTGCAGCTCTTGCAGGATCGCCATGGCTCGCGGGGTCGGTTCCATCCCGCGGCCGTGGCGTATCAACAACGGATCATCGAACAGATCGCGCAAGCGTCCCAGCGCCGCGCTCACCGCCGGCTGGCCCATGAAGAGCTTTTCGGCGACACGGGTCAGGTTTTTCTCGAACATCAGCGCCTCGAAAATCACCAGCAGGTTCATGTCGAGGCGGCGCAGGTCGTTGCGGTTCATGGATGCTATTCCTGTTAATGCCGAACCTGTGGGAGCGAACTTGCTCAGCCCTGGATGAACGCCAGCAGGTCGGTGTTCAACCGGTCCTTGTGGGTATCGGTCAGGCCGTGAGGCGCGCCCGGATAGATCAGCAGTTGCGAGTTCTTCAACAGCTTGGCGGCTGCAATGCCGGCGGTTTCGATGGGGACCACCTGGTCGTCATCGCCATGGACCACCAGGGTCGGCACGTCGATGTTGCGCAGGTCCTCGGAAAGATCGGTCTCCGAAAAGGCCTTGATGCAGTCATAGGTGTTCTTGTGGCCGGCGAGCATGCCCTGCATCCAGAACCAGTCGATCATGCCCTGGGAGACCTTGGCACCCGGTCGGTTGGCGCCAAAGAACGCGCTGGCCACATCTTTATATAGCTGAGAACGGTCGGCCAGGGAGGCTTGGCGGAAACCGTCGAACACTTCGATGGGCAAGCCGCCTGGGTTGGACGCGGTCCGGACCATCAGCGGCGTGACCGCCGAAATCAAGCCGAGCTTGGCGACGCGGGCCGCGCCGTGGCGGCCAATGTAGCGCGCCACTTCGCCACCGCCGGTGGAAAAGCCCAGCAACACCGCGTCCTTGAGATCCAATCGCTCGATCAGCTCGGCGAGGTCATCGGCGTAGGTGTCCATGTCATTGCCATCCCACGGCTGGCTGGAGCGCCCGTGTCCACGGCGATCATGGGCGATGACCCGGTAACCCTTGGATGCGAGGAACAGCATCTGCGCCTCCCAACTGTCCGAGTTCAACGGCCAGCCGTGGCTGAAAACCACCGGTTGACCCGTGCCCCAATCCTTGTAGTAGATCTCGGTGCCGTCGCGGGTGGTGAAGGTGCTCATGACATGACTCCTTGAGATGGGTGGATGAGTTGATGGTCTGGCCGCGGGAGGCATTTGCGTGAGTTAAACGTTGTTAATTTTTTCGGGACGGGAGTGTTAAAACTTCGCTTTTGTGGCGAGGTTCTGTACCCGCAAGACAGGCTGCGCAAGGCATTCGCCGTTGCGCTTGAGGCCAATCCTGAGGAATATGCTCGGGTAAAGCCCTGCATCAGGACCAGGAAGATTGAAAGCGACATGAGCCAATACGTCAGCGTGCCCGTCGAACAGACGGTGCATTTCGGCCCATACCGGGTCCATCCGCGCCAGCGCCTGGTGCTGGAGGCCGGGCAACCGCTGCGCCTGGGCCGGCGCGCGGTGGAGATTCTGCTGGTGCTGCTGGAGCACGCCGGTGAGGTGGTAAGCAAGCAACAGCTGATCGCCCGGGTCTGGCCCAAAAGCGTGGTGGAAGACACCAACCTGCGGGTACACGTCGCGGCGTTGCGCAAGGCCCTCGGCGATGGCCAGGCCGGGCAACGCTACATCGTCACCGTGGCGCAACGCGGCTACAGCTTTGTCGCGCCGGTGTCGTCGGGGCCCGTCGAACAGTTGATGCACATCCCTCATCCGTCATTGGCGCGCAACCTGCCGTTGCGGCGCACCCGAATCATCGGGCGCCAAGGGCTGGTGGAAAACCTGGTCGCGCAACTGCCGCGCAAGCGCCTGGTCACCCTGGTCGGCACCGGGGGTATCGGCAAGACCACGGTCGCCCTGCGAGTTGCCGAACGACTGATCGGGCACTACCGCGACGGTACTTACCTGCTGGACCTGGCATCGCTCAACGACCCGGCGATGATCGTTCCCAACCTGTGCGCCCTGCTGGAGCTGCCCCTGCACGACGGTCATCCGCTGGACACCATTGCCCGCCAGCTCAAGGAGCGGCATCTGTTGCTGGTGGTGGACAATTGCGAGCACCTGATCGATGCCGTCGCCCAGCTCTGCGAAACCTTGCTGCGCGGCGCACCTCACTTGCACATCCTCGCGACCAGCCGTGAAAGCCTGCGGGCCGAGGGCGAACACGTGCAGCGCCTGGATTCCCTGGCGTTTCCACCCCGAGGAACCTGCATCGAGGGCTACCCTGCCCTGCAGTACCCCGCGTTGCAGCTCTTCGCCGAACGGGCGATGGCCTGCCACGACGGTTTCGAATTGACCGATCAGGAAGTCCCGTTGGTGGTCGACATCTGCCAGCGTCTGGACGGCATTCCCCTGGCGATCGAATTGGCTGCCGGGCAGATCGGCCTCTTCGGGCTGCAAGCGCTTCACCGGCAACTGCAAGACAACGTTGCCCTGCTCCACAACGACACTGACGCGGCGCCACGCCAGCAGACGCTGCACGCCACGCTGGATTGGAGCTTCGCGCTGCTGACCCCTTGCGAGCAGACCTGCCTGCGGCGGCTGGCGGTGTTCATGGGCAGTTTCAATCTGGCAGCGGCCGCGGCGGTGATCGTCGGGCAGCAGGTCGCCCCCGACCAGGTGCTGGTGTCGGTCAGCCAGTTGGTGGCCAAGTCACTGCTCAATGTGGAAATCGGCGACGAGGAGGTGCGCTATCACCTGCTGGACACCACCCGCCGTTATGCCCTGGAAAAACTGGCCGAAGCCGGGGAATTGCCGGTCAGCCAGGAACGCCACGCCGAGCGTTGCCTGACCCTTATGGAGCAGGCGGAAAAAGACTGGGAAAACACCCCGACGCGCCTGTGGATCGCCCGCTATGCGGCCTATCGCGACGACATCCGCGCAGCACTGGATCGGGGATTGGGCCCGCAGGGCTCCCACGCGGTGGCGATCCGCCTGACCGCCCGCACCTTGCCCCTCTGGCAGGAGCTATCGTTGCTCAAGGAGCACGGCCTTTATGTGAACAAGGCCCTGGCCTTGTTGCGGGCCAGCCCCGCTCCGTGCCCAAGGTTGACCCTCGCCCTTGAACTGGCCCACGCCAGTTTCAACTACCACACCGAGGGCGGCACGCCGGCGACCGTCCGCGCCTTCGTCACGGCCCGGCAGTTGGCCCGACAATGCCAGGATTTGGCCGGCGAACTGCGCGCGGTGTCCGGGCAGATGACTGTCAATCTCAGTTGCGGCAACTATCGACGAGCCCTGGAACAAAGCCTCGATTTCGACCGGCTGGGGCTGCATGGCGAGCCGGTCCCGTCGTTGAGCTCCCAACGCCTGCGCGTGCTGGCATTGCACTTCACCGGTGATCAACGTGCCGCCCGACACGATGCCGAACAGGTGGTCCAGCGTTTGGCCCAGAGCGGTCATCTCAGCCGTTTTACCCACGGTTTCGGCGTGCAATACGACCAGAGCGTGGCGGCGCTGACCGTCCTGGCGCGCATCCTGTGGCTGCAAGGCTTTGCCGAGAAGGCACGGCGCACCGCCAACCTGGCGTTGCAGATTGCCCTGCAGATCAACCACGGCATCTCGATCTGCTATACCCTGGCGATTACCGGTTGCGTGATCGCTTTCTACAACGGCGATCATTCGACCGCCCGGGAAAGACTCGAACTGTTGAAGCAGCAGGCCAGCAAGCATTCAGTCATGCTGTTTCGCGACTGGGCCTGCCATTACGATTGCATGTTCGACGGCCACGTCCCGACAACGAGCCCGACACATGGGCTGATCCAGGACATTCTCGTCACGCTGCGCGCCGATCTGGTCAGCCCGGCGCAAATCGAGCGCGCCCATAGCGGCGCCGCAGGCTGGTGCTCGGCGGAGATCCTGCGGGCCAGCGCCGAAACCTTGCTGGCACGCAACGACCCGGCCTTGGAGGGGCAAGCCGAAGAGCACCTGCGGGCAGCCCTGGCCGTGGCGCGACAGCATGGCGCCCTGGCCTGGGAACTGCGCAGTGCCCTGTCCCTGGCCCGACTCTGGCAGCGTCAGGGCCAGGACCACGCCGCGCGGGAGCTGCTCGGGCCGGTCTATCGGCGCTTCAGCGAAGGTTTCGACACCCCCGACCTAGTGGAAGCCGACGCGCTGCTCAAGACGCTGGCCTGCCGGCTGGAGCCTTGACCGGCGCAAGCCCCATGCCTGCTGCAACACATAACGGCGGTGGTACACATGCCACTCCCCCTTGCGCCTCAGCTTTTCTGTGGCATAGGCGCGGGTGGTGTGGAGCAATCGGTACCGAAGCCCCTCGGCACATGGCTCGCCCATCAACAGCGAAAGGCTCGACAACCGCATCAGCAGGCCAGGCAATTGCTCGACCCTCAGCTGCGCACAACTGATGACTGCCAGTGCCGCCTTCAGGGTGAACGGCTCTTCGAACACCGCCAAGCGCAAGAATACGGTCTGTTCGTCGGCACTCAAGCGCTCGAAACTGGCGTCCAGCACGGCTTCAAGACTTCGATGACGGGCCACTGCCGTACGCCGCCCATGGCTGAGGACTGACAACCCATAGTCCAATTGCTCCAGAACGCCGGCCACCCCCAAGGCGTCGACCTGAGCCGCCGCCAGCTCCAGCGCCAGCGGTAAGCCGTCCAGGCGCTGACAGATGCGCGCGAGGTTCAACACGTCGCGGCCATTCGGGGCAAAACCCTGTTGCCGGGCGCCGACCAGCTCGATCAACAACCGCACCGCCGGGCATGCCAATAGCAGGTGCTGGGGTTCAAGGGCCGAGGCCACGGCCAGTCCCGGCAGTTGCACAATCTGTTCGCCAGGCAAGTCCAGGGGTTCGCGGCTACTGAACAACAGCGACACGCCAGGCGCCGTCGTCGCCAGTTCCCGGGCCAGTTCCCGGCAGGCCGGCAGCCAGTGTTCGCAGCCATCGAGCACCAACAACAACCGGGCGCTCGCCAGCTGCGCACATAAAGGCCCCGGCGCCAGGCCCAGCGCAGTGGCGATCTGCACCGACACCTGAGCCGGCTCGCGGATGCTGGCCAGGTCAACGAACCAGGCGCCATTGTCAAAGTGTTCCAGCAGCAGTTCCGCCACCCGCAGCACCACGGTGGTCTTGCCGACCCCGCCCGGGCCGGTCACGGTGGTCAACGATTGGCGGGGCACCTGGGCGAGTAACCGCCCCAGGACGAGGTCGCGTCCGACTACCGGGCTCAGGCGCGCGGGCAGGTTGTGCCGCTCGGCCAGCAGGGGCACCGATTGTCGGGGATTCCCTGGCGCCATCGCCAGGCAATAGCCTTGTCCGGGATGATTGAGGATGTAGCGGGCGCCGTCCCGACCGTCGCCAAACGCCCGCCGTAGCGCCGCGATGTGCACGCGCAGGTTGATGTCTTCCACCACGCTGTCGGGCCAGACGCAGGCAATGAGCGCCTGTTTGCTGACAAAGTGACCGGCGTGCTCCACCAGCACCTGGAGAATATCCAGGGCCCGACCGCCCAGAGCCAGGGGTTCACCGTCGCGGGTCACCAGGCGCCGCTGCCGGTAAAAGGCAAACGGACCAAAGCATACCGCCGGCTCGCTATCGGGTTTGATGAGACTGTTCATGGGGCAATCCAGCGCTAAATAACCGATCCTGGCATCAACGTTGCGGATCACCGAACGTGTCTGCCCTGGCTCCTGCGCATCCTTTCCAGAGGGTTCGCCGTTATCTTGGCAGGCGCAGGCGTCAGAACAATGCTGGCACAGGGAGCATCACGGACATCACGGTGCCCTGGACGGACAACAAAGGCTCAGCTGAACTGCTGGCGATACTGCACCGGGGTCAGGCCAAGCTTTTCACTGAAGAGGAAACGCATGTGCCGCACACTGCCGAAGCCACTGCGAAACGCCACGGTCTTGAGGGGCAGATCGGTGGTTTCCAGCAACTGGCGAGCCCGGTCGATACGCGCGCCTTGCAGGAACTCCATGGGCGTCATTGCCACTTCGCGGGCGAAGACCCGGGCGAAATGCCGCGAACTCATGGCGG
This sequence comes from Pseudomonas fluorescens Q2-87, assembly GCF_000281895.1. Classification (NCBI taxonomy): domain Bacteria; kingdom Pseudomonadati; phylum Pseudomonadota; class Gammaproteobacteria; order Pseudomonadales; family Pseudomonadaceae; genus Pseudomonas; species Pseudomonas fluorescens. The sequence goes on along the minus strand of NZ_CM001558.1, from coordinate 2,034,419 downwards.
CCAAGGCGGCCATGCGCTCAATGGTGAACGGTTCTTCCAGGTGCTCCATGACATAGTGCTGCACCCGGGTAATCGCCGATTCTTGGGACGCTACGGCCGCCACCAGAGGGCTGAACTGCGCCTGCCCGCCCTGGCGTCTCATCACCACCAGCAACACCTTGGCGACATCCAGCGCCACCAGGCGGCCATAGTCTTGGGCAACGATAGACAGCGCCAGGTCGATACCGGCCGTGACGCCGCCGGAGGTGATGAGGCGCCGGTCCTGCAGGTAGATCTTGTCGGTTTCCACCCGGGCCTTGGGAAAACGCTTTATCAGGCGTTCTGTGTAGTGCCAGTGGGTGGTGACGCGGTAACCGTCGAGCAGGCCCGCCTCGCCGAGTACAAAGGCTCCGGTGCAGATGGAACCGTAGCGCGTGGCCCGTTGCGCTGCGGCCCGCAGCCAAGTGTGCAGCCCGGGATGGCGATCGTTGTAGGCCCCTGGCCCGCCCGGCACCAGCAACACGTCATAGGCCGCCCACGCCTGATCGATATGGATATCGGCCTGTACCGTTACGCCGTTGGAGGCACGCAATGGCCCGCGCTCGGTCCCCAGGGTCAGCAACTGGTAACGCTGGTCCGGCTCGAGATAACGGTTGGCGATGGAAAACACCTCGAGCGGCCCGGCCATGTCGAGCAGCAGGAAATCGGGGAACAGCACCATTGCAACGGTTTTCATCGGGTACGACGCCAGAAATCAGGGGAACTAAAGGCAACAGATGATCCCCTGTGGGAGCGGGCTTGCTCGCGAAGGGGGCCACATTCTACATCGTAGGGAATGTTGCACCGCTTTCGCGAGCAAGCCCGCTCCCACAGTCTCATCGGCAAACTGACCACTGGCATTATGGCGAAGCGAAGCGACTGTCGGTAGGCGTCGATGATTGTCCACTTATAGCGGACAGTATTACGCTTTATACCTACTTATTGCTTCCACGGATAACCATTAATCTTCTTCTGAACCCGGCGAACGGCGCCAGCCGCCGCCCACAGACATCAGGAGAACCATCATGCTGACTCTTCGCAAAGCTTCGGACCGCGGCATCGCTCGCCATGGCTGGCTGACCTCGTTCCACACCTTTTCTTTCGCCAGCTACCGCGACCTCAATGAACAGGGCTTCTCCGACCTGCTGGTGATCAACGATGACCGGGTCGCCGCCTGCAAAGGTTTTGGCCAACACCCGCACCGGGACATGGAGATCTTTTCCTATGTGCTCGAAGGTGCGCTGGAGCACAAGGACACCCTGGGGACAGGCTCGGTAATCCGCCCCGGCGATGTCCAGTTGATGAGCGCCGGCAGCGGCGTGGCCCACAGCGAGTTCAACCATAGCGCGGACGAGCGGGTGCACTTCCTGCAAATCTGGATCGTGCCCAACGTCAGTGGCGCCGAGCCCCGCTATCAACAGGAGCATTTCAGCCGCGAACAAAAACGCGGTCGCCTGCAACTGATCATCTCGCCAGATGGCGCCGATGGCTCGCTCCAGGTGCGCCAGGATGCTCGGGTCTATGCCGGACTGTTCGACGGCAAGGAGAGCGCCACCCTGACGCTGGCAGCCGATCGTTATGCCTATGTGCATGTGGCACGAGGCGCCGTCGAGCTCAATGGCGTGCAGCTTCAGGAAGGCGACGGCGTGCGGGTGCGCCAGGAGCAGGCCCTGACACTGAGCAACGGCCGCGATGCCGAGGTGCTGGTGTTTGACCTGCGGCCACAGGAATTGCCGCAAATGCCATGACGTTGACATCCTGCGAGGGCAGGCTCGCTCCCGCAGGATTCACTCATTCTCACGGGCAAATATCCCGACAATTTCATCGATCACCGCCCGCACCCGCGCGGTGTGACGCAAGTCCCCATGGGTGACCAGCCACACCTCATAGGGCAGCGGGCGCGTGCGCTCCGGCCACAACCGCACCAACCCATCGCGCTCGCCCATATACACGGGGATCTCCCCGACACCGATGCCTGCGGCAATTGAACGACGCACCAGCAGGCTGGAGCTCAGGCTCGCGACGATCCGCCCTCGGCTGACCGGTTCCGAGACCAGGGTAAAGTCCTTGCTCCCTTGAAAGTACGGCTGATAGACCACCAGGTCATGACCTTCGAACGCGCTGCCAGGCGGCGGGGCGCCATGGGCGTCGATGTACGCCTGGGACGCGAACAACCCCACCGGCCAACGCGCGATGCGCCGGGCGATCAGGTCGGGGTTGTCCGGCCGGGTATTGCGCACGGCAATGTCCGCTTCGCGCTTGACCAGGCTGAGGATCTGCGTGGAGGCATCCAGTTGCACCCGCACATCGGGGTGTCGCGCATGCAGGCTGGCGATGGCCGGAATCAGGAAATCGATGGCCAGGGAATCAGTGGTGGCGACACGCACGTTGCCGATCAACCGATCATCCAGTCCCTGGATCCGCCGTTCCAGCTCCAGCGCCGAATGCTCCATCTTCTCTACCGCCTGGAGCGCCGCTTCGCCCACCGCCGTCAACGCGTAACCGTCAGGAGTGCGCAGGAACAACGCAGCGTCCAATGATTTCTCCAGCGCCGTGATACGCCGCCCGACGGTGGCCTGGTCCACGCCAAGCACCCGTGCGGCACCGCGCAAGGTCGATTCGCGGCAAACCGCAAGAAACACCCGCGCATCATCCCAATTCATCTGGCCTCCGAACGATGCAGAATTGCATCGCCATGTCGCAAAATCGCTGCATTAGTGCGGCAACGATAGCCGATAAGCTGAACGCCATAAACCTTTCACAGGATCGCTATCGTGACCTCCACCTGCGCTGAGCTCGAATCCCCGCCTTCGGGCATCTGGCTACCTATCTTCGCCGGCCTCTGCGCCAGCTTCGTCAGCATCGGCTTGGCGCGCTTCGCTTATACGCCGTTGATCCCTGAGCTGATCGAGGCGCATTGGTTCGCGGCCAATGACGTGGTTTACCTGGGGGCGGCGAATCTGGTCGGCTATCTGATCGGCGCCCTGCTCGGCCGGCCTATGGCCCATCGCCTGAGCCGCAAGAATGCCTTGCGGCTGATGATGCTCGCCGTCACGGCCGCCTTCTTTGCCTGTGCCTTTCCCTTGTCGGTGAGCTGGTATTTCGCCTGGCGACTGCTGTCGGGAATCGCCGGCGGCGCGATCATGGTGCTGGTGGCGTCGACCGTGTTGCCCCATGTACCGGCGGCGCGTAAAGGACTGGCCAGTGGGGCGATTTTCCTTGGTATCGGCCTTGGTATCGCCGGGTCCGGCACGATTGTGCCGCCGCTCTTGAGCCTGGGCCTGCAAGCCACCTGGCTGGGGCTCGGTGCCCTGGTATTGGTGCTGACCGGGCTGAGCTGGTTCGGCTGGCCCCAGGATCTGCCCCCGGTGGCATCCAGCGCGACCGACCCCGACGAGACTACGCCTGCCGCCGTCTACCGGTTATTCGCCCAATATGCGTTCATGGCCGCCGGGCTCGTGCCGGCGATGGTGTTCCTGGTGGACTATGTAGCCCGTGGCCTCGGTGCCGGTGCGCACGTCGGGGCGCTGGTCTGGGTCATGTACGGCCTTGGCGCGATTATCGGGCCGGTGAGCCATGGCTTCTTGGCCGACCATCTCGGCGCGCGCAGGAGCATTCGCCTGGTATTGGCCGTGCAGGCGATTGCCCTCGGCCTGCTGGCGATCTCCCATACGTTCCTGGCGTTGGCGTTGCTGGCGGTGATCATCGGTTCGTTTCCACCGGGCATCGTGCCCCTGGCCCTGGCCCGCATGCATGAACTGGTGCCTGACGCTCATCGCCAACAGGTCGCCTGGAGCCGGGCCACCGTTTCGTTCGCGACATTCCAGGCGCTTGCCGGATTCGCCTATTCGGCGCTGTTCAATGCCAGCGGCGGCCATCATGCGGCGCTGTTCCTGATTGCCGCCGGCGCGATAGCGTTTGCCTTGGTGCTTGACCTCATGCCTGGGCTGAAAAAACGTCGATATTCCTGATCTGGCCAGCGCATCCCCAATTGGGATGCGCTCATTTGTTGCTATCGGACAGACCGATCTATAAAGTTCCCCAAATGACCAGAATCCTGACCAATGGCGTTTTTTGCGACCTAACGCAATTGATCTGAAGTGCAAGTGAAGGCAAAATATTAGCACTTTGCCATCACCCTCTCTGACTTGCTTATTTCATGGAAGAAAGCATGAAAACCATTATTTCTTTGGCGTTATTGTCCGTTGCCTGCGCGGCGACTGCGGACGTTCAAAAAATCAACTACCTCTACGACGATTCGGACGCCAAGTATTCCATCGTCTCGTTTATCGACAGCGGCACCGTCATCCAGGCCACCGTACAGCGATCAGGTGTCTACTTCACCAACTATACGAAGCTGGAACTCGACTGCGCCAGCCAGAACGTACGTCACATGGGCATGTACAGCAGCCTCGCGGCGCTGGAAAAAGCTCAATTCGATCAGATGGAGGGCCGAATCATCGACGGCTCGATAGCCGCCGAAGTGGGTAAGGTGCTGTGCACTGGCACGACCATGACCGCATCCCAGACCGCCTCGAAAGTCGAAGCACAGCCCGCCGAGATCCAAGACGGCGACAACACCTGACCTGATCGCGCACGAGCTTGATCCCGCAGCGCCAGGCGGCATCGCCGTCGTCCAAGCCCTGGCAACGGGTTACAGAGGAGCCTGCTTGCGGGCGAACTTGGTCCGATAACTGCCCGGTGGAACCCCGAAAAAATCCCGGAAACGTCGTTGGAAGTGTGGCGAGCTGACGAAGCCCGTCGCCACGGCGATTTCGGTTACGGAGCGATTGGTCTGCTGGATGAGCTGGCGGGCACGGGTCAGGCGCAACTCCAGGTAATAACGGGTGGGTGTCGCCCCGAGAAAACTGCAGAATCGTCGTTCCAGCTGTCGCTTGGAGATCTTGACGCAGGCAGCCAGCTCATCGACGGTCAACGGCTCCTCGATGTTTTGCCACATCAGTTCCAGCGCCAGCTTGAGGCTTTCCGGCAGTGTCGGGTCTGTCTCGACGAAGACCGGCGGCAAATCCGTCGCGTCATCGCCGGACTCGTCACAGCGCAGAATTTCCTCGATGGCTCCCACCAGCGCCGCTCCCCCGGTCTGGCGAATCAACTGCAACATCATGCGCAGCGAACTGTTGGCACCCGCACAGCTGACTCGGCCCCGGTCCAGGACATAGGCGCGGTTGGAAACCTTCACGAGGGGGAAGACCTCCGCCATCATGGCGCGACTTTCCGGGTGAACAGCGCATTCGAAGCCATCGAGCAGATTGGCATCGGCGATAAAGAACACCCCGTTCCACAGCCCGCCCATTATCGCTCCCGACGCAGCATTGACCCGCAGTTTGCGCCGCAACAAGGCGTGGCCTTGCAACTTCACGCGAAAGCCCCCGGCGACGATCAGCACATCCAGGTCTTCCGGCATCTGTGCCAACTCGATGTCGGTGGAGATGACAATGCCCAGGTCACTGGTCACCTGCCCTCCCGAAACCCCCACGGTCAGCACCTCGTAGAGAGGCATGTCGCCCATCAGGTTGGCGGTCACCAGCGCATCCACCGCACCGGTAAAGGACATCATCGAGAAATTGTCCATCAATACAAACGCAACGCGGGTGGGCGCCTGGCTGGCAGCGGGCGATCCAACGGGGCGATAAGCCATGTTCTTGTTTTTGAGTACGCTTTCGAATGCGCTTGGCATGGGGCCTCGTTGACACACAAAAGATGATCCGGACCTGCATCGGCGCCATCTTCCAGATAAGCGACATTGCCTGCAATCGCTTCGCTGTGACCAGGTCGCTCCTGGGTAACCGGCTGCCGCTCAAGTCCATACGACCTTGGTCGATACGCTATAGGTAGGCATGGGCGCGTTCCCTTTACCCAACACGTAACGCTCACCGCTGATGTTTCCGCCGTTCCAACACTTAAAAAAATATCCGCGGGAGAAGTCATGAATATCAAACAGAAGCTGACATGGGCGTTCGCGGCCATCGCCTGCCTTCCGGTCGTCCTGGTGGCGGTGCTGGTTGTCTTGAACCTGCGCGACGCCGCGAAAACCAACTTCCTGGACAGCAGCGGCCGCGAGATTCGCCAGATCGACAATGGCATGAAGCAGTTCTTCGACGGCATCAGCCAGAACGTCGAGTTTTTCGCCAAGGATCCACGGATCGTCGCAGCCAAGGACCTGAAAAACTATTCCGGTGCAGACGCGGCACAGATCCCCTTGCCCGAGAACAACAAACAGCTCCTGGAAATCTTCGACAGATTCGCCAAGAGCCACCCGACTACCGCCTACCTTTCCGTGGGCCTGGCGGATGGTGGCTACGCCAGTTGGCCGGATGATCCGAAGATCTCCAACTACGATCCACGCGTGCGCCCCTGGTACAAGGCCGCTATCGCCGCCCCGGGCACTAACGTGCGCACCGACGCCTATTATTGGGCGCCGGATGATGTTTCCTTGATTGGTATCGTCCATACGGTCTCCGACGCCGCCGGCAAACTGGTGGGCGTCGTTGGCCTGGACGTGTCGCTCAAGCAACTCACCGAACTGGTCAAGAACATCAAGCTGGGCGACAGCGGCTATCTGATGCTGGTGGAAGCCAACGGCAACGTCCTGGTAGACGCCGCCGATGCCAAGCACAACTTCAAGCCGCTGGCCGACCTGGGCCCCAACTATGCCGAGCTGGCCAAAAGCAGCGATGGCGTGACCCAGATCGAAATCGACGGTGTGCCCTACATGGCCAACGTGGTCAGCTCCAAAGGCCTGGGCTGGCGCTTCATCGGCCTGATCAAGCGTGACGAAGTGATGGCCGAGGCGTCGAGCCTGACGTGGCTGATCGCGGTCATTGCCGCCGCCCTCGCCGTGGTCTTCGCCATCGTCGGTGCGAGTTTCGCCAGCGTGATCGTCCGGCCGATTCGCGGCGTTGCCAACGGCCTGCAGGAGATCGCCGAAGGTGAAGGTGACCTCACCCGCAAACTCACGGTGCAGGGCAAGGACGAAACAGCAACCCTGGCCAGCTGGTTCAACCAATTCCTGGGCATGATCGCGCAACTGGTGCAGCGCATCGGCAGCGCCTCTTCCGACCTGCAAAATGCTGCGGCGGACACCAGCGAAGTCGCCCAGAACATGAACGAAGCCGCCGGGCGCCAGCGCCAGGCCGTGGAGTTGGTGAGCACCGCTTTCAACGAAATGGTCGCCACCGCCAACGAAGTGGCCCGTTCCTGCAGCCAGGCCGCCACCAGTGCCGACGAGGGCTACCGCGACGTGCACACCGGCCAGCAGCACATCGGGGAAGCCACTGGCAGCGTGTTGAAACTGAGCGACGACCTGCAAAAGTCCACCCAAACCATGCAGGCGCTCGAACAGGACAGCAAGAACATCAACACCATCCTCGACACCATCCGCTCGATTGCCGAACAGACCAACCTGCTCGCCCTCAACGCCGCCATCGAAGCCGCGCGCGCCGGTGACCAGGGTCGTGGGTTTGCCGTGGTAGCCGACGAAGTGCGCGCCCTGGCACGGCGTACCGCCGACTCCACTGGCGAGATCGATAGCCTGCTCGGCAACCTCGCGCGGCGCACCCAGGAAGTCACGCTGCAGATGCAAGGCAGCCTGCAGGTGTCGCAAACCAGCGTCGAGCGCATCCAACAAGCCCGGGACAGTTTCGACAAGATCCGCCATTCGGTGGACTCGATTCGCGACCAGAACACCCAGATCGCCACGGCCGCCGAGGAGCAGCACCAGGTGGCCGAAGACATCAACCGGCACATCGCGCAGATTCATGCCGATGCGCAGCTGGTCGAGGAATTTGCTCACTCGGCGCAGACCGGTTCGGGGCGTTTGACGGATATTTCCGGGCAACTCAAGGGGTTGGTGGGGCGCTTCAAGTTCTAAGCTGTAGCCCGTGCGTGGGCCAGGGATGGCTCTTGCACCGAACAACATAAGCGCCGGGATACTCGTCCATCGTGCAGGACAAGCTCACCGCAACCTGGACACCCACGTCGACTGTTAGTGACCAGGCCGCACTTGTCCTATCCTTGTATTCCACCCATCCATCCGGACATGACGATGCCCGCCCCCGAATCCGCCCTCGTGCAGAGCTGGCAGCACAACGCCCAATCCTGGATCGAAGCCGTGCGCACCGGCGCCCTTGAAAGCCGCGTCAAGGTGACCGATCAGGCCATCCTGCTGGCGGTGCTGAGCCGTCAACCCGAGCGTGTGCTCGACTTGGGTTGCGGTGAGGGCTGGTTGTTGCGGGCCCTGGCCGAGCGGGCCATCGAAGCGGTCGGCGTGGACGGCGACGCAACACTGGTCGACGCCGCGCGGGCGGCAGGCTCTTCCCAAGTGTATGTGGCGAACTACGATGAACTGGCCCAGGCCAAGGTGGACGTCGGCCGCGACTACAACCTGATTTGCGCCAACTTCGCCCTGCTCCACCAGGACATTATCCCGCTGCTCGCCGCCATGAACGCCCTGCTCTCTCCTGGCGGCGCCCTGGTGATCCAGACCCTGCATCCATGGAGCGCGGCGGCGGGCAACTACCAGGATGGCTGGCGAGAAGAAACCTTCGCCGAGTTCCAAGGCCAATGGCAGCCCATGCCCTGGTACTTTCGCACCTTGTCCAGTTGGCTCAATGCGCTGGAGATGGCCGGCTTCCGACTGGCCGGCCTGCAGGAGCCGCAGCACCCGCAAAGCCCAGTGCCGCAGTCGCTGTTGCTGGTGGCTGAACCCAAAACTTGAGTGAAACGCAGCCGACCCATCGCGTTACAGCCCTGGACTATCTGGCTTTGTCAGGCTGTCGCCGACTTGTCCAGCTCCGCGAACCACGCCGCTGATCAATAACCCTCAAAAACATCCAACAGCGGCCGATACCCAGATAAGGCCAGTAACTGGGTTTCAGGATTGAACGGCGGACCAGGTAATGACAGAAATTTATCTGCTGATAGCACACGGCACGGATCAGGGCGAAGCGTATGTCCTGGGTTGGTTCGATGACAGGATCAAGGCCAGGGAAGTTGCCGAGCAGAAAGAATGGGAAGCGTACCGCGCGAGCCTGAAGGCGGAGCACCACTGGTCAACCCACAAACCCCTGGCGCCGGACCAGACCGATTACCGGCGCTATTGGATCAAGACCGTTTCAAAATTCGATCAGGTCGCCATTCCAAGGTCCTGGGCGGTTCACTGATTCGTCGTGAGCGAATATTCAACGAAACGAGCATTGTCGACGGTGGTCTAGACATTTAAGCCCATCCGATGAGAGCACTATCATGTTGAAATTTCTAGGCGGCACCGTAGGTATCATTTTCCTGATCGGCCTGATCGTGGTCATTGCCTTGTTCAAGTTCATCTTCTGATCGCAACGGCGACAACCATCGGCCTGGCATTTTTTCCAGGCATGGAAAAGCCCAATCCTTGCAGATTGGGCTTGGTTACCGCGACCAAACGGGGAAGCCTGATCAATGACCGGCGCTTTGCCCACCGTCGACGTGGAGAATTTCCCCGGTAACAAAAGCCGCGCTGTCCAGGTACAGGACCGCACCCACGATGTCCTCGACTTCACCCATGTGGCCGACCGGGTGCAAGCTGCCCAGCGCGGCGTGGGTTTCCTCGCTGTGCATCGGGGTCTTGATGATGCCGGGCGAAACGGCGTTGACCCGGATCCCGCGCTTGGCGTACTCGATGGCCAGCGACTTGGTGGCAGCGTTCATGCCGCCCTTCGTCAGCGAGGCCAGCACCGAAGGCACTCCTTCTACAGCATGGTCGACCAGCGTGGTGGTGATGCTGACCACGTGGCCACCGTCGCCTTGCTTTTCCATCTGCGCGATGGCTTGTTGCGACATGTGGAAGAAGCTGCCCATGTTGGTGGCCACGACGTTTACATAGTCTTCCAAGGTGTAGTCGGTGAACGGTTTGGCAAGGAACACCCCGGCATTGTTGACCAGCGTGTCGATGCGACCGAAGCGGGCCACGCCTTCGCGGATGATGCGCTCGGCGGTGGCGGGATCGGCGATGTCACCGGCCACGGTGAGGATGTCCGGATCGGTAGAAGGTTTGATCGAACGGGACGTCGCGACGACCTGATAACCCAGTTTGCGGAAGCCTTCGACAATGCCTGCACCCAGGCCTTGGGAAGCACCTGTTACAACAACTACTTTTTTTGAATGGCTCATGATGATTTCTCGCTCAGTAAAAAATGGATAGAAAGTTGTGCAATCAGACTTCGGCGGGCTCTTGTGAAAGCTGCCGGAGGACTTCTTCGTACTGCTCGACCGACTGTGATCCAGCGATCAATTGACGCCCGTTCACCACCATCGCCGGCACCGAATCGATCCCCCGCTGATGGTAGAAACGCTCCAGCTCCCGCACTTCCATGGCATACGTGCCCTCTGCCAAGACCTTGCGTGCACCAGCGGTAGAAAGCCCCGCCTCGCTGGCCAGGCGCACCAGGGTTTCCCGCTCGCTGATGTTTTGGCCGTCGGTGAAATACGCCTCGATCAGCAGCTTGTTCAGCGCGGCCTGAAGCCTCTCTTGCGCCGCCCACAACAGCAAGCGATGGGCATCGAAGGTGTTGTAGAAATGGCTGCGTTTTTCCAGATCGAACTTGAAACCAATGGCCTCGCCGCGGGCGATGATCATTTCGTTGCGCGAAGCGACTTGCTCGGCGCTGCGGCCGTACTTGCGCATCATGTGCAAGACCGCGTTCTCACCTTCGGCCGGCATATCCGGGTTCAGCTCGAAGGGCTTGAACGTCAGGTCGACAACAACTTGGCCAGCGAGATTCTTAATCGCCTGGTCCAGCGCCGTAGCCGCCAGTGCACACCAGGGGCACACCACATCCGAAACAAAGTCGATACTGACCGTGCGTGTCATGATTTCGACTCCGCCAGGTGTTTGCGGTACTGGGTGGTGGTGATACCGGCGTAGCCCCAGTTGTCAGTGTCGACTTCCTCGATGACGATGTGAGTCAGGTGCGGATCCTTGTTGAGCACCGTCTGCATGGTCTGGGTGATCTCGGCGATCACCTGGGCTTTCTGCTCCTGGGTGACGCCATCGCGGGTGATACGAACGCTGATGAAAGGCATGGGAAAGTCTCCAGTGAGCCCCCCGCCGGAATGGCGGAGCGGCGACATGGAGTGGATGTTAGGAAGTTACCTGGAGGGGATAAAGGTGGGGCTGGGTACTTCATTTGTGACGTGGTGTAATGAATTGTCCGCGCACAAAAAAGCCGATCTATCGTGATCGGCTCAGCTACCTGATTCCTAGACCGTTACGAATCAGCTGGTTTTGTCGCGACTTCGGTCGAAGCAGGACCTTCCAACGCCAAACGCTGTTCCCGCTTGGACTCGATCATCCCAACGATAGACGCACGGCGCTTCTCAGTTTGCGCCAGGAAAACCGACCTTGGCAGGATAAGGCGTACAGGGGCAGGCAGTAACTCAAATGCTTTTTCCGCCACGAGCAAAAAGACCTCGTCGTCTTTTATGCGGTCATGCGCGACGGTAAGCAAACCATCCACCAGCACGCGTTCGATCTGCGGCCAGTACTTATTCATTTGATCAGCGGCTGCGTGCTTGCCTTCGCCAACAGAGTCCAGGATAGAGTCCTTTGCAGAAAGCGCCTTGTCTCCAACAGACTCTGATAACGCCTTTGCCTTGCCTGCCAAATATCCAAACATCTCCACCCGCTCCATGAATGCACGATAACGGGGTATCGACATTATTTGGGCGTTCTTGAGTTAAACCATCGGTGCTCGGCGGGGCCGGCAAAACATGGTGAATAGGCAATCATGCCGGTGGCCTGATTAAGCGCGCATCGAGCCATCGACGAGCGAGATCAAACCGTACGTTTATTTTCATGGCCATCTCGACGTGCAAGCCATGCTGAGTAAAAGACGCCTGAGCGGCCGCAGAACAAGCCGACCGTAAACCCTGAAGCGGTGCCAGCAAGGACGAGCATTTCCACCGTGGCCGAGAGTTCTGGATGTACGGCAGCTTGATAACCGATGAAGTATTTCACGGCAAAAAAGAGAAGCGAGATACCAAGAACTTTATATGTCCCCGGCACGATCAGGTGCTTGCCCTCCTCATCCAACGTCAGTCCACGTCGAGGGAATAACGCAAATGCAGCCAAGCCACCTAAGACCATGCCCGTCAACCAACTGCCCACGGTCAGCTCAACACGACCCGCGTAGCTGAGGGAAAAGAGTGACCAGATCACCAGGATAACCGGTGTGATGATCAGGGATCGCCGGCTCTCACGACTGGTTTTCCTTGCGCTTAAGCCGTAGTAGCAGACCAAGAGAAATGCGCCGTAAACCCAGAGTGGCGTGCCTTCCAGGGCATCCATCATTGTTCAGCTTCCTTGCCATAAGTTCGTGTCCGGATGCTGGCACAGCCTCAAGTGTGTTTCCACTTTTTTGACTACGGCGATGACCTCGAAAGGGCTGCATCGGAATAGCAGCGGGTCATTAAAAAAAGAAAATGAAAAAGCCCAACTGGTTAGAGTTGGGCTAAGTCATTGAAAAATATGGTCGGGACGGAGTGATTCGAACACTCGACCCCTAGCACCCCATGCTAGTGCGCTACCGGACTGCGCTACGCCCCGACTAGGCGTGAATCTTGTCCCGCTTCTCAGCGGAACGCTCAGGAATATATCGCAAGCTTTTGAAAACTGGAAGTATTTAAAACAGAAATTTATTTCTTGAGTACCACCAGCACATCTTCAAGCTCGGCGATCATCTGGCGGATCATTTGTTTGTACTGGGTTGTGTCGTCCTTGGCCTCGTCACCGGAGAGGCGCAGGCGCGCGCCGCCGATGGTGAACCCTTGGTCGTACAGCAACGCGCGGATCTGCCGGATCATCAGCACGTCTTGTCGCTGATAATACCGGCGGTTGCCGCGGCGCTTGACCGGGTTGAGTTGAGGAAACTCCTGCTCCCAATAGCGCAGCACGTGCGGTTTTACCGCACACAGCTCGCTGACTTCACCAATGGTGAAGTAGCGTTTGCCCGGGATGACGGGTAGTTCGTCGTTATGACTTGGTTCCAGCATAAGCCTCAACTCGGGCCTTCAACTTCTGCCCTGGACGAAAGGTGACCACACGGCGAGCCGTGATCGGGATTTCTTCTCCCGTTTTCGGATTGCGGCCAGGCCGCTGACGTTTGTCCCGAAGGTCGAAATTGCCGAAACCCGACAATTTCACCTGTTCGTTGTCCTCGAGAGCGTGCCTGATTTCTTCAAAAAACAGTTCGACCAATTCTTTGGCCTCCCGTTTATTCAGGCCCAGCTCCTCATACAGACGTTCCGCCATCTCAGCTTTCGTCAGAGCCCCCATACGTCACTTCCTTAACGTGGCGTTCAACCTGTTTTCGAGCGAGGTGAGGATGTTTTGCGTTGCGGTATTCACCTCATCGTCATTAAGAGTGCGCGATGGATGCTGCCAGGTCAAGCCGACTGCAAGGCTTTTTCTATGCGGATCAATGCCTTTACCCTGATACACGTCAAATAGCCTGAGGTCCGTCAGCCATTCGCCTGCATTTTCACGAATTACTTCCAGCACAGCGCTGGATGCAACCTCGAGATCAGCCAGCAACGCCAGGTCACGACGCACTTCAGGAAAGCGCGATAACTCTTGGAATTTCGGCATTTTCCCCAGTGCGACTTCGGCCAGAACCAGCTCGAAAACGAAGACAGGACGATCAAGACCCAGGGTTTTCGACAATTCAGGGTGGATGGCACCGACATAACCGACTTCACGCCCATCTCGCTCGATGCGCGCGGTCTGCCCCGGGTGCAGCGCCGGATGCTTGCCCGGTACGAAAGTGAACGCGTCGAGCGCGCCGGCGAAGCCCAGCACCGCTTCCACGTCAGCCTTGACGTCGAAGAAGTCGACGACATCGCGACCTTGTGCCCAACCTTCCGGCAGACGACTGCCGCAGACGACACCGGCCAGCATCGGCTCCTGCTTCAAACCTTCCAACCGACCAACGAAACGCAGGCCGCTTTCGAACAGGCGCACGCGATCCTGCTGACGGTTCAGGTTGTGCTGAAGCGACTTGACCAAGCCTGGCCACAGGGACGAGCGCATCGCCGCCATGTCGTTGGAGATCGGGTTGGCCAACAACAGCGGCTCGACTCCCGGGTTGAACAGTTCGAACTGACGCGGATCGATGAAGCTGTAGGTGATTGCTTCCTGATACCCACGGGCCACCAGCAGGCGGCGCAGCTCCGGCAGGTCGCTGCGGGCTTCAGCCTTGGCCTGCGGCGCCAGGCGCGCTTGCGGGTAGCGGACCGGCAAGCGGTTGTAACCATATAGGCGGGCCAGTTCTTCGATCAGGTCGACTTCCAGGCTGATATCGAAGCGATGGCTTGGCACTTCGACACGCCACTGCCCTGCCCCGTCGGCGCTGATGTTCAGGCCCAGGGCGCTGAGCAGGCGTTCGACTTCGGCCGGATCCATTTCCATGCCCAGCATCTGGGTGATGCGCTGGGCACGCAAGGTGACCGGTGCAATCTTTGGCAGGTGTTGTTCGCTGACGGTTTCGATGATTGGGCCGGCTTCGCCACCGGTGATCTCCAGCAGCAGGCCAGTGGCGCGCTCCATGGCTTCGCGGGCCAGTTGCCAGTCCACGCCACGCTCGTAACGGTGCGAGGCATCGGTGTGCAGGCCATAGGAGCGGGCCTTGCCAGCGACGGCGATCTGGTCGAAGAATGCGCTTTCCAGGAACACGTCACGGGTCGTGGTGGAGACACCGCTGTGCTCGCCACCCATCACGCCGGCAATGGCCAGTGCGCGAGCATGGTCGGCAATTACCAGCGTGTCGCTGCGCAGGGTCACTTCCTGGCCGTCGAGCAGGACCAGTTTTTCACCTTCCTCGGCCATGCGTACGCGGATGCCGCCATTGATTTCGGCGAGATCGAACGCATGCAGCGGCTGGCCCAGCTCCAGCATCACGTAGTTGGTGATGTCGACAGCGGCATCGATGCTGCGCACGTCGGCGCGGCGCAGGCGCTCGACCATCCACAGCGGTGTCGGCTTGGACAAATCGACGTTACGGATCACGCGGCCCAGGTAACGCGGGCACGCCGCCGGCGCCAGGACTTCAACCGAACGCACTTCGTCGTGCACGGCCGGCACGGTCGCGACCGCAGGACGTGCAACCGGGGCGGCATACAGCGCGCCGACTTCACGGGCCAGACCGGCCAGGGACAGGCAGTCGCCACGGTTCGGCGTCAGGTCGACTTCGATGCTGGCATCGTCCAGGTTCAGGTATTCACGAATGTCCTGGCCCACCGGCGCATCGGCCGGCAGCTCCATCAGGCCATCGTTGCCTTCGCCGATCTGCAGTTCGGCCTGGGAGCACAACATGCCGTTAGACTCGACGCCACGCAGCTTGGCTTTCTTGATCTTGAAGTCGCCCGGCAGTTCGGCACCGATCATGGCGAACGGGATCTTCAGGCCCGGGCGCACGTTGGGTGCGCCGCAGACTACCTGGAAGGTTTCCGTACCATTGCTGACCTGGCAAACCCGCAATTTGTCAGCATCCGGGTGCTGCTCGGTGCCCAGCACCTCGCCCACCACCACGCCGCTGAATTCACCGGCGGCCGGCGTTACGCTATCGACCTCAAGACCGGCCATCGACAGGCGAGCAACCAGCTCGTCCCGGCTTACCTGCGGGCTTACCCAGCCGCGCAGCCACTGTTCACTGAATTTCATCCTGTTCTCCTAATAGATTCGTTACGGACCGCGACCTAGCGAAATTGCGCGAGGAACCGCAAGTCGTTGTCGAAGAACAGGCGCAAGTCATTCACACCGTAACGCAGCATGGCCAGGCGCTCGACGCCCATGCCGAAGGCAAAGCCCGAGAATTCTTCCGGGTCGATCCCGGACATGCGCAGCACGTTCGGGTGAACCATGCCGCAGCCCATGACTTCCAGCCAGCCCGTCTGCTTGCAGACGCGGCAGCCTTTACCGCTGCACATCACGCATTCCATGTCGACTTCAGCGGATGGCTCGGTGAACGGGAAGTACGAAGGGCGGAAACGCACGGCCAGTTCTTTTTCGAAGAACACCCGCAGGAACTCTTCGATCGTCCCTTTCAGGTCGGCGAAATTGATGTCGCGATCAACCAGCAGGCCTTCGACCTGATGGAACATCGGCGAGTGGGTGATATCGGAGTCGCTACGGTACACACGGCCTGGGCAGACGATCCGGATCGGCGGCTGCTGCGATTCCATGGTGCGGACCTGTACCGGCGAGGTATGGGTGCGCAACAGCATGTTCGCATTGAAATAGAAGGTGTCGTGCATCGACCGGGCCGGGTGATGGCCTGGGATGTTGAGCGCCTCGAAGTTGTGATAGTCGTCTTCGACCTCAGGGCCTTCGGCAATGCCGTAGCCGATGTGGGTGAAGAACTGCTCGATGCGTTCCAGGGTCCGGGTTACCGGATGCAGACCGCCGGAAGTCTGGCCGCGGCCAGGCAGGGTCACGTCGATGGATTCGGCGGCGAGCTTGGCAGCCAGGTCCGCTTCCTCGAACAACGCCTTGCGCGCATTCAGGACTTCTGTGACACGCTCCTTGGCATCGTTGATCAGCGCGCCGACTTGCGGACGCTCTTCAGCCGGCAGGTTCCCCAGGGTCTTCATCACCTGAGTCAACTCGCCTTTCTTGCCAAGGTAGTGAACCCGGATTTGCTCCAGGGCATTGATATCTTCAGCGCTTTGCACAGCCTCTAGTGCTTGAGCGACCAGCGCATCCAGGTTTTCCATGTACAGACTCCAGATACAAAATAGGGGAAGAGCTTTAAGGCTCTTCCCCTATTTATGACGTTTGACACCTGGGCCCACAGAGGTGGACCCCGGTGACTGCCGGGGGTACTTAAGCCAAGGTGGCTTTAGCTTTCTCGACAATCGCAGCAAACGCCGCTTTTTCGTTCACTGCCAGATCAGCCAGAACCTTACGGTCGATCTCGATGGACGCTTTTTTCAGGCCAGCGATGAAACGGCTGTAGGACAGACCGTTAACACGAGCACCAGCGTTGATACGAGCGATCCACAGAGCGCGGAACTGACGTTTTTTCTGACGACGGTCACGGTAGGCGTATTGGCCTGCCTTGATTACCGCTTGCTTGGCAACACGGAATACGCGGGAGCGTGCGCCGTAGTAGCCTTTAGCAAGTTTCAGAATTTTTTTGTGACGCTTACGGGCAATGACGCCACGCTTTACACGAGCCATGAGTTACTTCCTCTATTCTTGACTAAAATTAACGAAGGCGCAGCATGCGCTCGACTTTTGCCACGTCAGACGGATGCAGCAAGCTGCTACCGCGCAGTTGACGCTTACGCTTGGTCGACATTTTAGTCAGGATGTGGCTCTTGAAAGCGTGCTTGTGCTTGATACCGTTAGCAGTTTTCAGAAACCGCTTAGCAGCACCACTTTTGGTTTTCATTTTTGGCATGTTCGGATACTCCGCATTCAGTTGATAAACATAATCAGAAGGCCTGCCGTGCCCTGTTGATTACTTCTTCTTTTTCGGGGCGATGACCATGATCAGCTGGCGTCCTTCCATCTTAGGATGCTGTTCGACCGAACCGTACTCGAGCAGGTCTTGTTCAACCCGCTTGAGGAGTTCCATCCCCAGCTCCTGGTGGGCCATCTCACGGCCGCGGAATCGCAAGGATACCTTGGCCCTGTCCCCATCACTCAGGAAACGTACCAGGTTGCGCAGTTTTACCTGGTAATCCCCTTCCTCCGTCCCTGGACGAAACTTGATTTCTTTTACCTGAATCTGCTTCTGGTTTTTCTTCGCCGCGGCAATCTGCTTCTTCTTTTCGAAGATCGACTTGCCGTAGTCCATCACCCGGCAAACCGGTGGGACTGCGTCTGCGGAAATTTCTACCAGATCAAGCTTGGCTTCTTCAGCAATACGAAGCGCTTCATCAATCGAGACGATGCCAATCTGCTCGCCGTCAGCGCCAATTAACCGAACCTCGCGTGCCGAGATATTCTCGTTGATCGGGGCTTTCGGTGCAGCTCGTTTATCTTGTCTCATTTCACGCTTAATAATAATTACTCCAAATCTGGGCGACCACGCCGGGAAACCGCTTGCGCGAGGAACTCAGCAAATTCGGCGACGGGCATCGAGCCCAGGTCAGCACCTTCACGAGTACGCACAGCGACAGTCTGCATCTCGACCTCCCGATCTCCGATAACCAAGAGAAAGGGAACCTTGAGCAAAGTATGCTCGCGGATTTTAAAGCCGATCTTTTCATTTCTCAAGTCGGACTTGGCACGAAATCCGCTTTGATTGAGAGTTTTTTCGACTTCGGCGGCAAAATCTGCCTGTTTATCAGTGATATTCATGATCACTGCCTGGGTCGGCGCCAGCCACGCAGGGAATGCTCCCTCGTAGTGTTCGATCAGAATCCCGACGAAACGCTCGAAGGAACCGAGGATCGCGCGGTGAAGCATGACCGGGTGCTTGCGGCTGTTGTCTTCGGACACATATTCAGCGCCCAGACGGATCGGCAGGTTGAAATCGAGCTGCAAGGTACCACATTGCCAGACGCGACCGAGGCAATCTTTCAGCGAGAACTCGATCTTCGGACCGTAGAAGGCCCCCTCGCCCGGCTGCAGATCGTACGCAAGGCCCGCGCTATCGAGGGCAGCGGCCAACGCTGCTTCGGCGCGATCCCACAATTCGTCGGAGCCAACGCGTTTTTCCGGACGAGTGGACAGCTTCATCTCGACTTCGGTAAAGCCGAAGTCCCGATAGACGTCCATGGTCAGCTTGATGAAGGCGGCGGATTCGGCCTGCATCTGCTCTTCGGTGCAGAAGATATGGGCATCGTCCTGGGTGAATGCACGCACGCGCATGATGCCGTGCAGTGCACCCGATGGCTCGTTTCGGTGGCAGGCACCGAACTCGGCCAGGCGCATCGGCAGTTCGCGGTAGCTCTTCAGGCCCTGGTTGAACACCTGCACGTGGCACGGGCAGTTCATCGGCTTGATCGCGTAGTCGCGGTTTTCCGACTGGGTGGTGAACATATTGTCGGCGTAGTTGGCCCAGTGCCCGGATTTCTCCCACAGGCTGCGGTCGACCACTTGCGGCGTCTTGATTTCCAGATAGCCGTTTTCACGCTGGACCTGGCGCATGTACTGCTCAAGCACCTGGTACAGGGTCCAGCCGTTCGGGTGCCAGAACACCATGCCCGGGGATTCTTCCTGGGTGTGGAACAGGCCAAGGCGCTTGCCGATCTTGCGGTGGTCGCGCTTCTCGGCTTCCTCGATGCGCTGGATGTAGGCCGCCAGCTGCTTCTTGTCCGCCCAGGCGGTGCCGTAGACGCGCTGCAACTGCTCATTCTTCGCATCGCCACGCCAGTAGGCGCCGGACAGCTTGGTCAGCTTGAAGGACTTGAGGAAACGCGTGTTCGGCACATGCGGGCCACGGCACATGTCGACGTATTCTTCGTGGTAGTACAGGCCCATGGACGGCTCGTCCGGCATGTCTTCTACCAGACGCAGCTTGTAATCCTCGCCACGAGCCTTGAACACTTCGATGACTTCGGCGCGCGGGGTGACCTTCTTGATGACGTCGTAGTCCTTCTCGATCAGCTGCTGCATGCGCTGTTCGATGGCGGCCATGTCGTCGGGCGTAAACGGACGCTCGAAGGCGATGTCGTAATAGAAGCCTTCATCGATGACGGGCCCGATGACCATTTTCGCGCTCGGGTACAACTGCTTGACCGCATGGCCGACCAGGTGCGCGCAGGAGTGGCGAATGATCTCCAGCCCCTCTTGATCCTTTGGCGTGATGATTTGCAGCGTGGCGTCGCTGTCGATAACGTCACTGGCGTCGACCAGCTTGCCGTTGACCTTGCCGGCCAGGGTGGCCTTGGCCAGGCCTGCGCCGATGGATGCGGCGACCTCGGCTACGGAAACCGGGTGATCGAATGAACGTTGACTGCCATCGGGAAGAGTAATAGTTGGCATGGCGCCTCCTCTCCTAGTGGTGACCCCTACCAAAGGTCACGTGGGTTGGGATGAGCCAGTACAAGATCCAGTCCAGGCCGTTCAACGAGGAACGCCTGCCTTACAGCGGCAGGAGCCTTGCGGCCAACCGGGAAAACCGAACCAGAGTGACTGGGATTCAAATCAGGGTTAATCGAACATTTGCCGCCGCCGGGACCTGTCGTCATCCGGAGCCTGAGAAATACCCGAGCCCGGCATGCTAGCACAGATGAACGGTCATGACCGTGCTCGAATTCAAGCCGGTGCAAATCCAGGTTTTTATGCCAGAGTGCTGAACTGAAGCGAGCGCAACGCCTCAGATATCAAGACATCGACCCAAAGGAGCATCTTCGCATGCGTCTGAATACATTGTTCGCAGTAGTCGCCCCCCTCGCCCTGCTGCTTCCGCTCACCGCCCACGCCGATTGGCCCAAGGGCGAACGCGAAAAATACATGGCCCAGTGCACGGAAGCGGCAACACCGCAGATCGGCGCTGCGGCCGCCAAATCTCATTGTGCCTGCGGGGCCGATGCGATCAAGTCCTACCCGGCGTCAGATATCCAGGCGCTGATGGACAACAAGGCCACCCCGGAACTGCAGCAAAAGGCCCTTGGACAGATTGCAAAATGCAAGGCAACCGACAAGCCGAAAAAGTGACGGGACAGGGTTTCGAGGCAGGCCTTGAGGCGCTAAAAAACACTGATTTCAGGCTTTTTTGAACGATTTATTCAGGTTTTACAGCTTTTTTTATCGTCTTTACTTTCGGCTAAAACCCTTTAAAACCGGGGGCTTCAGCGGGTTGGGACGGTAAAGAAAACACGACTGATTGGCAAACAGTGCGTCCGGGGGGCTCCCAAATCGAACATTTCGACTATGATACCCGGGTGTGCCCAGTTGGCCTGAGCAGCACAGTACACTGAAAATATATGTTTCTTGGAGATACACCATGTCTAATCGCCAAACCGGCACCGTTAAATGGTTCAACGATGAAAAAGGCTTCGGCTTCATCACTCCTCAAGGTGGCGGTGACGACCTGTTCGTACACTTCAAAGCTATCGAAAGCGACGGTTTCAAAAGCCTGAAAGAAGGCCAGACCGTTTCCTTCGTGGCTGAGAAAGGCCAAAAGGGTATGCAAGCTGCACAGGTTCGCCCAGAGTAATTTCTCGGCGCGCTAAAAAAACCCCGTCCATGTGACGGGGTTTTTTATGGGCGATTGAAAACGCTCGATCAGCCGCAGTTCACTCGGTTGACCACCAGGTTGGCGTCGGTATTGAGATTCAGCCGGTCGGAGCGGTACTCAAGCGTCACCATGTCATTGGGCTTGAGGATCCGGGCATTCTGCGCGCCGGCACGGGTGCGAGCCTGCTCCAGCAATTGCGGCGAGGCCTGTTTGCCGATGGCGAACTCAGCGGCCTTTGCTTCGCAGCGGCTGTTGGCGCTCTCGGTTGCCACAGCGTCCGGGGCCGACTCAGGGGAACTGCTGCAACCGCTCAAGCCTGCGGCGACCAGCACGATACTCAATGACGCGAGCTTCCAAGGCATGAAGCCTCCTTTTTCAAAAAATAAACAGAGAGCGTGCGACCACCCAAACGGCGCTTGGTTTCAACGCCTTGGCTACTGGCCCGCCCCTCATTCGGAAAATCGGAGTTTGCCTGAGCCCGGCCGTCCGTTCAGCCCGCAATCGTGACTGAATATGAACGACGCTTAATAAACGTCGATGTAATCAAAGGGCGGATGAGGCCAATTGTCCTTCAGCGCGTTATAGATCTGCATGACCCAGACCTCGTCGCTGGCAGCGACTCGCCCGACATAGCCCGAGCCCTTGGCCCACGTCTCGAGCCGAAACAGCAGGCCGTCGATGTCGGCACCGCCGACCACACCCGAAGACAGATAGGCGATGCCGCCCTTGGTCACCCGCAGCTGGGTATGCTCGTCATCGCTGGCTGAGGCGAGCAACTGGCGAACCGCCTCAAGGGTCAGGCCGCCAGGAGCGTTCAAGTCGATCTGCACTGCGATGGCTCCTTGAAAAACAAAAAAACAAGTGTCGCACAGCCCTTGCCTGATGCCTAAGTGGCAGTGCCAAATCCAAGGCAAAAATGCTTAACTCAACCTACAGCCTCCCACTCTCGCGAGCCCTACCATGAGCACCGTCAGCATCGAAGCCACCATCAATGCCAAATGGACGGAGGGCCACAGCTCCTACAGCCCGGCCAGCCCGGAAGAACTGGCGATCATCGGCATAGAACTGCTGGTCAAGGAATTGGGCACGGAGGTCGCCCGCAACTTCATCCAGCAGGCGTTCGAACGATATACCAGCGTCGTTGACGCGGTGGATTGAACTGCGCGCCCAGGAACTACCCTGCGGGCGCGCAGACAGGCAGGTCATTTGAGGCGCGCGAGACGCTCGGTCAGCAGATCGAAAAAGCCCTGGGCATCGCCGTTTTCCACCCAGAACGCGTTCTTCGGCGCTTTCAGGCCGTCGTACCAGTCGACGATGGTCTGCCCGAATGTCGGCCCCTCGCGACTGTCCACCACGACATTGACCGAACGCCCAGTAAACAGCTGCGGCTTGAGCAGGTAGGCGATCACCGTCGCGTCATGCACCGGTCCACCGGTCATGCCGTAGTGCTCCATGTCGCCCTTGACGTATTCATTGAGAATATCGCCCACCAGTTTGCTGGCATTGTTGTTCAGCGCGGCGATCTGCTTCAGGCGCGCTTCACTGGTGAGGATCTTGTGGGTCACGTCCAGCGGCAGGTATGTCAGCTTCACGCCGCTTTTGGCGACCACCTCGGCCGCCTGCGGATCGGCGTAGAGGTTGAATTCAGCCACTGGCGTGATGTTGCCGCCGTTGAAATGCGCGCCGCCCATGATTACCACTTCCTTGATGCCTTGGACGATGTCGGGCTCCTGGATCAACGCCAGGGCCAGGTTGGTCTGTGGGCCCAGCATGGCGATGGTGATGCTGTGGGGCTTGGCCGCCTTCAGCGTATCGATCAGGTAGTTGACCGCGTTGCCCTTGGCCAGCCCTTGCTTGGGCTCGTGCACGGTGACACCCGACAGGCCTTCCTTGCCATGGATGTTTTCCGCGTAGATGGGCGTGCGCAACAGCGGCTTCGGCGCACCGGCGTACACCGGCACCTCTTCACGCCCGGCCCACTCCCGGGCCAGGCGAGCGTTGCGGGAAGTCTTGTCCAGGCGCACGTTGCCGGCGACAGTGGTCAGCGCGCGGATGTTCAATTCCTCGGGCGATGCCAGGGCGAACAACAGCGCCACCACGTCGTCGGCACCGGGATCGGTGTCGATGATCAGGTCGATCTTTTCCGCCGCCTGGGCGCTCGTAGCAGTGATCAAGGACAAGAGCAGCAGACTCCGGAACAATTGGTGCATTTTCTGAGCATAGCGGTGCATGGCGCACTCCTTGTGCAGGTTGACAGAACTCGACGGTGCCGGGTTAGAACGTCACCCCGGCGATCAGCACGATGTTGCAATACGGGGAGCATTCTCCTGTGCGAATGATCGCCCGGGCTTCTCGGCTGAGAATCTTGAATTGCTCATGGCTGACCCGTTCACGCGTGCCCAGCGCGCCTTCGGCATGCAGCGCGTCGAGCGTCGCCAGGGCTGCCGGTTGTCTGTCGAGGATTTCCTCGGCCAGCACGTGGCTCTCTACCTGCATTTCGCTGAGCACCACCTTCAAGGTGCTGACGAAGTCCGGTATGCCATGGGTCAGTGCCAAGTCGATCAGCTCGACCTGGGGCGGCACCGGCAGGCCGGCATCACCGATGACCACCTTGTCGCCATGCCCGAGCGAGGCGATCAGTCGCGACAGTGCCACATTCAACAACGGCGTCTTTTTCATGATTTGAAAGCCTGTACTTCGAGCAAAGTTGGGATTGAAGGCTGCGCGCCGGCGCGGGTGACTGACAGCGCGGCGGCGGCCTGGCCGAAACGAATCGCCTCGACCTCGCTTTTGCCACTGGCCAGGGCAGCGGCGAACCCGCCGACAAAAGTGTCACCCGCCGCCGTGGTATCCACCGCCTTGACCCGCGGGGCCGGGAAGTGTTCGAAGCTGGCGCCATTGGCGAACATCAGTCCCTGGGCCCCCAGGGTCACGATTACCTTGCCGGCACCGGCCGCGATCAAATGCGCCGCGGCGGATTCGGCGGTTTCCAGGGAGTCCACCGCCAATGCGCTGAGCACGGCTGCTTCGCTTTCATTGGGGATCAGGTAGTCGACGCAGGCGTACCAATCGGCCGGTAACGCGTGGGACGCGGGGGCAGGATTGAGGATGACGATCTTGCCCAGTTCGCGGGCCCGCTTGAGGGCATAACCCACCGTCGCATCCGGCACCTCGAGTTGGCAGATGACGACATCGGCGCCTTGCAGCACCTCATCGAAACGGTCCAAGACATCGGGGATGAGCGCACCGTTGGCACCGGCAACGATGACGATTGCATTCTGGCTGTTGTCATCGACAACGATCAGCGCGACGCCGCTCGAGCCGTCCACCGCACTGACCGCCTGGCAATCGATGCCCTCGGCCAGCAGCGCCCCTCGCAGTTGCTGCCCATAGGCATCGCTGCCGACGCAGCCAACCATCGATACCTGCGCGCCCAGGCGCGCGGCGGCCACCGCCTGGTTGGCGCCCTTGCCACCGGGGATGGTGCAGAACGACTCACCAATCAGCGTCTCACCGCCACGGGGCAGGCGCGGCGCCCGAGCCACCAAGTCCATGTTCAGGCTGCCTATTACCACTACTTTTGCTGGCATACATCACTACTCATCAATTCGGTTTCAGCGGTATTGGGCGAATGTACCGGACAGCGGCGCAGTCGACTCTCGCAGGACAATACTGGGCGTGACAATCCGCTGTTCGGTGGCAACCCGTGGCGTCGCGATACGCTGCAGCAGCACTTGCGCCGCCATCTCGCCGAGCTGCAGGATCGACTGCCCCACCGTGGTCAACGCCGGGTAGACATAGCGGCTCATTTGAATGTCATCAAAACCGATGACGGACAGTTCGCTGGGCACCCGCACGTTGCGCTCGGCAGCGGCGCGCAACACGCCGATGCCGATCATGTCGTTGGCGGCAAAAATCGCGCTTGGCGGCTGGTTCTCCAGCAACTGCGCTGCTGCGCGGTAGCCACCGGTACTGGTGAAATCGCTTTCGAACATGCGACCGACGGGCAGCTCGATCCCGGCCTC
The DNA here is from genome assembly GCF_000281895.1 of Pseudomonas fluorescens Q2-87. NCBI lineage: Bacteria > Pseudomonadati > Pseudomonadota > Gammaproteobacteria > Pseudomonadales > Pseudomonadaceae > Pseudomonas > Pseudomonas fluorescens. The sequence continues at coordinate 2,009,191 of NZ_CM001558.1, read as the reverse complement.
TTCCAGGGCGCGGCAGTAACCGGCCCGGCGCATCTGCGCCACGCTGGTATCGGCCGGGCCACCGATGAACGCGATATCCCGGTGGCCAAGTTCGAGCAAGTGCCGGGTCGCCAGGTACGCGCCGTATTCATGGTCGATGCGCACCAGGTCCGCGTCCACGCCGTCGAGACCGCGGTCGACGATAACCATGGGCGTGCGCACGTTGGCCAGCCCTTCGGCCAGGCCGACATCGCCCCCAGCGGAAGCGACGATCAGGCCATCGATGCGTTTTTCCAGCAGCACCCGCAAATAGCTGCGCTGCTTGTCCGGGTTGTCGTCGGAATTGCACAGGATCACGCAGTAGCCGTTGCGCTCACAGTAATCCTCGATTCCCCGGGCCAGTTCGGCAAAGTACGGGTTGAGGCTGTTGGGCACCAGCAGGCCGATAGTTGCCGTGGTCTTGGCCTTGAGCGACCGGGCCACGGCGCTGGGCACGTAGTCCAGGCGCTCGATAGCCGCTTCGACCTTGAGCCGCACTTCTTCGCTCACTGGCCGCGTCTTGTTCACCACGTGGGACACGGTCGTGTAGGAAATCCCCGCGAGCGCTGCCACATCCTTGATCGTCGCCATGGCTCAGGCCCGCCGACTGGCGCGCTGGCTGCGATAGGTGTCGAGCACGACCGCCACCACAATCACCGCACCGGTGATGATGCGTTTGGTTGGCTCAGTGGCGCCGATTTGCGCCAGGCCCGCCGCCAGCACCGAGATGATCAGCACACCGAAGAACGTGCTGATGACCGAGCCACGCCCCCCCATCAGGCTGGTGCCTCCGATGACCACGGCCGCGATCACCTGCAACTCGAGCCCTGAGCCGGCGTTTGGATCCGCAGCTTCCAGGCGAGAGATCTGGAACAACGCCGCCACACCGGCCAGCAAGCCCATCAGGCTGAATACGAGGATTTTGTAGGGCTTGGGATTGATGCCCGCCAGGCGCACGGCTTCTTCATTGGTGCCGATGCCGATCAGGTAGCGGCCGAACACCGTACGGGTCAGCACTGCCTGGGCAATGAAGATCACCAGCAAGGCAATGATGAACGAAGGCGAGATACCGAAGGCGATGGGGTTGGACAGCCAGGCGAACGAGTCCCCGATGTAGGCAGTGCGCGAGCCGGTCATCTGGTACGCCAGGCCCCGGGCCATTTCCAGCACGCCGAGGGAAACGATGAACGATGGAATCCGCCAGGCCACGGTAATCGAACCGGTGACCGTACCCGCCAGCGCCGCCACGGCCATGCCGAGCAAGGCCGACGGCCAGACGCTCCAGCCCCAGCCGAGGACAGCCACGCTGACCGTCGAGGCCGCCAGGGCCAGCACCGAGCCCACCGACAGGTCGATGCCGCCAATGATCAGGATGAAGGTCATGCCGACCGCCAGCACCATGAGGTCCGGAATTTGGTTGGCCAGGGTGCTGAAGGTGTCATAAGACAGAAAATGGCTGCTCAGGGTCGAGAACAGCGCAACCATGGCGAGCAAGGCACCGGCCAGGCCGAGGTAAGTGCCCAAACCATAAAAGTTGCCATTGGATTTGCCGACGGCAGATGCGGTTTTCATGAAAGATCCCTAGGCGCTGCTTCGTTGAGCAACGCATCACGTTTCTGGTAGCCGGCGAATGCGGCGGCAAGCAAGTCATCCTGGGTCCAGCTGTCACGCTCGAAGGTATCGATCAGGCGCCCGGCCGACAGCACGCCGATGCGGTCACAGATCAGCATCAGTTCGCGCAGGTCACTGGACACCACGACCAGCGCCTTGCCCTGGCGCGTCAACTCACCGAGCAGTGCATAGATGTCGAACTTGGCGCCGACGTCGATGCCACGGGTCGGCTCGTCGAACAACAGCACCGAGCAATCACGTTCGAGCCAGCGACCGATCACGACTTTCTGCTGGTTGCCGCCCGACAACTCGGACACCAACTGCGTCGGGCTGGAACTGCGGATGCGCATGGCGTCGATCTGGCGCTGCGCCAGGGCGCTTTCGTCGCGACCATTGACCAGGCCGGCGCTGGAAATCTCCGGCATGTTGCCCAGGGCAATGTTGGCCGCGATGGATTGCGTCAGCAGTAGGCCTTCGCCCTTTCGGTCTTCGGTGATCAAGGCGATACCGTGGGCCACCGCATCGGCCGGCGACCGAATGTTCGCGACCTTGGCCGGCGAGCCCAGCGCCACAGTGCCGCTGTCGGCGGCATCGGCGCCGAAAATCAGGCGCAACAGTTCGGTACGCCCTGCCCCGATCAGGCCGGAGATGCCGAAGATCTCACCGCTGCGGACTTCGAAGGACACGTCGCGAACCTTGTCGGCACGGTTCAGGCCCTTGACGGTCAGGGCCGGCGCGCCAATCTGGCGCGGGCCGAGGTCGATGTGCTCGCCCAGCTCCCGGCCGACCATCAGGGTCACCAGTTGTTCGCTGTTGTAGTTGGCCATCGGCTCGACGCAGACGAGGTTGCCGTCACGCAATACCGCGATGCGCTGCGCCACCCGTGCCAGTTCTTCGAGACGATGGGAAATGTAGATGATCGCCACGCCCCGGGCCTGCAGGCGGGTGATCTGTTCAAAGAGCATCTCGACTTCACGGGCCGTCAGCATGGCGGTCGGCTCGTCGAGAATCAGTACATGGCAATCGCCGATCAGGTTGCGGGCGATCTCGACCATTTGTTGATGGCCGATACCCAACTCACCGACCAACGTGTCGGGGTCGATCGCATCGAGTCCCACCTGGGCCATGGCCTCGATCGCGGCCTGGCGCAATTGCTTGCGGTTGATCCAGCCACCACAGCCGGGCAGGTTGTCGAGAAACAGGTTTTCAGCCACGGACAGGGTCGGCAGCAGGTTGAGTTCCTGCATCACCATGCGCACGCCCAATTCTTCAGCCTGGGTACGGCTGCCGGGGCGATAATCCTGCCCTTGAAACTGCATCTGCCCGGTGGTCGGCGTCACCAACCCGCCGATGATCTTGGACAAGGTGCTTTTGCCGGCGCCATTTTCGCCAGTCAGCGCCAGCACTTCGCCGCGCATCAGCGTCAGGTCGATGCCGGTCAGTACCGGCTGGGCATAGGTCTTGCCGATGCCGCTGACGCAAAGGACAGCGTTCGGGTCGCGAACGGACATAACAAACTCTCCAATGCGCTCGCCCGGATGGGCGAGCACCGTTGTGTCGCCAGGATAACTACTTGGTCACCAGCTCGACCGGAGTTTCGATAACGCCGTTGGTGCCGCTGTCGACTTTTTCGCCCTTGAGAATCTTCAAGGCCGTCTCGATGCCGAACACCGCCTGCTTGGCGGCGAACTGGTCGGCTGTCGCCAGCACGCGACCGTCCTTGAGCATCGGCTTGATGGCATTGATGTTGTCGTAGCCGACCACTTGCACCTTGCCCGCCTTGCCCGCAGCGCGCACGGCCGAGACCGCACCAACCGCCATGCTGTCGTTACCGGCCAGCAGCGCCTTGATGTTCGGGTATTCGCTGAGCATCGACGCGGCAACCTGGTTGCCTTTGTTGATTTCCCAATCGCCCGATTGCAGGGAAACGACCTTGACCTGCGCCGCTTCCATTGCATCCTTGAAGCCAGCAGTCCGCGCCTGGGCATTGGTGGTGGTGGACACGCCTTCGATGATGCCGACTTCGTCACCGGCCTTGAGCTGCTTGGCCAGGTACTCACCCACCAGGCGCGCGCCCTTGCGGTTGTCCGGGCCTACGAAAGGCACATTGATGTTCTTGCTCTTGACCACGGCTGGGTCGAGCTGGTTATCGATGTTGATCACGGTGATGCCGGCATCGACGGCCTTCTTGATCACCGGGACCATGGCCTTGGAATCTGCCGGGGCGATGATCAGGGCATCGACCTTGGACACGATCATCTGCTCGACAATGCGGATCTGGTTGGCGGTGTCGGTTTCATCCTTGATCCCGTTGGAGATCAGATCGAAATCGGCGGAGTGTTCCTTCTGATAGGCCTTGGCGCCATCTTCCATGGTCAGGAAGAATTCATTGGCCAATGATTTCATGACCAAGGCGACCTTGGGTTTTTCAGCGGTCTGGGCAAATGCCGAGGAGAAAGGCAACGTAGCGGATGCGGCCGCGAGCATGGCGACAGCGAGAAGGCGTCCAGCGAATGGCAACTTCATGGGTTCACTCCGATCTTATGATTATTGTGGGCAAATCAATGCACGGAACGCCGCGCAAACGTTTGCGTGGAATGAACTATGGTAAGGGATCGTTGATTTGTCAACGTTGCGGTTTGGCCCGCAGCGCTAACGATGTAAGCCCGTCGTGTTGACCGTCGAGTCTGAACATAGGTACGCGTCTGGGCAGCGGCCGATTTCATGAACAGGTAGTTTGCCCGTTTACGCGGCTCAATAAAAAAATTACTTTTCCTACATCAAAACGAAAAAAGCGCTGTCAGACGATTTTCTTGAATTTTAAGCAGTTGCGTAAATGCCTACGGTTAAATACTGTATGCACGTACAGCTTAATAAGGATAATCCTGTGGCCACCCCTCCCGCTGCAACTACCCCTTTAGATTCCTATACGCGACTTGGCCTTCGGGTCTCGAAAATCATCAACGCCCCCACTGCCCAAAAAGCCAAGGCAGCCCTGATATTCCGCCTTCCCGACGAACCGGTGGATGAGTGGGAGCGCCTGTTGGAGGAAATCGACGAGAACGACAACGTGACCCTCGCCTATCGCGACGATGGCGGCGTGCAGGTTTTCTGGGTAGTGCCGAAGGAAGATTGAGCCTGATGAGTATTCGCTGTTTTGCTTTATTGCTTGTGTTCATCGCCACGGGCGCACAGGCCGGTGCGCCGCGCACCTTCAACGAAGCCAAGAAAGTCGCCTGGAAACTCTACGCCCCGCAATCCACCGAGTTCTACTGCGGCTGCAAATACACCGGCAATCGCGTGAACCTGGCGGCTTGCGGTTATGTGCCCCGCAAGAATGCCAGCCGCGCCGCACGCATTGAGTGGGAACATATCGTCCCGGCGTGGGAGATCGGCCATCAGCGTCAATGCTGGCAGGCAGGCGGTCGCAAGAATTGCACGCGCTACGACCCGGTCTATCAACGGGCCGAGGCCGACCTCCATAACCTGGTGCCGAGCATCGGGGAAGTGAATGGCGACCGCAGCAATTTCAGCTTCGGTTGGCTGCCCGTGCAGAAAGGCCAGTATGGCTCATGCCTGACCCAGGTGGATTTCAAGGCGAAGAAGGTCATGCCTCGTCCGTCGATCCGGGGCATGATCGCCAGGACGTATTTCTACATGAGTAAACAATACGGCTTGCGCCTTTCGAAGCAGGACCGGCGCCTGTACGAAGCCTGGGACAAGACCTACCCGGTCGAAAGCTGGGAACGCCAGCGCAACCAGAGCGTGGCGTGCGTGATGGGGCGCGGCAATGAGTTCGTGGGCCCGGTGGACATGAAGGCCTGTGGTTGACCCGACATTTGTGAACAGCACAAATCGACTGTGGGTTTTGTACTGCCCGATCACTGGGCCGTCGGGAAATCCACCACGAATGTCTCGATGTTGCGTTTTTTCGCCCGAACCAACGCGGCAACGACCTGCTCTTGCTTGGCTTCGGCTTCGGCCTTGGAACTGAACGGGCCAACCAGGACCCGGTCCTTGCCGTTTTCCCTGACGACACTCGACATGAAGCTGTGCTCGATGAGCCACCCGGTCAGGTCGCTGACGGCCTGCGGCGTTTCACCCCGCACCTCGACAGCCCATTGCGGTGCGGCGGCCACCGGTACGGACGTCGCGGCGGGCTTGGGCTTCGGTGCCTGGACATCACGTCCTTCACCACATCCTGCCAGCATCATTACCGCGATAACCCAAGCCAATTTGCGCACAACAGTTTCCCCCGGAAGACATGAGGGGCAGATTTTAGCACCCGTGCCCGCCAAGAACGCCGCAAACAGTGCTCAAAACACGAGAATCCTGTTCGACGTCTCTGTATAGTCGCACCCTGGGAATTAATGCTGCGTCTGTACGTCAGAAAGAGGCACCCACATTCTGACACTTAGCACTAATCTATAAGCAGTACCGACATCTGCACTGTCTGAATCAGGTGCCCTATAAAGCAATCAAGGAGAACACCATGCTGATACTCACCCGCAAAGTCGGTGAAAGCATAAACATTGGTGACGACATCACGATCACCATTCTGGGCGTTAGCGGCCAGCAAGTCCGGATCGGCATCAACGCCCCGAAAAACGTTGCGGTGCATCGCGAAGAGATTTATCAGCGTATTCAGGCAGGCCTTACCGCCCCTGACAAACCGCAAACTCCCTGAGCCTCGCAGCAGTCCGTAGCCAGCCCGTTTGCATTGACGCAATGGCTGGCTAAAGATTCAGGTCGACCGAGCCTTACCCTGCTCCATCCCGCCTTTGATTCTTCGTCCAGCCCCGTGAACCGATACTAATGGCATGGCTACCAGCATGGCTGTCAGACGTTTCGTTTTAATGGCAACGAAGCAGGCATGTGGCCGGTCAGCCCAGGCTTACACCTCGGGCCATTCCGGTGGCCGCGATCACCATCAAGACCAGCAGCAAGGCTTCGATGTGGCTGATCCGCGCAAACCGCCCGGCTTTCGATGGATCGATCGCCGCCCCCTTGCCCAAGGCCACGCGCCACTTGATCAAAGTGATCATCGGCGCGATCTCAAGCAACAGGATCAACACCAGAAAGGTCATCTTCAGGTGGAACAGCGGTTGGTGCAGGTAATAGTCCGAGCCTTTTTCATAGCCGCCAAAAGCCCGCATCCCGCCGGTGACCAATAACACCAGCGCCGACACGCCCCAGACATTGTCCGCAATCAACACATTCCGAACAGCGTCCACGCCTCCTGCCAGGCGTCGTAGCGCTGTGCCGCGCGTCAGCACCGCCCAGAAACCTAGGGCGAACGCAAGAAGATGAATGGCCGCCAGAAACCAATGAGCCAACATGGAAGAGCCCTGCCAGAGAACGTCGAATCGACCTGACAGTACTAGCTCATAAAAGGATGATTGCCAGACTGGGCACAAAAAAATGTGGGAGCGAGCTTGCTCCCACATTTTTTCTGCCAGACACGACGCAAATCAGTGTGGGAGCGAGCCTGCTCGCGATGGCGTCAAGTCAGCAACATAAATATTGACTGACAAACCGCTTTCGCGAGCAAGCCCGCTCCCACATAGACCAGGTGGACTCAGTCCGCCAGGCGCCAGGTCGTGCCGCCCTTGCCGTCTTCCAGCACCACGCCCATGGCGGTGAGCTGGTCGCGGATGCGGTCGGATTCGGCCCAGTCCTTGTTGGTCCGCGCGGTCAGGCGCGCCTGGATCAATGCGTCCACCTCGGCGGCGTCCACACGACCTTCGGCACCGGCCTGGAGAAAGTCGTCAGCCTCAAGCTGCAACACACCCAATACGCTGGCCAATTCCTTCAAACGCGCCGCCAGGCCCGCCGCTGCATTGAGATCGCTCTCACGCAGGCGGTTGATCTCGCGCACCATCTCGAACAGCACCGCACACGCTTCCGGCGTGCCGAAGTCGTCGTTCATCACTTCGGTAAAGCGTGCGACGAACCCTTCGCCACCGGCCGGCGGCACAGCCGGCAGGCCTTTCAACGCATGGTAGAAACGCTCCAGGGCGCCCTTGGCGTCCTTGAGGTTGTCCTCCGAGTAGTTGATAGCGCTGCGGTAGTGGCTCGACACCAACAGGTAACGCACGACTTCCGGGTGGTACTTGTCCAGCACGTCGCGAATGGTGAAGAAGTTGTTCAACGACTTGGACATCTTCTCGCCATTGATGCGGATCATGCCGCAATGCATCCAGGCGTTGGCGTAGGTCTTACCGGTGGCGGCTTCGCTCTGGGCGATTTCGTTTTCGTGGTGCGGGAATTCCAGGTCGCTGCCGCCGCCATGAATGTCGAAGGTCTCGCCCAGGCAGCAGGTGGACATTACCGAGCATTCGATGTGCCAGCCCGGACGCCCGGCGCCCCACGGCGAATCCCAGCTCGGCTCGCCCGGCTTGGCGCCCTTCCACAGCACGAAGTCCAGCGGATCTTCCTTGGACTCGTCGACTTCGATGCGCGCACCGATGCGCAGGTCTTCGATCTTCTTGCGCGACAACTTGCCGTAGCCCATGAACTTGGCGACGCGGTAATACACGTCGCCATTGCCCGGTGCGTAGGCGTAGCCCTTGTCGATCAGGGTCTGGATCATGCTCAGCATGCCAGGGATGTGGTCCGTGGCACGCGGCTCCAGATCCGGCTTGAGGATATTGAGGCGCGCCTCGTCCTCGTGCATGGCCTGGATCATGCGCTCGGTCAGCGCATCGTAGGGTTCACCATTTTCGCGGGCACGATTGATGATCTTGTCTTCGATGTCGGTGATGTTGCGCACGTAGGTCAGGTCGTAACCACTGAAACGCAGCCAGCGGGTCACCAGGTCGAAGGCGACCATGCTGCGACCGTGCCCGATGTGGCAGTAGTCGTACACGGTCATCCCGCAGACGTACATGCGGACCTTGTTGCCATCCAGCGGCTTGAAGACTTCTTTGCTCTTGGTGAGCGTGTTGTAGATCGTAAGCACAGGGTTTCCCTTAAGACTTGATCACTGACCCCAGGAATCGCGCAAGGTCACGGTACGGTTGAACACCGGAGCACCGGGTTTCGAGTCCTTGATATCCGCACAGAAGTAGCCTTCGCGCTCGAACTGGAAACGGTCTTCCGGCTGTGCGTTGCCCAGCGAAGGCTCGGCACGACAACCCGTGAGAACTTGCAGGGAGTCAGGGTTGATGTTGTCCAGGAAGCTGGCGCTGTCTTCGGCCTTCTCCGGGTTCGGCGAACGGAACAGGCGATCGTACAGGCGTACTTCGCACTCGACGCTGGCGGCGGCCGGCACCCAGTGGATCACGCCCTTGACCTTGCGACCTTCCGGGTTCTTGCCCAGGGTGTCGGGATCGTAGGAGCAACGCAGCTCGACGATGTTGCCGTCGGCGTCCTTGATGGCTTCGTCGGCGCGGATCACGTAGCTGCCACGCAGGCGCACTTCACCGGCTGGCTCAAGGCGCTTGTAGCCTTTTGGCGGCTCTTCCATGAAGTCGTCGCGGTCGATGTAGATCTCCCGGGCGAACGGCAGGACGCGCACGCCCATGTCTTCTTTCGGATGGCGCGGCAGCTCGAGGTTCTCGACCTGGCCTTCCGGGTAGTTGGTGATCACGACTTTCAGCGGACGCAGCACGCACATGGCGCGCGGGGCGCTGTGGTCGAGGTCGTCACGGATGCTGAATTCCAGCATGCCGAAGTCCACTACGCCGTCGGAACGGTTGGTGCCGACCATCTCGCAGAAGTTGCGGATCGATTTTGGCGTGTAGCCGCGACGACGGAAGCCCGACAGCGTCGACATGCGCGGGTCGTCCCAGCCGTTGACGTGCTTCTCGTCCACCAGTTGCTTGAGCTTGCGCTTGCTGGTGATGGTGTAGTTCAGGTTCAGGCGGCTGAATTCGTACTGGCGCGGGTGGGCCGGCACGGGCAGGTGTTCGAGGAACCATTCATACAGCGGACGATGGCTTTCGAACTCCAGGGTGCAGATCGAGTGGGTGATGCCTTCGATGGCGTCCGACTGACCGTGGGTGAAGTCATAGTTGGGGTAGATGCACCACTTGTCACCGGTCTGGTGGTGATGGGCGTGACGGATGCGGTACATGATCGGGTCGCGCAGGTTCATGTTCGGCGAGGCCATGTCGATCTTGGCCCGCAGCACCCGTGCGCCGTCCGGGAATTCACCGGCGCGCATGCGAGCGAACAGGTCCAGGTTCTCTTCGACGCTGCGACCACGGAACGGGCTGTCCTTGCCAGGCTCAGTCAAGCTGCCACGGTATTCGCGCGCCTGCTCGGGCGTCAGGTCGCACACGTAGGCCTTGCCGGCCTTGATCAACTCAACGGCCCAGTCATGCAGTTGGTCGAAATACTGCGAGGCGTAGCGCACTTCACCGGACCATTGGAAACCCAGCCACTTGACGTCGCTTTCGATCGCGTCGATGTATTCCTGGTCTTCCTTGGCCGGGTTGGTGTCGTCGAAACGCAGGTGCGTGACGCCGCCGAACTCCTGGGCCAGGCCGAAGTTCACGCAGATCGACTTGGCGTGACCGATGTGCAGGTAGCCGTTGGGCTCCGGCGGGAAGCGAGTGACGATCTGTGTGTGCTTACCCGAATCCAGGTCCGCCTGGATGATCGGGCGCAGGAAGTTGACCGGCACAGCCGGGCCGGTCTTGGAATTCGCGGTAGGGTCGACAGTGGGCTTGCTCATAGGATCCTTGAACGTACAAGTGCGCGGCCGGGTGCGGCCTGATAAATCAAAGCCCGTATCATAGCCGATGCTGTCAAGCACCTGACAGGCCAGGCCGGTAAACGATTGAATTTAATCGACGGTCAGATGAAAAACAGCCTCGAAATTCGCGCATGGCGCGCTAAACTGCCCAGCCTGGCCGATTACAGCCAGACCGGTTGCGGGCGTCAAAGCCCCGAAACCCACGAATTCCTTGAAAGAGTACCGATCATGACTCAAGTCAAACTGACCACCAACCACGGCGACATCGTCCTGGAACTGAACGCCGAGAAGGCACCGCTGACCGTTGCCAACTTCCTCGAATACGTCAAGGCCGGCCATTACGAAAACACCGTTTTCCACCGTGTCATCGGTAACTTCATGATCCAGGGCGGCGGTTTCGAGCCAGGCATGAAAGAAAAGAAAGACAAGCGCCCGAGCATCCAGAACGAAGCGGACAACGGCTTGCCGAACGAAAAATACAGCGTCGCCATGGCCCGTACCATGGAGCCGCATTCGGCCTCCGCGCAATTCTTCATCAACGTGGCCGACAACAGCTTCCTGAACCACAGCAGCAAGACCACCCAGGGCTGGGGCTACGCAGTGTTCGGCAAAGTGGTCGAAGGCACTGACGTCGTCGACAAGATCAAGGGTGTCTCCACCACTTCCAAGGCGGGCCACCAGGACGTCCCGGCAGAAGACGTGATCATCGAGAAAGCCGAGATCATTGAGTGATACTGCTGATTTCAGACTTGCATCTGGAAGAGGAGCGCCCGGACATTACCCGGGCGTTTCTGGATTTACTCGCCACACGCGCCCGCTCGGCGCAAGCGTTGTACATTCTGGGCGACTTTTTCGAAGCCTGGATCGGCGACGATGCCATGACCCCGTTCCAGCGCTCCATCTGCCAGGCCCTGCGCGAGTTGAGCGACAGCGGCACGGCCATTTTCCTGATGCACGGCAATCGCGACTTCATGCTGGGGCAGGCTTTCTGCAAGGCGGCCGGCTGCACCCTGCTCAAGGACCCGAGTGTCGTGCAGTTCAAGGGTGAACCGGTGCTGCTGATGCACGGCGACAGCCTCTGCACCCGGGACGAAGGCTACATGAAACTGCGGCGCTGGCTGCGCAACCCGGTCACGCTGTTCATCCTGCGCCACCTGCCCCTGGCCAGCCGCCAGAAGCTGGCGCGCAAGCTGCGCAGCGAAAGTCGCGCGCAGACGCGGATGAAAGCCAACGACATTGTCGACGTCACGCCAGAAGAGGTCCCGCGGATCATGCAGCAATACGGGGTGAAGACCCTGGTCCACGGCCACACCCACCGTCCCGCCATTCATAAGCTGCAACTGGGCGAGCACGCTGCCCGGCGCATTGTGCTGGGGGACTGGGACAAGCAAGGCTGGGCCTTGCAGGTGGATGAACAGGGGTTTGCGCTGGCGCCGTTCGGGTTTACCCCGCCGCCGCAGCTGCCAGCACCTGACACAATTTCCAGCCCAACCTGAATTCCCTGTGGGAGCGGGCTTGCTCGCGAAAGGGCCTTCACATTCAACATCATGGTTGACTGTCAGGCCGCCTTCGCGAGCAAGCCCGCTCCCACAGGAGATTGCATTTCACCTCGCGATCAGTGCCCCGCCGATGCCGGCCCCGCCTTCGCCGCAAACGGCGGCTTCGCCAGCCATACCAGCACGATCAGCCCCACGAACGCCCATCCCAGCAACGTGAAGTAATCCACGGTGGAGAGCATGTACGCCTGGCTGGTGAGGATCCGGTCGAGTTGGGCATAGGCCGGGGTACTGGCGCCGCCGAGCTGGTTGAGCGCCTCGCGGGTGGCCGGTTCGAAGGTGCTGATGCTTTCGCTCAGGTAGGCATGGTGCTGATCAGCCCGACGGATCCAGATCCAGGTGGTCAGGGACGCGGCGAAGCTACCGCCCAAGGTCCGCAGAAATGTTGCCAGCCCCGCGCCATCGGCAATCTGGTGCGGTGGCAGGTCCGACATCAGGATGCTCAGGGTCGGCATGAAGAACAGCGCCACGCCAATGCCCATGAACAACTGCACCAGGGCGACGTGCTGGAAATCCACTTCATTGGTGAACCCGGCGCGCATGAAGCAACTCAGGCCCATGGCGAGGAACGCCAGCCCGGCCAGCAGACGCAGGTCGAACTTATGCGCGTACTTGCCGACGAAGGGCGACATTACCACCGGCAGGATCCCGATGGGCGCCACCGCCAGCCCGGCCCAGGTGGCGGTGTAGCCCATCTGGGTCTGCAACCACTGCGGCAGGATCAGGTTGATGCCGAAGAAACCGGCGTAGCCCCCCACCAGCACAAGGGTGCCGATGCGAAAGTTGCGGTAGGCAAACAGCCGGAGATTGACCACCGGGTGGCGGTCGGTCATTTCCCAAATCACGAAAACCGCCAGGGCGACCAACGAGATCAGCGCACCGACAATGATGAAGTTCGATTCGAACCAGTCCAGGTCGTTGCCCTTGTCGAGAATCACCTGGAGCGCGCCGACCCCGATGATCAGCATGATCAACCCGACGTAGTCCATCGGCTGTCGGCTGGTGACCACCGGCCGCGCCTTGAGTTGCTGCTTCACCACCATCGCCGCGAAGACCCCGATGGGCACGTTGATGAAGAAGATCCACGGCCAGCTATAGCTGTCGGTGATCCAGCCGCCCAAAATCGGCCCGGCGATCGGGGCCACCACCGTGACCATCGCCAGTAACGCGAGGGCCATGCCGCGCTTGGCCGGCGGATACACGGCAATCAACAAGGTCTGGGTCATCGGGTACAACGGCCCGGCCACCAACCCCTGCAACACACGAAAGCCAATCAGTTCCGGCATCGAGGTGGAAATACCGCACAGGAACGACGCGAGCACGAACAACATGGTCGCCCACAAGAACAGCTTCACCTCGCCGAACCGACGGCTCAGCCATCCGGTCAGCGGAAGCGCAATGGCGTTGCTCACCGCAAACGAGGTGATGACCCAAGTGCCCTGCTCCGAGCTGACACCCAAGTTCCCGGAAATGGTCGGCAAGGCGACGTTGGCGATGGTGGTGTCGAGCACCTGCATAAACGTCGCCAGCGACAGCCCGATGGTGCTGAGCAACAGGCTGGGCGGCGTGAAGGACGCGTTATTGCTCATTGCGAAATCCTATGAAGCGAAGGTGGCGAAATCGTTTGGCTCACAACGCAAAACCTGTGGGAGCGGGGTTGCTCGCGAAGGCGATTCCACATTCAACATTTGTGTTGGCTGATACAGCGCATTCGCGAGCAAGCCCGCTCCCACAGGGGTTTTTCACCATCCTGCTAATGCAAAGACCAGCCTGCGATACTGACTAGCGCTGCACCGTCTTACTGGCAACCGCGCTGTTTTCATGGATCAGCCGCGTGATCATCGCGTCGGCGTCGGCCAGTTGCCGGTCGTAGACCTGGGTGCTGAACGAGGCTTTCTGCGGTGGCTGCTGGGCCAGTACCGGGCCGCTCTGGTCATGCAGGTTGACGCTGACCTGGGTCGACAGGCCGATGCGCAGCGGGTGCTTGGCCAATTCCTGTGGGTTGATATGAATCCGCACCGGCACCCGCTGGACGATCTTGATCCAGTTCCCCGTGGCGTTCTGTGCCGGCAGCAAGGCAAATGCGCTGCCGGTCCCGGCGCCGAGGCTGTCGATGGTGCCGCTGTATTTCACATCGCTGCCGTACAGGTCGGCCTCGATGTCCACCGGCTGGCCGATGCGCATGTCACGCAGTTGGGTTTCCTTGAAGTTGGCGTCGATCCACAACTGGTCCAGCGGGATCACCGCCATCAGCGCCGTACCCGGCTGCACCCGTTGGCCCAGTTGCACGGTGCGCTTGGCGACATAACCGGTGACCGGTGCGATCAGCGTGGCACGAGCGTTGGCCAGGTACGCCTGGCGCAATTGCGCGGCGGCGGACTGCACGTCGGGGTGGGACGACACGACGGTGTCATCCACCAGCGCGCTGGTGGTCTTGAGTTGTTGCCGGGCATTGGCCAGGGCGTTCTGCGCCGAGGTCAGGTCGTCGCGGGCATGGGACAGTTCCTCCTGGGAAATCGCCCCGCCGGCCGCCAGGTTCTTGCGTCGGCTGTAGTTTTCCTGGGCCTTTTGCACCTCGGCCTCTTGCGCGTTGACCTGCGCCCGCATGCCGTCGACGTTGCTGTACAAGCCGCGCACCTGGCGCACCGTGCGGGCCAGGTTGGCCTGGGCACTTTGCAGCCCGACTTCGGCATCGTTGGGATCGAACTGCACCAGCACCTGGCCTTCACGCACCAGGTCACCGTCGTCGGCACCGATGCTCACCACGGTGCCGGTGACTTGCGGCGTGATTTCCACCACGTTGCCGTTCACGTAGGCATCGTCGGTGCTTTCGCTCCAGCGCCCATAGAGTTCATGCCAGGCCCAGACACCCAGGCCGGCGAGAATGACCAGCAGCGCCAGGGTTCCCAGCATCACCTTGCGCTTGCGCGAATTCTTGCTGTCTTGGGCGTGTTCGGATTGAGTCGTTTCGGCAGTAGCCATGACAAGTACCTCGAATCAGTTATTCGGCGCAGTGGAGGCCGGTGTGGCCGCGGCCAAGGCCTGGGTATCGAAACCACCGCCCAGGGCCTGCATCAGTTGGATCGACAAATCGATCTGCTCGGCATTCAGGTTCGCCAGTTGGCGCTGGGCCTGGAGCAGTTGCTGCTCGATGCTCAGCACGTCCAGGTAATTACCGATGCCCGAGCCGTAGCGCTGGACCACGGTGTCGTAAGAGTTCTGGGCAATATCGGTGGCATGTTGCTGGGCGCCGATCTGGCGGGCGATGTCGCGCAACTGGTTGATGGTGTCGCTGACATCCCCAAGCGCCCTGACCAGGCTCTGGTTGTATTGCGCCACCGCCAGGTCATAGTCGGCATCCCGGGCATCCAGGTCCGCCCGCAGGCGTCCGCCGTCGAAGATCGGCAGCGACACCGTGGGCGCCACGTTGAAGAACCGGCTGGCCGAGCCGAACATCGCATCTCCAAGCAAGGACCGTGTTCCCGCCGCCGCACTCAGGTTGAGATTGGGGTAGAAATTGGTCTTGCCGGCCTCGATGTTCTTGCTGGCCGCCTCGACTCGCCAGCGTGCCGCGACCAGGTCCGGACGCCGACCCAGCAACTCGGCTGGCAGGTTCGACGGCAACGCCACTGCGCTGGCCTGCAACACGTTGGGCCGGGCAATTTCATTGCCGCGGTCCGGGCCCTTGCCCAGCAATACAGCCAGGGCGATTTTCGCGCTCTGCAGACGTTTTTCCGCGTCGATGCGCGTCGCATCGGCGCTGGCTTCCAGGCTTTCGGTCTGCTGGAACTGGTACTCGCTGTCGATCCCGGCATTCAGGCGACGCCTGCCCAGGTCGAGCATCTGCCGCGTGCGCTTGAGGTCCTCGGAAGCCAAGTCATAAATGATATGGGCCTGGCCCAGGTCGCTGTAGGCCCGGGCCACATCGGCGGCGAGAGTCAGTTGCGCGGCCTGGCGGTCGATCTCGGCGGCACGGGCCTGGCCCAACGCGGCCTCCCAGGCAGCACGCTGGCCGCCCCAGAGATCGAAGTTGTAGTTGAAATCCACACCCAGCGTGCGCAGGGTGCTGTATGCCCCGCCCTGCCCGCTCGGGTCCTGGTCACGGGACAGACGCGAACGGCTGACGCCACCACTGGCGTCCAGTGTCGGCATGCGCGCCGCATTGGCCGCATAGGCAGCGGCACTGGCCTGATGAACCCGGGCGCTGGCGACCTGCATGTCCGGACTGTCGCGCAATGCTTCACGGATCAGACCATCGAGTTGCGGATCGCCAAGGCTTTTCCACCAGTCGCTTTTCGGCCACGCCGCCGGCGACAGCGTGACGCCGTTCAACGACTGCCCGGCCTTGAGGCTCTGGGCCTGGAGGCTGATACCCTCGGTCTTCAGGCCACTGTAGCTGGCGCAGCCGGCCAGGCTCATGGCCAGCAGCACCAGGCTCAATTGGGTACGCAAGGTTCTACGCTTCATTTCTCCCCCATTCGCGACACAGTGATGGGGTCACCCGCGGCGAGCAGAATTTTCTTAAGGATCTGTTCGAGGATTTTCAGCTCCTCGGGGCTGATGGCGCCGGCCAACTGGTTCATGGCTTGGGCGCCGATGTACGGCAGGCGATCAGCGAGGGCCTGGCCGGCCTCGGTCAGCACCAGGCGCACTTGACGGCGGTCCTGGGCGGAACGCTCGCGGACGAGGAAACCTTTCTGTTCCAGGCGATCGAGCATCCGCGTCATCGAACCGCTGTCCAGGGACAGGTAGCGACACAGCTCGGCCGGCGTCTCGATACCGTACTGGGCCATGATGATCAGGACCTTGAACTGCGCGGCGGTGATGCCGACGGGTTCCATGTGGGTATCGATGATCCGATCCTTGAGCAGCGCAGTGCGTCCGAGCAGCATGCCGAGATGGCAATTGTGAAAGTTGTCTGGCGTGAAATGCTTCATCTGATCACCGTTTGCTGCCTAGGCAGTGAATGTATGTCGAGATATTACTGCTTAGGCAGCAAATGTCAAATAAATAGTTAGCTTGCTACTAACTGACAGACAAACGTAGAGAAATGTGGGAGCGGGCTTGCTCGCGAAGGCGTTAGATCAGTCAACTCATCTGTTGAATGACACACCGCATTCGCGAGCAAGCCCGCTCCCACAATGATGTGGTGGAAGGGTTCAGAAATCGCGCTTGTAGAAGATATCCAGCGAACTGGCGACGCCGCTGGCGGCCTCCAGATAGACCTTCTTGCTGAGCTTGTAGCGCAGGGCAATGGTGTTGGCCGGCTCGAACACACCGACGCCATAACGCAAGCTGAGTTTCTCCGACAGATTACCGCTGGCGACCACGCTGGTGGCCTCGCCGCTGCCCTGGGTGTCGAGCTGGAAATCCTCGATCCCCAGATTATTGGCAAGGCTGGTGGTCACGCCCGAGCTCCCCATCAACCCCAGGCCCAACGCCGCCTGGGCGAGCATGTTGTTGTCTTCGCCCGTGGTACTCAGCGGCCGGCCCAGCACCAGGTAGGACAAGGCCTGCTCCTGGCTCATCGCCGGTTCCGAGAAAATCTGCGTGGTCGGCTGCTCGGCGCTGCCGCTCAGGCGGATGCCGGCGATTACATCGTCGGTCTGGCGGATCGCTTCGATGTCCAGGTACGGCTGATCGATGGGCCCGGCGAACAGCAGCCGTGCCCGACGCACCGTCAGCCGTTGCCCATAGGCCCGGTAACGACCGTCGTTGAGCCAGAGTTCGCCACGGGTGTCGAGGTTGTCGCCGATGTGCACCTGGCCCTGCACGTTGGCCGTCAGCCCAAACCCGGAAAAAGCCAGTTTCTCTTGGCCGACGATCACATCGATGTCCATCGCCATGGCGATCGGTGTCTTGCCCTCCTCGGTCTGGTGGCCGACGATCACCGTGTCATCCGACACCTTGACGGTAGACGGCGGCAACTCACGGACGGTGATCTCGCCCTTGGGCACCAAGACCTTGCCAGCAATCGAAAGCCGCTCGCCGTGCATCGTGATGTTGAGGTCGGGCGCCACGTCCAGTACCGCATACGGCTCGACCGTGACCGGCAGTTGCGAGCCCTTGAGCGCCAGGTCCAGGGACAGGGCCTCGCCCCAGCCAATATTCCCCTTCAGCGTGCCCTGCCCGCTCTTGCCGCTTTTCCAGTCGCCATCCAACCGTACCGTTTCCCCGGCAATCATTGCCCGCACCTGCAAGGCTTCGAGGCTGACCGGCAGTTCAGGGCCCGACATTTCACCGTCGCTGAGCGTCAGGTTGCCGTTGACCTGGGGCTCAAGCAAACCACCGGACAAGGTGCCACTGCCATTCAGATGGCCGGTCAGGGTTTCCACCATCGGCACGAACGGCCGAGCCACGGATAGGTCCAGGCCGGTCAGGCGGAACGAACCGCTCAACGGCTTGCTGGCCGGCAGTGGGTTGATCTGCGCTTGAAGCATCAATTCGCCAAGCCTGGCGCCGACGAAATCCAGGCGGGTGTCGATGCGTTTCGGCGTCAGGCGGCTGTCGAGCGTCAAGGTCTGGTACGGGAAGTCCAGCCACTGTTCCTTGTCCCGGATCCGCAGGGTCCCGCCGCTGGCATCCACCAAAATCTGGCCATTTGGCCCGCTGGCCGGCAGGTCCAATTGCAGGTCGGCATTGAGGCGGCCCTGCCAGGCGAAATCCTTGGGCATCCACTGGGCCAGGCTTTCGATGGGGAACTGCTTGAGGTGATAACGCAGCTTGGGCTCCGGCATCAGGCGCTGGTCTTCACCACACAGGCTGGCCGGGCCTGAACGCCAGAAATGGGCGCCGATGTTGAGTGTACCGTTGGCCAGGCGTTCCAGCTTCGCCGGGGCTTGCAGGCGCCAATCCTGACCGCCGGCCTGGACCTCGCCACTGGCCAGGCGCCCGCGCCAGTTGCCTTGGTCGAGCATGCCGTCGAGCACCAGGCTGGTGTCGAGTTGCGGCCCTTGCAGGTCCAGGCTGAGTTTTTGCTGGCGGATGTCGCCCTGCCCGCTTACCGTCAGCACGCCCAGCGAGGTTTCACCGGCGCGGATGCCGCTGGCCTTGAGATCGACTTTGCCCCGTTGCGCACTGTCGAGCGTCGCGTCCAGATTAAGGCTTTGCAGGTGATTGTCCTGGAATGCCAGCTGCGAGCCTTGCAGGCCGAGCTTGCCTTGGGGCGCCTTCAGCGTACCGGCCACGTCGACACGACCGATGACCTGCCCGCGCAATTGCGGCCAGAGCTGGGCCAGGCGCGCAAGCTTGATGTCGATCTGGCCGGTGAGCTTCTGTTGCAGGCTGCCAGTGCCGCTGATGCGGTTGTCGCCCAGGCGGATGTCCAGGGCGCTGAGGTTCCACTGCTCGCCGGTGCCGCTGGCCTTGGCCTGGAACAACGCCGGTTGGCCGCGCAGTTTGCCCTTGAGGTCCAGGTCTGCGTCGAGGCTGAGGGCACCGTTTTGCACCGACCCTTTGCTGCGCAACGGCCCGGCCAACGTACCGGGCAATTCACCAAGCCAGTACGCCGGGTTGATCGCCGACAATTGCAGCGCCGTGTCCCAGGCGATGCCGTTGGCAAACTGCAGGTCCACGTGTCCTTCGGCCTTGCCTTGCCCTGCGGTGAGCTTGAGTTCTGGCAAATGCACTTGCGTCAGGTCGCCGCTGAATGGGCTGCCCAGGCTGAAAGCACCGGCAGGACCGTCCAGCGCCGCCTGAAAGTTGCCCAGGTATTTGCCATCGGTGTACGAAACTTCCCCGGCGAAACTGCGCAGCGTTACTTGGGGCTCGTCGATCAGCGGATAAAGGCGATGCCAGGGAAAATCCAGCCACGCCACGTTCGCATCGGCGCTCAGGCCTTCACGCCAGTCCAACTGGCCGGTGAGCTTCAGGCTCTGCTGGTCGCCGGCATCAAGATCCAGGCCGGCGATCTGTGCGCCATTGGCGTCGACTGTTCCTTGCAGATGCAGCGCCACCGGCCCTCTCTCGGCCGGTAGCGTTGCCTTGCCGAGCAATTGGTAGCCGTTTTTCAGATCGCCATCGCCGGTCAATTCAAGCTGATTGAGCACCAGCGTGTCCGGCAGGTCGGCGCTGGCCTTGAAGCCGTCGGCGGTGATGCGCACCTTGGCCGGCAGGTTGTCGGCGAGCGGTTGCAGCTCACCGACCAAGTGGCCTTGCAGGTAGCCGCTGCTGTCGGCGTTGAGGTGGAGGGTCTTGAGCAGATCGCCATCGACTTTCAGATCCAGGGCCCACGGCGTGGCGCCCGGTGCCGGCAAGGTGAGCTGACCTTCAGCATGCAAAGGCCAATCGCCGCCCGGCTTCAACAACCCGGACAGCTTCAGACTCAGCTCGTCACGCTGCAATTGCACCGAGTCGATCTGCAAGCCCTCGGTGGTCCAGTGGGCGGCCAGTTGCAAGCCTTTGAGCTGTTCGCTGCCGTTGAACAACAAGCTGCCAATCTGCACGTCGCCCAATTCGATGGCGATCGGCAAATCCAGGTCGGGCAAGGTGACGGGGCCGCTGCTTGGCTCATCGGCAGACTCAGGCAATTGCAGACTGACCGTGTCGGCCTTGAGCTGATCGATGCACAACGTCATGCGCGCCAGGCACAGCGGCGACCAGGCGAAGATCAGCCGATCCAGCTCCACTCGACTGGCGTCCTGCTCCCACAACAGGTGATCGGCGCTCCATTGCCCGCCCAATCGTCCCTGGAAATTCTCCACCCTCAGGCCAGGCACAAGGCCCAGGGCCCAACGGCTGCCAAAGCTCGTCCCCAGCACGGTGCTTAACGCCAGTACCGCCACCACCAGCAAACCAGCCAGCGCCAGTAGTGTTCTTTTCAAACCACGCTTCACAGCTCGGGCCCCATGGAAAAGTGCAATCGAATGCCGCCCTCGTCGTCCAGCGCATGGGCCAGGTCGAGGCGGATCGGGCCCACTGGCGACACCCAGCGCACGCCAACGCCTACGCCGGTCTTGAGGCTCGGCAGTTCAAGGCTATTGAAGGAGTTGCCTTGATCAACGAATGTCGCCACCCGCCATTTTTCCGCGATTGAATATTGATACTCGAGGCTGCCGGCGATCATGTAGCGCCCGCCGATACGGTCGCCCTCGGAATTCTCCGGCGACAGGCTCTGGTAGTCATAACCGCGCACGCTCTGGTCGCCCCCGGCAAAAAAGCGCAGGGACGGCGGGATCGATCTATAGCCATTGGTAGCGCTGCCGCCGACCTGGGCCCGGGCCAGCAGGCGATGTTTGTCGAACACCGTGGTCAGGCCCTTGACCATGGCGGTGCCATATACAAGGTTGTTGTCCGACCCGAGCCCCTCCTTGGCCACCTTGGTGTCGAACTGCAGGCGATAGCCGTTGTGCGGATCGATGCGGTTATCGCTGCGCAAGTAGGAATAGCTGAGGCCCGGCATCAGCAATGTGCTCAGGCCCGAGTCGTCACCGAGGCGGTATTCCTCACGCTGCCACTTGAGCGAGACCACCCGCTGCCAGCCGCTGGACAACTTGCTGTGCCATTCCGGGCCCACGGTCAGCAGCTTGCTGAGAGTGTCGGTGTCGGCCAGTTCTTCATATTGATAACCGCCGGCGTAGCGCATCTTATCGGTCAGCGGCGGGTCGAGCGGCACGTCGTACCACAGGCCGACGTTCTGCCGGGGCGCCGACACCTCCGTCTCCCAGCCGTAACTGTGGCCCTGGGCATTGACCCAGTGGCGCGTCCAGTTGGCCTTGGCGCGCGGGCCGACATCGGTGGAAAACCCCAGGCCCAGGCCCATGGTGCGCGGCTTGCGAGTGTCGAGCTTGACCGCCACCGGGATCACGTTGTCTGTCGCTGCACTGGGCGCCGCGTCCACCCGGACACCTTCGAAATAACCGCTCGATTGCAGGGCCTGGTTGAGCTCGGCAATCAGTTCGGAGTCATACGCGGTACCTGCCTTGAACGGCACCATGCGTTGCAGCAGGTCTTCATCTATTGGGGTATCGCCTTCGAAGTGCACCGGGCCCAGGGTATAACGCGGGCCGCTGTCGTAGATCAACTCGATGTCGGCGATACCCGCCTGGGGATCCACCCTCAATTTCTGGCTGACGAACCGCCCGCTGAAAAACCCGTAGCGCGAGGCCTGGTTCTGGATCAGCCGCTTGGCGTCTTCATAGCGACCATGGTTGAGCACCGCGCCCGGCTTGAGGGCGGCGTTATCGGGTAAGCGAAAAGACTTGAGGGAAGCTGCAGGGCCGTCGACACGCAGGGTGACATTGCGCAGGTGCACAGGCTCGCCGGGGTCGATGGTCAGGATCAGCCGTGGGGTCTTGCCGCCCTTGACCTCGCTGTCGATCTGCGGCTGGTAATAGCCCAGCGCCTGGGCGGCCTTGCGCGCCTGCTCTTCGGCGCCGCGACTGAAGCGCTGCAAGGCCTCCTCGTCACGATCACCCACGCCACCGATGTAGCCCTCTACGTTGGCCTTGAGTGCGTCGTCGGAAGGTTTGACCCGTACATCCAATTCACTTTGTGCCAGCGCCACACAGCTGAGGGACAGCAAGAGCGCGCCACTGGTCATTCGTCCTGGGAAATTCATGGCGCGGATGCTATCACGAGCTTGGGAGCCTGATAGAGCCGGACAGATCCTAAAAGTTCGCCCGATTATGCCGTTGCGCTTTGCAGGACCTGCGGATTGGGATGAAAGAACACATGCTCGCGGATCGGTCCTACTGCCACTTCACCGATTTCCTCATAGCCCTGGCGTTTATAGAATTCCAGATAACGCGGGTTGCCGGTGTCCAGCACCACGCCCTGGGAATGTTCGTCCACCGCGCACCAATTGTGCACTGCCTCAAGTAATTGTTCGCCAAAATGCTGGCCCTGGAATTGAGGATGGACCCCCAGCAACGGCAACACGTGGACGGAATCCGACGGCAGGCACGCAACTACCGCTGCGTGATAATCCAGGTAGCGCCGGGTGCAGCGAAAACCGGTGCTCAACACCATGCGCAAGCGCCAGGCCCAGCTTTCGGTAATGCCTAGGCGTCGTTGTGGTGGGGCGATCAGGGCGATGCCGATCAGGCGATCGTTAACCAGCAGGCCGATGGCCGGCAGGTCCTGGAGAAAATGCTGCTTGACCAGTTCACGCACCGTAGCCCGTACCCGCTGTTCATAACCGGGCCGTTCGGACTCGAACAAGAAGCTGAACGTCGGCTCATGGCGATACGCCTGGTACAGCAATGAACGCGCTTCGCGGGAATAACCGCTGTCGAGCATATGGATGTCGGCAATCGCGGTGGCGGTTTCAGGCATGACGTTGGATCTCCTGGGGCGAGGCTCGGTGAGGCCTTGCTCTTATTGAGTACGAACCCGATTGGGTTGTGATCGTTCCTACATGCAAAGGACATTAGCAGCGCATTTGTCCTACTGCCACGCTGGCTCCCTTCCCACATGTCAGCTAGCATCGCAGTTTTGCCAGGACAGCCGACCATGAAGATCGTCTCCTTCAACATCAACGGGCTGCGCGCCCGTCCCCATCAGCTGGCGGCGCTGATCGAAAAGCACCAGCCGGACGTGATCGGCCTGCAGGAAACCAAGGTCCACGACGAACAATTCCCCCTGGCGGACGTACAGGCCCTGGGTTATCACGTGCATTACCATGGGCAAAAGGGCCACTACGGCGTTGCCCTGCTCTCCCGCCAGGCGCCGCTGAGCCTGCACAAAGGCTTCGAGGGCGATGATGACGACGCCCAACGGCGCTTCATCTGGGGCACCTTCGCCGATGCCAATGGCGTGCCGGTGACGATCATGAACGGTTATTTCCCACAAGGTGAAAGCCGCGATCACCCGACTAAATTCCCCGCCAAGGAGCGTTTCTACAACGACTTGCAGCAGTTGCTGGAAAGCCGATTCAGCAACGACCAGCCCGTGGTGGTGATGGGCGACGTGAACATTTCCCCGGAAGACTGCGACATCGGCATCGGCCCGGACAACATGAAGCGCTGGCTGAAAACCGGCAAGTGCAGCTTCCTGCCGGAAGAGCGCGAATGGATGGCCCGCCTGAAGAACTGGGGCCTGGTGGACAGCTTCCGCCACCTGAACCCGGACGTTACCGACCGCTTCAGCTGGTTCGACTACCGCAGCCGCGGTTTCGAGGACGAACCCAAGCGCGGCCTGCGCATCGACCTGATCCTCACCTCCCATGGCCTGCTGCCACGGGTCAAGGACGCCGGCGTGGACTATGAGCTGCGCGGCATGGAAAAACCTTCGGACCATGCGCCGATCTGGCTGCAACTGGGCTGATCCAAAGCTTCCCGTATCCCTTGTGGGAGCGGGCTTGCCCGCGAAGGCGTCGGCACATCCGGTATGGATGTCAATTGACACACCGCTTTCGCGAGCAAGCCCGCTCCCACAGGGGATTTTCGCTGGGTTTGGTTGATAGTTAGCCCCCCTGTCACCTTTCAGTAACCTCACTGACTTAATCTTCCGGCACCTCCTCGGGTTCAGAAGGTACCGGCATGCGGCTGTGCGTTGTCGTTTTTATCGGCCTCTGGCTGCCGTTCATGGCATGGGCCGGCAATTTGCCTATCCCCGAACACGGCCCTGCCCTGCGCCTTCAAGGCTCCAACACCATCGGCGCGGCACTGGGGCCAGCCCTGGCCAAGGGTTTGATGGAGGCTCAAGGATTGTTCAGGGTGAGCAGCGAAATCACCGGGCGCGACAATGAACAGCGCATTGTCGGCCAGACCGCCGATGGCCGGCGCGTGACAATCGACATCGCGGCCCACGGTTCCAGCACCGGCTTCGCCGCCCTCAAGCAGGCCAGCGCCGACCTGGCCGCCTCGTCCCGACCGATCAAGGACAGCGAACTGAAGGACCTGTCCTCCCTCGGCGATCTGAAAAGTCCCACCGCTGAGCAGGTCATCGCCATCGATGGCCTGGCGATCATTCTTCATCCACAAAATCCGCTGCGTCAGCTCGATACTGTCCAGTTGGCGCGGATATTCAGCGGCGAAGCCAGAACCTGGGAGTCGGTGGGCGGCGTCGGCGGGGCGATTCATCTTTATGCTCGGGATGAACAATCCGGCACCTACGACACCTTCAAGGAACTGGTACTCAACCGACAGACAAAACGGCTGGATCCTACAGCGCGGCGCTTCGAGTCCAGCGAACAGTTGTCCGACGCGGTCAGCCAGGACCCGCAAGGCATCGGTTTCATCGGCTTACCCTACGTGCGCCAGGCCAAGGCGCTGGCGATTGTCGACGGCAATTCCCAGCCCATGTTGCCGTTGAATCATTTAATCGCCACCGAGGACTATCCCCTGTCCCGGCGCCTGTTCTTTTATTTGCCACCCCTGGAGGCGAATCCGTGGGCCGAGGCACTGGTGGAGTTCACACAGAGCGATAGGGGCCAGGCCATCGTCGCGGCCAACGGGTTTGTCGCCCAGACCGTCCAGGCCATGACCGTCACGCCCAATGCCTTGATGCCCGAGGGTTACCAGGCCTTGAGCCGCCGGGCCCAGCGACTGAGCGTGAATTTTCGCTTCGAAGAAGGCAGCGCCAGCCTCGACAACAAGGCCCATCAAGACCTCAGCCGCGTGCTCGACTATATAAAGCAGCACGGCAAAACCGACCGACGTGTGACGCTGGTGGGGTTTGGCGACGCCAAGGACGACCCGGCGCGGGCGGACCTGTTGTCCAAATTGCGGGCCATGGCGGTGCGGCGGGAACTGGTCAAGTACGGCGTGACCCTGCGCGAAGTCCGCGGCTTCGGCGCGCTGATGCCGGTGGCGGCTAATAATGAAGACGAAGGACGGGTCAGGAATCGGCGGGTGGAGGTTTGGGTTTACTAAAATTCCAAGGCCGGGTGTTTATCCAGCTGACTTCAATGTAGGACCGGGCTACCTCGCCTTGCGCCATTACCTACAACTACGCCAGAATCCGCCGGCTTGTGCGCCTGGAGGCCCGGCTTTATCGTTTCCCGGTCGCTGACAAATCAGCGATCGGGTTTGGTAGCCCGGGTTGTCGGTGCATAGCGTCACCCTCCGCAAGTGCAGTCATGCACTTCGCTTTTTGGTGGCCATGCGCAGGGCCTCTTCGGAGGCGCCGGCTCCGATGCCCGGTCTACCAACCTTCGTATGGCCACCACCCAATTCGTTTGGTAGCGAGCAGGTGATGGCTCCTTTTCAAATGCATCGGAGCTTCAACTATGTTCAAAGTAACCCCCAACCCGCCAGACACCGATCCGACTTCGCCACGCAAAAAACCGCACCCCAAAAAACGCGACAAAGCCGCCGACCGCGCCCTCGACTACTACCTCAAGCCCAAAACCAACAAGACCGAGGCTGATCCCGACCAACTCTTCACTGTCATCAACGGTGTCGACACCGAATCCCTGCTCGCCAATCTCAGCGAAACCCTGGCCTCGGCCAATGCCATGGTCAACGACCTGGCCTTCGAGCTGGACGGCTCGAGACGTCATGTTGCCCTGGGCATCCAGCAATTGATCGAACTGAGCGGACTACTGGCCAACCGCGCGCTGGACAACGTCGAAGCGCGCTAGCCGCAGCAGCACATTCCCCTGTGGGAGCGAGCTTGCTCGCGAAGGCGGTGTGTCAGTCAACACTTGATCGACAGACAGATCGCTTTCGCGAGCAGGCTCGCTCCCACAGGTTTCGAGGCGTTCACTCTATGAATGTTCGACGTTACGACATAGCGCGTTACCGCCCCGCCAACTCCATGATCATCCGCGACAGCAGATAGATCCTGGGCACCACGCTCTCAACCTCGGCATATTCCTCCGGCGTGTGAATATTGCCTCCGACAATGCCAAAGCCATCCAGTGTCGGCGTCCCAACCCCGGCCGACAGGCTGGCGTCCGCCGCGCCGCCGCTGCCTTCTTCGGTGAGTTTGCGCCCCAGTTCACCGTAGATGCCTTGGGCCATGGCCATCAGGCGATCCGATTCCGCCGTCTGCGGCATCGGCGGCAGGCCGCGCTTGAGGCTGGTGGTGACTTCGGTGTCGGCGATGAGCTTGTCCTGCGACACCCGGGCCAGGTCTTTTTCGATGCGGTCGAATTCTTCCGGCACCGCTGCCCGTACATCGGCCTTGGCGCTGGCCTTGTCGGGGATCACGTTGGTCCGGTCGCCGGCCTGGAGCACCGTGAAGTTGATGGTGGTTTTCTTTTCCGCGTCGCCGAGCTTGCCCAATTGCAGGATCTGGTGCGCCGCTTCCATCGCCGCGTTGCGCCCCAGTTCCGGCGCGACACCGGCGTGGGACGCCTTGCCCTTGACCTCAACCAGCGCCGTGGCACTGCCTTTGCGCCAGACCACCAGGCCATCCGCCGGACGACCCGGTTCAAGGTTCAGGGTCACGTCATGGGCCTTGGCGGTTTTCTTGATCAGGTCGGTGGCGGCGTCCGAGCCGGTTTCTTCACTGGCATCGAGCAGGAAGGTGATCTGCGCGTAGTTCTTGAAGTCGAGGTTCTTGAGGATTTTCAAGGCATAGATGCCCGCGACGATGCCGCCCTTGTCGTCCATCACGCCCGGCCCGTAGGCCCGGCCGTCCTTGATGTGGAAGGGACGCTCGGCGGCCGAGCCCTCCTTGAACACCGTGTCCATGTGGGCCATCAGCAGGATTTTCGCCTTACCGGTGCCCTTGAGGGTCGCCAGGATGTGCTGGGTGCCGTCCGAGTTCGGCACCTTCTCGATGGTGGCGTCGAGCTTTTTCAATTCATCGATGGCAATGTCGCCCACCTGGGTCAGCCCGGGCACATACCCGGAGCCGGAATCGATGTTCACCAGCCGTTCGAGCAGTTTCAGGGCCTCGCCCTTGGACTGTTCGGCATCGGCCAGGACTTGTTGATGGGGTTGCGCAAACGCGCTGGGAAGGAAGGCGCCAAGGGCCAGGCTCAGGCCAAAACTTGCGGCCAGACGGGAGCGAAAAGGGGTGATCGTCATGATGTCATCCTTGTTTCGTGTCGGAGGGTGCCCTGGCAACCCTACCCGACATTCCGCCAAGGCTCTAGACCGCAAGTCTCGTTGATCGCCTCAAAGAGGAACGGCCGATGCCCCCAACACGGGTCGGATCCGATGAGACGTGACCCGGTTGCGCCCGGTGGTCTTGGCTTCATAAAGCGCCTGGTCGGCGTCGTTGAGCCAGAGAGTGGCGTCGCTATAGTCCGGGTTGAAGGCCGCCAGGCCAATGCTCAAGCGGACCTTCAGCCCCGGGTTCTGCTCGTAGCCAAGCATCGCGAAACGCTCGCGCAAACCGTCCATGGCGTGCATCGCATTAGCCAGGGTCAGGTCCGGCAGAATCACACAGAACTCATCCCCGCCGTAGCGCCCCGCCAGATCGGCGGCTCGCAGATTCTGCCTGAGCATCTTGCCGAGCCGACGCAGCACGATGTCGCCCGTCACATGCCCGTAGGTGTCGTTGATGGCTTTGAAATGGTCGATGTCGATCAACGCAATCGCGCCGCGCCCTGCCCCGTCCGCAGGATGACGCAGGCAACGCTGGAATTCCTCGTTGAGGCGGTCTTTCCAGGCGCCATGGTTGAGCAGCCCGGTCAGGCTGTCGGTGCGGCTCAGGGCCAACAATTCGCGTTTTTGCCGGCCAAGGGTATAGGCCTGGCGAAAGCAGATCCAACCCAGCGCCATCGGATACAGGCACAGCAAGGGTAAACAGGCGTAGATCTGTGCCGGGCTGGTCATGGGAACGTAGGCCAGCGGGAATATCACACCGCCCACGACGATGCCGGCGATTTGCGCCGCCGCCCCGGCAATGAGGAAACGCAGGCCACCGATAGCGACGTTGTTCATCGCCATCATCGCCAATGTGACGGCCGTGGGCAGCGGATTGAACTGCATCGCCGCGACCCAGAAACCGCCAAGCAGCGCATCGATCAACAGGTTGCGGTGTTCGGCGTGGTACGGCACGGCGCTCTGACGGGCCCAGAAATACGACAGATGCGGCCAGACCAAGCCATTGAACAGCATCAAGCCCCAGACCCACCGCGGCGGGTCAAGTGGATACATGGCGGCACTGACCAGCAACAACCCCAGCGTCAGGCCCAGGATGCGCGAGATATAGAGCCTCCTGGCCAACGACAGCCCCTTTTTTCCCGTTGTTTGCATACAGGCCTCTGCACGGCGGGTCTCCCGAATCATCGGGATAGGGTTGTCTGGAGTCTATCAGGGCACCATCAAATAGCCATCACCGAATGCAGGGTTATTTATTCTCTTCCAAAAGCGGGACTCTGGCCGGATTTTGGCTATATATGACAAGGGGGTTATTGGGCAACGATGTTCCCGGGTTTGAGCTTCACTTATCACTGCCTGGCCTGCGGGCCCAGGTTGGCCGAGCACATTGCGTCCTGACCCATGGAGGGTAAAACATGCTGGTGTTGTGGGTAGTCCTAGCCGTGTTTACCGCCTGGAGCTGGTTGACGTATCCAGGCATAGGCCATGTCCTCTACGACATGGGCATGGCCTTGGAGGCACGCCTCTATCGGCTGCACAAGATCACCGTGCCCATCAGCGAGATGACCGTATCGACCTGGCAGGGTGGGCCTTATGAGGCGCCCGGCAGCATCCTGATGCTGCACGGCTACAGCGCCGATAAAAACCTCTGGCTGCGCTTTGCCCGGCATTTTGTCGGTGACTATCGAGTGGTGGTGCCCGACCTGGCCGGCCATGGCGAAACCGGCTTCAAGGCCGGGGGTGGCTATGACATCCCAACCCAGGCCCGGCGCGTCATCGAACTGCTCGACGCCTGCGGCCT
The DNA here is from genome assembly GCF_000281895.1 of Pseudomonas fluorescens Q2-87. Lineage (NCBI taxonomy): Bacteria > Pseudomonadati > Pseudomonadota > Gammaproteobacteria > Pseudomonadales > Pseudomonadaceae > Pseudomonas > Pseudomonas fluorescens. Next base: position 1,979,563 of record NZ_CM001558.1, on the reverse strand, counting down.
GGACAAGGTCCATGTCATCGGCAATTCCATGGGCGGTTACCTTGCCGCTTGGCTGGCGGCGACCGCGCCGGAGCGGCTATTGACCCTGGCGCTGATCGATCCGGCCGGCGTCACCGCCCCCCAGGCCAGCGACATGGAGCGCCACCTGGCCGCCGGGCATAACCCATTCCTGGTGGATTCGCGAGACGACTTTGCGCCGTTCTACGCAATGACCATGGCCTCGCCACCCTGGGTACCCAGCGTGGTGCTGGCGGCCATGGCCGAGCGCTACGAACAGCGCCGGGACGAACTGGCGGAAATCTTCGTGGACTTTCGCGCCAGCCCGCCAATGGAACCTCGCTTGGCCGATATCCGCGCCCCGTCGCTGCTGCTCTGGGGCCGCAAGGATCGGCTGATCGACGTCAGCAGCGTGCCGGTGTGGAGCAAGGGCATCACCGATTTGCGGGTGGAGATCTGGGACGGCGTCGGCCATATGCCCATGGTTGAACGGCCGGGAAAAACCGCAGCGTTGTATCGGGAATTTCTCAAGGGATTGGGGCAATGATCCCTATAAAAGCAATACCACGGGTCACCGTTTTCGAAGGTATAACCCATGAACATCCTCTACGACGAACACCTCGACGGCCCTCTGCCGAAGGTGGACAAACAGGCCTTGCTCAAGACCATGCAGGCCCAACTGCCAGACCTGGAAATCCTCCACCGCGACGAAGACCTCAAGCCCTATGAATGCGACGGTCTCTCGGCGTACCGTACCACGCCGATGCTGGTGGTATTGCCCAGGCGAGTCGAACAGGTCCAGGCACTGCTCAAGCTCTGCCATGGCCAACATGTACCGGTGGTCGCCAGAGGGGCCGGGACCGGTCTGTCCGGCGGCGCCCTGCCTCTGGAAAGCGGCGTTTTGCTGGTAATGGCGGGCTTCAACCAGATCCTGCACATCGACCCGGATGCCCGCACCGCACGGCTTCAGCCGGGTGTGCGCAACCTGGCGATTTCCCAGGCGGCAGCACCGTTCGGGCTGTATTACGCGCCGGATCCCTCGTCACAGATCGCTTGTTCCATCGGCGGCAACGTCGCGGAGAACGCCGGCGGCGTGCATTGCCTCAAGTACGGCCTGACGGTGCACAACCTGTTGAAGCTGGAAATCCTCACCATCGAAGGCGAACGCCTGACCCTTGGCAGCGAGGCCCTGGACTCGCCGGGCCTGGACCTGCTGGCGCTGTTTACCGGCTCCGAAGGCCTGCTGGGGGTGATCACCGAAGTGACGGTCAAGCTGTTGCCCCGGCCCCAGGTCGCCAAGGTGCTGCTGGCCAGTTTCGATTCGGTGGACAAGGCCGGGCGAGCGGTGGCCGACATCATCGCCGCCGGGATCATCCCCGGCGGCCTGGAGATGATGGACAACCTGGCGATCCGCGCCGCCGAGGACTTCATTCACGCCGGCTATCCGGTGGACGCCGAAGCCATCCTGCTGTGCGAATTGGACGGGGTCGAGGCCGATGTCCACGACGACTGCGAACGGGTCCGCCAGGTGTTGGGACAGGCCGGTGCCACCGAAGTACGCCAGGCGCGGGACGAGGCCGAGCGGCTGCGGTTCTGGGCCGGACGCAAGAATGCGTTCCCGGCGGTGGGTCGCCTGGCGCCGGATTATTACTGCATGGATGGCACCATTCCACGCCGCGCCTTGCCCCAGGTGCTGCAACGCATCGCCAGCCTGGGTGCCGAACATGACCTGCGGGTCGCCAACGTGTTTCACGCCGGCGACGGCAACATGCACCCGCTGATCCTGTTCGATGCCAACCAGCCCGGCGAATTGGAGCGCGCCGAGGCCCTGGGCGGAAAAATCCTTGAGCTGTGCGTTGAGGTCGGCGGCAGCATCACCGGCGAGCACGGCGTCGGCCGGGAGAAAATCAATCAGATGTGCACGCAGTTCAACAGCGACGAATTGAAGCTGTTCCACGCGGTCAAGGCAGCGTTCGATCCCGAAGGGCTGCTCAATCCCGGCAAGAACATTCCCACCCTGCACCGCTGCGCCGAGTTTGGCGCCATGCATATACATGGGGGGCAGTTGCCGTTTCCCGAACTGGAGCGCTTTTGATGACCGGCGAAGCAAATTGCGACGCCAGCGCGTCGTTGCTGGACCAGGTCAACCGTGCCCGGGACAGCGCCACGCCGCTGCGCATCCAGGGCGGTAACAGCAAGGCCTTCCTGGGACGTGAAGTGGCCGGCGAAGTGCTCGACACCCGCGTCCATCGCGGCATCGTCCACTACGACCCCACCGAACTGGTCATCACCGCCCGCGCCGGCACTGCGCTACAAGAATTGCTCGCGACCCTGGACGCCGCCGGACAACGGTTGCCCTGCGAGCCGCCGGCGTTCGGCGACAACGCCACGGTGGGCGGCATGGTCGCCACCGGGCTGTCGGGGCCACGTCGCCCCTGGGCCGGTTCGGTGCGCGATTTCGTCCTTGGCACCCGCCTGATCAGCGGCCACGGCTCCTTGTTGCGGTTCGGCGGCGAAGTGATGAAAAACGTCGCCGGCTATGACCTGTCGCGCCTGCTGGCCGGCAGTTTCGGCTGCCTGGGGGTCATCACGGAAGTGTCGTTGAAGGTGCTGCCCAAACCTCGCCACAGCCTGAGTATCCGCCTGGAAATGAGCAGCGCCCAAGCCCTGGAAAAACTCACCGAATGGGGCCGGCAGCCGTTGCCTCTGAGTGCGGCCAGCCACGACGGGAGCTGTTTGCATCTGCGCCTGGAAGGTGGCGAAGGTTCGGTCAGCGCTGCCCATGATCGCTTCGGCGGCGAAGTGATCGACGATCAATACTGGACGGCACTCAACGAGCACCGGCTGGCTTTTTTTGATGAAGGCTTGCCGCTGTGGCGCCTGTCGCTGCCCAACCCTACCGGTCCACTCACCCTGCCCGGCGCACAGTTGATCGATTGGGGCGGCGCACAACGCTGGCTGAAAACCGATGCCGATACGGTGCAGGCCCTGGCCCATGAATTGGGCGGTCACGCCACCTGTTACCGTCATGGCGCCACCGATACCCCTTTCCAACCGCTGGCCCCGGCGTTGCTGCGCTATCACCGCCAGCTCAAGGCCCAGCTCGATCCCTTGGGGCTGTTCAATCCCGGCCGGATGTACCCGGAGTTCTGATATGCAAACCCGTTTCAGCGACGAAGCCAAACACCTGCCCCGAGCCGAGGAAGCCGAACGGATCCTGCGCAGCTGCGTGCATTGTGGTTTCTGCAACGCCACCTGCCCGACCTATCAATTGCTCGGCGATGAACTGGACGGCCCGCGGGGGCGCATCTACCTGATCAAACAAGTGCTCGAAGGCCAGCCTGCAACCGCCAGCACGCAGCTGCACCTGGATCGCTGCCTGTCGTGTCGCAACTGCGAAACAACCTGCCCGTCCGGTGTGGATTACCACAACTTGCTGGATATCGGCCGCGCGGTGGTGGATGCAAGCGTGCCCCGTCCCGTCGGCCAACGGGCGCTGCGCCTGGGCCTGCGAACCCTGGCGAGCAGCCCCCAGCGGTTCAAGGCCCTGCTGCGCCTGGGGACGGTGTTTCGCCCCCTGCTGTCGACGAGCCTGGGCGCCAAACTGCCGCGACGCTCCGCGCCTGAGGGCGAGCGACCAGCGGTCCGGCATGGACGTACGGTATTGATGCTCGAAGGCTGCGTACAGCCGGGCCTCTCGCCCAACACCAACGCCTCGGCCGCACGGGTGCTGGACCGTCTGGGCATCAGCGTCATTCCCAGCCGCGAGGCGGGTTGCTGCGGCGCCCTGGATTATCACCTCGACGCCCAGGCGACCGGGCTGGACCGCGCCCGACAGAACATCGACGCCTGGTGGCCGCACTTGGAAAACGGCGCCGAAGCCATCGTCCAGACCGCCAGCGGCTGTGGTGCGTTCATCAAGGACTACGGGCACCTGCTGGAACACGACCGCGCTTATGCCGCCAAGGCAAAACGGGTGAGCGAGCGGGCCCTGGATCTGGTGCAGGTACTCGGCAAGGAACCGCTGGAACAGATTTGCGCGGCGAGGAACCAACGCATCGCCGTCCATTGCCCCTGCACTTTGCAGCACGGACAAAAACTCGGTGGCCGCATCGAAGCCTTGCTGACGCGCCTGGGCTTCAACCTCACCCACGTGCCCGACAGCCATTTGTGTTGCGGCTCGGCCGGCACCTATTCGCTGACCCAGCCGGCCCTGGCGCGGCAATTGCGCGACAATCGCCTCAATGCGCTGGAAAGCGGCCAGCCGGAGCTGATCGTCACCGCCAACGTCGGCTGCCAGAACCACCTCGACGGCGCCGGCCGCACGCCCGTGCGGCACTGGATCGAGCTGGTGGATCAGTCCCTGGCAGAATGAAGTCCTGAAGATTCTTCGTTTGTCGGGGCAAGCGAAGGCTGCGATCTTTCCTTCACTTTCCATCAGCCGAACCAGGAACGCCCGCCATGAGCTTCATCAGTCCCGACCTGATCCGCCAGCGCTTCTCCAGAGCGATGTCCGACATGTACCGCGACGAGGTGCCGCTGTATGGCGCACTGATGAAATTGGTCGAGCAAACCAACGCCCAGGTGCTGGCAGAAGATCCGCCCCTGGCCGACCACCTGCGCAACACCGGCGAACTGCAGCGTCTGGACCTGGAACGCCATGGCGCGATCCGCGTCGGCACCGCCGCAGAGTTGGCGACCTTGGGCCGCCTGTTCGCGGTCATGGGCATGCAGCCGGTGGGTTATTACGACCTGACGCCGGCCGGGGTGCCGGTGCATTCCACCGCATTTCGCGCGGTGCATGAAACCGCATTGCAAGTCAGCCCGTTCCGCGTGTTCACCTCGCTGCTGCGCCTGGAATTGATCGAGAACGCCGAGCTACGGGCGTTTGCCGAATCGGTGCTGGATAAACGTCAGATATTCACCGCCAGCGCCCTCGACCTCATCGATCTGGCCGAACGCCAGGGTGGCCTGACGGCGCCGCAGGCTGATGACTTCGTCCTACAAGCATTGGAGACCTTTCGCTGGCACCACAGCGCCACCGTCACCGCAGAACAATACCGGCAACTGAGCGCCCAGCATCGCCTGATCGCCGACGTGGTGGCCTTCAAGGGGCCACACATCAACCACCTGACGCCGCGCACCCTGGACATCGATATCGTCCAGGCCCAGATGCCCGTGCACGGCATCACCCCCAAAGCCGTGATCGAAGGCCCTCCCCGCCGCCAATGCCCGATCCTGTTGCGCCAGACCAGTTTCAAGGCACTCGACGAGCCCGTCGCCTTCACCGACCAGCCACAGAGCCAGGGCAGCCACAGCGCCCGCTTTGGCGAAATCGAACAACGCGGCGCCGCCCTCACGCCAAAAGGCCGCGCGCTTTACGACCAATTGCTCAACGCGGCCCGCGATGCCCTCGGGGAATTCCCCAACGAAGCCAACGCCGAGCGCTACAACGCGCTGATGGCCGAACACTTTGCGCCTTTCCCCGACAATGCTGATGATTTGCGCCGGCAAGCACTGGCGTACTTTCGCTATTTCGTAACGCCGAAGGGCCTCGCCGCCAAGGGCACGCTCGGGCAGTCCGTCACACTCGAACATCTGTTGGAACAGCAATACCTGCGTGCCGAGCCCTTGGTCTACGAGGACTTCCTGCCCGTCAGCGCCGCAGGGATCTTCCAGTCGAACCTCGGCGATGCCGCCCAGAGCCATTACGCCGGGCAATCCAACCGCCAGGCCTTCGAAGAGGCGCTGGGGTGCACGACCATCGATGAGCTGGGCTTGTATGCCCAGACGCAACAGCGCTCCATTGATGAGTGCAGGGCGGCGTTGGGTCTGTAGGCACAAGCCTTCAGCCGAAACGGCAACAAATTGCACGGCACTGGCTGCCGCTGGGTGCGTCGGGCAGGTCGTGCGGTGCAGGTCCCGCGGGTTTGGTCAGTGTGCGAGGAGCTGCATTGAGCCGCGCAATTGCTTGGGTGTTTTTCGGTATATCTGGAGGGCAACTCGTCAGCGGACCTGTTCAACCCGTTGATTTAAAAGACATTGGCAAAACTGGCACAGCACTTGATAACCGTCAGGCCACCCCGGTCGATTTCCCGCCCCGGGGCCCTTTAGTTATCCAGGAAGGAGAGCATCCATTGGCTACCCCAGCGTATATGTCCATCGTAGGCACCAAACAAGGCGAGATCACTGCAGGCGCGTTTACCGCCGATTCGGTGGGCAACACTTACCAGGAAGGTCACACAGACCAGATCATGGTGCAGGGCTTCCAGCACCAGGTATCCATTCCGCGCGACCCACAGTCCGGACAGCCAACCGGCCAACGTGTACACAGCCCCTTGGTCGTCACGAAGGTGTTCGACAAGGCCTCGCCGCTGCTGCTGCAAGCGATGACCGAAGGCGAAGTACTGGTCATCGTTGAAATCAAGTGGTACCGCACTTCGGCCGCCGGCATCCAGGAGCACTACTACACCACCACGCTGGAGGACGCGATCATCGTCGAGATCAAGGACTACATGCATAACTGCCAAGACCCGGCGAATTCGCATTTCACTCATCTGCAAGATGTACATTTCTCGTTTCGCAAGATCAGGTGGGATCACGTCGCGTGCAGCACCATGGGTGCCGACGACTGGCGTGTACCTGCCGCCGGCTAATTCGAAAGCAACGTCATGCACCGGTCGGTTCTACTGACCGATGTTCATTAAATGATGGGTGATGTTTGACATCGAAAGGTGTTCGCCCAGTGGGACGGCCTCGGCATTCCATGCACTGGTAAAGAGCCTGACACTGGGCGAACGGGGACAATAATAGTGGAACTTCCTGGTTATGTCCGCGAGCCTGTTTAAATAATTGTTTACCTTGGTCACAGTTACACAAAACCTTTGCAAACCGAACCCGTGGCGAGGGCGCTTGCTCCCGCTCGGCCGCGCAGTGGCCGCATTGGAGCCTGCCTCCGAGCCCAGTCAAGGAAACTCCCACGCCACTGGCATCCATATCTTTAGATACTTTTTTGTACAAATATCTATACAAATAAATAGCGGACAAGAATTCTGGACAATGAAAGGCGCAAAGTAACGGCAAGTTACACTTTCATTAACAGTTTTTTATATATTGACCAGTACGCCTGGCCTCAACCACGCCGCCCGGTCTTTTGCGCATCGGTTTCCCCTGCCCCGGGGTGACCCTGCTCCTGTTTGCGCTTGGCCGGATCGTTGGGTCGCAAGGCATCGTTGTCGCGTTCCACTTCGCCGGGCAGCGCCGGGTCATCAGGGTTTTGCTGGGGTTGATCGGGGCTGTGCTTCATAGCGAACTCCTTGGTCGTTCAACCTGGGTCAGGCATCAGGGTCGGCGACTTCTTCAGCCACATTGGCATCGGGGGAGCGCTGGTGAAGCTGCTCGGCCCTCGTTTTCAAATCCTGCCATTGCGTCAGGTCGATGGCGCCGAGACCGAACAAGTCATCAGCCACCCGCATCAACTCTGTGAAATGAGCGTCGGGGGACTGCTGCCAATAGGCTTTGTCGTCGAACAGCCGCTGCCAATCAGCCAGCGACGGAGGTTTGAGGTCATCGCTCATCACGGGCTCCGTGCAAGACATTCATAACCTATGAGGGTCGACGTTCGCGGGGAGTTCCAGCAATTGTCAGTAGCCGGTCATTTCCAGATAGCCAGTGCCGTCGTGGCTGCCATGAAGTTGCACCGGACCTTCCCAATAGGGAATGCGCAGGTTCATCCAGGCATTGGCGTTCAGGGCATCGGTGGTGATATCGAGCTGCTTGCCGGGAATCCTGATCGCCCAGCGCATCGGCATCGAGCGGCCGGCGACCTTGCCAGTGTCCAGCGGCTCCAGGTCGATTTCCCCGGCCTGCAGGGTTTGCGCCTGGCCCCGGGTATCGATCCAGGTGCCCGTCAGGTAAGGCGCGCCGTTTTTGTGGCGCATGCGATACAGCATCACATGCTCACCGCTGCCCAGGTGCAGGGAGAACCAGTCCCACCCGGTCTGGTTGGCGGTCAGCGGCTGGCTGCTCCACTCGCGGTCCAGCCAGGCCGGGCCGCTGACCTGATAGCGCTGGCCGTCGATTTCCAGTTCGCCGCTGGCCTGGAAAAACGGCTGGCTGTAATAGTACGACGCCTGGCCTTGTTCGGATTTCTGGCTGAACCCCTTGTCACCCTGCAACACCAGCGGACGGGTCGAGGTGAGTCGCAAGGCATAGCTGAAGCGCGAGTCATGGGCTTGCAATCGCATGTCCGCCAGAGGGTCGGCCGCCGAAGCCACGCTGCTGAAGCGCCAGTCGTCGACCCAGGCATCGAAAGGCGTCGCCTGCACGCCGGCCTGCCCTACGCCGCCTCGCGCATAACGTTCGGCGGCATGGTGCACGGTGGCGGACGTGACGGCGGCGTGGCCAAGCCAGATGGTCTGGTTGCGCCAGCCATTGGCTTGAGGGCCAGCGTTCAAGGCGCTGCGAAACAGTGTCCATTGCACGCCGAAATCATGACCTTGGGCATCCTTGAGATTGGCGGTGACGTACCACCACTCGATGCGAAAGCCATCGTGGATGCCATGGTCGGCCGGAAAACTGAACACCCGTCCCGGCACCACCGGGGTGAACGCGACCGCCTGATCGCCGAGGCCGGCAAAGCCTTTCTGCGGCGGCTGCGCATCGTCACAACCACTGAGCAGCGCCAGCAGCATCAGAGCGACTCTAATCTTCATGGGCAAAGGTCCTCAGCAAATCCGCCGGCTGCGTGCGGTACAACGCATACAGCGGCCAGGCCGATGCCAGTAGCGTGGCGAACATCGCCAGGGCGAGCAATTGCGCCAATTGCAATGGAAAAACTTGCAGCGGCAGGCGCCAGCCAAAAGCCTGAACGTTGATCACCGCGTCCAGGCACCAGGCCAGGGCAATCCCCAAGGGCAAGGCCAACACCAATGTCAGCAGCGCCAGGAGCCAAGTCTGGCCGAGGTTGAGCAACATCAATTGGCGCCGCGTCACACCCAGCGCCCACAGCGGTGCCAGTTGGCCGAGGCGACTCTGGCTCTGGGTCAGCAGGCTGATGAACAACGCCACTCCGGCCACCGCCAGGGTCAGGCTGTTGAGCGCAGCGGTGGCGGCAAAGGTACGTTCGAACACTTGGGTCGACCAACCCTTGAGCCGCGCCTGATCGACGATGCGGCTGTCATCCAGGCTGAACCGGTCTTGCAGCGCGGCCAGCAGCGGCCCGATCGCGGCAGGCTCGATGCGCAGGTTGAAGCGACTGGGCGTCAGTTGCGGCCAGTGCGCCAGCAAATGCTCGGCATTGACCAGCACATGCCCCTTCGGATTGCCGTAGTCAGCGTAGATCCCGACGATGCGCGGCGTCCACGGCCCTTGGGGTGTGGGAATGGTCAATGGATCGCCAATGCCCACCTTCAAGCGCCGGGCCAGTTGTTCACTGAGCATGAGCGTGTCGGCGCTGGCCAGTTGTTCCCAGGGATCATCACCGGCCGACGCCAGCAACGGCCAATGCTGGCGATAAGCAGGGTGGTCGATGATTCCGTAGACATCCGTCGGCCAGCCTTGCAGGGGAATCAGGACTTGCCAGTTGGGCAGCACCGCCGTGATCGCCGGCTGCTGCTTGAGCCAGGCGTGCAACTCGCCCGCCTGGGCCGGGGTTTGCGGGTTGATGTACAGCTCGGCGGTCAACCGTTGTTCGAGCCAATGGCTGAACGTCTGGCGGAACCCCGAGGTCATGCTGCCCGCACCGATATTCGCCGCCAGCGCCAGGAGCAAAGCCATCAGTGCCAGGCTCAGCGTCGGCAGTTGCTGGCGGCAATCGGCGACAAACCATTGCCCGAGCACCGAGCGGCTGCGCCGCAACAACAGGTTCAGCGCGAGGTTGAGCAACACCGGCAAGGCCAGCGCCGCGCCCAGCAACAACGCCGTCATCAAGACAAAACCGCTGGCCAGGCTGTCGCCCCAAATCAAGGCCGACGCGGCAACCAGCGCCGCCAATGTCGCCACCCAGCCCTGGCGACGCAGCCAGCGCGCGTGGGCCTGATGCCAGGCCTGGGGATTGGCAAGGGCCAACAACGGCAGGCGCGCGGCGCGCAGCAAACTGTCAGCCCCGGCCAGCAGCGCGCCCAGCAAGCTCAGGCCCACGCCACTGAGCCACCACCAAGGGCTGAGATTCAGATGCCCGGCGACTTCGGCGCCGTACAACCCCCGCAGGCTCGCTGCGACATCGGGCAGCAGCAGGCTCGCCAGCCAATAGCCGCTGAGCACCCCGGCGATCCCGCCCAGCAAAGCCAGCGCCCCGAGCTCAAGGGCGAGGCTGGTGACCAGCATCCGCGCACTGACGCCGCAGGCGCGCAAGGTTCGCAACAGGCTGCGACGTTGTTCCAGGGCCAACCCGATAGCCGCGTGAACGATGAACAACCCCACCACAAAAGATAAGAAACCCAGGGCGTCGAGGTTCAGGTGAAAACTCTCGGTCAGGCGCGACAGGTTGTTCTCTTCGTCGGCGCGCTTGAACTGCAGACGACCGTTGAACGCTTCCGGCACTGCCGCGCGGAACGTGGCGGGCAACAACAACCGCGACAATTGATCCGGCAGCCTGAGCAGCGGCTGGGCAAAGCCAATGTCCATCAGCAACACGCCCGGCGCCATGTCTTGCTGGACACGCAGCGGCGGCAGCGCTTGCCCGTCGACGGTCTGGGGCCGGTCGCCCTCCTCCAGTTCCAGTGCTTGCAGCGTTTGCGGAGCGATCCAGGTACGCCCTGGGTCGGTGAAAAATTCCACCACCTCGCTCATTTCCCGCGCCTGGCCCGCCAGCGCCGCGCCGGGGGGCAGCGACACCGGGTCGATGCCCATCAGTTGCAGGCGTTGATCTTCGTGCCCCTTGAGCGTCACCCGCGCCTGCAACACCGGCGACACCGGCCAGCCCTGGCGCCGCAGCTCGACGAACCATTGCTGGGGGAAGATGCCGCCGCCGGGGGCACTGAGGCTGGCCTGGGGTTCGCCGCCGATCAGTTGGCTGGCGCGGGCGTAGCTTTCCCGGGCCTGACTGTTCAGGGCTTGCACGCCGGTGAGCAGGCTGGTGGCGAGCCAGAGGCCGGTCAGCACGCTGAAAAACTGCACCGGGTGTTGGCGCCAATGGCTGAGCAAGGCCTTGAGGGTCTGGCGAAGAATCATCACCCCAGGGCCACCTGCGCCAGCCGTCCGCGATGCAATTCCACGCGATGGGCCAGGCGAGCGGCCACCCGCGGACTGTGCGTGACCATCAGCAGGCTGGTGGAGCTGCCGTCCAGCAACTCCAGCAACAGCTGCAATACTTCATCGCTGGTGGCTTCGTCGAGGCTACCGGTGGGTTCGTCGGCCAGCAACAACGGCGGCCGCGAAGCCAGCGCCCGCCCCAACGCGACCCTTTGCTGCTGCCCGCCGGAAAGCTGCTCGGGGTAACGCCGCAACAAGTCCGCAAGCCCCAGCCGCTGCACCAGATGAGCCTGCCAGGCAGCGTCATAGCGGCCACACAGGCGCGCCTGGAACGCCAGGTTGTCCTCCACCGGCAAGCTGCTGATGAGGTTGAACTGCTGGAACACCAAGCCGATTTCCGTGCGCCGCCAGTTCGCCAGTTGGCTCTCGCTCATTCCCTCGAGCCGATACTCGCCACTGCGAATGCTGCCGCGATCGACCTTGTCCAGCCCGGCGACCAAATGCAGCAACGTACTTTTGCCACTGCCTGACTCCCCCATCAGCGCCAGGCTGCTGCCCGGCGACAGCGTCAGGTCGATGCCTTGCAACACCGGCAACGGGCCTTGGGGTGTGGCATAGCTTTTGAAAACCTCGCGCACTTCAAGCATGAACAGGCTCAGTGGATAAACATGAGATTCAGGATAGCGGAGTTGTGTGATCGCCCCCAGAGATGAACTTGCCCAACTGGCCTGTGCTTTTCAAGCTCGCGAAGGCGCCGGTACATTCAACGCCCCCTGCAAACTGCCCCACCACCATCAATGCCCCACCGCCATTTCAGCCTGGCCAGGAGGCGGTGTCACGATGCTGCCCAGGTCGATGTGCTTCCAGGCCGGTTTCGCCCCCAGTCGGGCGTTGAAGCGGTAATTGAAGGTGAAGTCGTCATCGGTGGGTTGGGCCAGGGATTTTCCATAGGCCGATTCGATTCCGGCGGGGTCGTAGCCCATCAGCTGCAGCAAGGTCGGGAAGATGTTGTAGTGGCTCGAGCGGTCTTTGTTGCGCGCCCAGGCAGCGTTCCAATCAAGGGTTTGCAACTGGCTGCCCTGGATCACCACCAGCGGCACCAACCCCTCCTCCGCCACCGGGTTGCCGCCGCAGTGAGTGTCGAGGCCCGGGTTGCCACGTTCATGCAGGTCCTGGCCGTGATCAGAGGTATAGATCAACACCGCGTTGCTCAAATCAGCCTGCTGGAAAATGCGCTTGAAGAACTCGCCGACGTTCCACAGCAAGGTGTTCTGGTAGGCATTGCGGTACAGCAACCAGTCATCTTTCTGACCATTGAATCCATCACGCCTGCCGGTGTCAGCCACTTCTTGGAATTGCCCACGGGGCAACGCCGGACGGTAGTTCATGAAGTCGTCGGGGTATTTGTCGTGCACCGGGAAATGCGCCCCTACCTTATTGATTACGATCAGTTCGGCCTGGTCATCGCCCAGCAGTTCGATCAATTTCGCCGCGGCCGCCATGTCGCGGTCGCGCACGCTGGTCTGGTCGAACTGGACGAACACGTCGATGTCCCTTTTTTCCAGGTCGGTCATCAAGTTCTGCAGATTGCCACCGGTGCGCTGGGCGTCGATGTAGACGGTGCGCAAACCGGCTTTGCTGGCGTACTGCCAGATCGACGGCAGCGTGCTGTTGATGCGTATGTAGTCGGCGCGAGTGCCGCCGTAACGCAGGGTGACGTTGGTGTCGGCACTGCAATTGGCGATAGAAGCCGCGTAGCCGAAGTTGAAGATATCCACCCCGTCCGGCGGCGTCTTGAGGCCGGTGTGAACGCCGAACGGGGTGTTGATATCCAGATAGTTTCCGCCAATGCTTTCGTCGATGATCAGCACAATATCGTGGTCGATCGCCGCCGATGGCCGCCCCAAGCTGACTGGTTCCCGTGGGCCGATAGTGTTGTGCAAGGACTCGTAGGTGAAGAGATTCAAATAGGCCAACGGCGTGTACATCACCGGCAGGCCTCGCGCCCCCTCGCCCGCTCGCACGAATAACACCGCGCTGAGCAGCAACACCCCCAACACCGGTGCGACCACCGGCAGGTAACCGGGCATCGACAGCGACCGCCTGGGCTTGAGCCCAATGCCGAACAACAGCAACAAGCCGCTGGCCGCTGCGCTGATGATCACGTCGCGATACTGATAAGCCGCCTCCTGGATAAAGCCCCCCGAGTACACCATGGAAACAAACTGGCTGTAGGTCAGATAACTGTCGGTGACCCTGGTATAGACCTCGAAAAATACCGCTGAGACGAACATCGCCAAGGCGAACACGTGCCTGACCAGCGTCTGGCGTATGCAGGCACTCAGCCACAGCGCCGCCACCAACAGCGCGAACATCGCGCCATACAGCAAAGTCGCGAACCCCAGGCCCAACGCGTCCAGCCGCTCCAAGTAATAGCCGTAGCCCTTGAGCAAATAGAGAACCAGCAGCAGTTCCTTGAGGTATCGGGCCATGTGTTCCTCGACCAAAGCACAGCGTTGAAAGCGGTTCGTTCCCGCACATCAAAAGCGGTTTGTTTTTGCACATTAGCAGCGGACTTTCAAAGCGCAAGAAATGCCTCTCCTCAGCTAAGCGTCAAAAAAAAGTTAGCCCAAAAACGACACGTAAATACGCAGTCAAATTCTAAAATCTATGAATTACTACCGTTTATCGCTTTGTCAAATTCCCGTTAACACCAATAAAACAGGCGGTTTCCTAAGGCAGTCAATGACTTGATATCAAAAGGCCGGATTTCACTTGAATTGCCAACAGTGACAACTGTCATTTTGCTGACACGCTTTTCCGAAGCTGCGCTATACCCCTCTAAACAGTTTCATCCGAGTTACATCAATCGGTCTGCGAGGCGCGCCAAAAATGGACGTGAGCGTATTTGGAACGGGGTATGTGGGGCTGATCCAGGCCGCCGCCATGGCGGATGTCGGACACCGCGTCTTATGCATCGACATCGACCCGAACAAAATCCGGCAACTGCAACAGGCGGTACCGCCCATCAGTGAGCCGGGCCTGTCCAATCTGCTCGAAGACAACATCAAGGCCGGACGCCTGTCGTTCAGTTCCCAGGCCAGCGACGCGGTCAACCATGGCGAAGTGATTTTCATCGCCGTCGGCACCCCCGCCGACGAAGACGGCTCGGCAGACCTGAGCCATGTATTGGCGGTCACCCGGCAGATCGCCGATTTCATGGACAGCGACCGCACCCTGGTCATCAAGTCCACGGTACCGGTGGGCACGGCCGACAAGGTCGCCGAGTGCGCCCGCCAGGCGTTGACGCGTCGGGGCCTGAAGCAGTTGAACGTGCGCGTGGTATCCAACCCCGAGTTTCTCAAGGAAGGCAGTGCCCTGGCCGACTGCATGCGCCCCGACCGGATCATCATCGGCACCGCCGACCCGCTGGCTCGCGACCAGATGAGCGAGCTTTACGCGCCCTTTTGCCGTAACCACGAAAAACTGATGTTCATGGACAACCGCAGCGCGGAGCTGACCAAGTACGCCGCCAATGCGATGCTCGCCACCCGTATCAGCTTCATGAACGAACTGGCCAACCTTACCGAACGGCTGGGCGCCGACATCGAAGCGGTGCGCAAAGGCATCGGCTCGGACCCGCGCATCGGTTATCACTTTATCTACCCCGGCTGCGGCTTCGGCGGCTCATGTTTCCCCAAGGATCTGCGCGCCCTGCTGCACACCGCCGAACAGAGCGGCATGCCGCTGCGCCTGCTGCGCAGCGTTACCGACGTCAACGACAGCCAGCGGCACATCCTTTTCGAAAAACTGGCCAAGCAGTTCGCCGAAGGCCTGGCCGGCAAGTCGATTGCCATCTGGGGCCTGGCGTTCAAGCCCAACACCGATGACATGCGCGAAGCCCCCAGTCGCTACCTGATGGAAGCGCTGTGGCGCGAAGGCGCCCGTGTCCAGGCCTACGACCCGGAAGCCATGTCCGAATGCCGCCGCCTCTACGGTTATCGCAAAGACCTGAACCTGTGCGCCACCCGCGACGACACCCTGGAAGACGCTGACGCGCTGGTGATCTGCACCGAGTGGAAGAACTTTCGCGTGGTGGATTTCGACCTGCTGGCCAACAAGCTGCGCGCCCGGGTGATCATCGATGGCCGCAACCTGTACAACCCCGAACATCCGGCCGCCGCCGGGCTGCTGTATCGCGGTATCGGGCTGCGGCACACCGTGCCCGGCACTCCGACCGCCGGGCCACAAGCGTGAATATCCTGGTGACCGGCGCGGCCGGTTTCATCGGCGCCCACTGTGTGCTGCGGCTGCTGCGCGACGGCTATCGAGTGTGCGGCCTGGATAATTTCAACGACTACTACGACCCACAGCTCAAGCATGATCGCGTGGCCTGGGTGAAGGATCAGGCAGGCGATTTCCCCCTGGCCCGAATCGACCTGGCCGACGCATCGGCGGTCGACGAACTGTTCCAGACCCGTCGCCCGGACGTGGTGATTCATCTCGCCGCCCAAGCCGGGGTGCGCTACTCCCTGGAGAATCCGCAGGCTTATATCGACAGCAACCTCACCGGTTTCCTGAACATCCTGGAAAGCTGCCGGCGCCATCCCGTCAAGCATCTGATCTACGCCTCCTCCAGCTCCGTATACGGCGCCAACCAGCGCACGCCCTATGCCGTGCGGGACAACGTCGATCACCCATTGTCGCTGTACGCGGCCAGCAAGAAAGCCAATGAATTGATGGCCCACAGCTACAGCCACCTGTTCGGCATCCCTTGCACCGGCCTGCGGTTCTTCACGGTGTATGGCCCGTGGGGCCGGCCGGACATGTCGCCGATCCAGTTTGCCCGGGCCATCGCCGAAGGGCGCGCGTTGCAGCTGTTCAACCATGGCGAGCATCAACGCGATTTCACCTACATCGACGACATCGTCGAAAGCATCGCCCGGCTGATCGGCCAGCCGCCGCACATCACGCCACTGTGGGATGGGGAACAACCTGACCCGGCCACCAGTCGCGCGCCCTGGCGGATCTACAACATCGGAGGTCAGCATCCGGTGGAACTGCGCGCCTATGTGGCGCTGCTGGAAAAACACCTGGGCCGGACGGCCCGCATCGAGCTGCTGCCGCTGCAAGCGGGGGATGTGCTCAACACCTGCGCCGACGCCAGCGACCTGGCACGCGCCACCGGTTTCCAACCCGGCATCGACCTCGACGAAGGCCTGGGCCGCTTCGTCCAATGGTTCGTCGACTACTACTCACTGCCTGCCCGCCCACCGCTCGCGGCTGAACGCCTGCGGCCAAACCTCAACGGAGGCGTCTATGACCCGACATGAGCAAGACATACCCATCAGCGCCTTCGGACGCGACAAACGAATCGACCCCGATCACCGTCGACGTCTGGACGCCGCCATTCACCGCCAAGGCCGAGGCTGGCTGACCGGTCGTGACGGCGGCCGGCCCTGGACCGTGTCGCGCACCAACCGGGTGGTGGCCTGCCTTGGCGCCCTGGCGATCCTGCTGATGCTGTGCCCGCTGCTGCTGGGCCTGGCCCTGCTGATCAAATTTTCCAGCCCGGGCCCGGTCCTGTTCGTGCAGAAGCGCACCGGTTATCGCGGCCGGGTCTTCGGCATGTACAAGTTCCGCACCATGGTGGCGGACGCCGAGGCCCTCAAGGAGTCGCTGCGCCACCTCAACAAACACGGTGTCGATGCCATCGACTTCAAGATCGACAACGACCCACGCATCACCCCCATCGGCCGGTTCCTGCGCCGCAGCAGCCTCGACGAACTGCCGAACCTGATCAACGTCGTGACGGGCGACATGCGCCTGGTGGGCCCGCGGCCGACCTCGTTCAACGCCTATCGCTACAAGGACAACCATCTTGTGCGCCTGAGCATCTACCCCGGCATGACCGGCCTTTGGCAGATCTCCGGGCGCAGCAATATCGACTTCGACCAGCGCGTGGAATTGGACCTCAGCTACATCGCGGAACAGAGCCTGTTGTTGGATTTGAAGATCCTGATGATTACCCCATTCAAAGTTTTCAGCGGCCACGGAGCGAGTTAAATGGACGGTTCAACGAATATCCTGACCATCGCGAGCCCGAGCGAGACCAACCTGACCTCGACCGTGCTCGATCCTTCCCTGCGGATTCTGCTTCTGACGGCCGCCAACAACGGCACCGGAACCAGTACCAGCGCGATGGCGCTGGCCGCCCAACTGGCGCAGATGAGTAACGGCCGCGTGCTGCTGGTGGATGCCAGCCAGTCGCCCCACAACCTCAGCCAACAACTGTCACTGCACAAGGAGCGCGGCTTCAGCGACCTGCTGTTCAACAGCCTCGCCCCGCCCTTGCTGCAGGATTGCGTGGTGCAAGTGTCCAGCCTGCCCTTTGACGTGCTGCCCCTCGGCCGCCTGGGCCGCAACGCCGATCGCCTGAGCCCCGAGCGCCTGCGCCCGCTGTTCAGGCAACTGGCGGCCCAATACCGCTTTGTGGTGATCGACTCCGACGCGGTGTATTCGGCGGGTGACACGCTGGTGCTCAGCACCCAGGTAGACGGCGTGGTGCTGGTGGTACGCGGCGAGGACACCCGCTGGGAAGTGGCCCAGGCCGCCCGCCAGCGCCTGGCCCAGGCCGGCGCGAAAGTGGTGGGTAGCGTGTTCAACCGCCGCAAGTACTACATGCCCAAATGGCTCTACAACAACCTGTAAGCGTGCCAAAAGGATGACGAGATGAACGTTAAAATGCTTGTCCTGCTGTTGCTGCCGCTTGCCGGTTGCTCCAGCAATACCGATACCCGCTCCATGCCAGTGCAGATCCTCACGGCCGCGCCGGCCAATGCCCAGGCCACCGACATGCCCAAGGTCGAGCAGACCCTGCGGCCCCAGGACGTGCTGGATGTGATTTTCCACATCAGCACCACCGGCCCCCAGGCCTACCGTGTGCAACCGGGCGACCAGGTCGCGTTGAACTTCACCGCCGCCAACCAGCTCAACGGCACGCAACAGGTAATGCCCGACGGCAGCATCGAACTGCCGGGAGCCAATACCTCGGTGAAAGTCGCCGGCCTGACCACCGACGAGGCTCGCCTGGCGGTGCAGCGTGCCTATGATCAGAAATCGCTGTTCCAGCCCAATCGCAACCAATTGACTGTAATGGTGACCAGTCCGCTGTCTGGCGAGACAACCCTGCGCAACACCCTGACCCATCCGGCCACGGGCATGAGCCGGGAGATCACTGTGGGCCGGGATGGTTACGCCAGCTTCCCGGAAGTCGGCTCGGTGCCGCTTCAGGGCATGACCGTTACCCAGCTGGAGACCTTCCTCAACGAGCGTTATGCCCAACTGCCCGGCCACATGACCGTGGACGTGCTGCTCAAGTCCACCGCCGGCAACGAGATCTATGTCCTCGGCGAAGTGGCCCAACCCGGTTCCTACCCGATCCGCCGGCCGATCTCCGTTCTCGAGGCGCTGACCCTGGCTCGGGGCACGAACGTCAAGGCAAGGCTCGACTCGGTGGTGATCATGCGTCGCAACGGCAATCAGGTTGAAGCCCGCCACTACGACGTGGAGAAGGCCCTGAATGGAGACGCCTCGCAGATCGCCTACCTGCAACCGGAAGACATGCTTTTCGTGCCCAAGACCGGCCTGGCCAAAGCCGGTGAAATGGCCCGGCAACTGGCCGACGTGGTGCTGTTCCAGGGCGTTGGCGTCAGCTTCGGCTACGACCTCGATAACAAAAGTGGCAGCAACTGACCCCAGGTGACCGATCATGAACCCCAAGGAAAACTATCTGCACGAGTTCTTCAGGATCTTCTTCGCCAACAAGCAGTGGGTGAAGCGCGTCTTCCTGATTTTTGCCGTGATCGCCCTGGTGCTGCCGTTGATGCTCAAGCAGAGCTTCGATATCACCGCCCAAGTGATCGTCCAGTCGAAAAAACTCTCCCAAGGCGACGCCACGACTTCGCTGAACCAGGAAAACGCGACGTTCATTCCACCGTCGCTGGCGGACATGGAGACCGAGAGCAACATCCTGCGCTCGCCGGCGTTGATTCGCGGAACCATCAAGACCCTGCGCGAACAGGGCGAATACACCCCAAGCCCAGGCATTTTCAACAAGTGGGTAAGCGAGCCGTTCAAGCACTACGTCACCCAGCCACTGCGCGAGTACGTCATCAACCCGCTGCGCGACGGCCTGGGACTTGAGGTCGATCCGATGCGCGACACCGTGCTCGATACGCTGACCGACGAGGCCATCGAAAACCTGAAGATCGAGACCCTGCCCGGCTCCAATGTCATTTCGATCGTCTACAGCTTCGGCGACCCGGCCCAGGGCACCCGGTTCGTGGCGCAACTGCTGGAAAACTACCTCACCGGTCGCCAGGACCTGCAATCGATAGAGTTGCCTCAGACGTTCTATGAGCAGAAAAAGCTTCAGTACCAGACGCGCCTTGACGGCTTGGAGGGCAACCGCCTGGCTCTGCTTGAAGGCATCGGTTCGTCCGATCCCAAGGAAGAGATTACCTTCCGCCTGAACGCCATCAACACCGAAGAGCAGGCGTTGAACCTGTTTCAGGACCGCTTGCTGCAAAGCCAACGCTGGCTCGATTACCTCAAGACCAGTCTCGCGACGGCGAACAGCTCGCGGTTCAACGACTACACCTTCCCGTTCACCTTCACCACCACCGTGGACAACATTGCCTTCGAAGACCGGGAAATCAGGCAAATGGGCGAGCAACTGACCAGCCAGGTCAGCCGCTACATGAATGACCTGGCGATCTTCCAGCCCGGCAGCGAACCGATGCTGCTGGCCCGGGAGCAGATCATGCGCACCCGCCAGCAGTTCCTGAAAGTGGTGAACAACCGCATTCAAGAACGCACCACCGACCTGGCGGTGGTCAGTTCAGTGATCAATCAGAAGGTCGAGCGCATTGCCACCTTCAAGGAGCGCATCCACCAACTTCAGGAAACCCAGAGCAAGCTGCGGCAGATGGACACCGAGATCAACGCCCTGCATGCGGCGTTCTCCACCTATGCCCAGCGGTTCGCCGAAGCCAGCTCCGTCCGTTCGCTGGACAACGACCTGTCCAACGCCCGAGTCTTGAGCCCGCCATACGAACCCACCGCCGCGGCGTTTCCAAAGCCGGTGCTGATCATCGCGTTCGGCTTGTTCAGTGGGCTGCTGTTGGCGATCGCCCTGGTCTATGTCCGTGAGTTCTTCGACCATCGCTTCAAGCACCCAGCGCAAATCAGCCATCAGCTGGATCTACCGGTGCTGCTGGTGATCAACGAGCAATCGCCCGAACAGGTCAACCCACACCGCAACTGGAGCGTGCCCAGTCTTGTTCATTGGGTGAAAAATTGAACGCGCCGTTCAGCCCGTCCCACTGCAGCCCTCCTCTGTCGATCATTCATCTGCTCGACAGCGGTGGCTTCTATGGCGCCGAGCGGATGCTGCTCGATCATTGCGTGGCGACACCCGGCCAGCATCAGGTGCTGTTCCTGGCGGCGCCGCCGACCTTGATCACGCGGTTCCGCCAGGCCGGGATCGACTGCCATCACTGCGCCAGTTGGGCCGAACTGTTGCAGCATCTGCGGCAACGACGCGCCGAGCGCCCGCTGATCAATACGCATAATTTCAAAGGCCTGTTGTTCGGCTGGGCCGCGGCCACCCTGCTGAATCTGCCGCTGGTCATCACCCAGCACGGCTTCACGCCACGCAGCCCCAAGCAACGCTTCTATACGTGGTTGAGCCTGCAACTGTGCCGTACCGCGCCGGTCAAGCGAGTGGTTTGCGTGGCCGAAAGCATCGCGGCGCTGCACCGCGAGGCCAGCGTGAAAGCGGAAAAACTCGACGTGATCCCCAACGGCCTGCCCGCCATCACCACGCCGCTGCCCCATCGCGACGACAGGCAACACTGGCGGGTCGGCTACGTCGGTCGCTTGAGTAGCGAGAAAGGTCCGGATCTGTTCCTCGACGCCATGATCCCGCTGTGCCAGCGCCATGCGTCGCTGCACGCCGTGATGCTCGGCGACGGCCCGGAACGCCAACCCTTGCTCAAGCGCATCGCCGATGCCGGGCTGCCCACGCGCATCGAACTGCCCGGTTATCAGACCGATATGGATGCCTGGTGGAGCCGCCTCGATGTCCTGGTGATCAGCTCGCGCACCGAAGGCACGCCGATGATCCTGCTCGAAGCCATGCAGGCCGGTGTGCCCGTGGTGGCGTTCGGCGTCGGCGGTATTCCCGATGTGCTGCAGGACCGTCACAACGGCCTGCTCGCCACGCCGGCCGACGCCGACGAACTGGCCCGACAGATCGAAACGCTGTTCAGCGAACCGCCCCTGGCGCAGATCCTCGCCGACAACGCCCGTCGCACCCAACGCGACCGCTACGACCTGCGCACGCTGGCGGAACGCTGGTCGCAACTTTATATCCGCACGGCACGGGAGGCTCGGCCATGATCGTCCCGCTCTCGATCGTCAGTCTGCTGGGGCTGGTCTGCCTGGCATTGCTGGCCAGCCCTTATCCGTTCCTGGCACCGGGCGCGGTGCTCGGGCTGGTCGGCGTTACGATGCTGTATCGCAAGCCCGCCTGGGGCCTGTTGGGCATTGCCGCGCTGGTGCCGTTCGAGGGCCTGTTCAAGGACAGCGCGTTTTCCGCCAGCAAATTCTTTGGCCTGGCGCTGATCCTGATCCTGATGTTGCAGTTGGCCCTGCATCAGATTCCCGCGACACGCTTGCGCAGCAATATCTGGAAGCCCCTGATCGGCTTCATGATGCTGTATGGCCTGAGCCTGTTGATTTCGGAGAACATGGACCTGTCCCTGACACAACTGCGTGAACTCACAGTAGGGCTGATTCTGTTCGTGATCACTTTGCTGATCGGTCGCGAGATGAACCTGGATATATTCGCCCGGTTGATGACTGTGAGCGTCGCCACCACCTGCGTGCTGGCGATGTTTTCGGCCAAATACCAGGACCAAGGCCGCGCCTCGGGTTTGCTGGAAGACCCGAACGCCTTTGCGCTGTTGATTGCGTTTACCGTACCGCTGGCATTGTTGTTGACCATACGCAGCCGGAACCTGTTGTACCGGTTGTTCTGGGGTGGCGCCCTGATCCTGTTGCTGGGCGGCATGACCAAGACCGAATCGCGTTCGGGGCTGGTCGTGCTGTTGCTCAGCCTGATCATCGGGTTGTATCACTATCGGGCGCAACTGCCACGCATACGTCCTCGGCACCTGGGGTTCGCGATGCTCGGTGTGGCACTCATGGTCCCGGCGGCCATCGCCTTGATGCCGGCTGGCTACATGGCACGCATCCAGTCGTTGAGCATCCTCAGTTCCGGAGCCAACGCCTACCAGGACGGGTCCTTGGGTCGCCGCGCCTCGTACATTGTGGTGGGCAGCCAGATGATCCGCGAGAACCCGATACTCGGCTCAGGCCCTGGGACGTTTCCGGAGCACTACGCCCCCACCGGCTACGCCAAGGCGTTCTCGGCCAATCGCAAACGGGGAGATCTGTACCGCCAGGCCCATAACACCTACCTGGAAATCTTCAGCGAAATCGGCGTGCCAGGCGGCTTGATGTTTGTCGGCACAATTGGACTGGGCCTCTATAACCTGATGCGCACTCGCCAACTCTGGCTGCAGCGCCGGGACTGGGCCCAAGCGGACCTGTTGACGCACCTGGGCATGAGTTTCCTGTCGCTGGCGTTGTTCCTGATGTTCCTCAGCGCGCCGAACCACAAGTTGCTGTGGATCATGCTCGCCTTGACCAGCATCTTGCGCTACGACGCCGAACAGTCCGAGCCGCAGGAGGCCCGTTCATGAGCTGCGTGAGCGTCGTCATCCCGATGTTCAACGAGGCCCGGCACATCGGCCGCACGCTGCGGGCGTTGCAGCAAGCCGCTCGCCAGGCGCGCCTGGACTGCGAGTTGATCGTGGTGGACAACGGCTCGGACGACCACGGCCCGCGCATCGCCAACGAGCTGGGCGCGCGGGTGCTGATCGTACCTGGCGTGCACATCGGCGCCCTGCGCAACCGTGGCGCCGCGGTGGCCAGCGGTGAATGGCTGGCGTTCATCGACGCCGACATCGAAATGCCCGCCGACGGGTTCAAGCGGATGATCGAAATGGAAGGCTGCCAGGGCGATGTGCTGGGCCTGGACCTGGACACGCCCCTACCAGCGCCATGGTTCGCCCGCGCCTGGCAGCGTCGCAGCCAACGTCCGGGTTCGCGCCCCTTGCATCGGGTGCCGTGGCTGCCCAGCGCCAACCTGCTGATGCGCCGTAGGTGGTTCGAACTGGTCGGCGGCTTCGACGAAACCCTGCGCACTGGCGAGGACAAGGATTTTTCCCTGCGTTTGCGTCAAGCCGGCGCGCAACTGCTGCTGGTCAATGAAAGCGTGGCCCTGCATTGGGGCTACGAAGCCAGCTGGCGCGAGTGGATGAGCAAGGAGCTGTGGCGCCAAGGCAGCCACTGGCAGTTGCTGCGCAGCCACGGGCCGAGCCTGCGCCTGTTGCGCTTCCCCGCGCTGTCGATTGGCGCCTGGGGGCTGGACGTCCTGGCGCTGGTCGCCCTGCTCCAGGGTCAGGCACGCCTGGGCCTGATCCTGCTGTTGATCAGCACGTTGCCGGCCTTGGTCCTGAGCCTGCGCCAGAGCCAGCGCGACCCGCATTTAACCTTGCAGTTATGGGCCTTGCACGGGGTGCGCCTGCACCTCACCGGCGCCGCACTGCTACTCAATATTTTTCAATGGAATGTCAGGAGACCTGCCCGTGGCTGAATTTTTCTACTGGTCTTGCCTCTTGCTGCCGGTGTACGCCTACCTCGGCTACCCCGTGATGTTGACCTTGCTCACCCCCCTGTTTCCGGTGAGGCGCTATACCAAGGCAATGCCGATGGACGTCAGCATAATCATCGCCGCCCATAACGAGGCCCGGCACATCGAAGCGAAATTGCGCACGCTGCTGGCCCAGGATTACCCGGCACGCTCGCTGCAAATCATCCTTGCCAGCGACGGTTCCACGGATGACACGGTGGCCTGCGCGCGCAAAGTGATCGACCCGCGCGTCAGCGTTTTCGACCTGCCACGCCAGGGCAAGGCGGCCGCCCTCAATACCGGCGTGGCCCACAGCAACGGCGCGATCCTGGTGTTCACCGATGCCGACAATCAGTGGTTCCCCGACACTCTCGGCCATTTGCTGGCACCGCTGGCGGATCCTGAGGTTGGCGCCTGTGCCGGCCATATGGAAATCCCCGTACCGGGCAAGGGCCTGAGCCTGGGAGACAGCCTGTATCGGCACTATGAAGGTTGGCTGCGCCGGGTCGAAAGCCGCACCGGCTGCATGGTCTCGGCAGACGGCGCCTTGCTGGCCTTGCGCCGAGCGTTATTCCAACCGATACCGGCGCAAGTCAACGATGACTTTTTTCTCAGCACCTGCGCGCCAGCGGCCGGCAAGTCCATCGTCTATGCCCCCCGGGCTCGAGTGACCGACCAGGGCGTGGATGAAGCCGACAAGCAGTTTCGCCGTCGCCAGCGGGTCACCGTCGGCGGCTTGCAAAGCCTTGCCCAGCGTCGTGAGCTGCTCAATCCGCTGCGTCATGGGCTCTATGCGATCGGGCTGATCAGCCACAAGCTGATCCGCCGCCTGGCCCCGGTCTTGTTGCTGCCGTTACTGCTGAGCAATGCCTGGTTGTGGAACGAGCAGGTGTTTTATCGCCTGAGCCTGATCGCTCAACTGCTCGGCTATGCCATGGCGCTGATCGGGTTGATGGACGCGGGTCACCGCCTGCCTCGTCCGTTTCGCCTGGCCGCGTTCGTGCTGGTGACGCTGGCGGGCATGAGCATCGGCCTCTGGCAGTTTCTGCGCGGCCAGCGCTACAGCCAATGGAACCCCGAGCAGAATCGCTAAGGAGCACGGCCGATGTCGATCAAATACGTTTTCAAGCGCACCGGCGGCTGGCTGTACCTGAACACGTCCCTGGGTCGCCATCCCTTGCGTGGCGCCGGCGTCATCCTGATGCTGCACCGTGTGCTGAACAACGACCGCGCCGCCGAACTGCCCCACCGCAACGAGTTGTGCGTGGGGCCCGAGGCGTTCGAACACTTGTTGATCTGGCTGCAACGGTACTTTGAGTGCGTGCCCCTGATGACCTTGTTGCTGGCCGATTCTGAAAGCGTTCCGAACCGTCCCCGAGTGGCCCTGACCTTCGACGACGGTTGGCGCGACAACGCCATGAACGCCTTTCCCCTGCTGCGCCAGTACCAGATGCCCGCGAGCATTTTCCTGTCCACCGATTTCGTCGGCAGCCGCCAGCATTTCTGGTGGGAAAGCATCGGCGAAACCCTCTGGGGCAGCCATGGGCAGGTGGCGCGGCACTCGCTGATCGAGCAGTTGCAGCACGTCGGTCGGCCGTTGCCGGTGCTGCTCGACGACATCGATGACGAGCGCCGCAGCCTGGCGCTGCTGCACTTTCTGCAAAGCCTCAAGACCCTCGATCCGAGAACGTTGAGCGACCTCACCGAAGTCTGTCCCCAAGGCTCCCAGCCCCAGGCGCTGGACTGGCCCCAGGTGCGCATGCTGGAAGATTCCGGCCTGGTCCGCTTCGGCCCCCATGGCGCCAGCCACGCCATCCTGACCGGGCTGGATGACCAGCGCCTGCATGAGGAGCTGACACGCAGTTGGACGGCCTTGGAAAATGGCTGCGCCCAGCCCTTGCCCGTGTATTGCTACCCCAACGGTGACAATGACGCCCGAGTGCGCGAGCAGGTGGCGGCCCACGGTTTTCCGTTCGCGCTGGGCACCGAGGCAGGCCTGTATCGCCACGACGGCGACCCTCTGAATCTGCCACGTTTCGGCGTCAGCCAGCGCAACGCCTGTCACCCTGAATTGTTGGCCTGGCGCATTCGCCGAGGAGCCCGCTCATGAATCGCGCACGTTATCTGAAGCTCTTGGCCTTGAGCATGGGCACAAGCCTGGCGATGATCGGTTTGCGCCTGTTGCGCAACGTGCTGCTGGCACGGATCCTGGGCCCCAGCGAACGCGGACTTCTGGCGCTGCTCAGCACCCTGCCGGACCTGATCAGCGCCATCACCAGTGGCGGCCTGAATTCCGCCGTGGGTTATCAGGCGGCGCAGCATCGCTCGATGAGCCTCTTGATCAGCCACGTGCTGGTCTTCGGTTGTCTGCTTGCCGGGTTGCTGACCCTGCTGGTGGTGGCGCTGGTACGCGAGTTCGGCGCCGAACTGGACGTCACTACGCAACTGGGACTGCTGGCCTGGCTGCTGTTGTTGGCCGTGCCGCTGGCGGTGCTCAAGAGCGGCCTGCTGACGCTGCACAACGCATCCGGCGGAGTGGGCGCGTTCAACGCCTTGCGGCTGATGGAATCCCTGGTCCCGCTGTTGCTGTTCGTGGCGCTGTTCTGGATGTGGAAAGACACGGCTCTGGAGGCGGCGCTGATCAGTTGGCTGGCGGGCCTGAGCCTGGTAGTACTGGCGGGCTGGATGTGGTTGCGCCGAGATCATGCGTTCACGCTGCGGTGGGATCGCACCCTTCAGAAAGAACTGTTGCGTTACGGTGTCCGCAGTCATCCGGACCTGTTGTTCCAGCAACTGATGCTGCGCTCGGATTACCTGTTCATCGGCGCACTGCTGGGCAGCACGGCGTTGGGGCACTACGCCATGGCCAGCGCGGCGGCCGAACTGCTGCATATCGTGCCGGAAGCGGTCACCACGCCACTGATGAAACGCCTGCTGCAGCAAGACACAGACATGAAGCGCCTGACCCCGCTGGCCTTGCGCCTGACTTCCACGGCCATGCTGGGCGCCTGCCTGAGCATGGTACTGGTCGGCGAATGGCTGATCGTCACCTTGTTCGGCGTCGCCTACCAACCGGCGTACCCGGCCCTGCTGGCGCTGCTGCCAGGGGTGTTCGGGTTGTGCTTTGCGAGCATCCTGCGCCTGGACCTGCTGGGCAAGGACCGCCCTGGCACTGTTTCGCTGCTGATGGGCGGGGGGGCGCTGTTGAACCTGGGGCTGAACCTGGTTCTGATCCCCGTCTACGGCATCGTCGGCGCCGCAGCGGCATCCTCTATTGCCTACCTGGGCGTGACCTTGGGGCTGCTGGTGATGTATTGCCGTCTCAGCGGCGTGGCGCTGTGGCAAACGCTGATCATCCTGCCCAGCGATTTTCTGCCGATGCGCCAGATGCTGTTGGGGAAATCCGCTTGAACACCGTCGCCAACCAAACCGCCATCGCGAGCAAGCTCGCTCCCACAGGGGTTGGTGTGGATTGCAATATCTGCGACCACCCCCAATCCATTGTGGGAGCGGGCTTGCTCGCGAAAGCGGTGGGTCTGCTTGCGAGGATGGTGGATGTACCGCCGTCTTCGCGAGCAAGCCCGCTCCCACAGGGGGGCGGTGTCGGACACGATATCTGCTACCACCTTAGGTCCACTGTGGGAGCGATCTTGCTCGCGATAGGGCCGGTGCGGGGCAGGTGGAAACTGGGAGTCTTTTTGGGACTTTGGGCCCTGGCGTTCGTGGCCCATGGCGCGTCCATGCAATGGACCGGTATCCGCGACGGCAGCCTGTACCTGCAAACCGACCGGCCAGACAGCGTAACCGTGCGCTGGGTGCCCGCGTGGCAGGCCGAGGCCAATACCGAACATCTTTACTTGCTCAACGGCCAGGGACGTTTGGTGGGTGAACGCCTGGTCAAGGCGGACCAGACCCGTGGCGAACAGCAATGGCCGCTGCTGCCGGGTACCGCCAGTTATCGGCTGGAAATCCCCGGCTACAGTTTTCGGCGCTATAGCGTTGAACACGACCCGCGTACCCGTGCCCTGTTTGCCCCGGCCAAGGTGCATTTCAGTGCTGAGGCCCACGATGGCGATGAGTTGTATTTCAAAGTCGCAGCCGGCGAGCAGGCCGTGCTGGCAGGCAAGTTCCACGGCGGCGTAAATGCGCTGCAAGCCCGGCGTGTCGACGACACAAAGCAGTTGCAAGTGAATCTCAAGCCATACCGGGCCTACTGGCAATTCGATCAGGTGGCCCTCCCGGTGGCGGACGTCGACCAAATCTGGCGCCTGCGTCTGCAAGGCAACGGCAAGGTCGCGTTCTGGCTGGACGGCACCGCCAACTTGTTCGCCCAAGACCCGTCGCACCTGCAACCGCTGCGCCAGGATCCGGGGCAGACCCACCTGACGTTGTATGCCGAGGCGCTCGGCACGACCCCCAAGCTGGGCATATACCTGCCCTATGAGTTATTGCCGCCCGCCAGCTACCCAGTGCTCGATGCGCTCAAACCCCAGGCGGCCACCCTCTACAGCTTCGTCGATGTCATGGCGGCCAAGGCCAATCATGAAGATGCTTTTCGACGCTTATACCGGGACCGCTTCGGCATCAGCCAAGACATTACCTTGCTGGCCGCCAGCCAACGCCGCGCCGATCTGCAGGCCGACCGGACCAGTCTCAGCGGCTTGCAAGCCTGGCTCATGTCGACCCGGGCTTCGGGTAACAACGGCCTCCATTACCTCAGTTTTGCCGATGAGCCAAACCTGAACTACCCGGACTTCGCCAGTTTCCAGCAACTGTTCCAGAGCATGGCTGCCCAGGTCCGCGCCGACCCCGCCAACGCACGCGCCGGTGTCCGCATCGCCATACCCGCCAGCTCCCGGTTCACCAACGGCCCCTTCGTCGACAACGCGGCTGACAAACGCGGGATCGACTGGGCACGGCGCCTGCTCGCGACGTCCGACGACCAGATCGACGCCCTGGCCTGGCACGAATGGATGGTCCGCGATCTGCTGGCGACCCGGGTCTACCGCGACAGTGTCCGGCAGGCCGCCAACCTGGTTGGATTGGACCGCCAGGGCCGGCCCCGCAAGGCGTTGCTGTTGGACCAGACCAACATGTCCAGCGGCTCGAGCCTGAGCCCTTACGACCAGGAAACCCACTACGCCGCCTTGTGGTGGACATCGGTGGCGATCAACGCCTCCGCCGATGGATGGCTCGACATGCTCAACTGGTTCATGCTCGCCGACGAACCTGAATACCCCAAAGGCATGGTGCGGGTGCTGGACGATCAGCACTTCGAGCTCAAGCCCGTGGGCCTGGCTCAGCAGTTCATTCAACAGCACTGGCTCGATCAGGTATTGCGCCTGGACAACGATGCTTTTGAAGTCGATGTACTGGCCATGGCGACCGGCAAGCAACGCAGTCTGCTGGGTGTGAACAAAAGCACACGAGCCCATCAGGTCAGCCTCGACGGCACGGCCTGCCCTCAACCAGGCATGACCCTGCTGTATTTCGGCCCGGACAACCGCAGCCAAAGCGCTACGTTTGATTGCAAGGCCGGCCAGGTCGGTTTTCTCCTGCCAGGGGAAACCGTGTTCGCCCTCGGTTGGACAGCTCCCCTTCCCCCCCAACCTGCCACCCGTCAGGAGGCACCATGAACGCTCTGCAGAAATTGTGTGATCGCAT
The DNA here is from genome assembly GCF_000281895.1 of Pseudomonas fluorescens Q2-87. Taxonomy (NCBI): domain Bacteria; kingdom Pseudomonadati; phylum Pseudomonadota; class Gammaproteobacteria; order Pseudomonadales; family Pseudomonadaceae; genus Pseudomonas; species Pseudomonas fluorescens. Next base: position 1,949,886 of record NZ_CM001558.1, on the reverse strand, counting down.
CCAGAAAAAAGGTCTGCACACCGTTTTAAAGCAGCTATGCAGACGCTACCTGTTTTCCCACATCCGACTGGTGTGGCTGGAGCACGATGTGCGGACCCCGCTCCCGCCGCATAACCTCAAGCCCTATCCCCCGATGCGCCTGGAGCACATCACGGTCAGCAATGCCGATGCTTTTGCCCGACACTTCGGCGACCGTGTCGAAACCATGCGCGAGCTGGCGACCGAAGGCTACACAGGCTTGATGTACCTGGATGATCAGGGCGACACCGTGGGGTTCGCCTGGGCCAGTACGCGGGACTATTTCGATCGCCATTTCTATCACTGCAACTTTGCGATCAAGCCTGGCGAGTACTTTCAGTTCGGTGGCGAGGCGATCCGTGAATACTGGGGTTCCAGAATATCGGCAGACATGCAGCTGGAGGTGTGGAAGGTCATGGCGGACCAGGGTTGCAACACAATGGTCGACGTCTGCGATTTGCAAAACACCCAGGCGATCAAGATGCATATTCGCATGGGCTTCCAGGAACGCGGGCAGATTACGCACCTGTACCGCTTGTTCGGTCGCTGGCAGTTCCTGCGCAATACGTCTTACACCGACACGGCACTGGATGCCTTCCGTAAACCGGCCCAGCCGGCTGCCTCGGCTTCGGCGACTTGATGCCCATGGCGATCCGGTTCCAATGGTGTCGCTCGCTGGGTGCGGCGGACTTTCCTGTATCAGCTTATGAACAGCTGCGAACCCAGGTGGCCGACGCAACGCCGTTCAACACCCTGGCCTGGCTGCAAGCGGCGGAGTTCGCCCTGTTGCCCGAGCAGCAATTGCGTGTGCTGCTCGGCTGGCGGGACCAGACTTTGTGTCTTTGCCTGCCCCTGATATCGGGACTCGAACGTATCGGCGGGCTGGGGTTTCGGGTGCTGCATCACTTGGGTTTTCCAATGGCCGATCGCATCGCTCTGCTGGCACGCCTGGACGCCGAAGGCATGGGCCAGGCGCTGATGCAGATCCGCCAACACTTGCCTCACGCATTACTGCAATTGAATGAAGTGATCGAGCCGGTCGGTGAGCAAAGCGTCCTCAGCGCCTGGATGGCGCTGAGTTCCACCGGAGAGCGGCGACTCAGTTGCCGGGTGCCGGTGCACCTGATCAGCGACAGCGACCATCAGGAGATCTCTGGCGATCCACGCTACAAGCTGCGTCGAGCACGCAAGCGAATCGCTGCGTGTGGTGCACAGATCCGCCGGATAACGCCAGACGCCATCAGCATGGGGCAATTGTTGCGCGCCCTGGCCGATGTCGAGGACGCCAGCTGGAAAGGTGAGGAAGGTGTCGGCATCTTCGCCACCCCCATTCGCCGGCAATGGATGACCCACGCCTTCACCGCCCTCGCTGCCCAAGGGCTGGTGCGGGTGGTGACGCTGGAGCTGAACGGCGAATGCATCAGCTATCGCCTGGGCCTGCTGGACCAAGGCCGATTGTACGACTACAACCTGGCATTCTTGCCGCAGCACGCGGACCTGGGCAGTGGCCGGGTATTGCTCGAAGAGTGGATTCGCTGGGGCCTGGACGAAAACTGGCGGTGGATCGATGCGTCACGGGTCAGCCTTGAAAACTCCAGCCACCAACTGCATGAACGCATGACCGGACAACTGGAGCACTGGCGCTGGAGCTTCTACTCCTGGCAGCTCGACGGCCTGCTCCTGGGGTTCGCCTTACGGCTATGGAAGAGCCTGAAGCCGTGGGTCGGCAGGCGCCGGGCCAAAAAAAACGAGACGACGGCATCGTCCTTGATCCAAAAACAGGAGAACAAAGATGCCTCGCCAAGTGATCGTCAACGCTGACGACTTCGGCCTTACCGACAGCGAAAACGCCCTTGTCTTGCGGGCCTTCGAGGCAGGCGTGATCAGTTCCGCCACGGCCATGGCCAACATGCCGGGTTTCGAGCAGGCTTGTGAACTGGCGCGCCAACCACTGCTCGACGGGCGTATCGGCTTGCACTTCAACCTCAGTTATGGCTCGCCGCTGAGCCAGGCGATCACTTCGCGGCCTGCGTTCTGCAACCCCAACGGCGAATTCGACCTGAACCTGTCCCGTTACTGCCTGCGCCTCGGTTCGAAGGACCTTGCCGCCGTGGAAGAAGAACTCCAGGCCCAATGGCAGCATTGCCTGGACCATGGCCTGCGTCCCAGCCACCTCGACTCCCACCAACACGTGCACAACATTTGGCCCATCGGGGAAGTAGTGGCGCGCTTCGCCGCCCGGCAAGGCGTGCCCATGCGGCTGGCGCGCAACCTCGGGGCAAACCTGAACCTGCGCAAACGCATCTTCAAGACCCTGCTCAACCGCCGCATGCGCAGCCTGTGCGGCGCGACAGCCGACTACGTCTGCACGCCTGCCGACCTGCACCACGCCGCGCCGCCGCGCCTAGGTTCGCTGGAGGTCATCGTCCATCCGCTGCAACTGGACGGGGATTTTGGCGACGCCAGCCTGCTTCCGGGGGACTCACTGACCCTCGTGCTGCAAAAGCGCCTGGCGGGTGTGCCGATGGTGGCTTATGGCGCCGCGGTGCAGATCATGGCGTTGGCTGAGTATTGGGATATCCATTGATCGTGCCTTTGGCGCACAGCCACGCTTCAACGATCGAGTTTCTTTTCCACCTCTGAAACCTTGTCTTGCAACTTTTCGGCATCTTGTTCCCGACTCCTGATGGAGGTGGGCGTGACCGCCTTGTCCACGTTGTCGGTGGCCTGGTTGGGGTCCTGTATATCCCGTTTCACGACCTCGACCGGCTCGCCGTTCGCGTCCTTCGCTGGCACGGCCCCTGCGCCCTCGCCAGGCCGCGCTTGTCCATTGGATTGCTGGGTTGTCATGGCGTGCTCCTCGATGTTCATGGGTCATGAATTTTCGAGTGAGGTGGGTGGGCTAAGTTCGATTGGAATGCCGGACGTCTGTCCAGGGCTTAGGGAGCCTGATGTGAACCGTCCGAAATCCCTCCATCGCGTGAAGGAATTCTGCTAAAAGGCATCCTTTGTCTCACGTAGCGAATCATGTCGATGCTTTTACCTTTGCTCTCTCGCCTGCGCCGGCGTTGGCTGGCGTCACTGTGCATGGCCTTGCTGGTGGTCGGGCTGCCGGTGGGCTGCAGTGTGTTGCAGCACAAGGAGCGGGAGCTGGTCTTTCGCATCGAGCCGGGGACGGCGACCTGGTTCAGTGGCTTGCCAACTGGCTTGCAGGAATTCGATCTCAAGCCCAAGCGTTTCAAGGCTGGAGAAAACATCCACGGCTGGTGGTGGCCGGCCGAACGCAAGAACGCGCCAGCGATCCTGTACTTGCATGGCGTGCGCTGGAACCTGACCGGCCAATTGTTCCGTATCGAGCAGTTGCGGGCCCTGGGGTTTTCGGTGCTGGCCATCGATTACCGTGGCTTCGGTAAAAGCCATGGCGACTTGCCGTCGGAAGCCAGCGTTTATGAAGACGCACGGATCGCCTGGGAGCGCCTTGAAGCGCTGCAACCGGACCCGGCCTTGCGGCTGATCTACGGCCATTCCCTGGGCGGCGCAGTGGCCGTGGACCTCGCTGCGGAACTCGGCCAGAAGGCTGCGAAAAACGGCAGCGTCGTGCCGGTGCGGGGGCTGATCATCGAATCGACGTTCACCTCGCTGGGTGACGTCGCCACCGCCATGGCGGACACCTCCCTGCCGGTACGCTGGTTGCTGTCGCAGAAATTCGACTCGATCGACAAAATCCACGAAATCAATATGCCGCTGTTGATCGTCCATGGCGCCGCCGATCGCTACGTCCCGCCGCGCTTCAGCGAACAACTGTTCAACGCCGCCAAGGAACCCAAGCGCCTGCTGCTGGTGCCCGGCGCCACCCACAACAACAGCATGAGCCTGGCGGGCCGAACCTACCGGCAGGCACTCGACGCCCTGATGAAACCGGCCCCAACACCCGTCGCCGGACGCGCCCAGCCAAGCTCCGCCAAGCCCGGCTAATACTCAAACCCTTGGAGATCCTGTGGGGTGTTTGCAGGTAATGGGCGCACCACAAATTCTTTGTGGGAGCGGGCTTGCTCGCGAAAGCGGTGGGTCAGTTTGCATTGATTTAGAATGTTATGGCGCCTTCGCGAGCAAGCCCGCTCCCACCGTTGATGTGGGGTCGCTTTAGATTCTGCGCACCGAAAAAAAACGGCACCTTACGGTGCCGTTCATTCATTGCGGATGGCGTTTTACTTGCGGGCCGCCTCCCAGGATTTCAGCAGTTCGGCGTAGCTTACGGTTTCGCCTTTAGGCTTCTCGTTCGCCAGTTTCGGCTTCGGTGCGCCCGGTTGATCGAACCAGTATTGCGCGTCGCGCTCGGGGTTCATTTTCGGGGCGCAGGTGGCCTGGGCCTTGGAGCGTTCCAGGCGGGTCATGATTGCGTCCTGGTCCTTGGCCAAGCCGTCGAGGGCCTGTTGCGGGGTCTTCTCGCCGCTGGCCGCTTCGGCGATGTGGCTCCACCACAGTTGCGCCAAGCGTGGATAGTCCGGCACGTTGGTCCCGGTCGGGGTCCATTGCACACGGGCCGGGCTGCGGTAGAACTCCACCAGGCCACCGAGTTTCGGCGCCAGGTCGGTCATCGCCTGGGAGTTGATGTCCGACTCACGAATCGGCGTCAGGCCGACGATGGTTTTCTTCAGCGACACGGTTTTCGAGGTCACGAACTGCGCATACAGCCAGGCCGCGAGTTTCTGTTTCTCAGGCGTGGACTTCATGAACGTCCACGAACCCACGTCCTGATACCCCAGCTTCATGCCCTGTTCCCAGTATGGGCCGCGTGGCGAAGGTGCCATGCGCCATTTCGGCGTGCCGTCGGCGTTCACCACCGGCAGGCCCGGTTTGGTCATGTCGGCGGTGAAGGCGGTGTACCAGAAAATCTGCTGGGCGATGTTGCCCTGGGCCGGCACCGGTCCGGATTCGGAGAAGGTCATGCCCGCCGCTTCCGGTGGCGCGTATTTCTTCAGCCAGTCCACGTATTTGGTGGTGGCGAACACAGCCGCTGGGCCGTTGGTGTCGCCGCCACGGGTGACGCTGGAGCCGACCGGATGGCAGTCTTCGACGCGAATGCCCCACTCGTCCACCGGCAAACCGTTAGGCAGGCCCTTGTCGCCGCCACCGGCCATGGAGAACCAGGCATCGGTGAAGCGCCAGCCCAGGGACGGGTCTTTCTTGCCGTAGTCCATGTGGCCGTAGACGCGCTTGCCATCGATCTCCTTGACGTCTTCGGAGAAGAACTTGGCGATGTCTTCATAGGCCGACCAGTTCACCGGTACACCCAGCTCGTAGCCGTATTTTTCCTTGAACTTGGCTTTCAGGTCCGCGCGCTCGAACCAGTCCGCACGGAACCAGTACAGGTTGGCGAATTGTTGGTCGGGCAGTTGATAGAGCTTGCCGTCCGGCGCGGTGGTGAACGATGTGCCGATGAAGTCCTTCAGGTCCAGGGTTGGCGAGGTGTAGGCCTTGCCCTCGTTGGCCATCAGGTCGGTGATCGCTTCGGTCTTGCCGTAGCGGAAGTGCGTACCGATCAGGTCCGAGTCGTTGACCCAGCCGTCATAGATGTTCTTGTCGGACTGCATCTGGGTTTGCAGTTTCTCAACCACATCGCCTTCCTGCAGCAAGTCGTGGTTGATCTGGATGCCGGTGATCTCGGCGAAGGCCTTGGCCAACACTTTGGATTCGTACTCGTGGGTGGTGAGGGTCTCCGACACCACGTTGATCTTCATGCCACGAAACGGCTCGGCGGCCTTGATGAACCACTTCAGTTCTTCGAGTTGTTGCTCGGCTGTCAGGGTCGACGGCTTGAATTCACTACCAATCCATTTTTTAGCGGCGTCTTCATAAGCGTCGGCCCAGGCCGCAGCACTCAGCCCGCTGAGTGCCAGCACGGCTGCCAATGAAACGCTATGTCGCAGCTTATTGTTTTTATCGAACATAGAGACCTCCTGTTTGGGTTTAAGAGCCTGATCGTCGAACCTTCGCGACTAGCCCCACCGCATCACTGCCAACAGCCACACCAGGGACAACGCGAACGCTATCCAGATGCTCCAGTCGGTAGCGCCGATCACCAACAGGTGCAGGTAGGCGCTACCGAGAAGACCGATAAACAACCGATCGCCACGGGTGGTGACAATCGGCAAGAAACCCCGCCGAGGGATGCTCGGCGAACGCAACTCCCAAGTGGTCATGCCCGCCAGCAACAAGGCAATGACCCCGAAGAATGCCGCCGTAGGGGCGGTCCAGTTCATCCATTCCATCATCGACTCCTCAGACCCGGCCCAGGGCAAAGCCCTTGGCCACGTGGTTGCGAACGAACCAGATCACCAGCATGCCCGGCAGAATGGTCAACACCCCCGCCGCCGCCAGCACCCCCCAATCAATACCCGACGCCGACACGGTACGGGTCATGACCGCCGCGATCGGTTTGGCATTCACCGAGGTGAGCGTGCGGGCGAGCAACAACTCGACCCAGGAGAACATGAAGCAGAAAAACGCTGTGACACCGATGCCCGAGCCAATCAACGGAACGAAGATCTTCACGAAGAACTTGGGGAAACTGTAGCCGTCAATGTAGGCGGTCTCGTCAATTTCTTTCGGCACCCCGGACATGAAGCCTTCCAGGATCCACACCGCCAACGGCACGTTGAACAGACAGTGGGCCAACGCCACGGCGATATGGGTATCGAACAGGCCGATGGACGAATACAGCTGGAAGAACGGCAGCAGGAACACCGCCGGTGGCGCCATGCGGTTGGTCAACAGCCAGAAGAACAGGTGCTTGTCGCCGAGGAACCGGTAGCGGGAAAACGCATAGGCCGCCGGCAGCGCCACGCCCAGGGAAATCACCGTGTTCAGGCTCACGTAATACAGCGAGTTCAAATACCCGGTGTACCAGCTCGGGTCCGTGAAGATCACCTTGTAGTTGTGGAAGGTAAAATCCGCCGGCCACAGCGTCAGGCTGCCGAGGATTTCGGTGTTGCTCTTGAACGACATGTTCAGCAGCCAGTAGATAGGCACCAGCAGGAACAGAATGTAGATCAGCAGCGGAATCAGCTTTCTCTTGCTCATCGTGCGGGCCTCAACGGTTGGCGTCGGAGTGCGTCATGGCGGTGTAGAACAGCCATGACACCAACAGAATGATCAGGAAGTAGACCAGGGAAAACGCCGCCGCCGGACCCAGGTCGAATTGACCGATGGCCATCTGCGTCAGGGTCTGGCTGAGGAACGTGGTGGCGTTGCCCGGCCCGCCGCCGGTCAGCACGAACGGCTCGGTGTAGATCATGAAGCTGTCCATGAAGCGCAGCATCACGGCGATCAACAGCACGCTTTTCATCTTCGGCAACTGGATGTGACGGAACACCGCCCAGCTGGACGCCCGGTCGATCCGCGCCGCTTGATAGTAGACATCCGGAATCGCCCGCAGCCCTGAATAGCACAGCAGCGCCACCAGTGAAGTCCAGTGCCATACGTCCATCACCAACACGGTGACCCAGGCGTCCATGGTGTTGGCCGCATAGTTGTAGTTAATGCCCAGGCCATTAAGCGTAGAGCCCAGCAGCCCGATGTCGGCGCGACCGAAAATCTGCCAGATGGTGCCCACCACGTTCCACGGAATCAGCAGTGGGATGGCGAGGATGATCAGCACCAGCGACGACCATTTGCCCTTGGTCGGCATGGTCAGGGCGATGGCGATACCCAGGGGAATCTCGATCAGCAACACGCACGCCGAGTAGATGAACTGGCGCAACAGAGAATCGTGCAAGCGTGGGTCAAGCAGCACCTGTTTGTACCAGTCGGCGCCGACGAAATAACGGCTGGACTGATCGAAGATGTCCTGCACCGAATAGTTGACCACGGTCATCATCGGGATCACGGCGCTGAAGGCCACCAGCAGGAACACCGGCAGCACCAGCCACCAGGCCTTGTTGTTCTGCACCTTATTCATGGCTGTACCTCGCTCAACGGTTCCAGCAAGTATTCATCGGCATAAACCATCAGCCATTGAGCCGGAAAGCTGATGTACGCAGTGCCTTCGGGCACCGGCTTGTCTTCGGCCAGGCGTACCTTCAGCGGTGCGCCGTCGAGGTTGAGGGTCAGGATCTTGTAGGTGCCCAAGTCTTCGACGTGGACAACATCGGCGCGCAACGCGTCGTCGTAGGGGCCGTCCCAGACATGGACGAACTCCGGACGAATGCCGACCTTCAGGCTTTTGCCTTCGGCTTCGGCGACGCGTCGCAGCAGGCTGTCGGACAGCGGCAAGTGAGTCGAGGCGAAGCCGACGCCACCGGGTTGCGCGGTGACCTCGATCAGGTTCATGCCCGGACTGCCGATGAAATAGCCGACAAAGGTGTGGCTCGGGCGCTCGAACAGATCCCGCGGCGTACCGAACTGCACGATCTGGCCGCCGTACATCACCGCAATTTTGTCGGCGAAGGTGGAGGCCTCCAACTGGTCGTGGGTGACGTAGACCATGGTGATGTTGAACTGCTCGTGGATCTGCTTGAGCTTGCGCCGCAGTTTCCATTTCAGGTGCGGGTCGATCACCGTCAGCGGTTCATCGAAGAGGATCGCCGACACGTCGTCGCGCACCAGCCCACGGCCCATGGAAACTTTCTGTTTTTCATCGGCGGTGAGGTTGCGGGCTTTTTTATCCAGCAAATTCTGCAGGTCGAGGACCTCGGCGATTTCCTGCACCTTGGTGTGAATCCTGGCCTCGGCCATGCCCTGGTTGCGCAGTGGAAATGCCAGGTTATCGAACACCGTCATGGTGTCGTAGACCACCGGGAACTGGAACACCTGTGCGATGTTGCGCCGCTCCGGGGTCAGCTCGTTGACCACTTTGCTGTCGAACATCACCTGCCCTTCGGAAGGGCTGAGCAGTCCGGAAATGATATTGAGCAAGGTGGATTTGCCGCAGCCCGAAGGCCCGAGCAACGCATAGGCGCCGCCCTGTTCCCAGATGTGGTTCATCTCGCGAATCGCGTAATCCTCAGGGCCCGCCGGGGTGCTGGTGTAGCTGTGGGCAAGGTTCTGCAAACGTATTTCGGCCATCAGGCAACCCTCGCAATACGCAGGCCCGGGGCCTGGACCAGCTTGCCTTGGGCATCGAAGACAAACAGTTTGTGAGTCGGAATGTAGATGCGAATCGGCGCGTCCACGTCGTACTCATGCACCCCGGGCAAATGCAGCACCAACAGGAAATGCTCGTTGCGCACGTGCAGGAACGTCTCCGAACCGCTGATCTCGGCCACTTCGACGGTCACCGCCAGTTCGAGGTCGTCGTCGTTGCTCGGCACCAGCGAGATATGACTGGGACGCACACCAAAGCGGAACTCACCCTCGCCCACCGGACGCAAATCGACGTTGAGAGGGAAGTGCACGAAATTGGCGAAGCTCACTTCATTGCCGGCAATGCGCCCCGGCATGAGGTTGATCGGCGGCTCGGAAAACAGCTCGGCGGCCAGCACGGTTTGCGGCTGGTGATACACCGAGGACGACTTGCCGCTCTGGATCACTCGGCCTTCGTGAAGAATCGTGGTCGTACCGCCCAAAGCCAAGGCCTCGTTGGGCTCGGTGGTGGCGTACACGGCAATGGTGTGGCGGGCCTGGAACAGCTCGCGCATTTCCTGGCGCAGTTCTTCGCGCAGCTTGTAGTCCAGGTTCACTAGCGGCTCGTCGAACAGGATCAGTTCGGCATCCTTGACCAGGGCCCGGGCCATGGCCGTGCGTTGCTGCTGGCCGCCGGACAATTCCAATGGATGACGCTTGAGGAATTTCTCGATCCGCAGCATCCGGGCGGTTTCCAGCACCTTGCTCTGGATCACCTCGTCGGACACACCGGCCTGGCGCAGTGGCGAGGCAATGTTTTCGAAAACGGTCATGGTCGGGTAGTTGATGAACTGCTGATAAACCATCGACACATTGCGCAACCGCACCGGGCGGTTGGTGACATCGACGCCGTTCATCAGGATGCGGCCGCTGTCGGGCTTGTCCAGTCCGGCCATCAGCCGCATGAGGCTGGTCTTGCCGGACAGGGTGCGGCCCAACAGGACGTTGAAGGATCCGGGTTCGAAACTCAGATTGGCATCGTCGATCCAGGTCTGGCCTTCGACGGTGCGACAGATGTGCTCAAGCTTTAATGACATGGCTCGGCCTTTTTATTATTTGGAGTCAAGCGACCCGAGCTAGAAAGCGAAAGGCGTGCCAGAAATTACAAGCTATTGATCTGCTTTGTTTTTACTTTTTATGAAGGGAAAAATGGGTTCATTGATGAACAGAAGTGAACAGCCGCGAATGAACAACTGAACAATGAACAGGTTGACAATGAACAATTTTGAACAACACTGAATGAACGTTTTCGGCAGCCTGATGATGACTTTGTGGGAGCGGGCTTGCTCGCGAATGCAGTGGATCAGCAGCATTGATGTTCACTGACACACCGCATTCGCGAGCAAGCCCGCTCCCACCCGTTCTGTGTGTATTAAGTGGTATTCAGGCCTGCCCCAGCACAAGGAGTCTGTGCGAGACTGGACACAACAATAAAAACAGCACCTGCGAGAGTGCCCCATGGCCGCACCTGCTCCAGCCTTGTCCCACGAGGCCATCATCCAGGCTTCCTGGTCCCGCTGCCGCGCCTTTGGCCTGAGCCATCAGAGCGTGCCTTCATTTGACCAGTTGCCCGCCGACGGCGTCGCCCAGTTGCTGGAAAGCCAGCATTCATTGGTGCAGACCACCCACCAGGAAGTCTTGCCGTATTACGAAAACATCCTGAGCAATTCCAACTGCCTGATCATGCTCGCCGACAACCAGGGCCAGGTGCTGACCTCCTGGGGCACCCAGCGCTTCATCGAACCGCGACTGGCCCACGGCTTCAGCGCCGGGGCGAGCTGGATGGAACGCAGCACGGGCACCAACGCCATCGGCACTGCGCTGGCTTGTGAACAGGCGGTGCACATCGAACACGATGAACATTTCCTCAAGGCCAACCGTTTCATGACCGGCTCTGCGGCGCCGATCTTCGATGCCGAGCGCAAGGTCATCGCGGTGCTGGACGTCTCCAGCGACAGCTACCTGCCGCCGTCCCACACCCTGGGCATGGTCAAGATGATGAGCCAGACCGTGGAGAATCGGCTGATCCTCAACCTGTTTCGCGGTGAACATTTCCAACTGACCTTCAACACCGGATTGAACAACCTCGACAGTCAGTGGGCCGGCCTGCTGGTCTTCGATGAGAGTGGCCAAGTACTTTCCGCCAACCGCCGGGCGGACAACCTGCTGGGCCTTAGCCTGTCGCGGGTCAGCATCGAAAGCCTGTTCAAGGTTTCGCTACTGGAACTGTTGAACCAACCCGACGGCCTGCCGTTTGCCCTGCAAGCGTCCGGAAATAATCGTTTCCAGTGTTTGCTCCGGCGTCCGAGCCAAGTGTCGATCAAGGCGCGGATTTTCACCGAAACACCGCCCTCACCTGCCCCGGCGAATAATGCTATCAGCCTCAACACGCTGCACTTGGGTGACAGCCGCGTGGAAAAAGCCGTACGCCAGGCCGAGCGTTTGCTGGAAAAAGACATCCCGCTGCTGATCCACGGCGAGACCGGCGTCGGCAAGGAAGTCTTCGTCAAAGCCCTGCACCAGGCCAGTTCCCGCTGTAAACAGGCTTTCATCGCGGTCAACTGCGCGGCAATCCCCGCCGAGCTGGTGGAATCGGAACTGTTCGGTTACGAAAAAGGCGCCTTCACCGGCGCCAACCAAAAGGGCAGCATCGGCCTGATCCGCAAGGCGGACCGTGGCACGCTGTTTCTCGACGAGATCGGCGACATGCCCCTGCCCACCCAGGCCCGATTGCTGCGGGTGTTGCAGGAACGTTGCGTGCAACCGGTGGGCAGCGCCGAGCTGTTCCCGGTGGACATCCGCATCATCTCCGCCACTAACCGCTCGCTGCGCGAACAGGTGCAACTGGGCCGGTTTCGCGAAGACCTGTACTACCGCATCGGCGGCCTGACCCTGGAACTGCCACCGCTGCGCGAACGCAGCGACAAACAGGCCCTGTTCAAACGCCTCTGGGAACACCATCGCGAACCGACCCAGTGGGCCGGCCTGAGCCGCGAAGTGCTGGACCTGTTCGAACGCCATCCGTGGCCGGGCAACCTGCGCCAGGTCAGTAGCGTGCTGCAAGTGGCGCTGGCGATGGCCGAGGAACAGCCGATCCGCCCGGAACACCTGCCCGACGACTTCTTTGTCGACCTGGAAATGGAACCGATGGAAACACCCGAGCCGCTGGCGGTGGACCTGAACGACGCCGAGGACCTCAACCGTCAGTTGCAAGCAGTGGGCGGGAACATTTCGCACCTGGCGCGACGGCTGGGAGTCAGCCGCAATACGCTGTACAAACGCCTGCGGCAACTGGAAAGCTGATCCTGACACCGGAGGAAAATGTGGGAGCGAGCTTGCTCGCGAAGGCGTCGGGTCAGCCAACCTCAATGTTGAATGACCGACCGCTTTCGCGAGCAAGCTAGCTCCCACAGGGGATCTCTGGTGAACACGGCACCTGAGAACAACCCGGAAAAAATGTGGGAGCGAGCTTGCTCGCGAAGGCGTCGGGTCAGCCAACATCAATGTTGAATGACCGGCCGCTTTCGCGAGCAAGCTAGCTCCCACAGGCGTTTCGCTTAACTGACTGGCATTACTCCGAATTAGTCGAACGCACCGTTGAGCACTTCATAGATGATGCCGCTGGCGATCGCCACCAGGATCAGGTCCGTGCCGACCTGCTGCCATTCATAACCGTCATAGTGCGGCAACCGCCCCAGCAGCCGCCCATCAAGCTTCTTGGCGATGCCCGGCGGCAACGGCTTGCCCCGTGCCAGGTTTTTCTGAATTCCCGGCGGCAACGCTGGGCCGGGGCTCCAATAATCGCGATAACCGCCAATCACACCCAGGATGCCGCCACGGTCGAGGCTCGGGCCGTTATGCCAATCGCCGCCACCCTGGTTTCCCTTGCCGCCCTGATTGCCCTTGTTACCGGGGTTTCCTTGTCCGCCCTTGTTGCCTTGCCCGCCTTTACCTCCGTGCCCTTGACCCGGGCCTTGATCGAATTGGGCGTTGCCCTTGCCGTTGCCCGGGTCCGCTACGACAACCTCGGAACCCGCCACCAGGGCGAGGCAGGTAAAAGCTGCAATCAACGAGCGTGATCTGAACATGGTAGTGCCCTCAAGAAAAGGGATATCCCCCCTGTCAATGTAGACGATCAGCACGGTCATGGGTTCGTGCAGCCGCAACCACGGGTACAAGGCTCACGCACCGAGGCAACACTCACTTTCCATCAATGCTCGGGCCTGCAGGGCTTCAAGTATATTCCTACTTAGGTTGAAGGTTTGTATTTAGGTAATTTCCCACACCTTTACAGACTTATAATACTGTCACGATACCGTGACAAAATCCTTGCGCCAGAACGGCCCGACACGCTTGACAGTCAAACTTCTGAATGGAACTATCAGGCCAACTTCAAGCTATAGCTTGATCATGGACGGCAATAAAAATAATAAGGAGATCACGCGTATGCCGCCTCTCGGCACCCCAATGCCTATCGCCTCTACATACTCTTCTCGATCGCACAGGTATATATCTGTTCTCGCCTATGCGTATCGCCGCCCCGGTGAACCATCGATTCAATTGAAATATCAGGCAATTATTGCAAGGGATCGCTGATGCCTCTTTTTCATCATTTTTTTGAGAACAACGCCTGCCGTACGCCTGCCAAATCAGCACTGGTGATCGACGGTGTCCATACCCGGTATGACGCCTTGGAAAAGCGCGCCACATTGATCGCCGCCGTGTTGATCAAGTACGGCGTCAAGCGCGGCGACCGTGTGGCCCTGTACTCGCGGATCAGCGCGGACCTGATCGCGGCTTTTCTGGGCGTGTTGAAAATAGGCGCAATCACTGCCGCGACGCACCCCACCTACAACCGCAGCAAACTGCTGTATCAACTGGAGCACACCGATGCCCGGGTATTGCTCACTGATCGCCATGAGGATTCAGGGGCGCTGGCCTCGGCGGCGAACCTGGACACAATCCTCGTGTTTGGTGCGAGCCAGATCCTCCCGGCGGACGCATCCAGCCTCGAGAGAGCCCTGGAAACATTGACTCCAGAAGACCTGGAACAACCGCTTCCCATTATCAACGAGCGCCTGCCAACCTCGATCTTCTATACCTCCGGATCCACCTTCAACCCCAAGGGCGTGGTGGTCAACCACCCCATCATGATCGCGGCAGCCACCAGCGTGATCGATTACCTGGGCAATACCGCCAACGATGTCATCCTCAGTTATTCAACCCTGGCTTCCGACTACGGCGTCTACAACATCATGATGCCGTTGTTCTTTGGCGGCACTGCGGTGATCGAGAGCCAACCCGCGCACTGTGCGGACGACGTGCTCGAAGTGATCAGACGGGAACAGGTGACCGGCCTGCATGTCTTCCCACCGGTATTTTTCCTGCTGGCAAGCATGGGCGAACATTGGCAACGGCAATTACCCTCACTTCGTTATATCTCCAGCAGTGGCCAACCGCTTTACCCACGGCACATTCAACAAATAAGACAGGCACTTCCCAACGTCGACATCTTTTCCAACTACGGTCTTACCGAATGCAAGCGAGTCAGTTATCTGCCGCCCGCCGATATTGCACGGTACCCCGGCTCGGTAGGCAAACCGCTTAAAGGCTTGTATGCCGTGATCGTTAACGAACATGATGAGCCGATTACACAACCGGAAGTGGTCGGCGAACTTCTAGTGAGCAGCGACTATTTGATGCTGGAATATTGGAAGATGCCTGAAGAGACAGACAAGGCATTCAAATACGACTGTTTCGGCCGGGACAGGTATTACCGGACCGGCGACTTCTTCCGGAGGGACGCGCAAGGTTATCTGTACTACGTTTGCCGGAAAGACGACCTGTTTGCCCGCAACCTCTGGAAAGTGAACCCCCGGGAAATCGAACAATGCCTGGCGTCCCACCCCTCGGTCGCACAGGTTGTGGTAGTCCCCGTCGCCGACGAGTCCGCCGGGTTTGTCCCCAAGGCTTGCGTCGTACTGGAAGCTGATTGCCAGGACACAACAGAGCAGATGCTGTTGGAGCACTGCCAGGCATCGCTGGACTGGCACATGGTGCCAACCCAATACGTATTCATGGATGCGTTGCCGAAAACCGACTCGGGAAAAATCACCGCCAATGGACTGATCTGATATCAGGGAGCGATAAAAATGGACGTTACACAGCCGGCGATTTCTTTCAGCCCGGACGAAGACCTGAAAAGCAGCTCGATGCTGCATCTGGCCGATCACTTCCATCGCCTGGCCACGGGTGCGACCCAGGTTCCGGCGCAGTCGTTGACCAGCCATCTGCGGCACACCATGGCCGATACCGATGTCGTGGCCTACCACGACCAACTGGTGGCGGACGCCGGCCCTCTGTTCCTGCATTTCCTGGCGAGCGTTCCGTACATCCTGGAAGAGATGGCGAGAGTCGGCGTCGCCCTCACGCGGCTCTCACTAGCCCGGCAGGCCACTGAGCCCCGCCCCTTCAGTTTTTTCGAGATTGATGCCTTTGACGGCAGCAATGGGCGCGCACTCGCCGCGCATTCCCGGGGCTTGATCAACACCTTCACCACCTCACCCAACAAAGCCAACCAATCTCACTTCGACCGGCATGCCGACCCGGCGCGCTCCCTGTTCTATCCCCAGTCGTTCCTGACCCTGCAATCCCGACTGTTCACTGAAGAGCCTTACGGGCGATTCAAGGAAGGGTTTGACTACGTCTATGAAACCGCGGCCTTCCAGTTTTATACCCGCGACCGCAAAGCCCAGGTCAATCACATCAAGCCATTGCTGAAACCCGGCGCCCTGGTGTTTTTTCTTGAAAAGCTCAACCACGAGGATGTCGGGCAGTACCTGGAGCGTGAGCGGATGAAAGACAACTGCTTCAAGACACGTTATTTCACTCAAGAAGAGATCGACTGGAAACGCCAACAGATGCTGGAGCAAATGCAAAACGGCCAAGTGCTGATGCACGAGCTCGTCGAAGCGCTATCCAGTCATTTCAAACACGTCTACCTGCTGTGGAACAGTACGAATTTCTATGAGTTCGTTGCCACGGACGATGGGGCCCGACTCGAGCAATTCCTCAACGTGCTGGGCCCGAGCCACCAACCTGAAGGGTTTTGCTTCGAGGCTCGCGCCATAGGCTATGTGAATTGCGCCCCGCGGTCGCACGTAGAGGAACGCGCCGATGCTTGAGAATGACAGGCACAGCCTCGACGGGGCGATCCGACCAACGCCAGTAGAGCGGGTTCGACAGCGCCTGGCAGGCTGGCAGCAGCGCGCGGCCGATGCCGAGCAGAACCGAACATTGAGCCAGGCGACATTCGACGAGTTATTCGACGATGGGTTGCTTGAACTGGTCTCCCCTCGCCGTGAGCCCTTGGACACGCCCGGCTGGCCCGTGCTGATGGAAGCCTCCCGACTGGCCGCCCGCGCGTGCGCCTCGACGGCCTGGATGATCAGCCTGGTGGGGGGGCATGCTGCCATTGCGGGCCGCCTGAGCCGGGCATGCCAGCACCGGTTGTTCGCGAATGGTCGGCCGCAGCTATTTGCTTCCGCATCGGTCGGTCCCCACAGTCGGTTATTGCCGGACGCGGACGGTACTAGAGTCAACGGCACCTGGCGCTTCAGCTCGGGTATCGAACAAGCCACTTGGTTATTGCTCAATGCGCCCGTGACCGATCACGACGGCACGCCCGGTTCAGAACGGATGCTGGTGGTGGTGTCGACCCGCGACGTGGAAATACTGGATACGTGGGACACCTGCGGCATGGCGGCCACGGGTTCGCACGATGTGTTGCTGCGCAATGTCCTGGTGCCCGCCGAACAGGTCTTCCGCCTGGAAGACATTTTCGCGCACCGGACAAGCGAATTACCCGGCGACTACTTGTACAGCGTACCGATCGTGCCTTTTATCACCACGTCCCTTCTCGGGCCCGTGCTGGGCTGTGCCGAAGGGGCCTATGCCAGTTATATCGAATCGCTGAGACAGCAGAAAATCCCGGCACCGGCCAGGGAACGGCTGGCCCATAGCGCCGCGCAACTGTCCGCGGCGACGGCCTTGTACACGACGCTGGTGTCCATGCTGCATGAATCCGGTCAGACACGACGGTCGCTGTCCATGGACGAACTGCTGCGGCTCAAGCGTGATCGCAGCTACGTGGCGCGGCTTTGTCTTCAAGCCATCCAGCGCCTGGTCGAACATGCGGGCGCCTCGTCCATGACCCGCGATAACACGCTTCACCATCAATGGCGCGACCTACAGGCCATGGTGGCACACCGTGACGTCCATTGGGACAGTGCCATGTTGGGCTACGCCGACTTTGTCCTCGATGCGCCGGCCTGCCCCCATGCACTGATCACGCCGTAACACCACCAAGGAGACAGGCATGTTTGTTCGCAATAAATCCGACATCGAAAAAACCGCCCACTTCGTCGAGTGGGGAGCCGGCACCAGCCATCGGTTGCTGACTGAAAAAGACGGCATGGGCTACACCGTGTGCCATACCGTGGTGCGCGCCGGGACAGAGTCATTGCTGCACTATCGCAACCACCTCGAGGCCTGCTATTGCATTGCCGGTGAGGGTGAAATCGAAGACATGGAGGGCAACGTGTACCCGATTCGCCCCGGCGATATCTATGTACTTGACCAGCATGACCGCCATTACCTGCGTGGTGGAAAAGACCAGGATCTGATTCTGGTCAGCGTCTTCAATCCGCCTCTGAAGGGCGATGAGCGACACAACCTCAATGACGCGTCCGGCTCTGCCTATTGAGCATCAACCGGCTCCCCGTTCCTCGACACGAGAACACTATGCGCAAGGATTACCTGGCCTTTTTCACCTCAATGTTTCTCTCCCGGCTGGCCGACCAGATACTGCTGTTCATCGTCCCGCTGATTGTGTTCCAGACCACCAACAGCGTGTCCTGGGCGGGCCTGGCCTTCTTCGTCGAATCCTTGCCGCGCTACTTGTCGTTCCCGATCTGCGGCGCGCTGTGCGATAAGTTCTCGCCCATCCGTATCCTGCACATCAGCCAGGTCTATCGCGCCGTGGCGTGTGTCGCGGCGGTGGTCTTGTACACGATCTTTGGCGGCATCTACTGGATCGTGGCCCTCTCGGCACTGTGTGGCGTACTGACCACCCAGGGCATCATGGCCCGGGAAGTGGTGATGCCTTACATCTTCAAGCACTACACCTACACCAAGACCCTGTCTTACTCGCAAATTGCCGATCAGACCGGATTGGTACTGGGCCCACTGATCGCCGCGCTGATGCTCGAGGTGTGGGCGTGGCACTGGGTGGTATTGGCGATTGCCGGGCTGTTCCTATTGGCGGACCTGACGATGCTGTACTGGCAGCGCACCAGTTCGGTCACCCTGGAAACGTTCGAGCAACATCGCGATCTCTGGCTCAACCCGTTGCGCATCGCTTTCGGCCATATCCGTAACCTGGCGGAACTGAAGAAGGTCATCAGTCTGGCAGTGGGCGTCAACTTGATCATTGGTGTCACCCTCGCCACTTCGGCGGCCATGGTCATCGGCCAATACGGCGCCGGTAAGGATTATTACGCCGGCGTGCAGGCAGCCGGTGCCGTGACCACCATCGTCATTCTGTTTTTCCTGGCGCGGGTCACGCTGCCCATGAAATTGCTGGGAATCCTGTCGTACACGTTGATTGTCGCTGGTGCGTTCATCACGGCGTTCAGCCCCCACGCATGGGGCTATGTGGTCGGCCTCCTGCTGGTCGTCGGCTTCGACAAGATGTTCAACGTGTACATGCGCAGCATCCGCCAACAAATCATTCCGCCCCAGGATTTCGGCAAGACGGTAGGTGTCATTACGCTGCTCAACAACCTGTCCCAACCGTTGGCAGGCCTGCTGGTCGCAGTGTTGGCCGCACCCATCGGCACACAACAGGTGATTTTGCTGCTGGCCTTCGCCACCAGCCTGATCGGCATTGCCGTGGTCGTCGTGTTTAAAAAAGCGACACCCGCACCGGCAGCCTATGGAATCGATTCAGAGTAATCGATGTTGGCATCCAGAATGCCGGGGTGCCCGGAAAAACAATGGTTCGAAGGGGTCAGTTTGTATTATCAGTGACTTATCGTTGAGGCATGGTGGTCATGTTGCCCGGCATTGTTGAGCGTCTATCTCGGCGGTTTTGGCTAGTAGACCCACCATTCGTCGCTTGTTAAATATTGGGCTCGATAGGCGGCCATGCCTGGCTCAGGGTTTGCACTGGCCTGTCTCAGCAGCCAAGAACGACGTAATTCTGACGCGGCGGCAAATCAATCAATGCTTGGTCAGCAAACGGAGATGTACCGTGTCAACTCTTAGTGAAATCGCAGCGAACCACGCGAGAATGGCAAAAGCAAAGGAAGAAGAGTCGATACGGCTGAGTGCGCTTCAGGGTCAGGTGGTGGGAAGTTTCGAGTTGCCCCCCATCGAGGCGCCACAGAAAATGCCGCTGCACTTTATGGCGGCACTGCAGGATCATTCGTTCGGGGAAGCGGCTGCGCTGGGTTTCTGACCTGACCTTGATTCAATCCGCAAGGCGAAAGTGAGGCTTACCAAGCCTTTATCGAGCGGGCTGCACGCGACCCGATAGCGCGCCGAGTACAGCTCGCAGGCCTTGCGCAAAACAGTTATCTATCTCGCCTGAATGAGCCGAGCCAGAAAGACCTGGACTGAATTGAAAAGCACCGGACGGCGACCGGCTACTTGCTGGCCTCGGATTAGTAGAAAATCGTTTAAAGAAATAGAGTGAAGCACGTCACAGACCGGACGACTGCTCAAGCTGCACGTGCGGAATATTCAACAACGACGGTTATAAAACGGCAAAATAAATACTTCAGGCGACTCACTCGAGCCCTTCGTCGAAGATCAAGGCAATCAATGCTCTGGAACAGAGCGCAGGATTTTCTTGAAAGAAAGAAAAACTATTCATGGAAGCAGGAGCCTTGAAATGAGCACAACTGAACAAGTGCAAAGCACCGGTAAACACAGTGCCAAATGGCAGGAACGCTTTGATTTTTTTGAAACCTATGGTGCGCCAAACGATCCGAGATACAAGGAAGCCGTCAAGACGCTGCCCGGCGTCAAGAAAAAAATACTTATCAACGCCAACGTGATCGCGTTTTTCTTCGGCCCTATCTACCTGTTCGTCTTGGGCCTCTGGAAGAAAAATCTTGCCCTGCTTGGTATTTTCCTGGCGATCAATATCGTATTGAGCGTGATCTTCGCAGTCATCGGCATGGATTTCCCACGACCGTTGAGCATGGGTCTGAACGTTGCGATGTCGATGATGTACACCCTCATGACTAACTACGCGTACTACCTGAAAGAAGTGAAAGGTGAACAAGGCTGGAATCCGTTCAAAGGCATGCGTCTCTGATCGCAAGCTTGGCCATGACGCGCCGCAAAACGAATGACGCAAACGGCGCGGATTGACTGTCTACTGGGTGTCGCCTGGTGTTACCAGGCTTACCCAGGAGCTCTACAATGGCAGACGACTTGAGCAACCGCGGACCGCAAGACCGCAGCCGCATCAGCACCTCCGAAGAGTGGGAAGTCAGATACTGGACGAAAGAGCTCGGCGTCACCGAAGACGAGCTCAAGGCAGCCGTGAAAGCCGTTGGATCGGCGGTCATAGATGTTCGCCGGCAACTTAAGAAATAATCAAAAGCCCTACATTGATGTAGGGCTTTTTTACGTCGAGACAAACCTCTACCTTGCTTTCTTAACAAGGATCGATAAGTTCGTTGGAAATCGCTTCAATCAGGAGGAACCCGGCGGAATGCCATCCTTATTGAAGTCTTTCAGACGCTCACGCTCCTGCTCGGTTGAATGCGCAGGAGCGTTGTCCTTTGGTTGTTCTTTTTTCTGCTCATCCGTCATTGGCCAGTCCTCATGGTGATAGGGGTTGGGCATACCACTGCACTGGCAGTTCAAATTAGCTCAGCGCGGTCGGCTAAGACTCGTCCGTTTCAACTTCTCCAAGCCTCAGCTCACGAACCCCAGCCTCAGAAGCGAAACGAACGATGACGCCCTTCCCCCGCGTCAATGTCAGCACATGGTTGATCAATTCGTCGTGGGTCTCAGCGTGCAGGATCGGTTTGTAGCCGTGAGCCTTGTAGAGCGTCCAGCGCTGGTTCTCGAATGCGATTCTGTAGACGTCTGCCCTTGCCATTCCATCAGGAACCCGCGCGCCAGATGGCCGTTTCGGTGTTGATCTCAGCAATGGACGTAGCGTTGTCCTGGCGTTGGCGATGCAAGTCTTCACGCATCTTCAGGTAATCGATCTGCTTTGCGCCAAGCTCTTTCAACACAAGCCCTGAAATCCTATACACGCCGCAATCCTGACAGCTGACGAGCTCGCCCCCCGACATGGGTTCGGCTTCCTGCCCTTCCAATCCACATAGATAGCACTTCATGCCGCGCCTCCCGATCATTGATATTCAGGAGAGCCTGCGGTGTGGCGACAGTTCCAATTACCTGGGAGAGGCGACGTTTACTCAACGAGCATCGGATACCGGCCCGCCGCCGGATTGCGCCGAAAGCGGCACATCAAACATTCGATCGAACAGCCATTGAAAAACCAGCGAATAGAAAAAGAAGAATGCAAACAACCCCAGGTTGGTCACCAACGCCAACCACAGGCTGATCCCCAGCCATGCCGCAATTACGGGGGTAAGAATCAGTGTCAAGCCACCTTCAAATCCCAGCGAGTGAAGAAGTCGCCGCCGCCAGTTTCGCTGACGGTTGCGTTGCCGGCGCTCCCACCACTCGAACAGACCGTTGAAAAGCATGTTCCAGGCGAGCGCGACCGCGGATATCACCAGAGACAGCAGGGTTGAATAGCCCATGCCCTGCCCGTAGATCAGCGCCAACGCCGGCGCCACGAACAGCACACCACCGGCTTCGTAAAGGATGGCCTGAAGGATTTTACGGGGCGTGCCTTGCATCGCTGGGCTCCTGGAGTGAGGTGGGAGACCACAGCCTGGCAAGTTGAGCAGCCGCGCACAATTGAGCTAAATTGAGCCACGCTCAACCTGAGTAACCTACCCGCCCATGTTTGCCAAACTGCCCCTCACCGCCGTGCGCGGCTTCGAGTCCGCCGCACGACTGGGCAGCTTCAAGGCGGCAGCCCACGAGCTGAATGTCAGCCCGGCGGCGATTTCCCATCAGGTCAAGAGCCTGGAAGCCTACCTTGGCGTGCGACTGTTCGAGCGCTCCAGTCAGAGCGTGCGCCTGAGTGTCGACGGCGAGCGCCTCCACCCGCAACTGCACCGCGCCTTGCTGGATATTCAACATGGCCTGCAAGCGCTGTCGCCGCCGTGTGGCGCGAAGTCCTTGGTCGTGAGTACCACACCGGCATTTGCCAGCCTCTGGCTGATACCGCGACTCGGCGATTTTCATCGGTTGCATCCGGAGATCGACATCAGCCTGCACAGCAGCAATGACGTGGTGGACCTGCGACGGGATGCAAGCATCGACCTGGCGATCCGCGCCCTCTTCACACCCGACCCACAGCTGTTCGAGCAGCCGTTGCTGGACGAGTACTTTGGCGTCTATTGCCGCCCCGACTGGCAACCGCCCGCACCGGGCTCGCCCGTGGAACTGATCGATGTGCCGTGGCTGAGTAGCGTGAATGTCGCGGTTGACTGGCCTACCTGGTGTGCCAAGGCCAACACTTTGGACTGGCTGGGCACCGCCCGTTTGCGGCGCTATGACGAGGAGCACCACGCCTTGCAAGCCGCAATCGTCGGCCACGGACTGGTACTCGCCAGCAACGTACTGGTTGCCGAAGCGATCGCACGCGGCCAATTGATCAGCTATCGCCCTGAGATTCGCCTGGCGGGAGCGCGATACACCGTGGTGTGCGTGCCCGGGCGAGAGCGGCAACCGCTGGTGCGGGCGTTTAACGAGTGGTTGCTGGGCAGCGTGACGCAGGGAACGACCGTCAGGGCTGGACAGGTTCTTTAGCGAACGCGGTATACGGCAGCAACAGCGTATCGGCGACCAGGCTGAACGGCAGATCGATCACTGCCAGCGGCACCAAGGCGCGAAATATGCCGGCGTTTTCGTCCGTTGCAGCCTTGATTACCTCGATATCCGTGGAAGCCCCGCAATAGGGATGAACACCGCAACGCGGACGATCATCGAAGGTTTCAGCCAGCGTCGAACATCCCGCCAATAGAGCAACGGCGAACATGCCAAAGAACAGTTTCATGCAGTTACTCATCAATACGGGACAGAAGAAAAGCCATCCGCACTCTACTCCAAGCCATCCGAAACGGGCGACATAAGCCGCCCGTTTTCCTCACTGCGCCGCCTGCGCCCGCAACGACCCCGCCCCTTCCGTCCTCGCTTTTAAGAAGAAGGCGGACCCACCGCGAGATCTGAACGGATATTGAGAAAGGAATGCCAAGCATCCACAGCGTCATGATGCCGCTGGGCGGCATCCTCCCAAAAAGGACCGGATATTTCTTTGGCAGAAACCAACATCATCATTTTCGTCGTCGCTGCGTCCAGCTCCTTGAGAAGCCCATGGGATGTTGCCCTGAATTCTTCGAACGACGTCATTGCGCTTGCCTCGGGCGGAGTTCACCGCAATTGGGGAATACATATTCCTCAAGCAGTGGAGTCCCTTGGGCGGAGGTAATTCCATATAGTCGGACCGTCGGTAAATTCATTTAAGGAATAAACTGAGCACCGCTTCGTTTCAATGGAGAACCCTGCGGCTCTCCCCAATCCTAATGCGATCCAACGCGCGGTTTAGTGCATCCAAGGCGTCTAAAAGAGCCTTTGCTTCAGCTTCACGGCCATCACCCCAAAGACGCTCAGCCATTTTATTGAGGGCAAGGATCGATCGCTCGATATCGGCGGCAGTTGCTGTTTTGGAGTCTGCTGACTGTTTCGTCGTCATCCGGTTCCTCCGCATTGAATTGGATTGCGAACAGGGCGCTCGCTACATGTCGCTGAAAATCTACCATCACTATTGCGCCGCTACGGGAAAATTGGGGGGCAGACCACGATATGCCCACATTAATTTAGCCGGTCTCATATTCGTGATTTGCCCTATCTTCCCGGCGCGGAATCAGCCCTTACACAGGCGCCTATGGACAGGTAACAGCCTTTCGAGACTGCTTCTTGGTCCACAGCAGACGACCATTGATTCTTCCCTCAGACCATGACTCGGTAACCAAAGAGCAATTGCCGCTCAGATTCTCAACAAACGTCCTTGGATAACCTTCAGGCTCATCTCCACCCAAACGCATCCAATTTGGATCTGTCGAGGTCACTGATCGATAAGGCATGCAGGCTGTCAGGGCGACCAGCATGAGTGCCAAAACTACTTTCTTCATATAAGCCCCATCAATTTGGTAACAGATTACTGTATTTCATCCAGCCATCTTAGAAACAGCAGCCGTCTGAACTGGCGTTGGGCGCACCCGAATCTATTAATGGACGAGGTTCGCGTTAAGGCTGTGGTGCTTTCCTCCGGACGAGGGAGGGAAAGAAAACTGGAGACAGACCAGGACCCTCTTCAACCACACGATCATCGGCATTTTCCAGCTTGAGATGAGCGGGACGGCATGATCAAATAACTGATAGCCTTTTGACATGGATATTTCAATTGAAGCAGTACCGCGGCCCCGTCCTATTTTTTTCAGTAATGATCTCTCTCTTTGTCCTGCTTCAGCTCTGGCATGCCCGGTCTGCTTCGGAAGACAAAAAGGAAGAGCAAGAACGCCAGCTCAAAGGGATCGCGCTCATCATGAATGCCCAGTCCCCTAAGATAATCGATGACACTCGCCTCGATTCGGTAACCTATACAGACGGGATCATGCGTATTTCCTATACGCTTACAAAAATCTCGAAAGATGAAATCGATTCCGACGTATTTACTAAGGAAAAAAAGACCCTTGCGGCCTCTGTATCCTGCGATGAAAAAGGTCTAGGACAGTTCGTGAAGTCGGGGCTCTTAATCAAATACATAATCAATGACTCAAGCAGCTCTCCAATCACTGAATTTCAGATAGGCAAGTCCGATTGTCTTTAAAGGTCAGCCCTGAATAAGCCCGCCTCTCTTGCGGGCTTTTTATGCGTGCCGTACCCGCCCGCTCGACGTCTTCGCGCAGCCCGTAACAAGCCCCCTCGAACCCATCCCACAGATTCCTTTTCGCAGCCTGCGAAGATGGTTACGGTACATCTACCGCGCTACCTTTCTAAGCTTCGCAAAAAACACATAACATCAATTTGCCACGAGTCAAGGCAACAAGCGATCAGGACGCAGCCGCTTGAGGGACCGAGCTTGGTGGAGCCTGCATAATCGTGGTCTGTCCCTGGATTCACTCAAAAATATGCTGACGCGGCTGCCAACGCAGCGTGCCAGTGGAATTGATCAACTCTTTGCCCTCTCAGTGGGTGCCGACCTGATTCATGCAAGGTGACTTCGGCGGACGCCACTTCTTGGCGCCAGCAACTTTTATTCAAGACTCCAGCCTATTGCGCCGTGAGTATTTCAATCCATGCATCTAATGGGGATGCCTGTGGTGGATATCCGGGAAGTGGGGGTGGCTGTGCCGGATCTGCGCATGTTCATGAACATGGCTATGTGCACCAGTCCCGCTCCACTCAAACGAATGTTCGTGCTGGTGATGCTCATCGTGAAC
Source organism: Pseudomonas fluorescens Q2-87 (assembly GCF_000281895.1). Classification (NCBI taxonomy): domain Bacteria; kingdom Pseudomonadati; phylum Pseudomonadota; class Gammaproteobacteria; order Pseudomonadales; family Pseudomonadaceae; genus Pseudomonas; species Pseudomonas fluorescens. The sequence continues at coordinate 1,924,078 of NZ_CM001558.1, read as the reverse complement.
GTGGCGATGCGCATGCGTCAGCGGCATGTGCTGGTGCTCGTGCGCGTGGCTTTCAGTGAGGTGAAGCCATACCCCAATCCCCATCAGCACAGCGGCTGCCCAAAACGACAATGACACAGGCTCGCCCATAGCTACGATTGCGATGGCCGCGCCTAGAAACGGCGCAGTCGAAAAATACGCCCCTGTACGCGCTGAACCGAGGCCACGCAGCGCCAGGACAAAGAGCACCAGACTGACGCCATAGCCCAGAAAACCGAGCACTAGCGTCGGCGCAAGCACCGAAAAATCAAGAAGCCTGGATCCCAGGAGCAGCGCCAACGAACAATTGACCAAGCCAGCTACCAAGCCTTTGAAACCTGCCACAAAAAGCGCGTCTGACGCAGAAACCTTGCGTGTCAGGTTGTTATCAATTGCCCAGCACAAACAGGCTAGAGAGACCGCCAACAACCCTAGCCAATCATGATCCTGCATGTTTTCCAGAGGCCAAGCCAAAACCATGCCGCCGGCAATGATCGCAATCATGCCCCACACGATGCGCCGATCCGCGTTTTCCTTGAATACGACCCAAGCCAATAATGCAGTAAGCACAGCTTCGAGATTAAGCATCAACGAAGCCGTCGCGCCGGATGTCCTGGTTAATCCGAACATCAGCGCAACGGGCCCGAGCACTCCCCCGAACGCGATTGCGCCGAGAAGCCAAGGCCATTCAGATGACGCGAGACCGACCGGTTTCCAGCCATGGTCACGCACAAAACGGACAACTGTCAGACCCAGACCACTGCCCAAGTAAAGGAGGCCGGCGAGTAATACAGGGGGAACATTGAGACCAAGCAACTTGGCAAGCGGCGTGCTGGCGCCAAATAACGCGGCAGCGGCCAACGCATACAAAACGCTCAGGTTCATCAATAACTCCGCACCAGAATTTCGTGGAGAGTCATCATACCGCGAGGCGCACGGTTTGCTTCGCTTGCTAAGGGGTATTGGCTGGACGGTTACGGAAAAAAACGCTCAGCCATTTATTGAAGACCAGGATCGATCTCGATATCAGCGGCGGTTACTGTTTCGTTCATAAGCTCCTCTGATCCACCCCGATCATTTGGAGTGAATGAGAAAACGATTCGTCCAAAATAACCTCACGGGTTGGAGACGTTGCCCGTTTGATATCAACCGTCCTGTATTTCAAAACCCGGCCCGCAAGCATCTGTTTCAGAATGGCCTTGGCTTTGTCGCCCCTGGCAAGTACGTTGCCGCCCATGACCTTGAGGACATCCAACCCCTGGGTCCGGGCCTGCTCTGTGACATCAGGGCTCAGTCCGAGTAACAGCTCCATAGATGGAAGCGTCAGGGATATAGGAGTTTCCTGCGACGAAATCATCCAGACCTCGTTCTGATCAATCCATATATCGGCTGTCACAACGGGTGGCCGAATATCGCCTCCAGCCATCAACCCAACATAGAGTTCTTCACCCTCTTTACGCACAACAGGATATAGCTCCAATGGATCGGCAAAGATCGATTGCGCCGCTGGGTAATTCCCAGTGATGACCATCATGCTGGTTCTTTTGGTAAGCGTATGAGTCGTGCTTGAGATTTTCCAAGCGGGTCCCGCACACCCGCTAAGGAGCGCAACCGCAACCGCTAGAAGCGCAATCCGTTTCATAACGGCTCCTTTTCAAAAATGGTGACGCGATTTTAACAGAGCTTTTTTTGTTTCGGCTGTTAAAGCCCGGGCGACACGCCGTATAGAATGGACCTTCTCAACCACGGAAGGGCCAGCTAACAATGCACAAGCAATCTTTAATCGCGGCAATGTCGTTCAGTTTTTACTTCGCCCCTGCAACAGCCAATACCTATTCTGATCTCAATACCCCTGACCAATCGGGCTACATGTGGGGGAAGGTTTATCAGCAAACAAAAGCAGCGTGCGGAGCTCTGCCGCAGGATCTTGAGGATGACTACGCGAAAGCGATCCGGCTTCTTTCGCAAGCAAGTCCTGAATTTGCTCCGACCTATCAGGATGGCCTCAGACCTAGCCTGAAGAAGGATTCTCCAAGATCAGTCGAAGAACTTGAAGATTTATGCATCAAAGGGCAGGTAGGCCTCAGGACTCAAGTGAAGCTCGCCAGATACTGGTTTTCTGCAAAATGGTAGATGTGTATGCGGGCTACGACATTCAGGGTTTGTCAGCTCTCAGGGGAACCCAGGACAGACCACAACTGTGAGTTGACCTGCCACTTCTCCCTAAACCGGTTACTTTACGGGTTGACTGGCTTGTCTACACGTTGACCCGTTTCCATATCCTCAAGCATGAAGTCCCACCAGTCTTCGCTTGGCACTGACTTGAGACCGTACTCTCGACCAGCGATCAGATTGACGTCCCGGAAAATCGGCCGTGTCGCCCGTGTACCCGTCCACTTTTTTACTTCTAAGCGGTGGTGCCCCGCTGTCAATCGATACTCAGTCCGCTGCGTATAGAGGACATAAAGAGTATCTGCTCCGTCCACGCTGGCAATCGTGAGCGTCTTCTCAATCGCACGAATACCGGCGGTTTGAGCGTTTGGCAGCCCTTCCGCCGCCTTCTCTGTGTATGACTTGCACCCTGCTGCCATCACCGCCAGCGCCGCGATACCGAAAATCCGTAAACCTCGCGCAAACTGCATAACCAGCCTCATCCATTCGCAAAATTGGGTTATTCAATCTTATCAGCCATCAAATTGCCACCCTAGCCCGCGGAGAGGTGCGCCTCGCGCGCCGTGACTCATATCGCTCAACTGAAGGATCTTGGGCAAGGAAAAAGGGACGGATTTTTTCAAGGCTGCTAGTAGATCCAAGCGAATCCATTCGATGAAAATTCTCAGCGTAGCGAAGCAAAAATAAATCTGTCCCCTTTTCCCACACCTTTTCCCATTGACGCCGCGACGACGCCGCCGTGGCTGAAGCGCGCGATCCGCCTGGCACTGGCCAGCCTTCAGCGCCGGGAAGACATCGTGACCTGGCTGAAGTCGGCGGCGGACATGGACAAAAACACGCTGACCTTCTCACCCGGCAAAACTCAGGGCTATGACAATCCAGTCCACCTGAAAATAACCATGGGCGCCGCCCGGCGTGAGGTCGTCGGCGAGTGCCTACGGTCGCCGCTGGCTTCGCCGTACCTGATCCACTACAAACCGAAGGCCAGGCGGCGCGAGCAGATCGATGCGAAGGATCACTGGACGTCGGTCACGCCGGACTACCTGACCAAGGAGTTCAGTAAGGTGCGGGACGCGGCGCACGCCTATGATCATGTGCCGGCGGGCGAGCGCCCCACTTTTACGAGATCCGCGCTTTAGGAGCATGGCTGTACGAGCAGCAGAACTTCCCGATGGATTACATCCAGGCGCTGATGGGCCACGCGGACGAGAAGATGACGAAGCATTATCAGGAGGGGCATGGCGATAAGACGATCGAGTACGTCGAGGTGGGCGCCGGATTGGCGTTCTGAGGTGAAGGTTTTGCAAAAGTTTTGCAAATCGCAGACAACAAAAAAGGGCCCACCTTTCGGTGAGCCCTTCTAGACCGCCCAGCAGAGCGGATTTTGTTTGGTAGGCGCGATTGGACTCGAACCAACGACCCCCACCATGTCAAGGTGGTGCTCTAACCAACTGAGCTACGTGCCTGCTGTGAGGCGGCATTCTACGGAATTCCAAAGGGGTGTCAACACCTTTTTTTCACCTAACCCTATGAATATGCAAAATATTTAATTTCACCGATGGGACGAAGATTTGGAGGTGGCTGGCGGCCGATTTTTATCTCGGGTAGGATCGGCGCATTCGTAAAAAATATAAAACAGAGGTTCCAGAATGGCGAACACATCGTATCCAGAGTCTTATTACGCCGCGTCGGCCAACCCGGTTCCGCCCCGCCCTGCCCTGCAGGATGACGTCGAAACCGATGTATGCGTGATCGGCGCTGGTTACACCGGCCTGTCCTCTGCGCTGTTTTTGCTGGAGAACGGTTTCAAGGTCACGATCCTGGAAGCGGCCAAGGTGGGTTTTGGGGCTTCGGGGCGCAATGGCGGGCAGATCGTTAATAGTTACAGCCGCGACATCGACGTGATCGAGCGTAGCGTTGGCCCTCAACAGGCGCAGTTGCTGGGCAACATGGCGTTCGAGGGCGGGCGGATCATTCGTGAGCGGGTGGCGAAGTATCAGATTCAGTGTGATTTGAAGGATGGCGGTGTATTCGCCGCCCTCACCGCTAAACAAATGGGTCATCTGGAGTCGCAGAAGCGTTTATGGGAGCGTTTCGGCCATAACCAGCTGGAGCTGCTGGATCAGCGGCGTATTCGCGAGGTGGTGGCTTGCGAGGAGTATGTGGGTGGCATGTTGGACATGAGCGGAGGGCATATCCATCCGCTCAACCTGGCATTGGGCGAAGCGGCGGCTGTGGAATCGCTGGGCGGGGTGATTTATGAACAGTCGCCGGCGGTGCGTATCGAGCGTGGCGCCAGTCCGGTGGTGCATACCCCCCAGGGCAAGGTCAGGGCCAAGTTCATTATCGTGGCGGGCAATGCCTACCTGGGCAATCTGGTGCCGGAGCTGGCGGCCAAATCCATGCCTTGCGGCACACAGGTGATAGCCACCGAGCCGTTGGGCGATGAGCTGGCTCACCGTTTGTTGCCTCAGGATTACTGTGTCGAGGACTGCAACTACCTGCTCGATTACTACCGGCTGACAGGCGACAAACGCCTGATCTTCGGCGGCGGCGTGGTGTATGGCGCGAGGGATCCGGCGAATATCGAGGCGATCATCCGACCGAAGATGCTCAAGGCATTTCCGCAGCTCAAGGATGTGAAGATTGATTACGCCTGGACCGGAAATTTCCTGCTGACGTTGTCGCGGCTTCCGCAGGTCGGGCGCCTGGGGGATAACATTTATTACTCCCAAGGCTGCAGCGGTCACGGGGTGACGTATACGCACTTGGCGGGCAAGGTCCTGGCCGAGGCGCTACGTGGTCAGGCTGAGCGTTTTGATGCGTTTGCGGACCTGCCGCACTACCCTTTCCCTGGCGGTCAACTGTTGCGCACGCCGTTTGCGGCGATGGGGGCTTGGTATTACGGGCTGAGGGATAAGCTTGGGTTTTGAGACTCGCGATTAATCACCCGCAGCCGGCTAACCCTGCTATCGATTCTCGCGGGTATGCCACAGGCGTAGCAGGTAAACGGTGGAATCTATTATTTCGTAACGCACCTCATAGTGGCCGATCTGAATTCGGCGCACATCCCGCGGCTCGAACTCTTCAAGGCGTTCACCGATACGCGGGTTGGTCAGCAACGTGATCGGTGCAGCGGTGAGCTGCTGCATCGTTCGTGCCGCCGCAGGCTGATTCACTGCCGCCAGAAATTCGTAAAGCCGGGATATATCAGAGAGCGCCTTGCTCGTCCACTTCAACTCCATCAGCGCGGCACCGGCAACGGAGTGTCGGTACTAAGGCTATCAGCCCAGGCTTGGACAGCTTGCTGGTCAATCACCCGACCAGCGTCAACATCAGCCAGGGCCTCATGAGTCATGCGACTACGCTCTTCTTCCTGATCTATCCAAGCCGACAGTGCCTGTTTAACGATCCAGTTTTTGGAGCGTTCCAGACGCTCCGCCATCAAATCGACTTTTTGGGCCAGTTGCTCAGGGACGTGAGCCGTGACAGATCGGGTTTTCGTGGTGGTAGCCATGTCAGGATTACTCCAAATCGTTACGTCTTCTTGAGTTCAGGTCGCCTGATTCTACGCAACTCTTCGGCGATTCGATTTAAAGTTAATCATACTGAATAAGAACGCATCGTCAAACGTGCCGTCAGAGCTGACAAAGGGGGACAGAAAAACCCAGACCACAAAAACAAAAAACCCCGGTCTTTCGACCAGGGTCTTTGCTATCGACTAGAAGATAGCCCTGCAGCTTTCTTCCTAGCTCCAAGGCGTTCAGTGGGCCTCGAAGCAGATATGGCGCAGCGGACGGGACTCGAACCCGCGACCCCCGGCGTGACAGGCCGGTATTCTAACCGACTGAACTACCGCTGCGTATCGCTATGGACTTGCGTCCAGTTAACTCGTCTGATCATGACCCTTGGGTCTTGATCTCGAACCAGGCGAACCTGCTTCGGAAAATATGGCGCAGCGGACGGGACTCGAACCCGCGACCCCCGGCGTGACAGGCCGGTATTCTAACCGACTGAACTACCGCTGCGCGTCGGTGGAGGCTTTTTTACAGCTTCCATCTTGCTTTCGCAAGACTCTCGTAAAACATGGTGGGTGATGACGGGATCGAACCGCCGACATTCTGCTTGTAAGGCAGACGCTCTCCCAGCTGAGCTAATCACCCTTTGCTTCGTTGAGGCCGCGAAATTTACGCAGGTGCCGAAGCTAAGTCAATAGCAGGGTTGGATTTTTTTCAAAAATAGCTTCGAGCGGCAAGCTTCAAGCTGTAAGTCAAAAGCGCCAACGCCACACAATCGCTTGCAGCTTGTCGCTCGCTTCTTGCAGCTGCTCCTCACTTATAAATCATTTTCTTGGTCATGCCGCCGTCCACTACGAACTCTTGCCCCGTGACAAACCCGGCATTGCGCGACAACAACCACGCCACCATCGCCGCCACGTCCTCTACCGTGCCTACCCTGCCCGCCGGATGCTGGGCATGGTCGGCCTCGGTCAACGGCTTCTCACGGCGCTGGGACGGGTCCCGTGCGTCGATCCAGCCAGGGCTTACCGCGTTGACACGGATCTCCGGCCCTAGGCTGATGGCCAGAGCGTGGGTCAGGGCCAGCAAGCCGCCCTTGCTCGCGGCATAGGCTTCGGTGTCGGGCTCCGACTGCGCGGCGCGGGTCGAGGCCAGGTTGACGATGGCGCCGTTGTGGGCACGCAGGTACGGCGCGCAATGCTTGGCCAGCAGCATCGGCCCACCGAGATTCACCGCCAGGACCCGATTCCAGTGAGCCAGGTCCAGGCTTTCCAAGGTGATGTTGTGCGGATCGGCAATGGCCGCGTTACACACCAGCGCATCAAGCCGTCCAAATTGCCCGAGCACTTCGGCGATGCCGTTGGCGACCTGCGCCTCGTCCGCCACGTCCATGGCGATGAACCAGGCGTTATCGCCAAGCGCCTTCGCCACCTTGGAGCCGCGTTCACGATCCAGGTCGGTCAATACCACTTGCCAACCCTCGCAGATCAGCCAGCCAGCAATGCCCAGGCCGATGCCCCGTGCGGCGCCCGTGACCAGTGCGACCCGGCCATGAGTGCTGCTCGGCGGCGTTGCCAGCTCGATCACAAGGCCGCCAACCCGCGGGCCAGATCGGCTTGCAGATCAGCCACGTCTTCCAGGCCGACCGCGACGCGGATCAGGCTGTCGCGAATGCCCGCCGCTTCACGCTCCTGGGGCGCCAAACGGCCGTGGGAGGTGGTGCTCGGGTGGGTGATGGTGGTTTTGCTGTCCCCCAGGTTTGCGGTGATGGAAATCAGCCGGGTCGCGTCGATAAAGCGCCAGGCGCCCTCCTTGCCTCCCTTGACCTCGAAGCTCACCACGGCACCGAAACCCCGTTGTTGACGTGTGGCCAGGTCATGCTGCGGATGGCTCTTGAGGCCCGCGTAATGCACCTTCTCGATGCCGTCCTGCTGTTCCAGCCACTCTGCCAAGGCCTGGGCATTGGCGCAATGGGCTTTCATGCGCAGACCGAGGGTTTCCAGGCCCTTGAGGAAAATCCAGGCATTGAACGGGCTGAGGGTCGGCCCGGCGGTACGCAGGAACCCCACCACTTCTTTCATCTGTTCGCCACGACCGGCCACCACGCCGCCCATGCAACGGCCCTGGCCGTCGATGAATTTGGTCGCCGAATGCACCACCACATCTGCGCCCATTTTCAGCGGCTGTTGCAGCGCCGGGGTGCAGAAGCAGTTATCGACCACCAGCATGGCGCCCTTGGCGTGGGCGATTTCCGCCAGCGCGGCGATGTCCACCAATTCGGCCAGGGGATTGGAAGGCGATTCGACAAACAACAACTTGGTGTTGGCCTTGATCGCAGCATCCCAACCGGCCAGGTCCGCCAGGGGCACGTAGTCGACTTCTACGCCGAAACGCTTGAAGTATTTCTCGAACAGACTGATGGTCGAGCCGAAGACGCTGCGTGAAACCAGTACATGGTCGCCCGCGCTGCACAGGCTCATCACCACAGCCATGATCGCGGCCATGCCGGTGGCGGTGGCCACGGCTTGCTCGGCACCTTCCAGGGCGGCGATGCGCTCTTCGAACGCCCGCACGGTCGGGTTGGTGTAGCGCGAATAAACGTTGCCCGGCACTTCGCCGGCGAAGCGTGCAGCCGCGTCAGCAGCGGTTCGGAACACGTAGCTGGAGGTAAAGAACATCGGATCGCCATGCTCGGCTTCCGGTGTACGGTGCTGACCCGCGCGAACCGCCAGGGTATCGAACGCTACGCCTTCAAGGTCGCTGTCCAGCCGACCGGCATCCCAATCCTGACTCATGCTGTCACTCCTTTATGGGTTAAACGCAAACCGGCCCCTCAGGGCCGGTTCGTTACTCAATTGTTGTACAGATCGATGATCGCGCTGACCGCCTGAGTCTTGGCCTTGGACGCATCGTTACGCGCGTTCTCGATCCTGTTCAGGTAGGCCTCGTCGATGTCGCCGGTGACGTACTTGCCGTCGAATACCGCGCAATCGAATTGCTCGATCTTGATCTTGCCGCCGCCGACCGCTTCGATCAGGTCAGGCAGGTCCTGGTAGATCAACCAGTCGGCGCCGATCAGGTCGGCCACGTCCTGGGTCGTGCGGTTATGAGCGATCAGCTCATGGGCACTCGGCATGTCGATGCCGTAGACGTTCGGGTAGCGCACGGCCGGGGCCGCGGAGCAGAAATAAACGTTCTTGGCGCCAGCTTCACGGGCCATCTGGATGATCTGCTTGCAGGTGGTGCCGCGCACGATGGAGTCATCCACCAGCATCACGTTCTTGCCGCGGAATTCCAGCTCGATGGCGTTGAGCTTCTGGCGCACGGATTTTTTCCGCGCGGCCTGGCCCGGCATGATGAAGGTACGACCGATGTAGCGGTTCTTCACGAAGCCTTCGCGGAACTTCACGCCCAGGTGGTTCGCCAGTTCCAGGGCCGCGGTGCGGCTGGTGTCCGGGATCGGGATGACCACATCGATGTCATGTTCCGGACGCTCGCGCAGGATTTTGTCGGCGAGCTTTTCGCCCATGCGCAGGCGGGCCTTGTAGACCGAGACACCGTCGATGATCGAGTCGGGGCGCGCCAGGTACACGTGCTCGAAGATGCATGGGGTCAGGGACGGGTTGGTCGCGCACTGACGAGTGTGCAGCTTGCCGTCTTCGGTGATGTAGACCGCTTCGCCCGGCGCCAGGTCGCGAATCAGGGTGAAGCCGAGCACGTCCAGGGACACGCTTTCGGAGGCAATCATGTATTCGACGCCTTCGTCAGTGTGGCGCTGGCCGAAAACGATGGGGCGAATGCCGTGGGGATCGCGGAAACCAACGATGCCGTAGCCGGTGATCATCGCCACCACCGCGTAGCCGCCCACGCAACGGTTGTGCACGTCGGTCACGGCGGCGAACACGTCTTCTTCGGTAGGCTGCAGCTTGCCACGCTGGGCCAGCTCATGAGCAAATACGTTGAGCATGACTTCCGAGTCGGAGCTGGTGTTGACGTGGCGCAGGTCCGATTCGTAGATCTCCTTGGCCAGTTGCTCGACGTTGGTCAAGTTACCGTTGTGCGCCAGGGTGATGCCGTAGGGCGAGTTGACGTAGAACGGCTGGGCTTCAGCCGACGTCGAGCTGCCTGCGGTCGGATAACGGACATGGCCGATACCCATGTGGCCGACCAGGCGCTGCATGTGACGCTGGTGGAACACGTCACGCACCAGGCCGTTGTCCTTGCGCAGGAATAACCGGCCGTCATGGCTGGTCACGATACCGGCAGCGTCCTGGCCGCGGTGCTGGAGCACGGTTAGCGCGTCATACAGCGCCTGATTGACGTTCGACTTACCGACGATACCGACGATGCCACACATGCGACGCAACCCCTACTTAATGGATCTGAACTGAACAACTCTCACTGCGGCGTTTTGGCCATCGGCAAGAGGTGTTCCTTGAACGGTATTTCAGCGGGTACGCTGATACCGCTGGCAAGCCACTGACTGCTCCAACCCAGGATCAGGTTCTTGGACCAGTCTGCGACCAATAAAAATTGTGGCACGAGCCGGGACTCCTGCCACCACGTATCCTGCTGCACCGGCCCCAGGCTCAAGAGCCCGACGGCCACGACCACCAGCAACGCGCCACGCGCAGCGCCAAAGGCCATGCCCAGGAACCGGTCCGTCCCGGAAAGCCCGGTGACGCGAATCAGCTCGCCGATCAGATAGTTGATCATTGCGCCCACCAGCAAGGTGGCGATAAATAAGATGGCACAGCCCGCAATCACGCGGGCCGACGGTGTTTCGATGTATCCGGCGAGGTACTGGGACAGCGAACCACCAAACATCCAGGCGACGACTCCCGCGATGATCCAGGTCAGCAGCGAAAGGGCTTCCTTGACGAAGCCGCGGCTCAGACTGATCAATGCGGAGATGGCGACGATCGCAACGATCGCCCAGTCAACCCAGGTAAATGGCACGGTGCAGCCTACGGACGGATAAGGCGGCGCATTTTAGCAGAGCCCAGGGCTATCGGTAAGCTGCGTGATTCAAATCAGATAAATCGTCGTTATCCGCGTTCAGGCTGGAAGCGCACCACGAAACCCTTGAGGTTCTGCTGGCGACCGAGCAGATCCCGCAGCCGATCGGCCTCGGCACGCTCGATCAGCGGACCGACAAATACCCGGTTCTTGCCATCGGCGGAGCGGATATAAGCGTTGTAGCCCTGGCTGCGCAGGGTTTTCTGCAGGTTTTCGGCGCTTTCGCGACTGGTCAGGCTCGCCAACTGTACCGACCAACTGACCGACAGGCCGTTGGCATCCACACGGCTTTGCGTGGTGTCCGGCTTGGTGGGGGCAGCGGTAATCGGCTGGGTTGGGGCTGGCTTGCTGGCCGGGGCCGCAGGTACAGGCGTTGGCGCAACGGCCGGCTTGCTCGGCGCAGCTGGCGCCGCAGGTGCAGGTACAATCGGCGTCGAAGGCGCAGCCGGTTGCCCAGCCAGTTCATCGTCGCTGGGGATAGGTTCTTGAGGCAGCACTTGCGGCTCCGGTACCGCTACAGGCTCAACCTGAACCGGCGGCATCGAAGGCGCCTGGGGCGCGGCAGGCGCATCGACAGTGACCTGGCGTTGCTCGTCCTGACGGGAAAACAGCATCGGCAGGAAAATCACCGCCAGGGCTACCAACACCAGGGCCCCGACCATGCGCTGCTTGTACGCCTTATCCAGCAATGCCATCTGCAGCCTCCTCCGTGGAGCGCCGGGCCAACCATTGAAGGGCCTCGGCAACACAAAAAAATGATCCGAACAACAGAATTTCGTCATCGGCCGTGGCTTGGGCGCTCTGCCCTTCCAGTGCGGCAGCCACGCTGGCATAGGCTTGCACCGGCGCGCCGTGGCGCAGCAGGGCTTCCTGCAATTGCGCCGCCGTACGCGAGCGCGGCGAATCCAGCGGCGTCACCGCCCAGTGCTGGACACTAGCACCCAACGCCTCGACAACGCCATCCAGATCCTTGTCGGAGAGCAGCCCGAACACCGCCAGGCGCCGCCCTGCCACGTGCCGCCGCGCCAGGCGCTCAGCCAGGTATTGCGCGGCATGGGGGTTATGGCCGACATCCAGCAACAGGTTCAGGCGCTTGCCTTGCCAATCGAACTGACGGCGATCGAGGCGCCCTACGACCCGGGTCGCCTGCAATGCCTGGATGATCTGCCCGGCATCCCATGGCAAGCCCAGCAACAGGTAGGCCTGGAGTGCCAGCGCGGCATTCTCCATCGGCAGATCCAGCAGCGGCAGATCGCGCAGCTCCACCGGATTGCCCTGGGCGTCGCTGCCGCGCCATTGCCAATGCTGCTCGGTCATTGCCAGATCGAAATCACGCCCGCGCAGGAAGAACGGGCAGCTCAGTTCACGGACCTTATCCAACAGCGGCTGCGGCGGATTGAGATCACCACAGAGCGCCGGCGCACCCTGGCGAAAGATACCGGCCTTTTCGAAGGCCACGGATTCGCGGGTGTCACCCAGGTAATCGGCATGGTCGACGCCAATGCTGGTGACCAGTGCGATGTCGGCATCCACCAGATTGACCGTATCCAGCCGCCCGCCCAGGCCTACTTCCAGTACAACGGCATCCAGGCCGGCACGGGCGAACAGCCAGAACGCCGCCAGGGTGCCCATCTCGAAATAAGTGAGTGAAGTCTCGCCCCGCCCCGCTTCCACCGCGGCGAAGGCTTCGCACAGCTCGGCGTCAGTGGCTTCGATACCGTTGACCTGCACCCGCTCGTTATAGCGCAGCAAGTGCGGCGAACTGTAGACACCGACATTCAAACCCTGGCCGCGCAGCAGCGAAGCCAGGAAGGCGCAGGTCGAGCCCTTGCCGTTGGTGCCAGTGACGGTGATGACCCGGGGCGCCGGCTTGGCCAGTCCCATGCGGGATGCTACCGTTTGCGAGCGCTCCAGCCCCATGTCGATGGCCGATGGATGCAACTGCTCGAGGTAGGCAAGCCAGTCGCCCAGGGTACGTTGGGTCATAGGCCTGCAGGCACCGGCGGAACCACGATCGGCTCGATCGGCGCAGCGACGAATTTCGGCGTCGGCAGGCCCATCAGTTGAGCCAACAGGTTGCCCAGGCGCGGACGCAGCTCCTGGCGATGGATGATCATGTCGATGGCGCCGTGTTCCAGCAGGAACTCACTGCGCTGGAAGCCTTCCGGCAGTTTTTCCCGTACGGTCTGCTCGATCACGCGCGGGCCGGCAAAGCCGATCAGGGCCTTGGGCTCGCCGACGATCACGTCGCCCAGCATGGCCAGGCTGGCGGAAACACCGCCGTAGACCGGGTCGGTCAACACCGAGATGAACGGGATGCCTTCTTCGCGCAGACGAGCCAGCACGGCAGAGGTCTTGGCCATCTGCATCAGGGAAATCAGTGCTTCCTGCATCCGCGCACCGCCGGAAGCGGCGAAGCAGATCATCGGGCAACGGTTTTCCAGGGCATGGTTGGCGGCGCGAACGAAACGCTCGCCGACGATGGCGCCCATGGAACCGCCCATGAAGGAGAACTCGAAAGCCGAGACCACCACAGGCATGCCCAGCAAAGTACCGCTCATGGACACCAGGGCGTCCTTTTCACCGGTCTGCTTCTGGGCAGCGGTCAGGCGGTCCTTGTATTTCTTGCCGTCGCGAAATTTCAGACGGTCCACTGGCTCCAGGTCGGCGCCCAGTTCCACGCGACCTTCAGCGTCCAGGAAGATATCGATACGGGCACGTGCGCCGATGCGCATGTGATGGTTGCACTTAGGGCAAACGTCCAGGGTCTTTTCCAGCTCGGGGCGGTACAGCACCGCTTCGCAGGACGGACATTTGTGCCACAGACCTTCAGGCACCGAGCTTTTCTTCACCTCGGAACGCATGATCGAAGGGATCAGTTTGTCTACCAACCAGTTGCTCATGCTTTCTTTCTCCAGTACCGGCGGCCCGAACGCTTTGGTTCGCGGCCCCGCGTATGCCCTTGAGCTAAATTCATTGTGCGGCGAGTCGAGGGGCAGACACGGTCAGCGCGAAGCATGACCTGCGTGCAACCCAAATCTTCTCAGCCATCCCGGCAACCGCTGCAGTGCGATTACCACTTTGCTATCGGCCCACCCGGAGGCGGCGCCTGCCTGCTTTGTACAGTGCTGGTATGGACGGCGGCAGTCTGCCAGCCGTCACATTGACGACTGGCTGCTGCGTACAGCGGCCATGAACGCGTGAATCCTTGCCGCATCCTTGATGCCCTTGGCCTGCTCCACCCCGCCACTCACGTCCACTGCATAAGGGCGAACCTGGCGAATGGCCTCGGCCACGTTTTCTGCCGTCAGGCCACCGGCCAGAATGATCGGTTTGCTCAGGCCCTGCGGCACCAGTGTCCAGTCGAATGCTTCGCCGGTACCGCCGGGAACGCCTTCCACGTAGGTGTCCAGCAGAATGCCGCTGGCACCGGCAAACGCCTCGCAACTGGCCGCAATGTCATCACCGGCCTTGACCCGCAACGCCTTGATGTAGGGCCGATGCCAGCCTTCACAGTCAGCCGGGGCCTCGTCGCCATGAAACTGCAACAGGGCCAGCGGCACCGCATCGAGTATCTCGCCCAACTCGCAACGACTGGTATTGACGAACAGGCCCACGGGGGTCACGAACGGCGGCAAGGCCTGGATGATCGCCCTGGCCTGCTGCACTGTCACCGCTCGCGGACTCTTGGCATAAAACACCAGCCCGATGGCATCGGCGCCAGCCTCGACCGCCGCCAACGCGTCCTCGACGCGGGTGATTCCGCAAATCTTGCTGCGAACGGCCGACATGTCGTTAAAACCTCAGGCAAATCCGTGAAAGTCCCGGATGTTAGCAAATGCTGCGCAGGGCGTCAGCCGTCGAGTTCCGAGAAGCCCGTGAGGAAATGTGGCCCGATGTAACGCTCCGGCAGTTCGAACTCATCGCGGTATTCGACCTGCACCAGATACAAGCCGAACGGATGTGCGGTCACGCCACCGGAACGGCGGATGCGGCTGTCGAGCACTTCCTTGATCCATTCCACCGGCCGTTCGCCGGCACCGATGGTCATCAGCACGCCGGCGATGTTGCGCACCATGTGGTGCAGGAATGCGCTGGCGCGGATGTCGAGCACGATCATCTTGCCGTGACGGGTCACGCGCAGGTGATGCAGCTCCTTGATCGGCGACTTGGCCTGGCACTGACCGGCGCGGAAGGCACTGAAGTCGTGGACCCCAACCAAGTATTGCGCGGCCTCGGCCATGCGCTCGACGTCCAACGGCCGATGGTTCCAGGTAATTTCTTCGTTCAGGTGCGCCGGGCGAATCTGATCGTTGTAGATCACGTAGCGATAGCGTCGGGCGATGGCCTTGAAGCGCGCATGGAAATGCGCCGGCATCACCTTGGCCCAGCTGACGCTGACGTCGTGGGGCAAGTTGATGTTGGCACCCATCACCCAGGCCTTCATCGAACGCTCGACTTGGGTGTCGAAATGCACCACTTGGCCACAGGCGTGCACGCCGGCATCGGTACGGCCGGCACAATGCAGCGACACGGGCGAGTCGGCGACTTTGGACAGCGCGTTCTCGAGGGTTTCCTGCACCGTCAATACACCGGAAGCCTGACGCTGCCAGCCGCGATAGCGCGAGCCTTTGTATTCAACGCCCAAGGCGACCCGTAAAAAGCCTTCAGCCGCCATTTCGGCAGCTGGGTTGTCTATGTTTGCCAAGGATTACAGCCTGCTAAGGTACGCAAAGGCGGGCATTATAAGGCGCGCCGAGTGGGATGCCAGTGCAACCGGTGATCCGGCGGCGAATGGGCCGACGCCATCGCGAGCAAGCTCGTTCCCACAAGGGGCCAGGTGGGTCTTGGGACCAGGACAAGTCCCTGTGGTGAGTGAACCAACACAAACAAAAACGGCAGCCTCATTGGCTGCCGTTTTTATTTACCGCTCTTCTCAAGCCAAGCGCGACAACATTTCCTGCGCTTCGCTCTTCTGGGTGGCATCGCCTTCGCTGAGGACTTCGCCGAGGATGTCCCGGGCGCCGTCGTTGTCGCCCATGTCGATGTAGGCCTGGGCCAGATCGAGCTTGGTCGCGACTTCATCGGTGCCGCTGAGGAAGTCGAAGTCCGGCTCGTCTTCAGCGCCTACCAACGCATCCTCGGCGGTGAACGTCGGCTGGCCGAGGCTGTCGGACAGGCGATCAAGCTCGGCGTTGACATCGTCCAACTCGGACTCGAAGGCGTCCTTGGGTCCATCCTGGGCGTCCATTTCATCGGCCAGGGACAGGTCAAAATCGGCCGGCAATTCGAGGTCGTCAGCCGGGATATCGGCGACTGGCGGCGTGTCCTGCGCAGGCAGGTCGAAACCTTTAAGGTCGTCGCCCAGGTCAAGCAGGAAGTCTTCGTCATCCAGCGCAGCAGTTGGTGTCGGGGCCGGCGCATCGGCGCCCAGATCCAGGTCAAACTCCGACAGGTCGTCCAGGCTTTCGTTGGCTTCGGTCTGCTGCTTGAGCACCGACTCGAAACTCAGGTCGTCGTCTTCCGGGAACGCATCCAGCTCTGCGACGGGCTCGGGTGCCGGCGCGACCGGGGTCGCTTCCATATCGTCCAGGCTCAGGTCAAAGGCGCTGTCCAGTTCCTCATCGGTCGGCGCTTTGTCTTCGAGCAGGTCCTTGACGTACTGCGCGTCCAGCTCCGCTGCGACTGCCGCAGCGGCCAGGCCTGCGGTGGTCGCGACCACCATGGCAGGGAAACGGCTCTTGAGCTGTTCGACCTGGGCGAAGTTGTCGCCATTGGCCACCAGTTGACGCTCCTGGGCGACAAAAGCGTCGCGGTCGCCCTGTTGGCCGTAAACTTCCATCAGCTTCAGGCGCAGGTCACTGCGCTGAGGCTCGGCCTTGATTCCTTGTTCAAGCAGATCAGCCGCCTGATTCAAGCGACCACGATCGATATGGGACTGGGCCAGGGGCAACACGTCGTCGGAAGGGTCGGCAGCCGGAGCCACCAGCGGCGCGGCGATGGGCGGCGTAACGACCACAGGCGCGACCACCGGAGCCGGCTTGGGTACCGGCGCAGGCGCTGGCGCCGGTTTTGGCTCGAGTTTTACGCTAGGTGGCGGAACATCAATGCCCTCGAAGCTGCTCGGGGGCAGATCGAGCTCCGGGGAGAAATCGGCCTCCTCCTCAAGGGCGCGCGCCATGCGCACGTGTTTCTCGGCTTCCTGCTGGGCCTTCCGGCGGCGGGCAAGCAGCAAGAGCAACAACAGCAGGATCAGCGCGCCGCCGCCAATCAATCCGAGCAGGACCGGGTTGGTCAGCAGGTCGTTGTACTTTTGTTCGTTGGAAGCGGCAGGCGCCGGCTCGACCGGTGCAGCAGGCGGCGTCGCTTCAGGGGTCGCTTCAGGCGCAGGCGCCGGGGCTTGTGCCGCTGGCGCAGGGGTCAGCTCGGCGGACATCGCTGGCGGCGCTTCACCGGCAGGCGGTACCGCGGCGCCTTCGGCCTGCATCTTGGCCAGTTGATTGTTCTTCAGTTCGATCAGGCGCTGCAGCTTGTCCAGCTGGCTCTGCAGATCCGCCATGCGGCTTTTCAGCTCTTCGTTGTCCCGGCGAGCCGAGTCGAGGCTCTCCTGGGTCACCGCAAGCTTGTTGTTCAACGCCTGGGCATCGCCCGCAGCACCCTTGCCTTTGGCGCCCGCCTTCGCCGACTCGGCCGATACCAGGCTCAGGTTATCGCGACCGGCAGCCTGTGCCGGCGCGCCTTCGCCACGGCCCCGCTTGGTGGCATCCAGCTGTTGCTTGCCGGCACCCGCCACAGCCCGACGACCTGAACGCCAGGCAGCGTTCTGCGCAGCGACTTCAGCGATGGCCTGTGGCTGTGGCAGCGCAGTGCTTTGCACGGGGTCCGGCAGGCGCAGCACTTGACCCGTCTTGAGCAGGTTGATGTTGCCGTTGATGAACGCGTTCGGGTTCAAGGCCTGGATCGCCAGCATCGTCTGCTGGACCGAACCACCGTTACGCACCTTGGCGGCGATTTCCCACAGGGTATCGCGTGGCGTGGTGGTGTATTGCGACGGCTTGGTAGCGCCCGTGACCGGCGTGGACACGACCTGGGCCGGCTTCGCCCGGGCGGCGTCGGCGGCCTGGGGTGAGAATTTGGACGGATCGAGCAATACGCTGTAGTCGCGCAACAGGCGGCCGTTGGGCCACATCACTTGCACCAGGAACTTGACCATCGGCTCGGACAGCGGCTGGCTGGAAGTCACCCGCAGGATGCTCTTGCCGTTGGCGTTGATCACCGGGGTAAAGGTCAGGTTGTTGAGGAAGGCCTGGCGGTCGACGCCGGCTTTGGCGAAGTCTTCGGGCGAGGCCAGGCTCGGCACGACTTCGGCAGCGGTCAGTTGCTGAACGTCGAGCAACTCGATCTCGGCGACCAGGGGCTGGTTCGGCGCCGACTTCAGGGTCAATTCCCCCAGCCCGAGCGCTTGCGCCATACCGGAGGACAGCGCCGAGGCGGCCGCTATTGCTAACACCAGTTTGCGAACTTGAACCATAGCCTCTTCCTTTGTTTGAACATTCCTCGGCCAGCGAGAAGGTATTGATGCCGCTGCCGTAAGGCATTGCGCGCAGCCCCAAAGCGACGGTGCGCGCGATCGTTTCACTCATGCCTCGGGAACGCTTCCAGAGGAGGGTTCGCCTTCAGCACTCTGGCCAAGCATAGCGCCCAGCTAGAATCATTCGACAAATTGTGCCCAAGTATCTTTTACAGCAGGTCTTTTATCAACAACTCAGCCACCTGCACTGCGTTGAGCGCCGCGCCCTTGCGTACGTTATCTGACGTCAGCCACATATTTAGTTCAGCCGGATCATCGATACCGCCGCGTACACGCCCCACATAGACCACATCCTGGCCCACCGCATCGCCCACCGGCGTCGGGTAATCGCCCGCATCCACCAGCTCGATACCGGGCGCCGCTTCCAGGGCTGCGTTGACCTTGGCCAGGTCGATGGCGCCTGCAGACTGCACAGTCACGCTAAAGCTATCGCCGAAAAACACCGGGGCTTGAATGCAAGTGACGGAAATCTTTAATAAAGGTTGATTCAGGACCTGGCGCAACTCGCGCACCAGACGCTTTTCCAGTTGCGTATGACCCTGTTCATCCGGGGTGCCGACCTGTGCCAGCAGATTGAACGCCATCTGCCGGTCAAAGAACTTCGGCTCCAGTGGACGGGCATTGAGCAACTCGGCGGTCTGGCGCGCCAGTTCGCTCACGGCGGCACGGCCCTGGGCGGACACCGCGAGGCTGGCGGTCACGCTGATGCGCTGAATATCCAGGCAGTCACGCAGCGGCGCCAGGGCGACTGCCAGCACGATGGCCGAAGCGCTGGGGCTGCCGACCTGCAACGGTTTGCCCAGGCCAGCCAGCACAGGGGCATTGGCTTCGGGCACGATCTGCGGCGCCTGCTCCGGCGGCAAGGCGCCGGACAGATCGATCAGCGCGCAACCGGCGGCCGTGGCACGCGGGGCGAAACTCAGAGTCACTGCGGGCCCCGCGGCGAAAAAGACCAGTTGGACTTTACTGAAATCGAATTCGTCGACTTCGCGCACCCGCACGTTTTTACCGCGAAACATCACCGAACTGCCTGCCGACTCGCTGCTGGCCAGCAGGTGCAGGTTGCCGACCGGGAAGTCCCGCTCTTCGAGAATCTGCACGAGGGCTTCGCCGACAGTACCGGTGGCGCCGATCACGGCAATATCAAAGGACTGGCTCATGGGTCTACCTCAGGTAAAACGTGGGGAGCGGCACTTTACCGGGTGATGGGTATGCGGGCAATTGGCGGGGGGATTTGTGGTATCTGGGCTGGCCCCATCGCGAGCAGGCTCGCTCCCACAGGTCTGTGCCCACTGAAGATCCCGTGTGGGAGCGGGCTTGCTCGCGAAGACGACGTCACATTCAATATTGATGCAAACTGATCTACCGCATTCGCGAGCAAGCCCGCTCCCACGGTTGGCAGAGCATTTTTGAGCCGATAAAAAAACCCGCACCTCTCACAAGGCACGGGTTCTTTCACAGCAGCAATCGATCAACGCTCGAGCAGGATCCGCAGCATGCGACGCAGCGGTTCGGCCGCGCCCCACAGCAGTTGGTCGCCAACGGTGAAGGCGCCGACGAATTGCGAGCCCATGTTCAGTTTGCGCAAACGCCCAACCGGGACGTTCAAGGTGCCGGTGACCTTGGTCGGGCTCAGCTCCTGCATGCTGATCTCGCGGTTGTTCGGCACCAGTTTGACCCAAGGGTTGTGCTGGCTGATCAGCCCTTCGATGTCGGCGATCGGCACGTCCTTGTTCAGCTTGATGGTCAGCGCCTGGCTGTGGCAACGCATGGCACCGATGCGCACGCAGATGCCGTCCACCGGAATCGGGCTCTTGAAGCGACCGAGGATCTTGTTGGTCTCGGCCTGGGCCTTCCACTCTTCACGGCTCTGGCCGTTGGGCAGTTCCTTGTCGATCCATGGGATCAGGCTGCCGGCCAGCGGCACGCCAAAATTCTCGGTCGGGTACGCATCGCTGCGCATCGCCTCGGCGACCTTGCGGTCGATGTCCAGGATGGCGCTGGCCGGGTTGGCCAGTTCATCAGCGACAGCGCCGTGGGTCACGCCCATTTGCTTGATCAGCTCACGCATGTGCTGCGCGCCGCCACCAGAAGCCGCCTGGTAGGTCATGGCGCTCATCCATTCCACCAGACCGGCCTCGAACAAGCCGCCCAAACCCATCAGCATCAGGCTGACGGTGCAGTTGCCGCCGATGTAGTTCTTGGTGCCCGCGTCCAACTGCTGGTCGATGACCTTGCGGTTCACCGGGTCGAGGACGATCACCGCGTCGTCCTGCATGCGCAGGCTGGAAGCGGCGTCGATCCAGTAACCCTGCCAGCCGGCTTCACGCAGCTTAGGGAAGACTTCGCTGGTGTAGTCGCCGCCCTGGCAAGTCAGGATCACGTCGAGGGTCTTGAGCTCTTCGATGCTGTAGGCATCCTTGAGCACACCGGTGTCCTTGCCCACGGACGGGCCCTGGCCACCCACGTTGGACGTGGTGAAAAACACCGGCTCAATGAGATCGAAATCCTGCTCTTCCAGCATTCGCTGCATGAGCACGGAACCGACCATGCCGCGCCAACCGATCAGACCTACACGTTTCATCGCAACTACACCTATACAAAAGTGGGCCACCGTCGAAGCGGTGGGCCCGAAAGATTACAGATTCCGCAGCGCGGCGACTACTGCGTCGCCCATTTGCTGGGTACCGACTCTGGTACAACCGGCCGACCAGATGTCACCGGTGCGCAAGCCTTGGTCCAGCACCACGCTGACGGCCTTCTCGATGGCGTCGGCGGCAGCGACCTGATTGAAACTGTAACGCAGCATCATCGACACCGACAGAATGGTTGCCAACGGGTTGGCAATGCCCTGCCCGGCGATGTCCGGCGCCGAACCGTGGCATGGCTCATACATACCCTTGTTGTTGGCGTCCAGGGAGGCCGATGGCAGCATGCCGATGGAGCCGGTGAGCATCGACGCTTCGTCGGACAGGATGTCGCCGAACAGGTTGTCGGTGACGATCACGTCGAACTGCTTTGGCGCACGCACCAATTGCATGGCGGCATTGTCGACGTACATGTGGCTCAATTCGACGTCCGGGTAATCCTTGGCAACCTGCTCGACCACTTCACGCCACAGTTGGCTGGACGCCAGCACATTGGCCTTGTCTACCGAGCACAGCTTCTTGCCACGCACGCGGGCCATGTCGAAACCGACCCGGGCGATACGGCGGATTTCGCTTTCGCTGTAAGGCAGGGTGTCGTAGGCCTGGCGCTCGCCATTATCCAGCTCACGGGTGCCACGGGGGGCGCCGAAGTAGATACCGCCGGTCAGCTCACGAACGATGAGGATGTCCAGGCCCGAGACGATTTCCGGCTTCAGGCTGGAGGCATCGGCCAGTTGCGGGTACAGAATCGCCGGACGCAGGTTGCCGAACAGGCCCAGTTGCGCACGAATCTTCAACAGGCCGCGTTCAGGACGAATGTCGCGCTCGATCTTGTCCCATTTCGGGCCGCCCACGGCGCCCAGCAGCACGGCATCGGCTGCGCGGGCACGGTCGAGGGTTTCATCGGCCAGGGGCACGCCGTGCTTGTCGATGGCAGCGCCGCCGATCACGTCGTGGCTCAGTTCGAAGCCCAGGCTGTACTTGTCGTTCGCCAATTCCAGGACCTTGACCGCTTCGGCCATGATTTCCGGGCCAATGCCATCACCTGGGAGAATCAGAATCTGCTTGCTCATGCTTTCCTCGTTTGCTCTGTCGACATGGGCCGGGGCTTTGTACCCTTGGCCTGGCCGGGAAAAATGCTATCGCTCGGCCCACAGCACCAGTACGTCAGTACTGAACGAACCATCGGCCTCAATCTCAAAATATTCACGCACTTCGTCGCCCATCGAGCGCTGCAGCTGCAAGATCGCCGCCCGCATCACTTCGGGGGTGCGCATGCGCTCGACCCAGGAGTGATACTCCAGGCGCAGACGCTGGCGAGCGGTGCTGCGGGTGTGCAACCCCGCTTCGCTGACCTGGCGCAGCCATTCCGCGGCCGAATAATCGCGCACATGGCTGGTGTCGCGCAGCACTTCAATGCTTTGCAGGTAGGTGTCCAGCAACGGCGTACCCGGCGACAGGATATCAATGAACGCCATTACCCCGCCCGGCTTGAGCACGCGGCGCACCTCGCGCAACGCCAGGCCCAGGTCGCTCCAATGATGCGCCGAATAACGGCTGAACACGAAGTCGAACTCAGCGTCGGCGAACGGCAGGCGCTCGGCGGCGCCGCATACCGTGCTGATATTGCCCAAGCCACGCTCGGCAGCCGCCGTGGCGACCACGTCGAGCATTTGCTGGGACAAATCATAGGCCACCACTTCATCGGCCAGCGGCGCCACGTGGAAACTCACATGGCCGGCTCCACATCCCAGATCCAGCACGCGGGCATCGCCCCGACCGGCCAACGCAGCCTGTAGCAACGCGAATTCAGCGCCCTGGGCGTGAACAGCACTGCTCAGATAGGCCGAGGCCTGTTCACCGAATTGCTTTTGTACTACCTGACTGTGGGCGGTGCTGGTCATGGGACTTCCTTTTGGGTTGTAGCTTGCCGTTGTTAGTGCCGCCACCTTCGCGAGCAAGCCCGCTCCCACATTGGATTTGTGATGTTCACAGAACCCCTGTGGGAGCGGGCTTGCCCGCGAAGAGGCCGGCACTGCCTGCCTCAATCTCAAATCAATCAAGCATCGCGAAACAACCAAGGCTGGCTCGCCCGATGCTTGGCTTCGAACGCGGCAATCGCCTCACCGTCCTGCAGGGTCAGGCCGATATCGTCCAGACCGTTGAGCAGGCAATGCTTGCGGAACGCGTCGATCTCGAAACTCAGCACCTTGCCGTCGGGACGGGTCACGGTCTGGGCCGCGAGGTCGATTTGCAGCTGATAGCCAGGGTTGGCCTCAACCTGCTGGAACAGCTCATCCACTTCAGCGTCGCTGAGGATGATCGGCAGCAAACCGTTCTTGAAACTGTTGTTGAAGAAGATGTCGGCGTAGCTTGGCGCGATGATGCTGCGAAAACCGTACTCTTCCAGGGCCCAAGGCGCGTGCTCGCGGCTCGAACCGCAGCCGAAGTTCTCGCGGGCCAGCAGCACGCTGGCGCCCTGGTAGCGCTCGGCGTTGAGCACGAAATCCTTGTTCAACGGCCGCTTGGAGTTGTCCTGGTACGGCTGGCCGACATCCAGGTAGCGCCACTCATCGAACAGGTTCGGGCCGAAGCCGGTGCGCTTGATGGACTTCAAGAACTGCTTGGGAATGATCTGGTCGGTGTCGACGTTGGCACGATCCAAAGGCGCGACAAGACCGGTGTGCTGGGTAAAAGCTTTCATGCTGCGCTCCTTCAGATCAATTCGCGGACGTCGACGAAACGGCCATTCACAGCCGCCGCCGCGGCCATGGCCGGGCTCACCAGGTGCGTACGACCACCGGCGCCCTGGCGGCCTTCGAAGTTACGGTTGGAGGTGGAGGCGCAATGCTCGCCCGACTCCAAACGATCCGGGTTCATCGCCAGGCACATCGAGCAGCCTGGCTCGCGCCATTCGAAACCGGCCTCGAGGAAAATCTTGTCCAGCCCTTCCGCTTCAGCCTGGGCCTTCACCAGACCCGAGCCCGGCACCACGATGGCCTGCTTGATGGTCGAGGCAACCTTGCGGCCCTTGGCGATAACGGCAGCGGCACGCAAATCTTCGATCCGCGAGTTGGTGCAGGAGCCGATGAATACGCGGTCGAGCTGGATGTCGGTGATCGCCTGGTTGGCGCTCAGCCCCATGTATTTCAAGGCGCGGACAATGGAGTCGCGCTTGACCAGGTCCATTTCCTTGGCCGGATCCGGCACGTTCTGGTCCACAGCCAGCACCATCTCAGGCGAAGTACCCCAGCTGACTTGCGGCTTGATCTGGGTCGCGTCGAGTTCGACCACGGTGTCGAACTTGGCATCGGCATCGGACACCAGGTCTTTCCAGGCCTCGACCGCCAGGTCCCATTCCGCGCCTTTTGGCGAGAACGGACGGCCCTTGACGTATTCCACGGTTTTTTCATCGGCGGCCACCAGGCCCACGCGGGCACCGGCCTCGATGGACATGTTGCAGATGGTCATGCGGCCTTCGACGGACAGGTCGCGGATCGCGCTGCCGGCGAACTCGATGGCATGGCCGTTACCACCGGCGGTGCCGATCTTGCCGATCACGGCCAGGACGATGTCCTTGGCGGTCACGCCGAACGGCAGCTTGCCCTCGACGCGCACCAGCATGTTCTTCATTTTCTTGGCGACCAGGCATTGGGTGGCGAGCACGTGCTCGACCTCGGAAGTGCCGATGCCATGGGCCAAGGCGCCGAATGCGCCGTGGGTCGAGGTGTGCGAGTCGCCGCAAACCACGGTCATGCCCGGCAAGGTCGCGCCCTGCTCCGGGCCGATGACGTGGACGATGCCTTGGCGCACGTCGTTCATCTTGAATTCGACGATGCCGTATTCATCGCAGTTATCGTCGAGGGTCTGCACCTGCAAACGCGAGACCTGGTCGGCAATGGCTTCGATGCCGCCCTTGCGCTCCGGCGTAGTCGGTACGTTGTGGTCCGGGGTCGCGATGTTGGCATCGATACGCCAAGGCTTGCGTCCGGCCAGGCGCAGGCCTTCAAAAGCTTGCGGCGAAGTCACTTCATGAATGATGTGACGATCGATGTAGATCAGCGCCGAGCCATCGTCGCGCTGCTTGACCAAATGCGAATCCCAGAGCTTGTCGTAGAGCGTTTTGCCGGCCATCAGACGGTTCCTCATCAGCTTGTTTCTATGCCCTGGGTCTTGAATGGAATCAATGACCCCTCGGCTTGTGAGGCTGATGCTATGGGGTTACATTAAATAACTCAAATTCATATTTTTCATACTTTGCATAACCAACTGGAATCCAAGCGAAACCACCATGGACCTCGCCAATCTCAATGCCTTTATTGCCATCGCCGAGACAGGTAGCTTCTCCGGTGCTGGTGAACGCCTGCACTTGACCCAGCCGGCCATCAGCAAGCGCATTGCCGGCCTTGAGCAGCAACTCAAGGTGCGCCTGTTCGACCGCCTGGGCCGCGAAGTAGGCCTGACGGAAGCCGGCCGGGCCCTTCTGCCACGGGCCTATCAGATTCTCAACGTGCTGGACGACACCCGCCGCGCCCTGACCAACCTGACCGGCGAAGTGACCGGGCGCCTGACACTCGCCACCAGCCATCACATCGGCCTGCACCGTTTACCGCCCTTGTTGAGGGAGTTCACCCGACGCTACCCGCAGGTGGCGCTGGACATTCAGTTCCTGGATTCGGAAGTGGCCTACGAGGAAATCCTCCATGGCCGGGCGGAACTGGCGGTCATTACCCTTGCTCCCGAACCCCACACGCTGGTGCGCGCCACGCCCGTGTGGGACGACCCGCTGGATTTCGTGGTCGCCCCGGAACATGCGCTGTTGGGCAACGAGGCGGTCAGCCTGGCGGATATTGCCTTGCATCCGGCGGTTTTCCCGGGTGGCAATACCTTTACCCATCACATCGTGCAGCGGCTGTTCGAAGCCCAGGGCCTGACGCCGAACATCGCCATGAGCACGAATTATCTGGAAACCATAAAAATGATGGTCTCCATCGGCCTGGCCTGGAGCGTTTTGCCGCGCACCATGCTCGACGAGCAGGTGGCGCGCATCCCTTTGCCAGGCATACAGCTCAGTCGCCAGCTAGGCTATATCCTGCACACCGAACGCACGCTGTCGAACGCTGCACGGGCTTTCATGGCCTTACTGGACGCACAAGTCGATCTGCCAGGGACAAGGGCATAGGTTGTGCTACTCCTATAGAGCCGCAACGCCCGTGCCCAACGCTCAACCTGTCAAGGCTCTTTAAACAATGCCCAAACCCGCTGACCACCTCCCGCCCCTGCCGCGAATCCAGGCGCTCGACCCGAAACGGTCCGAGCAAAGCTGGGACAGCGCGCCGCAGTTGCTGGCCGCCCTGAACGGTGCGCGCCTGGGTGCCTGGTCATGGGACATCGAGACCGGGCAGATCAGTTGGTCCCGAGGCACCCAGGCCTTGTTCGGCTTCGATCCGCGCCATCCGCTGCCAGCAGACCTGGACTACCTGGACTTATTGCTGCCCGAAGATCGTTCCAAAGCCCTGCGCGCCTTTCACGCCGCGGTGGCCGGTGCACC